>JBILNB010000054.1:0-33691 GCA_044375195.1 Rubrivivax sp. | reverse complement strand
GGGCCCGCCACACCGGGCGCCGCCGCGGGCGGGCCGGGCGTCACGCCCTGCACGGCGCGGGGAGCGGCGGTCTCAGGGCCGGCCGCGCGCGGCCCCGTCGGCGCCGCCGGGGCCGGCAGGAACAGGGCCGTCCAGGCCGAGCCCCCACCCGTCTGCCCCGGCTCGGACCGCAGCAAGGCGCCGAGCACGAGCGCATGTCCGGCCAGCACCAGCGGCAGCACCCAGGCCGCGTCGGCCCAGCGCAAGCGCGGCCGCTGCGGGGTGCCGGGGTCGTGAGGCGTGCGCACGCCACAATCTTGCCACCGGCACCCGCCCCCCGCTGACCCCGCCCCGATGAAACTCGCCACCTGGAAGGACGGCTCGCGCGACGGCCAGCTCGTCGTCGTCTCGCGCGACCTCGCTACGGCCCACTATGCCCACGGCCGGGCGACGACGCTGCAGCAGGTGCTGGACGACTGGAACTTCCTCTCGCCGCAGTTGCAGGAACTCTCGCTGACGCTGGACGAAGGCAAGGCGCGCCACGCCTTCGCCTTCGACCCGCGGCAGTGCATGGCGCCGCTGCCGCGCGCCTACCTGTGGGCCTGCGCCGACGGTCCGGCCGACGGGGACCGCGACGACGAGGCGCCGCCCCTGCTGCCCGCCGACGACCTGCTCGGCCCCTGCGAGCCGGTGCGTACCGAGGCAGGTAGCCTGCTCCAGGCCGCTCCTGCGCTGGCCGCCGTCACCGGCGACATCGACCTCGGCGCCAGCGCGGAGGCTGCGCTGGACGCCGTGCGCCTGCTGTCGCTGGCTTGCGTCTGGCGCAGGCCACCGCCGCCCGCCGACGTGGCGAGGCCGGGCAGCGCAACGGTGGCGCCAAGCTCGGTGCAGGCCACCAGCTTCGCCTCGGTGGTGGTGACGCCCGACGAGCTGGGGACAGCCTGGGCCGGGGGCCGGCTCCAAGGCGACCTGTGGCTCGACGGGACGCCCGCGCCGCGGCGGGCTGCCGAAGCCGGCCCGGTGGCTGGCTTGGCCGAGGCGCTGGCCCGGTCGTGCCGGCAACGCCGGGGGCGCACCGGCGCCCTCGTGGGCGCGGGCTGCGGGAGCACGCTGGCCCTCCCCCCTGGCCGCACGCTGCACGCCCTCTGGCGCCTGCCCGATGGCAGCGAGCCTTTCGGCGCCCTTGCTCAGGCGGTGGAGGCCTGGGAAGCCCACTCCCAGCGATCTCGCTTCGGCTGACTTCCGGGCGCCACAGAGAGGCCCCCGCGATGACTCCCGCAGACCCGAAGAAAAGGGTTCGGGAATGCTGGACACCGGCACTGATTGGCGCGAAACTTACGTGCGCGCTGTGCGCGCTGTGCGCGCTGTGCGCGCTGTGCGTGAAAGACCGGGGGCCGCCCACCCCGAGAAGGACGTCGACATGCGCAGACAGCCGCCCGAGGAGTCCAGGCCGCCCGCCCGCCCAGCCCGGCCGTCGAGGCCGGGGACCTGGCCCGCCCACCTGACGGGCCACCCGCACCTGCCGCTGATGCTGCGCGGCCTGCGGCTCGGCTTCTTCGACGTCAGCCAGTTCGACGGCCCCTGCTGGTACTCCGACCGCTACCTGGCGATGCTGGGCTACGGCACCGAGCACCGGGCCCAGTTCCAGGCCGGGTTCAGGCCCTTGATCCATCCGCAGGACGTGCCGGTGCTGCGCTCGCGCCTGGAACGGCGCGGCCGCCAGCGCCTGACGCGTACCGTCTACGAGGCGCGGGTCATGCGGCGCGAAGGGAGCTGGGTCTGGGTGCGCTGGATCGGCGTGGTCAGCGAGCGCGCGCCCGACGGCACGCCGCTGCGCGTGGTGGGGACGATGGAGAACATCCAGGCCCCGAAGCGCCGTGAAGCCGCGCTGGTCGAGGCCCGGGACGATCTGGCGGCACTGGTCGACCACGCCAACCAGGCCATCGAGGACGAGCGCCGGCGCCTGGCCGGCGAGGTGCACGACCAACTCGGCCAGATGCTGACGCTGCTCGGGCTGGAGATCGACCGCCTCGCCACCGAAACCGGTCGCCGCGAGGCCCTGCGCCCGGTGCTGGACGGCTTGCGCCGGCATGTGGACGACGCGCTTCAGGCCAGCCGACGGATCGCCTTGCGCATGCGCCCGGCCATGCTCGACTTCGGCCTCGTCCCGGCGCTGCGCTGGCTGGCCGAGGACTTCGACACCCGCACCGGCTGCACCTGCGTCTTCAGCCACGGCCGGGGCGTCGAGGTGGCGCTGCCGGACGCGGCGGCCACGGCGCTCTTCCGCATCGCGCAGGAGGCCATGTCCAACGCCGTGCGCCACGCTGGCCCCTGCGGCATCGTCATGCGCCTGGACCGCGCCGGCCGCTCGCTCAAGCTCGTCGTCACCGACGACGGTGCCGGCTTCGACCCGGCCGCCGTGCGCGGGCGCGCACGGCTGGGCTTGAGCGGCATGCGCGAGCGCGCGCAGCGCGTGGGTGCGCGCTGGGGCCTGCACAGCGGCCCGGGCCAGGGCACCCGGGTCGAGGTGTTGTTGCCTTTGGCTTGAAGCGCGGGCGCGATCTCCGTTATCGTGCGTCCACCGGCGCAGCACGCACGAGGAGAGACCGATGACCCAATCCCCCGACCTGGGCAAGATGATCCCGGGCTTCGAGTTCCTGCAGGACCTGGCCCGCAACTCCGGGGCCGCCCTGCCCGGCCTGTCCCACTGGGTGGCGCCGACGCTGGACCCGGACGAGATCGGGCGCCGCATCGAGGAGCTGCGCACGGTGCAGTTCTGGCTCGAGCAGAACGGCCGCATGCTGGGCACGACGATCCAGGCGCTGGAAGTTCAGCGCATGACGCTGAGCACGCTCAAGACGATGAACGTGCAGGTGGCCGACCTGGCCGAGGCTTTCAAGATCCGCATGCCCGAGGCGCCGGGCCCGGCCCCGGCGCCCTCGCCGGCCGCAGCAGCGCCGTCTGCCGCGCCGCCCGCCGCCGGGCCGACGCCCGGGGCCAGGGGGCGCAAGGCCGCCGCCGCGAAGGGCGCGAACCCCGGGCCGGCGTCCGGGGCGGCGCCGGGCGTGGCGGATCCGGTCCAGTGGTGGAACGCGCTGACCCAGCAGTTCACGCAGATCGCCACGAAGGCGATGCAGGACGGCTCGGTCGAGTCCGCGGCGCAGATGGCCCGCACCCTGGTGCGCAACTCGGCCGACGCGATGGGGCAGGCGCTGGAGGGGACGCGCGTCAAGCCCGACGCGGCTGCGGCCCGCCCGCCTGCGGCCCCGGCTGCAGCGCCCGCGGCGGCGCCGACGCGCAAGACCCGCGCCAAGGCCGCCGCGCGCGGCGGCCGCTGAGCGGGCGCGCCCTTGGACACGCCCCTGCACGAAGACAGCTTCCTGGTCGGCCACGCGACCCACCCGGACGCGCGCATGGCGCTCGCCCTGGCCGCGGCACAGGTCGATGCGCAGGCCGCGCGCCGCCCGGCCGGGGCCCGGCCGCCGAGCCTCGGGCTCGTCTATTTCAGCGACCACTACGCGGCCCAGGCCCAGGCCCTGCACGATGAGTTGCACACCCGCTGGCCCGGCGTGCGCTGGGCCGGTTGTGCGGCCGTGGGCGTGGCCGCCAGCGGCGTGGAGTACTTCGACGAGCCGGCGCTGGTGATCATGCTCTGCCCGCTGCCCGTGGACGACTTCCAGGTCTTCTCGGGCACGCAGCCCCTGGGCGGGGGCGCGCACACCGCGCTCGTGCACGCCGACCCGTCGACGCCCGACCTCTCCGAGATCGTCGTCGAGCTGAGCCAGCGCGTGGCCACCGGCTACCTCTTCGGCGGGCTGGTCTCGTCGCGCGCGGGCGCCACGCAGCTCGCCGAGGGCGTATTTGACGGCGGGCTCTCGGGCGTGGGCTTCGGCGCCGGCGTGGCCCTGGTCTCACGCGTCACCCAGGGTTGCCAGCCTGTCGGCCCGGAGCGCGTGGTCACGGCCGCCGAGGGGCCGCTGGTGCTGGCGCTGGACGGCCGCCCGGCGCTGCCCTGCCTGCTCGAGGACCTGGGCATCGGCCTCGAGGACCCGCGCAAGGTCATGCCCGTACTGCGCGCCACGCTCGTGGGCCTGACCGACGCCGACGCCGCGCTGCTCGGCCGTGGCGGCCAGTTCGGGCCCGACGTGCGGGCCCGGCACCTGATCGGCCTGGACCCGGCGCGCCAGGCCGTGGCCGTGGCCGAGCACGTGGCGCCAGGCATGCGCCTGGCCTTCAGCCAGCGCCACACCGAGGCCGCGCGCCGCGACCTGGTGCGCATCTGCAGCGAGATCCGCGAGGAGGTCGAGAGCGCGGCCGAGCCCGCCGGCGACGCCGACGGGGGCAGGCCCACTGCGGCGCGCCGGATCCTCGGCGCCGTCTACGTGAGCTGCAACGGCCGCGGCGGCCCGCACTTCGGCGCCCCCTCGGCCGAGCTGAAGATCGTGCAGCGCGCGCTCGGCGACGTACCGCTCGTGGGCTTCTTCGCCGCCGGCGAGATCGCGCGCAGCCACGTCTATGGCTACACCGGGGTGCTGACGGTCTTCACCAGCGCCTGACGGCGCGGGCCACGGGCGCCGTCCGGGCGATTACCCTCACCGCGGTGCACACGGTGTTGACCCCGCGCCAGCGTCCCGGGCGGCGCACGGGCAGCCGCTCCCGGCTACATTGACAGCCCCGGCGCGCCCCGACGGCCCGCCCTCCCGCCGACCCTGCCCCCCGAGGCCTGCGATGAACGCACCGCTGCCCGCCGCCGCCACCGCCTCCGCCGAGCGCGCCGCACGCCAGCGCGAGGTCGTGGCCGCGCTCGCCCCCCTGCTGCCGGCCCATGCGCTGCTGTGGCAGGCCGAGGACACCATCCCGTATGAATGCGACGGGCTGACCGCCTACCGCCAGCAGCCGCTGGTGGTGGCCCTGCCCGAGACCGAGGCCCAGGTCGCCGCGGTGCTGAAGGCCTGCCACCGCCTGGCGGTCCCGGTGGTCGCGCGCGGCGCCGGCACCGGGTTGTCGGGCGGCGCGCTGCCGCACGCGCTGGGCGTCACGCTGTCGCTGGCCAAGTTCAACCGCATCCTCGCGGTGGACCCGGTGAGCCGCACTGCCACGGTGCAGTGCGGCGTGCGCAACCTCGCCATCAGCGAGGCCGCGGCGCCGCACGGCCTGTACTACGCGCCCGACCCGAGCAGCCAGATCGCCTGCACCATCGGCGGCAATGTGGCCGAGAACTCCGGCGGCGTGCACTGCCTGAAGTACGGCCTGACGCTGCACAACGTGCTGCGCGTGCGCGGCTACACGGTCGAGGGCGAGCCGGTGACCTTCGGCTCGCTCGCGCTGGACGCACCGGGCCTGGACCTGCTGGCCGTGGTGGTGGGCAGCGAGGGCATGCTGGCGGTGACGACCGAGGTCACGGTCAAGCTCGTGCCCAAGCCGCGCCTGGCGCGCTGCGTGATGGCCAGCTTCGACGACGTGCGCCGCGCCGGCGACGCCGTGGCCGCCATCATCGCCGCCGGCATCATCCCGGCCGGGCTGGAGATGATGGACAAGCCGATGACCGCCGCGGTCGAGGATTTCGTCCACGCCGGCTACGACCTCGATGCCGAGGCCATCCTGCTGTGCGAGAGCGACGGCACGCCCGAGGAGGTGGCCGAGGAGATCGAGCGCATGCAGGCGGTGCTGACCGCCGCCGGCGCCACGCGCCTGGAGGTGAGCCGGGACGAGGCGCAGCGCCTGAAGTTCTGGAGCGGGCGCAAGAACGCCTTCCCGGCCAGCGGGCGCATCAGCCCCGACTACATGTGCATGGACTCGACCATCCCGCGCAAGCGCCTGGCCGACATCCTGCTCGCCATCCAGGAGATGGAGCGCAAGTACGGCCTGCGCTGCGCCAACGTCTTCCACGCCGGCGACGGCAACCTGCACCCGCTGATCCTGTTCGACGCCAACGACCCGGACCAGCTGCACCGCTGCGAGCTCTTCGGCGCCGACATCCTGGAGACCAGCGTCGCGCTCGGCGGCACGGTCACGGGCGAGCACGGCGTGGGGATCGAAAAGCTGAACTCGATGTGCGTGCAGTTCAGCCCCGCCGAGCGCGAGGCCATGCTCGCACTGAAGGCCGCCTTCGACCCCGCCGGCCTGCTGAACCCGGGCAAGGTGATCCCCACGCTGGCGCGCTGCGCCGAGTACGGCCGGATGCACGTGCGCAAGGGCCTGCTGCCCTTCCCGCAGTTGGAACGGTTCTGAGAGCCTGAAAGCCCGAGGCGGACATGGCAGTGGACGACGACGTCTTCGACCTGGGCCCGCTGCGCCAGGCGCTGGCCCGGCTCGAGGAAGGCTGGGCGCGCTACGCGCTCGACCGCAGCGACACGCAGATCCGCGACGGCTTGGTGCAGCGCTTCGAGTTCACCTACGAGCTGGCGCACAAGACCTTGCGGCGCTGGCTGCGCGTCACGGCGGCCTCACCCGACGAGGTGGCAGCCATGGCCTTCGCCGATCTCGTGCGCACCGGCAACGAGCGCGGCCTGCTGCGCGGGGACTGGCCGGCCTGGCGGCGCTTTCGCGAGCTGCGCGCCAAGACCAGCCACACTTACGACGAGGAGATCGCGCTCGAGGTCGTGGCTTGCATCCCGGAGTTCATCGAGGAAGTGCGCGTGCTGCGCGACCGGCTCGACGCACGAGGGGGTCGGCCATGACGGTACCCGCCGGCCTCGATCTGACCCCGCACGAGTGGGAGGTCGTGCGCGCGATCCTTCGGCAGCACGTGCCCGAGCGCGAGGTCTGGGCTTTCGGCTCGCGCGCGACAGGGCAGGCCTGGACCTGGTCCGACCTCGACCTGGCCATCGGCGGTGATGCGCCACTCGGCGCCTGGCGGCTGGGTGCCTTGCGCGAGGCCTTCGTCGAGTCCGACCTGCCCTGGAAGGTCGATCTCGTCGACTGGCCTGCCGTCAGCGAGGGCTTCAGGCGCCGGGTGGGCGACCGCCGCGTGCGGTTGCAGGCCGCCGACCCCGCCACGGCCCCTGCCGCTGCGGGCATCCCTTCGACACCGCCGGCCGCAGCGGCCGGACGAACCCCATGAACGCATCCGACCCCGCCCTGCAGACCCTGGTCGAGCGCGTGCGCGCCGCGCGCGCCGACCGCACGCTGCTGGCCATCACCGGCGGCGGCACCAAGGCTTTCCTTGGCGGCGAGGCGCAGGGCGAGGTGCTGGACGTGCGGCCGCTGGCGGGCATCAGCGCCTACGAGCCGAGCGAGCTCGTCGTGACGGTGCGCGCCGGCACGCCGCTGGCCGAGTTGGAGGCCGCGCTCGCCGAGCACGGCCAGTGCCTGCCCTTCGAGCCGCCGCGCTTCGCCCCGGGGGGCACGGTGGGCGGCATGGTCGCCGCCGGGCTGGCCGGGCCGGCTCGCGCGGCCGTGGGCGGGGTGCGGGACTACGTCCTCGGCGCCACGATGCTCGATGGGCGCGCCGAGTTGCTGAGCTTCGGCGGCCAGGTGATGAAGAACGTGGCGGGCTACGACGTCTCGCGCCTGCTCGCGGGCTCGATGGGCATCCTGGGCGTGATCTGCGAGGTCTCGCTGAAGGTGCTGCCGCAGCCGGTGGCGCGCGCCACGCTGCGCTTCGCCTGCGACCAGGGCGAGGCGCTGCGGCGCCTCAACGCCTGGGGCGGCCAGCCGCTGCCGCTGAACGCGAGCGCCTGGCGCGACGGCGTGCTGCACCTGCGCCTGGCCGGCGCCCGGGCCGCCGTGGAGGCCGCGGCGCGGCAGCTTGGCGGCGAAGCGGCAGACACCGATCAGGCCGACGCCTTCTGGACCGACCTGCGCGACCACACCGACGCCTGGTTCACGCAGGCGCGCTCGCGCGTCGAGGCCGGCGCGACGCTGTGGCGCCTGTCGCTGCCCCAGGTGGCGCCGCCGCTGGCGCTGCCGGGCGAACTGCTCGTCGAGTGGGGCGGCGCGCAGCGCTGGCTGCTGGCCGATACCGCGGCCGAACACATCCATTCGACGGCTGCCGCGGCTGAACACATCCAATCGGCCGCCGCGGCAACCGGTGGCCACGCGAGCGCCTTCCGCGTGCGCGACCGCGCGGCCCTGGACGGCGGCACGGCCGCGCCGCTGGCCGAGCCGCTGGCGCGCATCCACCGCCAGCTCAAGCAGGTCTTCGACCCCGACGGTCTGTTCAACCGCGGGCGGCTGATCCCGGGGCTCTGAGCGACCGAGAGCCCGAGCGTCGCCGCCCGCCGCACCGCACCGCCCCGCCCCCATCGCAAGCCACCTCGCCACGCATGCAGACCACCCTCGCCCCCGAATTCCAAGGCACGCGCGACGGCGCGCAGGCCGAGGCCATCCTGCGCAAGTGCGTGCACTGCGGCTTCTGCACCGCCACCTGCCCGACCTACCAGCTGCTCGGCGACGAGCTCGACGGGCCGCGCGGGCGCATCTACCTGATGAAGCAGGTGCTGGAGGGCGCGCCCGTCACGCGCAAGACGCAGCAGCACCTGGACCGCTGCCTGACCTGCCGCAACTGCGAGACCACCTGCCCGAGCGGGGTGCAGTACGGCCATCTGGTGGACATCGGCCGGCGCATCGTCGAGCGCAAGGTCGAGCGCCCGGCCGGCGAGCGCGCCGTGCGCTGGCTGCTGAAGGAGGGCCTGACCTCGCCGCTTTTCGCCCCGGCGATGAAGCTCGGCCAGGCCGTGCGCCCGCTGCTGCCGGCCACGCTGCAGCACAAGGTGCCCGCGACACAGGGCGTGCGCGCGCACGAATGGCCCCGGCGCGGGCACGCGCGCAAGATGCTGATGCTGTCCGGCTGCGTGCAGCCGGCCATGCTGCCCAACATCAATGCGGCCACCGCGCGCGTGCTCGATGCCGCCGGCATCCAGGCCGTGGTCGCCGCCGGCGCCGGCTGCTGCGGGGCGATCCGCTCGCACCTGAACGACAGCGAGGGCGGCCTGGCCGACATGCGCCGCAACATCGACGCCTGGTGGCCGCACGTCGAGCGCGCCGGGGCCGACGGCGGCTTCGAGGCGATCGTGATGAACGCCTCGGGCTGCGGCGTCACGGTCAAGGAGTACGGGCACGCGCTGGCGCACGACCCCGCCTACGCCGACAAGGCGCGCCGCATCAGCGCGCTCACGCGCGACCTTAGCGAACTGCTGCCCGGGATGCTGCCCGCGCTGCGCGAGCGGCTGGGCGGAACGCAGGCGACGGCCGCTGCGCCTGGCGGCGCGACCGCGGCGCCCTCCGCGCCCCGGGGCCGCCTCATCTTCCACCCGCCGTGCACGCTGCAGCACGGCCAGCAGCTGCGCGGCGGGGTGGAGAGCCACCTGCGCGAGCTCGGCTTCGACGTGCGCCTGGCCACAAGCGAGAGCCACCTGTGCTGCGGCTCGGCCGGCACCTACAGCGTGCTGCAACCCGAACTCGCCACCCAGCTGCGCGACCGCAAGCTCAGCGCGCTGGCGCCAGCCGCGGGCGAGACCGTGATCTCGGCCAACATCGGCTGCATCCAGCACCTGCAGTCGGGCACGGCCGCGCCGGTGCGCCACTGGGTCGAGGTGCTGGACGAGGCGCTGGCCGCCGCCTGAGCGCCGCAGGCCTCGATCGTCCCGGTATCCCGCAACGCCCGGCGCCATCGCCCATGCACCACGCCGATGACCGATGCGAGGTGCTGGTGGTCGGCGCCGGCCCGGCCGGCAGCGCCTGCGCGCAGTGGCTGGCCCGGCACGGCGTGGACGTGCTGCTGGCCGACCAGCACGACTTCCCGCGCGACAAGACCTGCGGCGACGGCCTGATCCCCGACGCGCACGCCGCGCTGCGGCGCCTGGGCGTGCACGACGAGGTGATGGATCTCGCCCTGCGCGTGGCCGACGTGCGCTGCGTCGCGCCCAGCGGCCGCCATGTCGACGTGCCGGGCATGCTGGCGGTGCTGCCCCGGCGCGAGCTCGACCACGTGCTCGTGCGCGCCGCTCAGCGCGCCGGCGCGCGGCTGCTGACGCCCTGGCGCTTCGAGGCGCCGCTGCGCGCCGCCGACGGGCGCGTGGAGGGCGCGCGCCTGCGGGCCTTCGGGCCCGCGGCGGCGGGTGATCGGTCGGCCGCGGGCGCCGAGGGCGCAGGCACCACCGCGAACCCGCCGCAGGCCGCGCGCGGATCGCGCGAGGTGCGCGCGCGTCACGTCGTGCTCGCCACTGGCGCCACGCCGCAGGCGCTGGTGGCCGCCGGCCTGTGCGAGCGCCGCGCGCCCAGCGCCATGGGACTGCGCGGCTACATCCGCCACGGCGGCCTGGAGCCTGCGCTGCACGGCCTGCGCGGGCGCCTGGAGGTCTTCTGGCACCGGCGCCTGAAGCCCGGCTACGGCTGGATCTTCCCCTGCCCCGGGGGCGTCTACAACATCGGCGTCGGCCTCATCGACAGCCACCGCGCGCGGCCCGACGGCTACGCCGTCGCGCTGCAGCGCAACCTGCGCGAGGTCTTCGACGACTTCACGCGCCTGCACGCACCGGCGCGCGCACTCGTCGAGGGCGGCGCCTGGGTGGGCGAGCTCAAGGGCGCGCCGCTGCGCAGCTCGCTGCAGGGCGCGCGCTGCGCCGCGCCCGGCATCCTGGTCACCGGCGAGGCCGCGGGCAGCACCTACTCCTTCACCGGCGAGGGCATCGGCAAGGCGATGGAGACCGGGCTGCTGGCCGCCGAGACCCTGCTGGACGCCCGCGCCACCGGCGCCGACGACGCCGCGCTGCAGGCCGGCTACCTGGCCCGCCTGGCGCGGCTGCAGCCGAAGTTCGAGCTCTACGAGCGCGGCAACCTCGTCAACCACCACCCCTGGCTGACCGAGCTGCTCGTGCGCCGCGCCGCCGCGCGGCCGGGCATCCGGCGCCGCATGGCCGACCTGCTCGAGGAGCGCGCCACGCCGGCACAGCTCGTCACGCTGCGCGGCATGGTCAAGCTCTTCACGGGCTGACGGCGGCCGCGGGCGCACAGGTACCGCCCGGGGCCGAACCGGCCCCCGAGGACCTCAAGCTGCGGGCAGGGAGCCGGCGAGCTGTGCCCGCGTGGCCTGCGCGACGCGGCGCGCGGCCTCGGCGAAGTCGGCGCCGGCGCTCGCGTAGAGAACGGCGCGGGAGGAGTTGACAACGATGGGGCCGCTGCTGTGCCAGCCGGCGCCGCCGGCCTGCACCTGCCCGCGCCAGCCGGCGCGGACGGTGGCGGCGGCGTCGCCGCCCTGCGCGCCCACGCCCGGGATCAGCAGCGGCAGCGTCGGCGCGAGCTCGCGCACGCGCGCCACCTCAGCCGGGTAGGTGGCGCCGACGACGAGGCCGACCTGGCCGTTGCGGTTCCACGGCCCGGCGGCGAGCCGGGCCACGCGCTCGAACACGCGCTCGCCGCCCTCGAGCACCTGGGCCTGCAGGTCGTCGCCGCCCGGGTTGGAGGTGCGGCACAGCAGGAAGACGCCCTTGCCCTCATGGCGCAGGAAGGGCTCGACCGAATCCCAGCCCATGAAGGGCGACAGCGTCACCGCGTCGGCGCGGTAGCGCTCGAAGGCCTCGCGCGCGTACTGCTCGGCCGTGGCGCCGATGTCGCCGCGCTTGGCGTCCAGGATCAGCGGCACGCCCGGCGCCACCGCCCGGATGTGCGCGCACAGGCGTTCGAGCTGATCTTCGGCGCGCTGCGCCGCGAAGTAGGCGACCTGGGGCTTGTAGGCGCTGACCAGGTCCTTCGTCGCGTCGACGATGGCGGCGCAGAAGTCGAAGATGCGCGCGGCATCGCCCTTCCAGTCGCCCGGGAACTTCGCCGGCTCGGGGTCGAGCCCGACGCACAGCATGGAGCGGTGGCGCGCCTCGGCGGCGCGGAGTTGGTCGGTGAAGGTCATGGTGTAAGTTCGCCGGGATCGGGGGCCCAGACCCCGACGCCGCAGTCAGTCGCCGCGCGGGCCAGCGCCTTGTCGCGCGTGGCCAGGGGCAGCCCGCTGGTCAGGGCCAGGTTGAGATAGACCGCGTCGTAACTGGTGAGCTGGTGGCGCGAGGCGAGAGCGTGCAACTCGATGGGGCCCGCCTGCGCTGCCTGCAGATGCACCGGCAGACGCCGCAGCAGGCGCAAGGCCTGGACCGCGTCAGAGGCAGTCAGCCGCCGCCGCCGCTCCAGCATCAGCAGGACGTTGAGCATTTCCAGGATCCAGGAGCCCGGAGCGAGCGCGGGCGCCGACGCAAGTGCATCCAGTGCCGCTTCGGTGTAGTCATCGGCCTGCTCCTCGAACAGCCATGCCGCGCTGACGGAGCAATCGACGACGAAGCCCGCCTCCGGGGCAGGCACGCTCAAGCGCGCCGGCCCTCGGCCACGAGCTCGGCGATGTCGAAGGTGCCGGCACGAACCCGTCCGCGCCAGCGGCGCAAGCCCTGGATGGCCGACGTGACGTCACCGGACACCGCGACGGGTCGCACGGCCCGGATCTCGGCCAGGGGCTGGCCACGTCGCGTCAGCACGACCACCTCGCCTCGCGCAGCAGAATTGGCAAGCTGCCCGAGCTGGGCCTTGGCTTCGAAGAGACCGATCGTGATCATGGATCCGAACCGTACGGTTGAACAAGCCTGTTCAGTGTAGCGGCCTCACACCCGCCGCGCCAGCGCCGCCGCCGCGCCGGTGTAGGTGGCCGGAGTCATCGCCAGCAGGCGCTGCTTCTCGGCCGGCGGCAGCGCCAGGCTGTCGATGAAGCCGCGCATCAGCTCGCGCGTCATCGGCTGCCCGCGCGTGAAGGTCTTGAGCTGCTCGTAGGGCTCGGGCAGGCCGTGACGGCGCATCACCGTCTGCACGGCCTCGGCCAGCACCTCCCAAGCGCCGTCGAGGTCGGCAGCCAGGCGCGCCTCGTCGATCTGCAGCTTGTCCAGCCCGCGCGCCAGGCTGTCGTGCGCGAGCACCGTGTGGCCGAAGGCCACGCCCATGTTGCGCAACACGGTGGAGTCGGTCAGGTCGCGCTGCCAGCGGCTCACCGGCAGCTTCTGGCTCATGTGCGCGAGCAGCGCGTTGGCCAGGCCGTAGTTGCCCTCGGCGTTCTCGAAGTCGATCGGGTTGACCTTGTGCGGCATCGTGCTCGAGCCGACCTCGCCCGGCCGGGTCTTCTGCCGGAAGTAGCCCAGCGAGATGTAGCCCCACACGTCCCGCGACCAGTCGACCAGCACCGTGTTGCAGCGCGCGACGGCGTCGAACAGCTCGGCGATGCCGTCGTGCGGCTCGATCTGGATGGTGTAGGGGTTGAAGGCCAGGCCGAGCTGCTGCTCGACGACGCGCCGGCTGAAGGCCTCCCAGTCGAAGCCGGGCCAGGCCGCGAGGTGGGCGTTGTAGTTGCCCACCGCGCCGTTCATCTTGGCCGGCAGCGGCACCGCGGCGATGCGGGCGCGCGCCGTGCGCAGCCGCGCCACGACGTTGGCCACCTCCTTGCCCACGGTGGTGGGGCTCGCGGTCTGCCCGTGCGTGCGGGCGAGCATGGGCAGGGCGGCGTGGGCGTGCGCGAGCGCGCTCATGCGCTCGACGACGGCGTCCAGCGCCGGCAGCAGCACCTGCGCGCGCGCGGCCTGCAGCATCAGCGCGTGGCTGGTGTTGTTGATGTCCTCGCTGGTGCAGGCGAAGTGCACGAACTCCTGCGCCGCGACGAGCTCGGCGCGGCCCTCGAAGCGGCGCTTGAGCCAGTACTCCACGGCCTTGACGTCGTGGTTGGTGGTGCGCTCGATGTCCTTGATGGCCTGCGCGTCGGCCTCGCCGAAGCCGCTGGCCAGGCCGCGCAGGAAGGCGCGCGCCTGCGCCGACAGCGGCGCGAACTCGGCGAAGCCCGCGTCCGACAGCGCGACGAACCACTCCACCTCGACCTGCACGCGCCGGTGCATCAGGCCGAACTCGCTGAGCAGCGGGCGCAGTTCGTTGAGCCGGGCGGCATAGCGGCCGTCCAGCGGCGACAAGGCGGTGAGCTTGGACAAGGTAGGACGGGCGTGCGGGGGCTGCAAAGGCCGCCAGGCCGGGGCGGACGTCGCCGCGGGCCCGGGGGGAAGGGCAGGCATTCATTCTAGGAGGGCCTCCCGCTTGCCCCCCCGAAGGCTGCAGCAGGCCGACGGCGCCCCCGGCCGGGCATGGCTTTCGGAGTTCTTTCGGGCCTTCTTCGGCCGGTTTTCGGGACACCAGCCTCCCTTCAGCGATGCAATGACCCCCATGGACACGACGCACACCACCGCCCCGTTCGAGCCGATCGCCAGCGCTGCCACCGCTCGGGGCCGGGTCCGGGCCTGGAGAAGCCGCCTCGGCACGACCCTGCTCGCCGCGCTGGCGCTCGTCGTTGCGGCAGAGGCCGGGGCCCAGGGGGTGGACGCCCCCCGGCCAGTGGCCCACGTCGCGCCCGCCCCCCTGCAGACCAAGGCGCCGATGGACCTTGCGGAGCAGGTGGCCGCGCTGCGCGAGGACCGCCTGCGCAGCGCGATCGAGCGCGCCGTGCCGGCGCCGCGCGTGGCCGCGGTCGTGCGCGAGATCCTGCCGCCCGACGTGCAGGTCGTCGTCGTGCCGCAGGCCCCCGGCGGGCTCAGCGCCTACCACGCGGGCCTGGCGCTGTCGGGCTACGCGCACGTCCACTCGAGCCGCCAGGAGCGCCAGGTCTACGGCGGCCGGCGCGGGCTGATCGTGGTCGACGCCCGGCTCGAGGAATTGGCCAGCCGCGAGACCATCGCCTTCGTGCTGGCGCACGAATACGCTCGCCACCGCCTGGGACGCGGCCACAGCGCCGTGCAGGCCGAAGCCTTCGCGCGCGAGGCGCTGGCGCAGATGGGGCTGTGGTCACCGCGCGCCGCCGAGAGCGCCTTCGCCCTGGCGCAGGGCCCGGGGGGCAGCCCGGGCCACGCACCGGCAGTCGCGGAGCGCATGCGCGCGCTCGGCCTCGGCACGCCGGTGCAGGTGCTGGCCCTGGCCGACCCGCGGCGCTGAGCGTCCCCCCCTAGTTCGAAGCCCAGACGCCCTGCGTCGCGGCAAGCCGCGCCCACCCGGCGCGGAATTCATTGGACGAGCTCCCGGTGCGCAGCCCACAATCGCGCATGCCGGGGGAAGCGCCGAAGACCTTGTCGGGTTTCGGGTTTCTTTCGGATGTCCTTCGCCCGGCTTTCGGGACGGCGGACCGCAGCGCAGGGTGCAATCGCTCCCATGGACACGCCAGCCCAGACCGCCACGAATCCGACCCGGGCCTCGTCGCCCGCCTGCACGGGCGGGGCGTATTCGCAGCGCCCCGCGGCGTTCGCCAGGGTGATACGGTCGGGCCGCACCGGCGCAGCCCTTCTCACGGCGGCCCTGCTCGCCTTTGCCGCGCTGCTGGCAGCCGCTCCCGCCCGTGCACAAGACACCGACCCCGCCCGCCCCGCGGCCTTCGTGCCGCCGTCGCAGGCCTGGGCCCGCCTGCAGCCGCCGCCGACGCAGCGCGAGGACCGCGTGCGCGCGGCGCTGTTGCGCGCGGTGCCGGCGCCGCGCGTGGCCGCGCTGGTGCAGGAGATCCTGCCGCCGGACGTGCAGGTCGCCGTCGTCCACAACCCGCCGGGCGGGCTCGGCGCCTACTACCCCGGCCTGGCCGTGGCGGGCTACGACCACGTCTACGCCAACGAGCGCGAGCGCCGCCTGCTCAGCGGCCCCTGGGGCCTGATCGTGCTCGACGCCCGGCTCGAGGAACAGGCCGCACGCGAGACCATCGCCTTCGTGCTGGCGCACGAGTACGGGCACCACAGGCTCGGCCGCGGCCACACCGAGGCGGACGCCGATGCCCACGCGCGCTACATGCTCACGCGCCTGGGTCTTTGGTCCCCCCGCGCCGCAGAGAACGCCTTCGAGCTGGCCGTGGGCCTGCCCTTCGCCCGCCGCCTCGTGCCCGCCGTCGGCGAGCGCCTGCGCGCGCTCGAGGAGGCGCCACCCCTGGTCGCTGTCCAGCCCTAGCGGGGCCGCAAGAGCAGCGCTTCGGCAACGGTCCCGGGGCAGCCCGTTGCCTGTGATCTCGACGCCGCCGCAGTGGCAGTCGGGGGGATCAGCACGGCAGGCATGCCGGGGGCTGCGCCGCAGGATGCGGCACAGGGTGACGCCACGCGCGCACCAGCCCGGTCGTGCTCGTCATTTGTCAGGCCGGGTTGATACCTGGCCTGCGCCCTGGCTCTGTCGAGAACAGACGGTGAACCTGCGATCCGGGACAGAGGTCTGGGCAGGAACAGCCCTTGCTGGTGATCAAATACGCCCCCGGCGCCGTCCCGCCGCCGTCATCTCCGAGGAGCCCCGCATGTCCCTGTCCCGCCGCCACACCCTGACCCTTTCCCTGGCCGCCGCCGCCGTGCTGGCTGCCTCGGCCTCCCCCGCCTTCGCCCAGACCAAGATGAAGGTTGCCGCCATCTACACCGTGCCGGTGGAGCAGCAGTGGGTCAGCCGCATCGACAAGGCGCTGAAGGCCGCCGTGGCGCGCGGCGAGATCGAGTACGTCTTCAGCGAGAACGTCGCCAACGCCGACTACGAGCGCGTGATGCGCCAGTACGCCGAGAAGGGCAACACGCTGATCGTCGGCGAGTCCTTCGCGGTCGAGGCCGCGGCGCGCAAGGTCGCCAAGGACTACCCCAAGGTCAGCTTCCTGATGGGCTCCTCGGGCAAGGCGCAGGCGCCGAACTTCAGCGTCTTCGACAACTACATCCAGGAGCCCGCCTACCTCACCGGCATGATCGCCGGCGGCATGAGCAAGTCCAACAAGATCGGCATGGTCGGCGGCTACCCCATCCCCGAGGTCAACCGCCTGATGAACGCCTTCATGGCCGGCGCCAAGGAGGTCAACCCGAAGGTCGAGTTCATGGTCACCTTCATCAACAGCTGGTTCGACCCGCCCAAGGCCAAGGAAGCCGCCTTCGCGATGATCGACAAGGGCGCCGACGTGATGTACGCCGAGCGCTTCGGCGTCAGCGACGCGGCCAAGGAGCGCAAGATCCTGGCCATCGGCAACGTGATCGACACCCAGAAGGACTACCCGGACACGGTGGTCGTCTCGGCCCTGTGGAACATGGAGCCCACGATCGACCGCGCGCTCAAGGCTGTCAAGGACGGCAAGTTCAAGGCCGAGGACTACGGCCAGTTCTCGATGATGAAGTTCAAGGGCTCCGAGCTCTCGCCGCTGGGTACCTTCGACAAGAAGATCCCGGCCGACCTGGTGGCCAAGGTCCGCGCCAAGGAGAAGGCCATCTACGACGGCAAGTTCAGCGTCAAGGTCGACGACAACCAGCCCAAGCCGACGGCGAAGTGAGGCCGCGCGCCGGGGCGTGCCGGCGGGTGCGGGCCGAAGGCCTGCGCCCCGGGGCAGCCCCGGTGCCCAGGTCACCAAGAACGACAACAGGAGACGAGCCGATGCAATGGACCGGCCTCATTCCGACCCTGCGCCGACACCGCCGCTGGCCCGCGCTCGTGCTCGGGCTGGCCAGTGCGTTGGTCGCTGCCCCGCTGGCCGCCCAGCCGACCGAAGCCGCGCCCGCAGAGGCGGCCTGCCCGCAGGGCGTGCCCCCGGGCGCGCGCTGCCTGCGCGGCCAGGACTCCGCCTCCTCGCACTACCTGATCGTGATGCCCGCGCGCTGGAGCGGCGTGCTGGTGGTGCATGCCCACGGCGGTCCGGCGCTCGGGCCGCCCAAGGTCTCGCGCGCCGACGAGGACATCAAGCGCTGGGCGATCACGGTCGAGCTTGGACACGCCTGGGCGGGTTCGGTCTTCCGCCAGGGCGGCTTCGCCGTCACCACGGCGGCCGAGGACACCGAGCGCGTGCGCCGCATCTTCCTTCAGCACGTGGCCCAGCCGCGGCGCACGCTGCTGCACGGCCAGTCCTGGGGCGCGATGGTCGCGGCGCGCGCCGGCGAACTCTTTCCCGCCTCCTGGGACGCGATCCTGCTGACCAGCGGCGTGGTCGCGGGTCCGGCCACCTACGACTTCCGGCTCGACCTGCGCGTGATCTACCAGCACCTGTGCGGCAACCATCCGCGCGTCGATGAACCCGCCTACCCGCTGTGGATGGGGCTGCCCGCGGACTCGCGCCTGAACAACGAGCAACTCGCCGCGCGTGTGGACGAGTGCCTGGGCGTGCGCAAGCCGGCGGCGCAGCGCACGCCCGAGCAGGCGCAGCGCCTGAAGACCATCGTCGACGTCGTGCGCATCCCCGAGAACTCGGTGCTCGGCCACCTGAACTGGGGCACCTTCTCGCTGCGCGACGTCGTCGAGAAGGTGGGCGGCGCCAGCCCCTTCGGCAACGTGGGCGTGCGCTACAGCGGCTCGGCCGACGATGCGGCGCTCAACGCCGCAGTGCAGCGCATCCCGGCTGATCCGCAGGCGGCGGCCCGTTTCGCTGCCGATGTCGACCACGCGGGCCGCTTCCGCGTGCCGGTGCTGACCACCCACGGCATCGGCGACTCGACCGTCTTCGTCGAGGGCCAGGACACGCTGCGCCAGCGCATGCAGGCTGCCGGCAACGGCGAGCGCCTGGTGCAGACCTTCGTCGACTCGCGCGAGCACAGCTACCTCGGCGACGCGATCTACCCGCCGCTGTTCGAGGCGCTGCTGCGCTGGGTCGAACAGGGCGACAAGCCCAGCCCGCGCGGCATCGCCGCGCGCTGCGCCGAGCTGCGCCCGGCCGCCCGCGCGGAGTGCAAGTTCGTCGTCGACTACGCGCCCAGGCCGCTGGCGTCGCGGATCCCGCCGCGCTGAGATCGGGCTGGCGGGGGGCAGACTCCGGGAGCGTTCAGGCACTGGCACGCACGCGCCTGCATGTCCCCAACCGCCCGCAGCACGCCCCCCCATGCCCGCCCCCGAACCCATCCTGCGCCTGCGCGGCATCACCAAGCGCTTCGGCGCGCTGGTGGCCAACGACGGCATCTCGCTGGACCTGGCCGCAGGCGAGGTGCTCGCGCTGCTGGGCGAGAACGGCGCGGGCAAGAGCACGCTGGTGTCCATCCTGTTCGGGCACTACGTGGCCGACGCCGGCTCGATCGAGGTCTTCGACCGGCCCCTGCCGCCGGGGCAGCCCAAGGCGGCGCTGGCCGCGGGCATCGGCATGGTGCACCAGCACTTCACGCTCGCCGACAACCTGAGCGTGCTCGACAACGTGATGCTCGGCACCGAGCCGCTGTGGCAGCCGTTCTCGCGCCGCGCCGCCGCGCGCGAGCGCCTGCTGGCCGCGGCACGCGACTTCGGCCTGGCCGTCGACCCGCAGGCGCGCATCGGCGAACTCTCCGTGGGCGAGCGCCAGCGCGTGGAGATCCTCAAGGCCCTGGCGCGCGGCGCGCGCATCCTGATCCTGGACGAGCCCACGGCGGTGCTGACGCCGCAGGAGAGCGAGTCGCTGTTCGCGACGCTGGCGCAGATGGTCGCGCGCGGGCTGGGGGTGATCTTCATCAGCCACAAGCTCGACGAGGTGCTGCGCGTGTCCGACCGCATCGCGGTGCTGCGCGGCGGCCGGCTCGTGGCCGAGCTGCCGGCGCGCGGCGCGCGCAAGGAGGATCTGGCCGAGGCCATGGTCGGGCGCGCGGTGGCGCCGGCGGTACGGCGGGGCGCGGCAGACACCGGCCCCGCCCCTCCCCCACTTTGCGAGCTGCGCGGCGCCACGCTGCGCGGCGGCGGCGCGCGGCCGCTGCTGGACGGCGTGAGCCTGGCATTGCGCGCCGGCGAGGTGGTGGCCGTGGCCGGCGTGGCCGGCAACGGGCAGGCGGCGCTGGCCGAGGTGCTGTGCGGCGAGCGCGCGCTCGACGCCGGCCAGCTGCAGCTGGACGGCCGGCCGCTGCCGGCGCAGCCCGGGGCCGTGGTACGGGCCGGCGTGGCGCGCATCCCCGAGGACCGGCACGCGGTGGGCGTCGTCGGCGACCTGCCGCTGTGGGAGAACGCGGTACTCGAGCGCTACGCCACGCCCGCCTTCGCGCGCCTGGGCTTCGTGCGGCGCGGCGCGGCGCGCGCGCACGCGCAGGCGCTGGTGCAGCGCTTCGACGTGCGCGGCACCGAGTCCGGCGGGCTCGACACGCTCACGCGCGGGCTGTCGGGCGGCAACATGCAGAAGCTCATCCTCGGCCGCGCGCTCACGCCCGGCCCGGGCGAGGCGCCGCCGCGCCTGATCGTCGCCAACCAGCCCACCTGGGGCCTGGACGTCGGCGCCGTGGCCTATGTGCACCAGCAGCTGCTGGACGCCTGCGCCGCCGGCGCCGCCGTGCTGCTGATCAGCGAGGACCTGGACGAGATCTTCGCCCTGGCCGACCGCGTCGCGGTGATGCACCAGGGTCACCTGACCGAGGCGCGGCCGCGGGCGCAGTGGACGCTGGCCTCGATCGGCCTGGCGATGGCCGGGGGTGCGGACGACGGCGCAGGCGAGCGCCCGGGGGCGGGGCCGTCTTCGCCCTCGGATCCGGCAGACCACGCCGCAGGCCCCGCCGGCGGGAGCCCCCATGCGGCTTGAGCGCCGCGCCAGCGTGCCGCGCGCGCTGCTGCTGGCCGCGCCGCTGGCGGCCGTGGTCTTCACGCTGCTCGTGAGCTCGGCGCTGGTGGCATGGGCCGGGGCGCCGGTGGGCCGCGCCTACGCGCTGCTGCTCGAGGGCGGCTTCGGTTCGCGCTTCGCGCTGACCGAGACGCTCACGCGCGCCACGCCGCTCATCCTCACCGGCCTGGCCGCGGCCGTGGCCTTCCGCGCGCGGCTGTTCAACATCGGCGCCGAGGGCCAGCTCTACGCCGGCGCGCTGGCCGCCGTGGCCGTGGGCGGCCTGCACGGCGGCACGGGCCTGGAGTGGCCGCCGGCGCTGCTGTTCCCGCTGATGATCGCCGCCGCCATGGCTGCGGGCGCCCTGCTGCTGCTGGGGCCGGCGCTGCTGAAGGCGCGCCTGGGCGTGGACGAGGTCGTCACCACGCTGCTGCTGAACTTCATCGTCCTGCTCGGCGTCTCGGCGCTGCTGGACGGCCCGATGAAGGACCCCACCGCCATGGGCTGGCCGCAGAGCGTGGCGCTGCAGGACGCGCTGCAACTGGACAAGCTGATCGAGCGCAGCCGCGTCCACACGGGGCTGCTGGTGGCGCTGGCGCTGGCGGTGGCGCTGCGGGTGCTGATGCAGCGCAGCACCACCGGCTTCGAGATCCGCGCCGTGGGCTCGGGCGCGCGCGCCGCGGCCTTCGCCGGCATGCCGGTGCGCTGGGTGGCGGTCAAGGTGGCCCTGCTGTCGGGCGCGCTCGCCGGCCTGGCCGGCGCGGTGGAGGTGGCCGGCCGCGCCTCCTACGTCACGCTCGACATGAGCCCGGGCTACGGCTACAGCGGCATCGTCATCGCGATGCTGGCCATGCTGAACCCGCTGGGCGTCGTCGCCGGCGCCGTCTTCGTCGCCGGCATCCTGGTGGGCGCCGACAGCATGAGCCGCGCCGTCAACGTGCCGACCTACATCGCCGACGTCATCGTCGCCGTGGCGCTGGTCTCGATGCTGGTGGCGACGATGCTGACGCAGTACCGCGTGCGGCGGGGCTGAGAGCCTGGAAGGCGTGGCCGCTCAGGACGCCCAGCCGCGCCGGCGCAGTTCGTCCGCCCAGCGCCGTGCCACACCCACGAGCGCCGGCACGGCGGCATGGGCATCGTTCAAGGCGTCGGCCAGCACTGCCGGGTCTTCCACGTAGTCGTGCACCATCTGGTTGCGCAGGCGGCGCCAACGCAGCCAGCTTGTCGCATCCTCCAACAGGCCCAGGCGTGCAACGCGATTGAGGTTGTCGATCAGGGGGCCGCTGTGGCCGTCCAGTGCCGTCAGCAGGGCCGGCAGGAGCTTGTCGCCCAGGGTGTCCTGGAGGCGGCCGAAGCGGGCGACGAACGCATCCACACGTTCGGCCAGCACCTCGTCGGCGCCGAGCGCGGCGACTGTCCGCAAGGTCAGATTCCCGGCCCCGAAAAGCGCGGCGTCCGTCCATGAGAGGTGCGCAGCTTCCTTGTCGACGACCCGCACGAGGAACCGCAGGCGCTCAGTGAGCGCCTCGCTGCCTGTTGTCACAGCCCAACCCCTTGACGCCGTGCGGTCTCGTGCACCGGCAGACGCCGCAGGTTGGGCGCGCCGATCAGGACGTCGATGCGCTGCTCGCCCAGGCGCATCTCAAGGCTGGCGCCGATGGAAGCCGCCAGTCGCGCGGGGTGTTCGACCGTCTCCACGCACTCCACGTACAGGTCGATGTCGCCCCCCACCGATGCATCGTCCAGGCGCGAGCCGAACAGCAGCGCGCGTCCGCGCCCACCCGTGAGGTCGCGGACCACCTCCCGTATGGCCTGGCGCTCGTGTTCAGTCAACCGCATCGCGGGAAAAGTGTAGAGCAGCACGAGCCGAACGCGGCTTGAACACGCATCTTGCTGAGGGATCGATGTGACCACCAGGGATCCTGGACAAGGCAGGCACCGCGGCCACGCGGCGTGGATGTCGCGCCGTCAGCGCCGCTCGTAACCCACCGTCTCGCGCAGGTGGCGCACGATCTGCTCGAACGCGGGCCGGCGCCGCGCGTGGTCCTCGGGGTCGCACACGTGCCGCGGCGGGGCATGGCGCCACTCGCGCCAGCCGCTGAGCACCTGGCCCTGCTGCGCGTAGGCGCTCGCGAAGCGCAGTTCGTCGCCCAGGGCGATCTCCGCCGGCGGGGGCGGGGCGGAGATCCGGTAGACCGGATCGAAGTGCAACTCGAACTCCTCGCGCACGGTGATGGGATTGCACAGGCTGCCGTGCTGCCGCGCCGGCGCCGTGTGCTCGTCGACGAACTGCAGGATGTAGACCGGCAGCGAGCGGATGGCCGGGTGCGGGTTCACGCTGCCCATGCGCCGCCCACGCGCAAAGCCGCGCAGCTCGACCTGGGCCGTGAACGACTGCTCCAGCCGGTCGCGCTGCACCGGCGGGTACTGCATGAAACCGCTGCCCTGCAGCCCGGCGGCCTGCAGGATCTGCTGCACCGCCAGGTTGCCCATGCCCGCGGGGATGGCTTCGAGCTGGTCCTGCAGCGCGGTGGCGGCCGGTCCGTGGGCCTGCACCGAGAGGTCCAGCGCCGCCGCGCCGGAGGCGTCGATGCGCCAGGCCGACTTCACGTGCAGCCGGTTGCTGCCCGGATCCAGCCGCGGCGTGCGCAGCACCTGCGGGCCGCCGGCTGCGGACACCAGCACCGGCTTGTCCATCACGGACCAGGGCAGATCGCCGAACGGGATGGTGCGGGCCGTCGGGTCGGCGTAGAGGCCGAGGCCGGGCAGGTGAAGGATCACGTGGTTGAACCAGGCCACGGCCAGCGGGGGCAGGTCGTGCTCGTCGCCGATGCGCACCAGCGCGGGCCGGGCCTCGACGCCGACGGCGCGCAACAGCGCCTGCATCAGCAGCACGTGGTCCTTGCAGTCGCCCCAGCGCCGGCGCAGGATGGTCGCGGTGTCGTTGGGCTCCCATCCGCCCACGCCGACGAAGATGGCGACGTAGCGCAGGTTGCGCCGGATCCATTCGTGCACCGCCTGCGCCTTGTCGCGCGGCGCCTCCAGCCCGCGCGTGATCTGCCGCGCCAGATCCTGCACCTCGTCGGTCGGCACAGAACGCTCGTCGAAGGCCGCGCTGAAGCGGGTGGCCAGGTCCTCGGGCCGCGCCAGGCTCGAATACATCGCGTGGGGCCAGCGCCGCAGTGTGTTCATCGGCCGACGCTCCGCAGGCTGGGCGCGGCTCGCGCCCTCGGCCTCCCAGACCGTGTTCGCCCCGCTCTGGCTGCGCCGCAAGGCCAGGCCCTGCACGGCCACCTGGAGACCTGCCTCGGCGGGCGCCTCGATGCGCCAGCGGACACGCTCGAAATCGACGCCGTCGGGCACGATGAGCGCGTCCGAGGACCACCCCGGCAGAGGCAGGCGAAGATCGCGCAGGCGCAGCACGGCCACCGTGGTGTCGCCGGGCCGCACGTCGGGAAAGGTCAACTGGACCACCTCGACCCCGGGCCAGCTGATGCCCGAGCCCTGGGCCAGCACGCCCGACTGGCGCTGTACGCCATCGTCGCCCACGGGCAGGCGCTGACCGTCGGGTTTCTCGGTGTAGGCCTCGACGATCTGCAGCTCCTGCAAGGCGGTGTTGTAGGACTGCGCATAGCGGCCGACGATCTCGGCACCAGGCGCCGAAAGCGCCTGACGTTCGACACGGACGATCGCCTCCGCCCGTGCGTCCGCCGCCACGCGGGTCGACACCTCGAAGTTGCGCACCTTGAAATGGGCCGCGCCCGCCGGCACGCCCTGCGCGGCGGCGCCCGCGGTGGCCAGCAGCAGGAGCAGGGCCCACAGTCCGGCCAGTGCATGCCACCTGGCCTGAAAAAGGAACTGCGCCGTACCGGCGGCTCCAGGCTGTCGTGATTTCATGAACAACTCCCTGTTCTTGTCGCGGCAAGAAGCACAATGCAACGCGCCCGGGGCACTGCGGGGGCTGGCCCCGGCCTCCGGGGCAGCGGCCCTCCAGCTGCGCGCCCCTCACCGCCCACGCGCTCAATCTGCATCAGGGACCCGCAACTGTCAACCCAGACGGAGAGTCTGCGGACCCCACCCTAAAATCAATCCAGGGATGTCCGAAACCCTCGACCTGCTGCTGTCGGCGCCGTTCTGGGTGGCGGTGCTGCGGATCGCCACGCCGCTGATCCTGGGCACGCTGGGCGTGCTGCTGTGCGAGCGCGCCGGCGTGCTGAACCTGGGCATCGAGGGCATCATGGTCGCGGGCGCCTTCGCCGGCTGGCTGGCGGTGTACCAGGGCGCCGGGCTGTGGACGGGCGTGGCCGTGGCGGCCGCCGTGGGCGCGCTCTTCGGCCTGCTGCACGGGCTGCTGACGGTGACGCTGTCGCTGTCGCAGCACGTGGCCGGCCTGGGCATCACGCTGCTGGCCACCAGCCTGGCCAGCTACGCCTACCGCGTGAGCTTTCCGAAGGTGGACAGCCCGCCGACGATCGAGCCCTTCGCGCCGATGAGCGGCCTGCCGCTGCCGGTGCTGGACGCGCTGACGCCGCTGACGCTGCTGGCGCTGCTGCTGGTGCCCGTCCTCGCGTGGGTGCTGTACCGCACGCCGCTCGGGCTGGCGCTGCGCATGGTGGGCGAGAACCCGGCCGCGGCCGAGGGCCAGGGCCTGAGCGTGGCCGGGCTGCGCATCGG
Organism: Rubrivivax sp.; assembly: GCA_044375195.1. Lineage (GTDB taxonomy): Bacteria > Pseudomonadota > Gammaproteobacteria > Burkholderiales > Burkholderiaceae_C > Rubrivivax. Next base: position 8,586 of record JBILNB010000054.1, on the reverse strand, counting down.
CGCCGTCGCCGCCGGCTCGGCCCTGATGGGCATGGCCGGCGCCTTCCTGACGCTGGCGGCCTTCAACGCCTTCTACTTCAACATGGTCAACGGCCGCGGCTGGGTCTGCGTCGCGCTCGTCGTCTTCGCCTCGTGGCGGCCGGTCAAGGCGCTCGTCGGCGCGCTGCTGTTCGCCTTCTTCGACGCGCTGCAGCTGCGCCTGCAGCAGGCCGGCGGCGGCGTGCTCGGGGTCGAGCTGCCCTACCAGCTCTACCTGATGCTGCCCTACGCCATGGCCATCGTCGCCCTGGTGCTCGTGGCGCGGCGCGCGGCCTATCCGCAGGCGCTGATGAAGCCGTACCGCAAGGGGGAGCGCTGAGAGCGCACCCAGGGCCGCGGGGAACCTAGGCGCCAGCCTCCACCAGGCGCGCGAGCTGCTCCAGCGACTCCTGCCAGCCCAGGTGGCACATCTCCAGCGGGATCGGCGCCGGGATCCCCGACTGCGTCGCCTCCAGTGCCGTGCCGCAGGAGACCTCGGCAAGCGTCACCAGCGTGCGCATCTCACCGGGCAGGGCCGGGTCGTCGAAACGGGTGGTGTAGTGCAGCCTCTGGTGCGGCACGAGTTCCAGGTAAGCGCCGCCGAAAGCGTGTTCATGGCCCGTGGCGAACTGGCGGAAGGCCATGCGGTGCAGCCCGCCGACACGGGCATCCAGCAGGTGCACCTGCGCCGTGTAGCCGTGGGGCGGCAGCCAGCGGCACAGCGCGTCGGGCTCGAGGAAGGCGCGGTACACCCGCTCGGGCGGCGCGCGCAGGACGCGGTGGAGGCGGGCGCTGCGGGGGTCGGTGTCGGACATGGGGATGCTCACGGGGATGGAAAGGGATTGACGCGGATGATCGGGTTGCGCGACAGGACCCGCCTACGGGCTGCCCGCCACCGCCGCCATGAAGGCCCCGAGCTTGCCGGCGTCGAGCCGGCCCTCGGTGCGCACCTTGCTGCACAGGTCCAGCCCGTGCGGCTGGACGGTGATGATGGCTTCGGCCACGTTGCCGGCATGCAGGCCGCCGGCCAGGAACAGCGGCAGCGGGTGCACGGCGTCGCGGATGCGGCGGCTGAGCGTCCAGTCGTGCGTGCGGCCGGTGCCGCCGAGCTCCTTGACGGCCAGCGCGGGGTTGCCGCTGTCGAGCAGCAGCGCGTCCACGTGCGGCGCTGCAGCGCGCGCCTCCTCGAGCGCGGCGGCATCGCGCACGTGGATCACCTGCACCAGCCGCGCCTGCGGGCGCAGCCCGCGCAAGCGCCGCAGCTCGTCGTGCGGCACGTGGTCGACGAGCTGCAGCGTCGTCGTGCCGGCCGCGGCGTGCTGCTCGGCGATGCCCTCGGCGCGGGTGCGCGCCGTCAGCAGGAAGGTGTCGGCCGCGGGCGCGTGCCGCCGCACCGCCGTGGCGATCTCGGCGATGGCATCGTCACCGATGACGCCGGGCCCGCTGGGCATGGCCGAGACCAGCCCGAGGGCGCGCGCGCCAGCCCCGAGCGCGAGCAGGGCCTCCTCGACGCTGGCGATGCAGCAGATCTTGACGATGGGGGCGGGCATGGAGGACAGGGGCGGGAAAAACTCGGTCGCGGGCCGTGCGGGGGATCTTCAGGCGGCCGCGTCGACCCCGCCGATCACGGCGGGCGTCGGTGCGCAGGAGACCTCGCCGACGCATACCGCGGCCGAAACGGCTCGCGCTGCGTGCATCGCCGCCGCCTCGTCGGCCGCGTGCACCCAGGCCAGCGGCTCGCCAGCCTCGATGCGCTGGCCGACGTGGCGCACGCCCGCCAGGCCGACGCGCGGGTCCACGCGGTCGCCCGGGCGGCGGCGGCCGCCGCCGAGTTCCACCACGGCCAGCCCGAGCGCGCGCGTGTCCATCGCCGCCACCCAGCCGGCGCGCGGCGCGGGCACGGGCACGGGCACCGGGGCGCGCGGCAGGCGCGCGTCGCGCAGCACGTCGGCCGGGCCGCCCAGCGCCGCCACCATGCGCGCAAAGTGCTCGGCGGCCGAGCCGTCGTCCAGCGCGCGCTGCGCGCGCTCGCGCGCCTGCGCCGGCGTCGCGCACAGGCCCGAGAGCTGCAGCACCCGGGCCGCCAGCGCCAGCGTCACCTCCAGCAGCCGCGGCTCGCGCGGGGGCGGCGCGGCGGCGCCCTCGCCGCCCCAGCCCGCAGGCCAGCGACCGGTCAGGAAGGCCAGGGCCTCGGCCACCTCCAGCGCGTTGCCGGCGTGGTGGCCCAGCACCTCGTCCATGCCGGTGAGCAGCGCCACCGTGGGCAGGCCGGCGGCGCGGCCCACGCGCTCCAGGCTGAGCGCCAGTTCGCGCGCCGCCCCGGGCGTGGCCATGAAAGCGCCGTTGCCGACCTTGACGTCCATCACCAGCGCCTGCAGCCCGGCCGCGAGCTTCTTGCTGAGGATGCTCGCGGTGATCAGCGGCAGGCTCTCCACCGTGGCCGTGACGTCGCGGATGGCATAGAGCCGGCGGTCGGCTGGCGCCACGCGCTCGCTCGCGCCGACGATGGCGCAGCCGGCTGCGCGCAGCGCCGCGACCAGCTGCGCCTGCGGCGGGGTGACGCTGTAGCCGGGCAGGGCCTCCAGCTTGTCCAGCGTGCCGCCGGTGTGGCCCAGGCCGCGGCCGCTGATCATCGGCACCACGGCGCCGCAGGCCGCCAGCAGCGGCGCGAGCATCAGGCTCACCTTGTCGCCCACGCCCCCGGTGGAGTGCTTGTCGACGATGGGGCCGTGGCCGGCGGGCAGGCCGGCGTCGCGCCAGTCCAGCACCGTGCCCGAGTGCGTCATCGCCGCCGTCAGCGCCGCGGTCTCGGCCGTGTCCATGCCGCGCAGCACGATGGCCATCGCCATCGCCCCGACCTGGGCGTCGCTGAAGCCGCCGTCCACGAGCCCGTGCACGAAGGCCTCGACCTGCGCCGTCGTCAGCGCGGCGCCGTCGCGCTTGGCGCGGATGAGTTCCTGGGGCAGCTCGGAGGTCATGGTCAGCCTGCGGTCCAGGCGCCATTCAAGCACAGCCAACCCCCGGCGGCACCCGCCGCCCGCGCCGCCGGCCGGCGCAGGCCGCGCGCCCGGCTGCCGCAGAATCGCGGCCCAGATGACGACACCGTCCGCCCCGCCCCGCACGCCCCTGCCGCTGGCCGCCTGGCCGGCGGCGGCGCGCGCCGGCGTGACCGGGGTGATGACCGACATCGACGACACGCTCACGCGCGACGGCGCGATCGAGCCTGTGGCGCTGGAGGCCTTGCGCGCGCTGGACGCCGCCGGCCTGCCGGTGGTGGCGATCACCGGCCGCCCGCACGGCTGGAGCCTGCCCTTCGCGCGCGACTGGCCGGTGGCGGCCATCGTGGCCGAGAACGGCGCGGTGGCGCTGCTGCGCGACGGCGCCGGGGTGCGCACCGAGTTCGCCCAGGACGCAGCCACGCGCGCTGCGAACGCGCGCCGACTGCAGGCCGCGGCCGCGCGCATCGTGCGCGAGGTGCCGGGCGCGACGCTCGCACGCGACAGCGCCGGGCGCCTGACCGACATCGCCATCGACCACAGCGAGTTCACCACCCTCGCGCCCGACGCCATCGCCCGCGTCGTCGCGCTGATGCGCGAGGAGGGCATGACGGCCACCGTCAGCTCGATCCACGTCAACGGCTGGTACGGCACGCACTCGAAGTGGAGCGGCGCGCAGTGGATGCTGCGCCGGCTGTTCGGGCGCGAGCTCGAGCCCGAGCTCGCGCACTGGGTCTACGTCGGCGACTCGACCAACGACCAGGCCATGTTCGAGCGTTTCCCCGCGAGCGTCGGCGTGGCCAACCTGATGCGCTTCGCGGCCGAGCTGGCGCACTGGCCGGCCTGGATCACCCCCGGCGAGCGCGGCGCGGGCTTTGCGGAACTCGCGCACGCGCTGCTGCACGCGCGCGCAGCGGCGGGGAACGGGTCTTGACACCGGCCGCGGGCGCGCCCGCCGCCCCGGCGCAGCCGCTGCGGGAGGTGCTGGTGACCGCCGCGGCGCTGTCGCTCGCGGCTGCGGTCGCGCTCGGGCTGGCGCGCTTCTCGTACGCGCTGCTGCTGCCGCCGATGCGCGCCGACCTGGCCTGGAGCTACTTCACCGCAGGGGCGATGAACACGGCCAACGCGGCCGGCTACCTGCTCGGCGCGCTGCTCGCGCCGCGCCTGCTCGCGCGCCTGGACGCGCGGCGCTTCATGCTCGCGGGCGTGGTGGGCTCGGCGCTGCTGCTGGCGCTGCACGGCGCGGCACGCGCCGACGCGCTGCTGTACGCGCTGCGCCTGGCCACCGGGGTGGGCAGCGCGGCGGCCTTCGTCGGCGGCGGGCTGCTCGCGGCGCGGCTGGCGCAGCGCGCCCCGGCGCACGCCGGGCTGGTGCTGGGCATCTACTACGGGGGGGTCGGCCTGGGCATCATCGCCGCGGCGCTCGGCCTGCCGCCGTTGCTGGAGCACCCGGCCGCGGGCTGGCCGAGCGGCTGGGTGGCCGTGGGCCTGCTGTCGGCGCTGCTGGGCCTGGCTGCAGCGCGCGGCACGCGCTCGCTCACGGCGCCGCCGGCCCCGGGCGCGCCGCGCGCCGCCTTCGCCTGGCGGCCCTACGCCTTCGGCCTGGCGGGCTACGGCCTGTTCGGCATCGGCTATATCGGCTACATGACCTTCGTCGTCACGTTGCTGCGCGAGCAGGGTCACGCGGCGGGCACGGTCAGCGCCTTCTACGCGTTGCTGGGGGTGGGCGTCGTGGCCTCGTCCTGGCTGTGGGCCGGTCTGCTGCAGCGGCACCGCGGCGGGCTGCCGCTGGCGCTGCTGAACGCGCTGCTCGCGCTGGCCACGGCGCTGCCGCTGCTGGGCGGGCCGGTGGCGGCCGCCTTCGCCTCCGGGGCGCTGTTCGGCGCCGTCTTCCTGTCGGTCGTCGCGTCGACGACAGCGCTGGTGCGGCACAACGCCGAGCCGGCCGCCTGGCCGGCCGGCATCGCCGCCTTCACCATCGTCTTCGCCGCGGGGCAGATCGTCGGCCCCAGCGTCGTCGGCTGGGTGGCCGACGGGCCCGGCGGGCTCGAGCGCGGCTTCGCGCTCAGCGCCGCGGCGCTGGCGCTGGGCGCGGTGCTCGCGGCCTTCCAGCAGCCGGTGACGCCAGGCCCGCGGCGCGACGGCACCACATGACCGCCCACCACCGCGCCGACTCCTGACCCCTCGACCATGCCCGCCCTGACCGCCAGCCCCTCCCCGCCGGCCGCCGGCCACCCCGCCCTCGCCGGCCTGACCGTGCTCGAGCGCGGCTGGCTGTCGTCGAACAACGTCCTCATCCACGCCGCGCCGGGCGAGGACGGGGCGGTGCTGGTCGACACCGGCCACGTGAACCACGCCGAGCAGACCTGCGCGCTGGTGGCGCACGCGCTGCGCGGGGCGCCGCTGGCGCGCATCGTCAACACCCACCTGCACTCGGACCACTGCGGCGGCAACGCGGCGCTGCAGGCCGCGCACGGCGCGCCGATCTGGGTGGCGCCGGGCATGGCGGAGCCGGTGCGCGCGTGGGACAGCGAGCGACTGACCTACCGCGGCACCGGCCAGCGCATCGCGCGCTACGGCGCGCAGGCCGAGCTGCCGCGCGAGGGCGCCTTCGTCGCCGGCGGCCGGCGCTGGGAAGTGCTGCCCGCCCCCGGGCACGACCCGGACTCGGTGATGCTCTTCGACCGCGAGGGCGGCGTCCTGATCTCGGCCGACGCGCTGTGGGAGCACGGCTTCGGCGTCGTCTTCCCCGAGGTCGTCGGCGAACCGGGCTTCGACGACGTGGCGCAGGTGCTGGAGCAGATCGCGGGCCTGCCGGCGCAGGTGGTCGTGCCCGGGCACGGCCGCCCCTTCACCGACGTCGCCGCCGCGCTCGAGCGGGCGCGCGCGCGCCTGCAGGGCTTCCGCGCCGACCCCGCAAGGCATGCGCGCCACGCGGCCAAGGTGCTGATCAAGTACCACCTGATGGAGGAGCGCAGCCAGCCCTGGCCCGCGCTGCTGGACTGGGCCGAGGCCACGCCGATGCTCGCCGGGCTGTGGGAGCGCCACGGCCGCGCCGGCGCGCCCAGCCCGCGCGAGTGGGCGGCGCAGCTGGTGCGCGAGCTGGTGGCCAGCGGCGCGCTGCGGCTCGAGGACGACGTGGCGCACGACGCCGGCTGAACGCGCTATTCGGGACGATCCCGCGCCAGGCAGCGCAGGAGCCTCGGGGGTGCTCTCCGGGCGTCGATGCGGACGCGCTGGCGCCGTGCGGCCCCCTCGATCCAGCCGCGGGACCGGGCCTCGGCCGCATCAGTCGGGCGCCTGCTCCTTGCCGAGGCGGCTTGCTCCCAGCGCGAGCAGCGCGATCGCGGCGACGACGACCCACAGCGCCGCGCCCAGCGACGAGACCTCGGCGATGGCGCCGATCAGCGGCGGGCCGATGACCATGCCGGAGTAGCCGATCGACGAGGCCGCAGCAATGGCCGCCGCGCTGGTGCTGCCCGGGGCCCGGCTGGCCGCCGTGTAGAGCAGCGGCACGACCGGCGCGAGCCCGAGCCCGGCGAACGCGAAGCCGACCACGCAGGCCGCGGGGTGCGGGCTGAGCAGCGCCGCGGCCAGCGCCGCCGTGCCGAGCCAGGCGCCGCCCGCCAGCAGGGCGCGGTCGCCGAAGCGGGCACGCAGCCGGTCGCAGGCGAAGCGCCCGACGGCCATCGCCCCGGCGAAGGCCGCGTAGCCGAGCGCAGCTACATCCTGCGGCAGGCCGCGCGCCTGCTGCAGGTACAGCACCGACCAGTCGTACATCGCGCCCTCGGCCAGCAGCCCGGCCAGGATCAGCAGCCCGATCAGCAGCAGCGGCCCGCGCGGCCAGACGAAGCGCCGCTCCCCGGCGCCGGCCGGCGCGGCCGGGTGCGCGTCCAGCAACCCGGCACAGGCCACGCCGATGACCAGCGCCAGCACCCCGCCGACGAGCGCGAGCTGCTGCGCCGGCGGCCAGGCCAGGCGCAGCATCGCGCCGGCCGCCAGCGCGCCCGCCATCGCGCCCACGCTGAACATCGCGTGCAGCTGGCCCATCAGCGGCCGGCCGCCCAGGCGCTCGAGCGCGGTGCCCTCGGCATTGATGGCCACGTCGTGCACGCTCATGGCCATGCCCAGCACCGCCAGCGCTGCCAGCAGCACCGGCAGCGAGGGCCACAGCAGCGCGCTGGCCAGCAGCAGCGCCATCAGCACGCCCGTGCCCAGGCTGGCACGACGCGTGCCCAGGCGCCCGATCAGCCGCCCGGCCACGAACAGCGAGGCCACGGCTCCGGCCGCCACCGCGAACAGCGCCAGCGCGAGCAGGCCCTCGTCCAGCCCGTAGGCCGCCTTGACCGAGGGCACGTGCGCCCCCCAGGCGCCCGCCATCAGACCCAGCGCGGCGAAGAGCACGCGCGCGGCGCGGCCGGCGCGGCGCAGGCGCGGGGGGGAGGGTGAAGCCGACCCTGGGCCGGGATCGGTCTGGCGGGTGATCATGCCTGGGGCACCTGGGGTTCTCGGGGCGGAGAGCGAGCATAAGCGCCCGGTCGCGGCCTCGGCTCCGGGCCTCCTCGTACAGACCCGGACTGTCCGAGCGGCCCTTGGCGTGTCACACTCGCACCCAGGCTCTCCATGTGACCACAGCCCATGCGACTCCTGCCCCTGTGCATCGCTGCGCTGCTCGTCCCCGCGTCCGCCGCGTGGGCCGGCCAGCCCCTCAACACCGAGGATGCCGCCGTCCTCGAGCGCGCGGACTGCGAGCTCGAGACCTCGCTGCGCCGCCAGACCGCCAGGGCGGCCGACCCTGCCAGCGGCTTCGCGCTGAAGGCCGGCTGCGGGGTGGGATGGCGGACGCAGGTCGCGCTGGGCCTCGATGCCGAGCGCATTGGCGGGAACACCAACAAAGGTCTGCGCCTGGGCGGCAAGACCGCGCTGAACGAGACTGCCGCCGGACAGCCGGCGTTCGCCCTGGCGTGGGAGCTGGCCGCGGCGCGCCCCACCGGGGGATCGTTCTCGCTCGAGGACACGAGCGCCCTGGCCGTCACGAGCCTGAAGCTGCGGCCCGCACTGCAACTCCATGCCAACCTGGGATGGTCGCATTCACGCAGCCAGAAGCGCAACAGCAGCCTCTGGGCCGTGGCCGTCGAACAGGCCGCCAGCGACCGCCTGGACCTGATGGCCGAGGTCCATGCCAGCGACCGCGACCGCGCGCCCTGGGTGGCCGCAGGCCTGCGCTGGGCCCTCGTGCCCGACAAGCTCAGCATCGACGCCAGCGCCGGCCTGCAGGCCAGCAGCGCGCGGGCGCGGCGTGTGACCCTGGGGGTGAAGGCAGGGTTCTGAGGGGGGCGGCGTCATGCCCCCGATGGCAAGGCAGCGCCTTCCACGCTAACGACAGCTGCACCGGAATCGCCGGTCTCGCTTCCTGACGCGGGGTCCACGCCTGAGACGCCCGGCATTCAGCCCCTTGTATCTTCAGAATCGGTCTCTTTGAGGGGTGGCTGGTGGAGGCTGTGGGTAAGTGGGCAGAGTCGAGCGCGGTGGGCAACGCGCAGCGTTGTCCACGGCAAGCTCGACGGTTCGA
>JBILNB010000171.1:0-2617 GCA_044375195.1 Rubrivivax sp. | reverse complement strand
CGGTGCTCAGGCAAGCGCGTCCCCGGGGCTGAAGTCGCGCCCGTGCCAGCGCCCGCGCAGCGCCAGCGGGCGAAAGCGCACGAACATCCACTCGCTGAAGTAGCTGCCGCCCCAGGAGGCGCGGATCGCGCGCTGGTGCGCGCCTTGGCGCGCGTAGGCATCCATGGCTGGCACGCTGTCCCAGAGGCTGAAGGTGGCCTGGCGCAGCAGCGGCGCCTCGCCCAGGCCCACGGCCAGGCGGCAGCCCGGCGCGGCGGCCAGATCGGCTTCGGCCGGCGGTGAGTGGCGCCAGAACTCGCGCATGCGGGTCGGCTTGATGGCGGCTCGCGTCAGTGCGGCCACTGGCCCTGAGGGTGCCGGCCCGGCTGCCGGTGCCATCGTCTGCCCGCCCCAACTGCCCCGGCAGGAGCTGACCTGCAAGGTCAGGCTGAAGTGCTCGAGGGCCCGCTCCCGGTAGGCCGCGGCGACCCCGGAGTGCTGGGCGAAGCCCTCGGCAGCTTCGGCGCTGTCGAAGGCGGCGAAGACGCCCTGGCAGTCCAGCCCGGGCTCGAGCCCGAAGCCGCCGTCGCGACCGCTGCCGAGCACGCGTGCGAAGCGCAGCCCCGGCACGGCGCCGAAGGCGCGCGCGCCACGCGCGAGCCGCCAGACCGCCCAGGGCACGGCAGAGCTGCGCAGGCGCGACATCAGTAGCACCGCGTGGCTGGGTGCTGGAGAGTGCAGGGCGGCCGGCGCGGTGGGAAGGATGTTGGCGGCTTCGCGCCCCGGGTCGCCTGGTGAGCCGCCCAGGGCAGCCCCGGCCCGCCAGGACATCGTTTCGGGGCAGCTCATGGCGGGTTGCGGGTCGGCGTCGATGCAGGGGGGGCTCGGCCGACGACCCGCCGCAGCGGCTACTTCGTCTTCGCAGGCGCGCTTCCGGCCTTGGCCGTCGCCGCTGCAGCCGGGGCGGAGGCGCCGGCATCAGGCGCGGCCGCCTGCGCAGCCACGCCCTTGAGCCCGGGGTAGAGGTGCGCCATCTGCATCCCGCCCAGCGGCTTGTTCACCCCCTGGTGGCATGTCGCGCAGTAGACCTTGGCGACATCGCCCGTGGGTCCGAGGCGCTCGGCCGGGAAGGCCGAGGTCAGCGGCGTGATGTAGTCGTTGTTGGCCTCGCGCACCATCCGGATGCCGTGCCAGGCGGTGGCCTTCTTCGGCACCCACTGCGAGAAGGCCTGCGAGTTGTGGCAGAAGGTGCAGTTCTGCCCCAGCGACTGGCTGAAGTGCATCATCAGCGCGTAGGTCTGCTCGGCGGTCTGGATCGGCGCGCGCTCGGTGCCCTTCTGCGGCAGCGGCTGCGCGGTGTAGACGCGGATGTTCTCCTTGCCGCTGAGGTAGTGGATGTAGGGGTCATAAGGCAGCGAGGTCCAGGCCACGCCGCCGACGGCCTTGTTCTGGCCGAAGTCGTTACCCAGCATGGGCTGCGTATTCTGCTTGGGCTCCTTGGCCTTGAACCACACCTGCGGCGGCACCGCCTGACCGCGGTGGCAGGTGTAGCAGGTCACGCCGGTCTGCGCCACGTGCGGCGTCCAGTTGGCGTTGATGTTGCGCGTCATCTCGATCATGCGCCGCGCAACCACCTTGGTGTACTTCGAGTCCTCGGCCAGGTTGGCCGGGTTGTGGCAGTAGGTGCAGCCTTCGTTGGGCGCGATCCACTGCGTGATCGCGTTCATGTGGCGCACGAAGTCGGCCACCGGCAGGTCGCCCAGCACCTTGACGTTCTGGTAGATGTCCTTGGCCTTCGGGCCCGGGCCGTCCGGGATGGCGGGCGCGTCGGCCGGCACCGGGGGCAGCGCAGCCTGCTGCGCCGCGGCGGTGCGCGGGTTCACCGTGTTCTGCATCGCGGTGCCGCGGAAGCCCTGCTGCGTGGTCTGCACGGGCGGGCGTTCGCAGCCCGCCAGCAACAGCGCCGCGGCGGCGCCCAGCAGCACGAGCGGGCGGTGGAGGGCGCTCAGCGTGAGGCGGCTCATGGCTTGACTCCCTGGAGGGTGGCCGGATCGACCACGGTGCCGAGGACGGCAGGGTAGGACGGGGCGACGCCGTGCTTGACGGCCCACAGGTACCAGTTGTCGACGACCGTGCCGCTCAGCAGGATGCCGATGCCGCCGGCCAGCGGGCACAGCACCGCGAACCACCAGGCCCAGCGGTGGATGGACTCCATGGTCGCGTTCCAGCCCATGGTCCAGCGCCAGAACAGCGCGGCGCGCTCGCTCGCGGTGCCCCGGTCGACGATCTGGTCGATCTCGCGGTCGCCGCCGTAGCGTGTCACGGCCAGGATGGTCGCGCCGTGCATCGCGAACAGCAGCGTCGAGCCGTAGAGGAAGACGATGGACAACGCGTGGAAGGGGTTGTAGAACAAATTGCCGTAGCGCAGCGAGAACGCGGCCGTCCAGTCCAGGTGCGGGAAGATGCCGTAGGGCACGCCCTCGCTCCAGCTGCCCATCAGCAGCGGCCGGAACAGGCCGAGCACGAGGAAGAGCCAGATCGCCGCGGCGAAGGCCCAGGCGATGTGCGTGCCCATGCCGAGCTGGCGCGCGCGCCGGTAGGTGCGCAGCCACCAGGACAGCACCGACACCAGCAGCAG
>JBILNB010000105.1:0-10309 GCA_044375195.1 Rubrivivax sp. | reverse complement strand
AGCTTGCCGTGGACAACGCTGCGCGTTGCCCACCGCGCTCGACTCTGCCCACTTACCCACAGCCTCCACCAGCCACCCCTCAAAGAGACCGATTCTGAAGATACAAGGGGCTGAACGCAGGGCGCCTCGGGGGTGGCTCCTGGGTAGGGCTTGCGGTCGCCTCGACAATGCCGCGGTGAGCGCCGCTGACGATCTTGCCGCCGCCTGGTTCCAGGCCCAGGGCTGGCAGCCCTTCGATTTCCAGCGCGAGGTCTGGGCGGCCATGCAGGCGGGCCGCAGCGGCCTGCTGCACGCCACCACGGGCAGCGGCAAGACCTATGCGGTGTGGATGGGCGCGCTGGCGCGGCGCCGCGCGGGAAGCGGCCTGCAGGCGCTGTGGCTGACGCCGATGCGCGCGCTGGCCACCGACACGCAGCGCGCGCTTCAGGCGCCGCTGGCGGCCCTCGCGCCCGATTGGCAGGTCGGCCTGCGCACCGGCGACACCGGCAGCGCGGAGCGCGCGCGCCAGGACCGGCGCCTTCCCGCGGCCCTGGTCACGACGCCCGAATCCCTGACCCTGCTGCTGACGCGCGAGCAGGCGCAGGCCGAGCTGGCCGGGATCCACACCGTCGTCGTCGACGAATGGCACGAGCTCATCGGCGGCAAGCGCGGGGTGCAGGTGCAGCTCGCGCTGGCGCGGCTGCGCCGCTGGAACCCCGGTCTCGCCGTCTGGGGCCTGAGCGCGACGCTGGGCAACCTGGCCGAGGCCATGGACACCCTCGTCGGCGGCCCCGGCGGCCGGCTCGTCCAGGGCCGCATCGAGAAGGCCCTGCGCATCGACACGCTGCTGCCGGCCGACCCGGGCCGCTTCAGCTGGGGCGGGCACTTGGGGGCCCAGATGCAGCAGCCGGTGGTCGGCGAGATCGACGGCGCGTCGACCACGCTGGTCTTCACCAACGTGCGTTCGCAGGCCGAGATCTGGTACCAGCTGCTGCTGCAGCAGCGCCCCGGCTGGGCCGGCCTGGTGGCGCTGCACCATGGCTCGCTCGACGCCGCGGCGCGCGCCTGGGTCGAGGCCGGCCTGAAGGGGGGGCAGCTGAAGGCGGTGGTGGCGACCTCCTCGCTCGACCTGGGGGTGGACTTCCTGCCGGTGGAGCGGGTGCTGCAGATCGGCAGCCCCAAGGGCATCGCGCGCCTGCTGCAGCGCGCCGGCCGCAGCGGGCACGCGCCGGGCCGCCCGAGCCGGGTGACGCTGGTGCCCACGCACACGCTCGAGCTCGTCGAGGCCGCGGCGGCGCGGCGCGCCGCGCTGGCCGGCCGCGTCGAGGCGCGCGCCAGCCCCGCCAAGCCGCTGGACGTGCTGGTGCAGCACCTGGTGACCGTGGCCCTGGGTGGCGGCTTCACGGCCGACGCCCCGGCCGGCGACGCGCCGGCCGGCGACCACGGCGCGCGCGAGCTCTACGAGGAGGTGCGCGGCGCGCCCGCCTACGCCACGCTGACCGGGGAGGAGTTCGAATGGGCGCTGCGCTTCTGCCAGCGCGGCGGCGCGAGCCTCGGCGCCTACCCCGACTACCACCGGATCGCCGTCGTCGACGGCCGCTGGCGCGTGCCCGACCGCGGCATCGCGCGGCGCCACCGCATGCAGGTCGGCACCATCGTGGCCGACGCCTCGATGCAGGTGAAGTGGCTCTCGGGCGGCACGCTCGGCCATGTCGAGGAGGCCTTCATCGCGCGCCTGAAGCCGGGGGACTGCTTCATCTTCGGCGGCCGCGTGCTGGAGTACGTGCGCACGCGCGAGATGACGGCCTATGTGCGCAAGTCCACGCGCAGCCGCGGGGCGGTACCCTACTGGGGCGGCAGCCGCATGCCGCTGTCGAGCGAACTGGCCGACGCGGTGCAGGCGCTGCTGCACGAAGCCCGCGACGCCCTCGATGCCGGGGGGCCGGCCGGGCGGCCGCAGGGCGGCGTCTTCGACGAGCCCGAGATGCGTGCCGCGCTGCCGATGCTGCAGGCCCAGGCGCGACTGTCGCGCCTGCCGGCCCCCGGCTTGCTGCTGGCCGAGCGACTGCGCTCGCGCGAGGGCCACCACCTCTTCCTCTACCCCTTCGCGGGTCGGCACGTGCACCTGGGGCTGGCGCAGCTGCTGGCCTGGCGCCTCGCGCGCGGCGCGCCCAACACCTGGTCGATCAGCATCAACGACTACGGCTTCGAACTGCTGGCCGCGCGCGCGCCCGAGCCGGACGCGCTGGCCGCGCTCGAGGACGGCCGCCTCTTCGACGGCGCGAACCTGCTGGAGGACGTGCTCGCCAGCCTCAACAGCGGCGAGCTGGCGCAGCGGCGCTTTCGGGAGATCGCGCGCGTGGCGGGGCTCGTCTCCCAGGGTTTCCCTGGCGCGCCGAAGAGCGCGCGGCAGCTGCAGGCCTCCTCGAGCTTGTTCTTCGAGGTCTTCCGCAAGTACGACCCCGGCAACCTGCTGCTGGCCCAGGCCGAGCGCGAGGTGCTGGCGCAGGAACTGGAACTGCAGCGCCTGGCCGCCGCCCTGGGCCGCATGGCCGCGCAGCGCCTGCAGTGGGCCGAGCTGCGCACGCCCAGCCCCTTCGCGCTGCCGCTCATGGTGGAGCGCCTGCGCGAGCGCCTGAGCACCGAGCAGCTGAAGGACCGCCTGGACCGCCTGCTGGCCGAGGGCGAGCGCGCGCTCGGGGCGGAGGCCGCGCGGTGAAGCGCCTGCGCCGTCTCTGGCAGCGCCTGGGCCCGGCCCGGCTGGGCACGCTGCTGCTCGCGCTGTGGAAGCTGGCCCGGCACCCCGCCACGCCCTGGACCTGCAAGGCCGTGGCCGCCGCGGTCGTGGCTTACGCGGTGAGCCCCATCGACCTGGTGCCGGACTTCATCCCGCTGCTGGGGCAGCTGGACGACCTGATCCTGATCCCCCTGGGCCTGGCGCTGGCGGTGCGGCTCGCGCCCCCTGCGCTGTGGCACGCCTGCCTGCGGGCGGCGCGCGCGCAGACCGGGCGCCTGCCGCGCCTGCTGTGGGGCGCGGCGGCCATCGTCGCGCTCTGGCTCGCGCTGGTGGCTGCGCTGGCCCTGGCCCTGGTCTCTGCCGCCACGGCGGCGCCGCGCGAGGTGGCGGGCACGGTGGCGCGCGTGGTCGACGGCGACACGCTGGTCTTTCGCCCGGCGGCCGGCGAGGAGCCCGACATCGCGGTGCGCCTGCGCGGCATCGACGCGCCCGAGTCCTGCCAGGCCTGGGGCGCGCAGGCGCGGCAGGCCCTGCGGCAGTGGGCCGAGGGCCGCGAGGCCGTGCTGCAGGTGCACGGCCAGGACGATTACCGGCGCACGCTGGCCGTGCTGCGCATCGACGGCGACGACCTGAACCGGCGCCTGGTGCTGGAAGGGCATGCCTGGGCCTACCTGGACCGCGGCGGCCGCGGGCTCTACACCGGCCAGGAGCAGCAGGCCCGCGCTGCGCGCCGCGGCCTGCACGCCAGCGCGTCGGCGCAGCCGCCCTGGGACTTCCGGCGCGAGCACGGGCGGTGCCGGCGCTGAGGCTGCCGATGGTCGGGCGCGTCGGCCCTGGAGGGGCCTGTCAGGCCTTGCGCGGCTGCTGCCCGTAGCTGCGGAACTTGACGATCACGCGCTGGATCTCGGCCTCGTCCAGCACCGGCGGTTCGCCCATCGGCAGGCACAGCAGGTATTGCTGGGCCAGTTCCTCCACCGTGCCTGCCAGCGAGAGCGCGCGCTCCAGGCTGGTTTCCGCGGCGATGACGCCGTGGTGCGCCAGCAGGCAGGCCTTGCGGCCCTCGAGGGCGCGCAGCGCATGGTCGGACAGGGCCTGCTCGCCGAAGGTGCCGTAGTCGGCGCAGCGGATGTCGGGGCCGCCGGCAGCGGCGATACGGTAGTGCACCGCAGGAATGCCGCGCCGCATGATGGACAGCGCCGTGGCGTGCATCGAGTGCGTGTGCACGATCGCGCCGAACTCGCGCCGGTGGAAGAGGATGTCGCGGTGAAAGCGCCACTCGCTCGACGGCAGCACCTCGCCGTCGAAGCTGCCGTCCCAGCGCATGCGCACCACCTGCTCGGGCCGCATGCGGTCGTAGGGGATGCCGGTGGGCGAGACGAGGAAGCCGTCGGGCAGGCGCACGCTCGCATTGCCCGAGGTGCCGCGCACCAGGCCGAGCCGGCTCGTGGCCCGGAGGGTCTCGACGATGGCCTCGCGCAGGGCGGGTTCGTCCACCGCCGCGCCGGGCGTCGAGGCGGGGCTGTGCGCGACGTTCACGCCGCCTCTCCCGGGGCCGGCGGCGCGGCGTGATCGCGCGCGAAGGCCAGCAGCACCTGCATCACGCGCTCCATCGTGGCCTCGCGCGTGGCCCGCAGCACCGAGCGCTCGATGCCCTGGCGGCTGCTGCCGACACCGGCGGCGTGGTTGACCACCGGGCACAGGGCGGCGTACTCCAGCCCCGCTTCGCGCGCCAGGCCGGCCTCGGGCATCATGGTCTGGCCCACGAGGCTGCAGCCGTCGCGCGCCAGCATCCGGATCTCGGCCGCGGTCTCCAGGCGCGGGCCGTTGACGCAGCCGTAGCAGCCGCCATCGACAACGGTGACGCCGCAGTCGCCCGCGGCGGCGAGCAGGCGGCGGCGCAGCCCGTCCCCGAACGGGAGCGTGAATTCCACGTGCTCGACCGGCCGCCCGTCCAGGCCGTCGGAGTAGGTGTGCTCACGGCCCGTGGTGTAGTCGACGATCTGGTCCGGGCAGACGATGGTGCCCGGGCCGAAGGCCTCGTCGACGCCGCCGGTGGTGCAGATGGCGATGACGCTGCGCGCGCCCAGCTCGCGCAGCGCCCACACGTTGGCGCGGTAGTTGATGCGGTGCGGCGCCAGCAGGTGCGGGTTGCCGTGGCGCGGCAGGAAGGCGAAGGGCCGGCCGTCGATCTCACCCAGCGTGACCTGGCCTGAAGGGGCGCCGTAAGGCGTGTCGATCTGCGCGGTGCGTACGTGCCGGAGCACCGAGAGACTGACAGTCTGCGTGCCACCGATCACTGCGTACATGCGTGCTCCAAAGTCTTTCTCCTGGCCGCAGGGGCGGCTCGATGTGTGTGCGTGCTGTTCAAAGTACCAGAAGCCCGCCCGGGCCGGTTGAGGGCATTCCCTGAGCCCATCGGCGACGCGTCTGCCTAAACTGAAGACGTCTTACCCCTGACGACTTGCTGCAAGTTCGGAGCCCGGCGAAGTGACCATGCCCCCCGCGGATGTACCGGTGCCCACGCTGCTGACCCGCAGCGTCGTGCTCGAGCCTGACCGGGTCAGGATCCTGGACCGCCGCATCTTTCCCCATGAGGTGCGCTACGTCGATTGCCGCACCGTCGACGAGGTGGCGCTGGCGATCGAGCAGATGGTCACGCAGAGCAGCGGGCCCTACTTCGCGGCGGGCGCGGCCATGGTGCTGGCGGCCCGGGAGGCCGCTGCGGTGCGCGAGCACGCCGCGCGCGAGGCCCTGATGCGCGCCGCGGGCGAGCGCCTGGTGGCCACGCGCAAGACCAACAACAACATCGCCCAGGCGGTGGCCGGGGTGTTGGATGGCGTGAGCGAGGCTTGTGCGCGCCTCGAGGGCGCGGCGCTGTCCGACGCGGTCGAGGCGAAGGTGCGCGCGATGTGGGAGCAGCGGCGCGCCAACTCGCGCCTGATCGGGCGCCACGCCGCCACGCTGCTGAAGGACGGCGACCGCGTGCTCACCCACTGCTGGGCCGACGCCGCCTTCATCGAATGCCTTGCCGCCGCCACACGCGACGGCAAGCGCCTGGAGGTCACCTGCACCGAGACCCGCCCCTACCTGCAGGGCGCGCGCCTGACGGCCCACAGCGTGGCCGAGATGGGGCTGCCGGTCACCGTCATCACCGACGGCATGGCCGCCTGGGCCATGGACCGCGGCAAGGTCGACGTGCTGCTGACCGCAGCCGACCGCGTGACGATGTCGGGCCACGTGGTCAACAAGATCGGCACGCTGCAACTCGCCATCGCCGCCCAGGCCTACCGCATCCCCTACTACGCCACCGTCACGCTGCCGGACGTCAACGCGCCCGGCCCCCAGGCCGTGCCGATCGAGGAGCGCGACCCCGAGGAGAGCCTGACCTGCCTGGGCATGCGCACGGCCACCCCGCTGGCGCAGGGCTGGTACCCGAGCTTCGACGTCACGCCGCCGTCGCTGGTGTCCGCAATCGTCAGCCGCCTGGGCGTCCACGCGCCGACGGCGCTGGCGGCGGGCATGGCGGCCGCAGCTTGACCTGGGCCCCCCGCTCGGCGACAGACTTCACGACACCACGACAGAACCGAGGAAGGAGAGACACCATGCGTGACATTGCCCCCACTCACACGCGCCGCCGCCGTGCGCTGATCCAGGGCCTGGCGGGCGCCGCGCTGGCCGCTGGCAGCCCGCTGTGGCAGGTGGCCCGCGCCCAGGGCACGGCGCGCCCGATCACGACGGCACTGTCCTGGATCCCGAACCACCAGTTCGCCGGCATGTGGATCGCCCTCGAGAAGGGCTATTTCAACGAGGCCGGGGTGCGGGTCGAATGGCGGCCGGGCGGCCCCAACACGCCCAACCCTGCGGAGCGGGTGGCCAGCGGCGAGGTGATGCTGGGCCAGATGGCCGGCACCCGCCCGTTGATCGACGCGATCAACCGCGGCAACGACTTCGTGATGATCGGCACCCGCTTCCAGCGCGGCCCGGGCGGTCTGCTGTCGCTGGCGCGCCAGCCCATCCGCGAGGCGCGCGACATCGTGGGCAAGCGCATCATCCTGCCCTCGCCGGTGGACGTGCGCACGATCGAGACCGTGCTGAGGATGAACAAGGTGGCGTCCCCCTCCAGCGCGTTCAGGTACGTGCCCGGCGGCTTCGACCCGACGCAGCTGATCGACAACCAGGGCGACGCGATGCTCGCGTTCGAGACCAACCAGCCCATCCAGCTGGAGGCCCGCGGTCTCGTTCGTGACAAGGACTTCTTCTTCCGCTCGCTGGACGAACTGGGCTTCCCGACCTACAGCAACTTCCTTTTCGCCACGCGCAAGGCCGTGGCCGAGAACCGGGACCTGCTCGTGCGCTACATGCGCGCCGAGCTGCGCGGCTGGGTCGAGAACGAGTCCAACCCGGCCCTGGGCGCCAAGCTGACGGCCGAGAAGTACGGCGCCGATTTCAACCTCGACCTGCGGCGCGAGACGCGCTCGAACACGCTGCAGTTGCCCTTCCTGCACAGCCCCGACACGGCGGCCAACGGCCTGTTCTGGGTCAGCCGCGATCGCCTGGCCGGCCCGATCTACGAGGCCTTGCGCGCCGGCGGGATGGACAAGTTGCCCGATCCCGACAAGGTCGTCGACATGTCGCTGCTGCGCGAAGCCCACCGTCGATGATCGGGCAGCCAGCGGCCGGCGGCGCGCCCGCGAGCCCGGGCTCCTCGGCGCCCCTGGTCCGGGTGGAGGGCGTCGGCAAGAGCTTTCCGCTGGGGCGCAAGGGCAGGCTGCAGGCCCTGGCGGACATCTCTCTGGAGATGTCCGCCGGCGAGCTCGTCGCCGTCATCGGCCCGAGCGGCTGCGGCAAGTCCACACTGCTGCGCATCATCGCCGGCCTCGAGGCGCCGGACGCGGGGCAGGTGCAGATCGGCGGGCGCAGCGCCGACGAGGTGAGCGCGACCCACCGCCTGGGCGTCGCCTTCCAGGACCACGCGCTGCTACCTTGGTTGACGGTGGCGCAGAACATCGCGCTGCCCTACCGGCTGGCCGGCAGGCCGGTGGATGCGGACCGCGTGGCCCGCCTGGCGGCGATGGTGGGGCTGGCCGACTTCGTGCACAGCCGCCCGCGCGAGCTCTCCGGCGGCATGCGCCAGCGTGTGTCGATCGCGCGCGCCATAGTTCTCGAGCCCGAGCTGCTGCTGCTGGACGAGCCCTTCGGCGCCCTGGACCTCGTGACGCGGCGCCTGCTGAACCAGGAGATGCAGAACGTCTGGGCGACACTGGGCACGACCACGCTGCTGATCACCCACTCCGTCGAGGAGGCGGTGCTGCTGGCAGACCGCGTCATCGTCATGGCGGCACGGCCGGGCCGCATCCACGGCCAGTGCGACATCCCGCTGCCGCGGCCGCGCGATCGCGCGGTCTCGGGGACGATGGAGTTCCTGCGCCTCGTCCAGACCGTCACCGTCCTCCTCGACGAAGCGTCCGCAGCGTCCGCGGCCGCCTCGGGCCCCGGGGCATGAGGCCTGAGGCCTCGTCAGGGCCGGCGCGCGCTGGCTGGCGCCTGCTGGGCTTCGGCCTCGCCCTGGCGCTGTGGGAGGCGATCGGGCGCAGCGGCCTGTGGGGGGACTCCTTCCCCGCGCTGTCGGCCATCGCCTCGGCCTACGACACGCCGGCGCGGCGCGAGCTGCTGCTGCGCGCGCTCGGCCGCACCGGGGGGGCTGCGGCGCTCGGGCTGCTGATCGGCGCGCTCGTCAGCGCCTTCCTGGTGTGCGCGGCGCACCTGGTCACGCGCCTGCACGAGGGCATCGATTCGCTGTCGACGACCATCCACGCGATCCCCACGATCGCCTTCGCGCCCATCCTGATCCTGCTGGCCGGCCCCGACTGGACGCCCGTGGTTCTGAGCGCCTTCGCCGCCTACTTCCCGATCATGGTCGCCTTCGACTCGGGGCTGAAGTTCGCGCCGCGGGCGCCGGCCGACCTGGCCAGCGTCTTCGGTGCCTCCCCGCTGCGCAGCTTCCTGCGCGTGCGCCTGCCGGCCGCGCTGCCGTCCTTCGTCGACGGCCTGCGCATGGCCGCGCCCGGCGCCGTCATCGGGGCGGCGCTGGGCGAGTGGTTCGGCGCGCCGCGCGGGCTGGGTGTCATCATCATCAGTTCGCTGCAGAACGTGCGCATCCCGCAGCTCTGGGCGGCGGCGCTGCTGTGCGTGGCCTGCTCGCTGAGCGCCTACGTGCTGCTGTCGGTGCTGCACCGCTGGGCGCAACGGAGGTACGCGTGGTGAGCGCCGCGCGCCGCAGCCCCTGGGCCGCGCTGGTCGGGCGCTGGTGGTGGGTGGCCGTGCTGCTGGGCGCCTGGGAAATCTACGTGCGCATCAAGGGCTTCAACGTCATCGTGCTGCCCGGGCCGATGGATGTGGCGCGCTCCCTCGTGGCGGACTGGCCGGAGCTGCTGGAGAAGCTGCTGCTGACGCTGCGCGCCGCCCTGCTGGGGCTGGTGCTCGGGGCCGTGCTCGGCACGGTGGCCGCGGTGCTGGCCTGGAGCTCGCGCCTGCTGTCGGGGCTGGTGGCGCCTCTGGCCCTGCTGGTGCGCTCGGTGCCCTTCATCGTCTTCATCCCGCTGCTGTCGCGCTTCCTGGGCTACAACACCACGATGGAGGTCGTGGTCGTGGGGCTGCTGTCCTTCTTCCCGAGCTTCGTGCTCGTATCCTCGGGCCTGCACGGCCTGCCGCAGGCGTCGTCCGACCTGTGCGCCGTCTACGGCGCTTCGCGCTGGCGCAAGCTGTGGCTGATTGCCCTGCCCGCGGCCGTCCCCAACCTGTTCGCCTCGATCCGCATCACCGCCTCCTTCGCGGTGCTGGGCGCGATGGTGGCCGAGTACCTGACCGGCATCGACGGCCTGGGCCGCATGTTCCTGCTCGCGCGCGGCGACCTCGAGGCCGACCGCTCGCTGGCGGTCTCGGCGGTGGCGGCCGTCACCTCGCTGCTGCTGTTCAACCTGGCCAAGAGCGCGGAGCAGGCGGTGAACCGGCGCTTGGCCTGAGGTGTCTTCCTTCCCGGGCCTTCGGCCTGGGATGGCACTCAGCGCCAGCGCAGCACCTCCCACCCACGCTCGGCCGCCAGCGCCGCGAGGCGCGCGTCGGGGTCGACGGCCACGGCGCGGCGTGCCGCCGAGAGCAGGGGGGCGTCGTTCATCGAATCGCTGTAGGCCACGCTGTCGATGCCCTCGAGTGTCAGGCCGCGCGTCGCGAGCCAGGCCTGCAGGTGCGTCACCTTGCCCTCGCGCATGTTGGGCTCGCCGCGCACGCGCCCGGTGTAGCAGCCGTCGGGGCCGAGCTCGCACTCGGTGGCGATCAGGTGCTCGATGCCCAGGTGAGCCGCCGTCAGCTCGGTGATCACGCGGTTCGTCGCCGTGGTCAGCACCACGGTGTGGCCCGCCTGCCGGTGCATGCGCACCTGCGCGTGCGCGGCCTCGGGGATGCGCGGTGCGATCTCCTCGGCCAGGAAGCGCTGCCGCAGCGGCGCCCACTGCGCCGGGCTGCGGCCCGCCA
The DNA here is from genome assembly GCA_044375195.1 of Rubrivivax sp. Classification (GTDB taxonomy): domain Bacteria; phylum Pseudomonadota; class Gammaproteobacteria; order Burkholderiales; family Burkholderiaceae_C; genus Rubrivivax. Next base: position 63 of record JBILNB010000105.1, on the reverse strand, counting down.
GCGTGCCGACGTAGAAGCCGCTGAACTCGTGCACGCTAACTGTGCCGGCCTGGTAGGCCGCCT
>JBILNB010000170.1:0-2681 GCA_044375195.1 Rubrivivax sp. | reverse complement strand
GTACACCAACGGCATCGAGCGCATCAACGTCGAGCTGTCGCTGCGCAACAAGCTCGAGCTGCTCGACATGCTCGAGGCCTTCTTCCGGCGCGGCCGGCTGCCCCTGGGGCGCAGCGACGATGCCGGCGAGATCCCGGGCGCCGAGCTGCTGGAAGACCGCGTGCAGCAGGCGCTCGCGCTGCTGCGTGAGGTGCGCGGCCTGTGGCGGCACTGGCTCGAGCAGCTCGACCTGCCGCAGCCCGAGGGCGCCCCCGGCGCGGGCGAGACCTGCTTCGCCCTGCTGCAGGACGCGCGCTGGCGCGCGAGCTGGAAGACCCAGGTCCTCAAGCCGCTGCAGGCGGTCTTCTCCGGGGCGGCCTTCACCCCCATCCTCGACGAGTGCCGCCGCATCCATGGCGAGGTGCTGCGCGGCCGCGTCTGGGTGGCGCTGCACATGCACGCCGGCGACGGCAACGTGCACACCAACATCCCCGTCAACAGTGACAACTACGCGATGCTGCAGACCGCGCACGAGGCGGTGGCGCGCATCATGGCGCTGGCGCGGCGCCTGGGCGGGGTCATCAGCGGCGAGCACGGCATCGGCATCACCAAGCTCGAGTTCCTCACCGACGAGGAGGTGCGGCCCTTCGCCGAGTACAAGGCCCGCATCGACCCCGAAGGCCGATTCAACCGCGGCAAGCTGCTGCGCGGCGCCGTTGCGCGCGACGCGACCGGCGCAACGTCCGCGTCAGCTCCCGTCCTCGCTGCCGACCTGAGCGCCGCCTACACGCCCAGCTTCGGCCTGATGGGGCACGAGTCGCTGATCATGCAGCAGTCGGACATCGGCGCCATCGCCCACAGCATCAAGGACTGCCTGCGCTGCGGCAAGTGCAAGCCCGCGTGCTCCACCCACGTGCCGCGTGCGAACCTGCTCTACAGCCCGCGCAACAAGATCCTCGCCACCTCGCTGCTGATCGAGGCCTTCCTGTACGAGGAGCAGACGCGCCGCGGCGTCAGCGTGCGGCACTGGGAGGAGTTCGAGGACGTCGCCGACCACTGCACCATCTGCCACAAGTGCGAGTCGCCCTGCCCGGTGAAGATCGACTTCGGCGACGTCACGATGAACATGCGCAACCTGCTGCGCAAGATGGGCAAGAAGAGCTTCCGCCCGGGCAACGCGGCGGCGATGGCCTTCCTGAACGCGACCAACCCGCAGACCATCAAGCTCATGCGTGGCGCCATGGTCGACGTCGGCTTCAAGGTGCAGCGTCTGCTCAACGGCCTGCTCGAGCCCGTGGCGCGGCGGCAGACCGCCGCGCCGCCGGCCACGCGCGGCACCGCGCCCGTGCGCGAGCAGGTCATCCACTTCATCAACAAGAAGATGCCCGGCGGGTTGCCCAAGAAGACGGCGCGCGCGCTGCTCGACATCGAGGACCGCGACTACGTCCCGATCATCCGCGACCCGCAGCGCACCAGCGCCGAGACCGAGGCGGTCTTCTACTTCCCCGGCTGCGGCAGCGAGCGCCTGTTCAGCCAGGTCGGCCTGGCCACGCAGGCCATGCTCTGGCACGCGGGGGTGCAGACCGTGCTGCCGCCGGGCTACCTGTGCTGCGGCTACCCGCAGCGCGGCTCGGGCCAGTTCGACCGCGCCGACCAGATCATCACCGACAACCGCGTGCTCTTCCACCGCGTGGCCAACACGCTGAACTACCTGGACATCCAGACCGTCGTCGTCAGCTGCGGCACCTGCTACGACCAGCTCCAGGGCTACCGCTTCGAGGACATCTTCCCCGGCTGCCGCATCATCGACATCCACGAGTACCTGCTGGGCCGGGGCATCACGCTCGACGGCGCCGGCGCCTACCTTTACCACGACCCCTGCCACAGCCCGATGAAGCTGCAGGACCCGATGAAGACGGTCAAGGCGCTGGTCGGGCCGGCGGTGGTCAAGAGCGAGCGCTGCTGCGGCGAGAGCGGCACGCTGGGCGTGACCCGGCCCGACATCAGCACCCAGGTGCGCTTCCGCAAGGAGCAGGAGATACGCAACGCCGAGGCCGCGCTGCGCACCAGCGGGGCCGTGGGCGCGCAGCAGGACCTGAAGATCCTCACCAGTTGCCCCAGCTGTCTGCAGGGTCTCAAACGCTACGAGGGCGACCTGACGAACGGCCTGCTCGAGGCCGACTACATCGTCGTCGAGATGGCGCGCCGCATCCTGGGCGAGACCTGGATGGAAGACTACGTCGCGCGCGCGAACGCCGGCGGCATCGAGCGCGTGCTCGTCTGAGCGTTGAGGAGGCAGCTGCCATGGCCGGACTCGAACGCCACACTCCCAAGCCCACCGAGCTGACGGTACACCAGGCCTCGCGCGTGCTCGAGATCGCCTTCGACGACGGGCAGCGCTTTCGCATCCCCTTCGAGCTGATGCGCGTGTACTCGCCCTCGGCCGAGGTCCAGGGCCACGGCCCGGGGCAGGAGGTGCTGCAGACCGGCAAGCGCGGCGTGGACATCGTCGCGCTCGAGCCGGTGGGGCACTACGCCGTCCAGCCCACCTTCAGCGACGGCCACGACACCGGCATCTACTCCTGGGACCTGCTCTACCGCCTGGGCGCCGAACAGGCCACGCTGTGGGCCCGCTACGAGACCCGCCTGGCCGAGGCCGGCGTCGACCGCGACGCGCCCATGGGCGCCGCGGGCGCGGGCGG
>JBILNB010000052.1:0-34823 GCA_044375195.1 Rubrivivax sp. | reverse complement strand
GCCAGCGCCTTGCGTCTTGCTTCACCCATCGGGTGAGTGTGCCAACTCGGCGTAAGTCCGCAACAACGCTGGAGATTCGGGTCATCACGGAGCGGCAACTGCCGGATCTAGGGTCAGTGGCAGAGCCCCCCTCAAGCCGCCATCGGCACCAGGAAGTCGCGGCTGATGCCCACGCCCAGGTCGTTCACCCGGTCGAGGAACTGGGTCAGGTAGGCGTGCAGGCCGGTGGCCAGGATCTCGTCGATGCGGCCGTACTGCAGGTCGGCCTTCAGGCGCCCGGCGCGGCGCAGCGTCTCGCCGCTCTGCTGGTTGGCCACCATCTGCAGGTTGGCCACGACCTCGTTCGTGCTCGCCGCCAGCGAGCGCGGCATGTCCGGGCGCAGGATCAGCAGCTCGGCCACGCGCTCGGGACGAATGACGTTGCGGTAGACCCTGCGGTAGATCTCGAAGCCGGAGACCGAGCGCAGGATCGCGCTCCAGTGGTAGAAGTCCACCTCCTGGGTCGGGCTCGTCGAGCCGCCGGCACCGAAGTACTCGCCCCCGGTCAGCGCGTGGTACTTCACGTCGAGCAGGCGCGCGGTGTTGTCGGCGCGCTCGAGGAAGGTGCCGATGCGGATGAAGTGCAGCGCCTCGTCCATCAGCATCGTGCCCACCGTGACGCCGCGGCTGAGGTGCGAGCGGAACTTCACCCACTCGAAGAAGGCGCCCGGGTCGCGCTCGAAGGCGCCCTCCTTCAGCAGGCGGTTGAACTCGAGCCAGGTCTGGTTCTGAGTCTCCCAGACCTCGGTGGTCAGGGTGCCGCGAACCGCGCGCGCGTTCTCGCGCGCCGCGCGCAGGCAGTTCCAGATGCTGGAGAGGTTGTCCTCGTCACGCACCATGAAGCGCATGACGCTGCGCGCGTCGACCTCCCCGTAGCGCTGGAAGAAGCTCCCGCTCAGCTCGGAGATGCTCAGCAGGCCGCGCCAGCCCTGCTCGGCCATGTCGGCCGACTGCGGCAGCAGCGAGGTCTGGTAGTTGACGTCCAGCATCCGCGCGGTGTTTTCGGCCCGCTCCATGTACCTGGACATCCAGAAGAGGTGGTCTGCAGTTCTAGACAACATCGCAGTGCTCCAACAGGCCGAAAACACCGCCGCGCGCTGCCGCGCGCCGCCGTGCTCTGGCTTCGCCGCAGGCGCTACGCGCCTGACCAGCCCGCTCCATGTACCGGGACATCCAGAAGAGGTGGTCTGCAGTTCTCGACAGCATGGTCAATCCTCCAGCACCCAGGTGTCCTTCGTCCCCCCGCCCTGCGAGGAGTTGACGACGAGCGAGCCAGCCTTGAGCGCCACGCGCGTGAGCCCGCCGGGCACCGTCTGCACCCCCTTGCCCGAGGACAGGACATAGGGCCGCAGGTCGATGTGGCGCGGCGCGACGCCGCTGTCGACGAAGGTCGGGCAGGTGGACAGGCTCAGCGTGGGCTGGGCGATGTAGTTCGCCGGGTGGGCGCTGAGCACGGCGCGGAAGGCCTCGACCTCGGCCTTCGTCGCCGCCGGGCCCACGAGCATGCCGTAGCCGCCGGCCCCGTGCACCTCCTTGACGACGAGCTCGCCCAGGTGGGCCAGCACGTAGGCCAGGTCCTCGGGCTCGCGGCACAGCCAGGTCGGCACGTTGTGCAGGATCGGCCTCTCCCCGAGGTAGAACTCGATCATCTTCGGCACGTAGGGGTAGATGCTCTTGTCATCGGCGATGCCGGTGCCGATGGCGTTGCACAGCGTCACGTTGCCGCGCCGGTAGACGTCCAGCAGGCCGGCGCAGCCGAGCGTGGAGTCGGCGCGGAAGGCCAGCGGGTCGAGGAAGTCGTCGTCGACGCGGCGGTAGATCACGTCCACCCGCTTCGGACCCTGCGTCGTGCGCATGTAGACGAAGTCCTCGCGCACGAAGAGGTCCTGGCCCTCGACAAGCTCCACGCCCATCTGCTGGGCCAGGAAGGCGTGCTCGAAGTAGGCGCTGTTGTACATGCCCGGGGTCAGCACCACGACCACGGGCTCGTTCACGGCCGCCGGCGCCACCGCGCGCAGCGTCTCGAGCAGCAGGTCCGGGTAGTGCGCCACCGGCGCCACGCGGTGCATGCTGAAGAGTTCGGGGAACAGCCGCATCATCATCTTGCGGTTCTCGAGCATGTAGCTCACACCGCTGGGCACGCGCAGGTTGTCCTCGAGCACGTAGTAGGTGCCCGAGCCGTCGGCGTTGCCGGCGCGCACGATGTCGATGCCGCTGATGTGCGAGTAGATGCCGCCGGGCACGTGCACGCCCGCCATCTCGGGGCGGTACTGCGCGTTGCGCAGGATCACCTCGGCCGGCACCACCCCGGCCTTCAGGATCTCCTGCCCGTGGTAGACGTCCTCGATGAAGCGGTTGAGCGCCGTCACGCGCTGGCGCAGCCCGGCCTCCATCTCGCGCCACTCCTGGCGCGGGATCACGCGCGGGATCAGGTCGAAGGGGATCAGGCGCTCGGTGCCGGCGCCGTCCTCGTCCTTGGCGCCGTAGACGGCGAAGGTGATGCCGACGCGGCGGAAGATCATCTCGGCTTCGTCACGCCGCGCCCGCATCGCCTCGGCCGGCTGGCCCTCGAGCCAGCGCGCATAGCGGCGGTAGTGCTCGCGCACCGCCTCACCACCCGCGCCGGGGGCGGCCAGATTCATTTCATCGTAGGGGTGCTTCATCGTGAGCGGGCCTCCTCGTCGGGGTGTGGAAGCAACTATCGGGCCGGGAGAAGGGCCGGGGCCGGGGACAGGGCCGCCCCCGCGTGCGCGGCCATCGGCGCCGCGAGCCGGCGCGTGGTCACGCCCACCTGCAGCGCATGCCGCCCGCCGCCGCGGATGACGCCGCGCAGCGGCACCACGTCGCCGAAGTCGCGGCCGACGGCCACGCGCACGTGGTCCAGCGCCGGCACGCAGTCGTTGGTCGGGTCCAGGTCGAGCCAGCCCGCGCCCGGCACGCCCGGCGTGTCGGGACACCACAGCTGCACCCAGGCGTGCGAGGCGTCAGCCCCCACCAGCGCCGGCCCGCCGCCGGCCGGCTGTGTGAGCAGGTAGCCGCTGACGTAGCGCGCCGCCAGTCCGGCCATGCGCAGGGCCCCGGCCAGCAGATGGGCAAAGTCCTGGCACACCCCGGCGCGCTGCTGAAGCACCTGCTGCAGCGGGGTGTCGATCTCGGTGCTGCGGCTGCGGTAGGCAAAGTCGGCGTGGATGCGATGCATCAGCTCCAGCGCCAGCTCCGCCACCGGCCGGCCGGGCACGAAGGACGGTGCCGCCCAGGCCTGCAGCGCCGCCAGGCGCGGCACGTAGGGCGAGGGCTGGGCGAACTCGGCGGCGGGCTCGAAGGCGCCGCGGGCCACGTAGCGCAGGCGCGAGCGCACCGCCTCCCAGGCCGGCGCGCGCGCCGGCTGCAGGCCCTGGAAGCGCGAGCGCAGGGCCACGACGCTGACCGCGCGCACGCGCAGGCTGTCGTGCGGCCGGGACAGCTGCAGGCGCGTGCAGGCATTGCCGAAGGCATCGGCGCCGGTGCTGCGCAGCGCGGGCGCGGGCTCGACCTCGAGCATGTGGTGCTCGAGCTGCTGGAAGGCGTCGTCCAGCGGCTGCAGGTGGGCCACGTGGTGCGACAGCGAGACCGGCGCGGCATAGGTGTAGGCGGTCAGGTGCACGACCTCGATGCGCTGCGCATCGGGCAGCCGGGCGGGCGCGGCAGCGGGTTGCAGCCTCATGCCCGCACCGGCGCCAGGCTCTCGGCCAGCGTGAAGTGGCGTTGCCCGACGGCATCGGCCAGGCCGAGCGCGGCGCCGTGCAGGCCGCGGCAGTGCGCGCGCAGCGTCTGCGCGAGCCCGGCTTCGCCGCCGGCGGCCAGCTCCTGCAGGCCGAGGCCGGCGCCCTGGGCCGGCAGCGCCGAAAGCAGGGCCTGCGGCCCGCCGCCCTCCCCGGCCACGGGCGGCAGGCGCCCGATCTCGCTGCGCAGGCGGCGCAGCACGCCGGCCAGGCTGCGCGGGTTGGTGTCGTCGAGCACGAGCACGTCCACCAGCGCCAGCAGGTCGCCGTGGCGCTGGTGCCGGGCGCGGAAGGTGATCGCGCTGTCGAAGAGCTCGAGCAGCACGTCCACGCCCGCGTCGTGGCGCAGCGCGTCGGCAGCCAGCAGTTCCTCCAGCGTGGCCGTCAGGCCGAGCAGGCGCTCGAGCAGCCGGCCCACGGTCAGCAGCCGCCAGCCGGCGTCGCGCGTCATGCGGTCGGTCTGCGCGCCGGTGACGGCGGCCAGTTGCAGCCCCACCTGGTCCAGGGCGGCGAGCGCCGCGTCCATGCGCGGCAGCGCACCCGTGCCCGCACCCGCCGGGCCCAGGGCCAGCACGAAGCCCTCGCCCAGCGCGCGCGCCAGGTCCCATTGCTCGGGCGAGAGGCGCTCGCGCAGCGCCTGCGCCGAGCGCTGCAGCGCGCGCAGGTCGAAGGCCACGCTGCAGGCGCCGTCGGTGTCGCCGAGGGCGGCCAGCAGCGCGCGCTCGAACAGCAGCGCCGACTGCGCCAGCGTCGGCACGCCGAAGGGTGCCAGGCCCTGGCGCACGGCCAGTGCCGACAGCGCCCGCTGCAGCGGCGCGGGCGCCTCGACGGCGGCGCGGCACAGCGGCAGCAGGCGCTGCGCCAGGCGCACCGCCTGCTCGCTGCGCTCGGTGTAGCGCCCGAGCCAGAACAGGTTCTCGCCCGTGCGGCTGCCCACCGGGGTGCGGCGGCCGGCGATATCCTCCACCCGAAGGGGCTGCGGCAGCATCGAGAAGGTGTCCACCTCGCCCTCGGTCAGCACCCAGGTGTCGAGGCTGGTGCCGCCGCGCTGCATCGACACGCTCTGGTCCTCGCGCTGCGCCACGCGAGTCATGCCGCCGGGCAGCACGCGCCAGCGTCCGCCGGGGCCAGCCATCGCATAGACGCGCACCATGGCGGGGCGCAGCATCACCGCGCCCGAGCCCCAGATCGGGGCGCGCCCGAAGCGCAGGCGGCCCTGCACCGTCCAGGCGTCGGGGTCGTCGTCGACCTCGACCTGCGCCGGGTCGTGCACCTGCGAGGTGCGTCCGCCGTACGGGAAGGTGCTGCGCAGCACCTTGCCGTCGAGCTTGCCGCGCACGTCGTCCCAGGCCGCGCGCTCGCCGCACCACCAGGTGGGCAGCGAGGGCAGCGCAAGCGTCTGGCCGAGCAGACGCTGGCACACCCCAGGCAGAAAGCCCTGCAGCGCCGGGGATTCGAGGAAGGCGCTGCCCAGCGCGTTGGCCAGCGCCACGGTGCCGGCACGCGCGGCCTGCACCAGGCCCGGCACGCCCAGGGCCGAGTCGGGGCGCAGCTCCAGCGGGTCGCACCAGTCGTCGTCGACGCGGCGCAGCAGGCCGTGCACCGGCTCCAGGCCCTCCACGGTGCGCAGATACAGGCGCTCCTGGCGCACCGTCAGGTCGCTGCCCTCGACCAGCGGCAGGCCGAGGTAGCGCGCCAGGTAGGCCTGCTCGAACCAGGTCTCGCTGTAGGGACCCGGCGTCAGCAGCGCGATGCGCGGCGCGGCGCCACCGGCCACCACGCGCGCCGCCTCCTCCAGCCCGTCCAGCAGGTGACGGTAGCTCGAGGCCACGTGCTGCACGCGCAGCTCGCGGTAGGCCTGCGGGAACTGCGCCGAGACCAGCAGCCGGTTGTGCAGCACGTAGCCCAGGCCGGAAGGGCCCTGCGTGCGCTGTGCCACGACCGACCAGCCCCCCTCGGGCCCGCGCGCGATGTCGAAAGCCACGATGCGCAGGTGCTGCCCTCCCGCGGGCCGCACGCCGCGCATCGCGCGCACATAGCCCGGGTGGCGCAGCAGCAGCGCCGGCGGCAGCAGCCCCTCGTGCAGCAGGCGCTGCGGGCCGTACAGGTCGGCCAGCAGGGCCTCCAGCAGCTCGGCGCGCTGGCGCACGCCCTGCTCGATACCGGCCCACTCCGCAGGCTCGATCAGCAGCGGCAGCAACTCCAGCGACCATGGCCGCGCGGCGGTGCCGTCCGGCCCGAAGACGTTGTGCGTGATGCCGTCGCGACGGATGCGCGCGCCGATGCGGGCCTGCCGCGCGTCAAGGTCGGCCGCCGGGTCGCCCTCGGGCTCGGGCATCAGGCCCGCGAAGCGCTGCCAGACCGGCCGCAGCGCGGCCGCGCCGGCGGGCCGGCCGGGGGCGGCCGGCAGACCGCCGCGCAACTCGTCCCACACGCCCGCCTCGGCCGGCAGCGCACGCCGCGCCAGCACCTCACCGGCCGGCGGCAGGTCACCCGGGGTCAGCGGCAAGGGGCTCTGGTGCGTGGACACGGCCCCGGATTCTCACCCTGCGCGCCGCAGGTCCAGCGTGAACGGGAACTCCAGGCTCGCCCGTGCCGGCGCCACCTGCATCGCCCCCGGCGTGTGCCCGAAGCGGAAGAAGCGCGCCAGGCGGCGACTCTCGGCCTCGTAGGCGTTGACCGGGAAGACCTCGTAGTTGCGCCCGCCCGGGTGGGCGACGTGGTAACGGCAGCCGCCGATGGAGCGCTGCAGCCAGGCGTCGACGATGTCGAAGGTCAGCGGCGCATGCACGCCGATGGTCGGGTGCAGGGCCGAGGGCGGCTGCCAGGCGCGGTAGCGCACGCCGCAGACATGCTCGCCCGCGCGCCCGGTGGGCTGCAGCGGCGCGGCCACGCCGTTGACGGCGACGACGTGGCGGTTGTCGTTCAGGCCCGTGACCTTGAGCTCCAGGCGCTCGAGCGAGGAATCGACATAGCGCACCGTGCCGCCGGCGGCACCCTCCTCGCCCATCACGTGCCAGGGCTCGAGCGCCGCGCGCAGCTCCAGGCCGACGCCCAGCGCGGCCATCGCGCCGATGGCCGGGAAGCGGAACTCGAAGTGCGGCGCGAACCAGGCCGCGTCGAAGCCGAAGCCGGCGCGCTTCAGCTCGGTGATCACGTCCTCGAAATCCTGCTGCACGAAGGTGGGCAGCAGGAAGCGGTCGTGCAGCGCCGTGCCCCAGCGCGTCAGGCGCGTGCGGGTGCCACCGGTGTAGGGCTCGCGCCAGAACCGGGCCACGAGCGCGCGCAGCAGCAGCTGCTGCGCCAGGCTCATGCGCGCATGCGGCGGCATCTCGAAGGCGCGCAGCTCCAGCAAGCCCAGGCGCCCGGCGGGCCCGTCGGGCGAGTAGAGCTTGTCGATGCAGAACTCGCTGCGGTGGGTGTTGCCGGTGACGTCCACCAGCAGGTTGCGCAGCGCACGGTCGACGAGCCAGGGCGGCACCGCCCCGGGCTGCGGCGCGGACTGGCCTGCGGCTCGCGGGCCCATGCGGCGCTCGAGTTCGGCCAGCGCGATCTCGAGCTCGTAGACCTGGTCGTTGCGCGCCTCGTCCACGCGCGGGGCCTGGCTGGTCGGCCCGATGAACAGGCCGCTGAACAGGTAGCTCAGCGAGGGATGGTTGTGCCAGTAGGCCAGCAGGCTGGCCAGCAGGTCCGGGCGGCGCAGGAAGGGGCTGTCGGTGGGCGTGGCGCCGCCGAGCACGAAGTGGTTGCCGCCGCCGGTGCCGGTGTGGCGCCCGTCGAGCATGAACTTCTCGCTCGACAGGCGGGTGCGGTGCGCGGCATCGTAGAGAAACACGGTGTGGTCCACCAGCTCGGCCCAGTCGTGGGCCGGGTGGATGTTCACCTCGATCACGCCCGGGTCGGGCGTGACCTGCAGCGTCTTCAGGCGCGCGTCGCGCGGCGGTGGGTAGCCCTCGAGCACGAGGCGCACGCCCTGCTCCCGCGCGGTGGCCTCGACCGCGGCCAGCAGCGCCAGGTAATCCTCCAGGTGCTGCAGCGGTGGCATGAAGACGTAGAGCACGCCGCCGCGTCCACCCTGCGAGGCCTCGGCCTGCGGGCCGTTGGCGCGCTGGGGGTCGCGCACCTCGACGCACAGCGCGGTGCGCGTGACGCCCGCGGCAGAACGGCCCCGCACCGGCGCCTCGGGGTCGGGCCTGCCGGGCACCTGCGCGCGCAGCACCGTCACACCCGGCAGGGGCACGGCCGGGGTGAAGGGGTCGACCTCGGGTTCGTCCCCCCGGTCGCCCGGCGCGGTCCACGGGAGCGAATCGAGCGGCAGGCGCCAGCCCATAGGCGAGTCGCCAGGGGTCAGATACATCCGTTCGTTGCGCAGGAACCATGCACCGCTCGCCCAGGCCGGCCCGGGTGTACCGGCCACCCACTCGCGCTTGAGCGGTAGCGCATAGCCCACCGCGCTGGCCAGCCCCTGGCCGAAGACGCGGCGCAGGCGCTCACGCTCGAGCTCATCGTCCAGGCGTGTATCGAAGGGGTCGACGTTGACCGGCAGCCGGCGCTCGCGCCACAGGTAGTACCAGGTGTCCTCGAAGCCGGGCAGCACGTGCCCCGCATCGACGCCCAGGCGCCGCGCCAGCGCGTCGATGAAGGCGTGGGCGTCGGCGCTGGTGTAGCGCTGCGGATCGCGCTCGTCGGCGAAGAGCGCGGAGTCGATCCAGCAGGGCTGGCCGTCGGCACGCCAGGCCAGCGTGATGGCCCAGCGCGGCAGCTGCTCGCCGGGGTACCACTTGCCCTGGCCGAAGTGCAGGAACCCGCCCTGCCCGTAGCGCGCCATCAGGCGGTGCGCCAGGCCGGTGGCCAGGCCGCGCTTGCTCGGGCCGAGCGCGTCGGTGTTCCACTCCGCGCCGTCGCGGTCGTCCACCGAGACGAAGGTCGGCTCGCCGCCCATGGTCAGGCGCACGTCGCCTGCCCGCAGTTGCGCGTCCACCGCGTGCCCGAGCGCGACGATGTCGGCCCACTGCGCCTCGGTGTAGGGCTGGGTGACGCGCGGGGACTCGTGGATGCGGGTGACGCGCATCTCGTGGCCGAACTCGACCTCGCACTCGTCGACCAGGCCGCTGACCGGCGCCGCACTCGAGGGTTCGGGCGTGCAGGCCACCGGGATGTGGCCTTCGCCGGCCATCAGGCCCGAGGTCGGGTCCAGACCGATCCAGCCCGCGCCGGGCAGGTAGACCTCGCACCAGGCGTGCAGGTCGGTGAAGTCGACCTCGGTGCCCGAGGGGCCGTCGAGCGACTTGACGTCGGGCTTGAGCTGGATCAGGTAGCCCGAGACGAAGCGCGCCGCCAGCCCGAGGTGGCGCAGGGTCTGCACCAGCAGCCAGCCAGTGTCGCGGCAGGAGCCCGAGCCCGTCTCCAGCGTCTGCTCGGGCGTCTGCACGCCCGGCTCCATGCGGATCAGGTAGGCGATCTCGCGCTGCAGGCGCTGGTTCAGCCCGACCAGGAAATCGATCGTGCGCGCACGCTCGCGTGGGATGCTGGCCAGGAAGGCCTCGAAGCGCGGGGTCAGCGCACCGCGCGCGAGGTAGGGCGCGAGGTCGGGCAGGGTGTCGGCGCCGTAGGCGAAGGGGAAGTGCTCGGCCTCGGGCTCGAGGAAGAAGTCGAAGGGGTTGTAGACCGACATCTCCGCCACCAGGTCGACGGTGACGGTGAACTCGGTCGTCTTCTCCGGGAAGACGAGCCGCGCCAGGTGGTTGGCGAAGGGGTCCTGTTGCCAGTTGACGAAGTGCGTCGCCGGCTCCACGCGCAGCGAGTAGCTGACGATCGGGGTGCGGCAGTGCGGCGCGGGGCGCAGGCGCACCACCTGCGGGCCGAGGTTCACCGGCCGGTCGTAGCGGTAGCGGGTGACGTGGTGCAGGGCGGCGTGGATGGACACGGGGGCTTCCTCGGTGCGGAGGGAATCGGGGGCGCGCGGGGCGATGCAAGGTCCGCGCCAGTGGCGCCGCAGCCGGGGGCCCGGCTGGCGCGGCCGGGAACACCCTACCCAGCAGGGGGCAGCCCGCGCCGCCGCGGCGCGAGCCGGATTGTGATCCAGGAAAACCCTAGGCTCGCCCGGGTCAGACCGGCATGCGCGCGGCCGCCGCCACGTCCAGCGCGCCCTCGCCGCGGGCGAGGCCGGCGTCGAACAGGGCTGCCATGGCCGGGGTGATGTAGAGGTCCACCCCGGCGCGAGCGGCCTCCTCCATCATCAGGCGCACGTCCTTGCGCGCCATCGACAGCTCGAACGAGGCCGCTGCATGGGGCTGCGCCTCGATCCGCGCCGCGCGCTGCGGCAGCGTCTGCCCGGGATTGAAGTGCTGGAACAGCGAGAAGGCCTCGTGGGTGGAGATGCCGACCGCGTGCGCGAGGCGGTTCACGTCACCCAGCACGGCCAGCAGGCCCAGCAGCGTGAGGTTGCCGAAGAGCTTGAAGGCGGCGGCGCGCTCGGGCTGCTCGCCCATCCAGACCACCTTGCCCGTCATGGCCTGCAGGTCCGGCAGCAGCGCGTCGCGGTGCGCCGGGGCACCGCTCAACAGCATCAGGCCGCTGCCCTCGGCGGCGTTGGCCGGCCCCATGAAGACCGGCGCGTGGACGAAGACGCGGCCACGAGCGGCCCAGCGGGCGGCGCGCTGTGCCGTGGGCGTGACCGCCGTCGTCGTGTGGTCGACGATCCACGCCCCCGCCGGCAGGGCGTCGGCCAGCGGCTCGAGCACGGCGTCGACCGAGGCGTCGTCGGCCAGCGAGAGGTGGATGCGCTGCGCGCCGGACACGGCATCGGCCGCGCGCTCGAAGGCCCGCACGCGCTCGCCCTCGAGGGCACGGGCCTTCTCCGGGCTGCGGTTCCAGGCCTGCACCGTGTGGCCCTGGGCGCCGAGGCGGCGGACGAAACCCGAGCCCATGAGCCCGGTGCCGAGGAATGCGATGTTCATGTTGTGGATGATAGTTGGCGTGAGGCGGCGGGCGGCGAACCTTCGGGCCCGTCCGGCCCGTGCCCCGAAGCGGCGCTACCCGGCCCGGCGCTTCGGCCCGCGCGCCCCGGCGGCTGGCGGACGTCCGCCGGCGCCGGTCTCCCGCGGCGGCAGGCCGGTGTGCTGCGTCAGCAGCCGGCCCTTCGTGACGGTGGACACCCGCGTCCCGGCCGGGGTGGAGTTCTTGCGCCGCGCGCTCGTGTAGCCGGCGTCGGTGGCCGGCTGGTAGCTGGGGATCAGCTGGTGCTTGCCGTTGCCGATCAGGTCGGCACGGCCCAGGGCCTTCAGGGCTTCGCGCAGCATCGGCCAGTTCGCCGGGTCGTGCCAGCGCAGGAAGGCCTTGTGCAGGCGGCGCCGCTTCTCGCCGCGCACGATGTCCACCCGCTCGGCTCGCGCCGGGTCGCGGCTGATGCCCTTGAGCGGGTTCAGGTTCGAGTGGTACATCGCCGTGGCCGTGGCCATCGGGCTGGGGTAGAAGGTCTGCACCTGGTCGGCCTTGAAGCCGTTGCGCTTCAGCCAGAGCGCGAGGTTCATCATGTCCTCGTCCCCGGTGCCCGGGTGCGCGGCGATGAAATACGGGACCAGGTACTGCTTCTTGCCCGCCGCCGCCGAGGCCTCGTCGAACAGGCGCTTGAAGCGGTCGTAGGTGCCGATGCCCGGCTTCATCATCTTCGACAGCGGCCCGCCCTCGGTGTGCTCGGGCGCGATCTTCAGGTAGCCGCCGACGTGATGCGTCACCAGTTCCTTAACGTACTCGGGCGACTGCACGGCCAGGTCGTAGCGCAGGCCCGAGCCGATCAGGATCTTCTTCACGCCGCGCAGCGCGCGCGCGCGCCGGTACAGCTTGATCAAGGGCCCGTGGTCGGTGTTCAGGTTCGGACAGATGCCGGGGTAGACGCAACTCGGCTTGCGGCAGGCGGCCTCGATTTCGGGGCTCTTGCAGCCGATGCGCCACATATTGGCCGTCGGGCCGCCGAGATCGCTGACCACGCCGGTGAAGCCTTCGACCTTGTCGCGGATGTCCTCGATCTCGCGGATGATCGAATCCTCGCTGCGGCTCTGGATGATGCGCCCCTCGTGCTCGGTGATCGAGCAAAAGGTGCAGCCGCCGAAGCAGCCGCGCATGATGTTCACGCTGAAGCGGATCATCTCCCAGGCCGGGATCTTGGTCGGCCCGTCGTGGCGGCCGTTCTCGTCGGCATAGTCCGGGTGCGGGCTGCGCGCGTAGGGCAGGTCGAAGACGTGGTCCATCTCCGGCGTCGTCAGCGGCACCGGCGGCGGGTTGATCCAGACGTCGCGGTCGCCATGGCGCTGCACCAGGGCGCGCGCGTTTCCGGGGTTGGTCTCGAGGTGCAGCACGCGGCTGGCGTGTGCATACAGCACGGGGTCCTGGCGCACCTGCTCGTAGGCTGGCAGGCGGATCACGGTCTTCTCGCGCGGCGGCATGACCACACGGCCGGTCTTGCGCGAGGGCGGCATGGCGATGACGGCCAGGCCCGGACCCGGGGCCCGGGATGCCGACCCAGCATCGTCGGCACTCGGCCCCCTCTCCCCAAGCCCTCTCCCGCCAGGGGAGAGCGGCTGATCGCCTGAGGCCGAGGGGCCAGCTTCCGACCGGGCGCAGGTTTCGCCCTGGGCCGCCGCCGCGTCCTCGGTCATCAGGTAGGGGTTGATGTGCTCGTCGATGCGGCCGGGGCGGTCGACCTCGGTGGAGTCGATCTCGAACCACCCGGCGGCCGCGGGGTCGTCGCGCCGGCGCATGAAGGCGGTGCCGCGCACGTCGGTGATCGCGTGGATGGGCTCGCGCCGCGCCAGCCGGTGCGCAACCTCGATCACGGCGCGCTCGGCATTGCCGTAGAGCAGCAGGTCGGCCTTGCTGTCGACCAGGACGGAGCGCCGCACCTTGTCCTGCCAGTAGTCGTAGTGCGCGATGCGGCGCAGGCTGGCCTCGATGCCGCCGATGACCACCGGCACGTCGGCGTAGGCCTCCCTGCAGCGCTGGGTGTAGACCAGCGTCGCGCGGTCCGGCCGCCGCCCGGCCACGCCGCCCGGCGTGTAGGCGTCATCGCTGCGGACCTTGCGGTCGGCGGTGTAGCGGTTGATCATCGAATCCATGTTCCCGGCCGCCACGCCGAAGAACAGGTTCGGGCGCCCCAGCGCCTGGAAAGGCTCCGCACTGTGCCAGTCGGGCTGGGCGATGATGCCCACACGGAAGCCCTGCGCCTCCAGCGTGCGCCCGATCACCGCCATGCCGAAGCTCGGGTGGTCAACATAGGCGTCGCCCGTGACGATGACGATGTCGCAGCTGTCCCAGCCGAGCTGTGTCATCTCCGCCCGGCTCATCGGCAGGAAGGGGGCTGGACCGAAGCGCCGGGCCCAGAAGGGCCGGTAGGAAGTGAGGGTCTTGGCGGACAGAGGCGGCATGGCTGATGCGCAGGACGGGCGGCTCGCCAACGTCTGCAGTGCCTTGATTGTCCGCTGCGCCAACCTTCCTTGGCAGCGTAGGGGCAGCGCCGTTGGCAGCGAGGCGCCCGCGATCACGTCAAGCCGGGCCTTCCGCCTCCTCGCCCAGGAAGCCCCCGCTCTGCCGCGCCCACAGGCGCGCGTAGATGCCACCCCGCGCGAGCAGTTGCGCGTGCGTGCCTTCCTCGACGATGCGCCCCTGATCCATCACGATCAGGCGGTCCATCGCTGCGATCGTCGACAGCCGGTGCGCGATCGCGACCACGGTCTTGCCCTCCATCAGCCGGTAGAGGCTGGCCTGGATGGCCGCCTCGACCTCGCTGTCGAGCGCGCTCGTGGCCTCGTCCAGCAGCAGGATGGGCGCGTCTTTCAGCATCACGCGCGCGATCGCGATACGCTGGCGCTGCCCGCCCGAGAGCTTCACCCCGCGCTCGCCGACGTGTGCGTCGTAGCCGCGCCGGCCGCGGGGATCGACGAGCGATTCGACGAAGCCGTCGGCCTCGGCGCGCGCGGCCGCGGCGCGCATCTGCAGCTCGTCGGCGTCGGGCCGGCCGTAGACGATGTTCTCGCGCACCGAGCGGTGCAGCAGCGCCGTGTCCTGCGTCACCATGCCGATGCCGGCGCGCAGGCTGTCCTGCGTGACAGCGGCGACGTCCTGGCCGTCGATCAGGATGCGTCCCTGTTGCAGATCGTGAAAGCGCAGCAGCAGGTTGACGAGCGTGCTCTTGCCCGCGCCCGAGCGGCCGACCAGGCCGATCTTCTCGCCCGGGCGGATGTGCAGGCTCAGGCCGTCGACGACCCGGCGCCCACCGGCATAGGCGAAGCCCACGTCCTCGAAGCGGACCTCGCCGCGCGTCACCCGCAGCGGCGGCGCGCCGGGCCGGTCCAGCACCGTGTGCGGGCGCGACAGCGTCGCGATGCCGTCCTGCACCGTGCCCACGTGCTCGAACAGCGAGGCCATCTCCCACATCACCCAGTGCGAGATGCCGTTCAGGCGCATCGCCATCGCGGTGGAGGCCGCCACCGCGCCGATGCCGATCTCGCCGCGTGTCCACATCCACAGCGTGACGCCACTGGTGGCGGCGATCAGCCCCACCGACAGCGCGTGGTTGACGACCTGGAAGGCCGAGACCAGGCGCATCTGCGCGTGCACGGTGAGCAGGAAATCGGCCATCGCATCGCGCGCGTAGCCGGCCTCGCGCCGCGAGTGCGAGAACAGCTTGACGGTGGCGATGTTGGCGTAGGCGTCGGTGATGCGCCCGGTCATCATCGAGCGCGCGTCGGCCTGCTGCTGCGCCACGCGCGCCAGCCGTGGCACGAAGTACCAGGTGGCGCCAAGGTAGAGCGCCACCCAGGCCAGGAAGGGCAGCAGCGCGCGCGCGTCGAAGCCGCCCAGCACCAGGCCCATGGTCGCGAAGTAGATCGTCACGTACACCAGGATGTCGGTGACGATGAACCAGGTGTCGCGCACCGCCAGCGCCGACTGCATCAGCTTGGTGGCGATGCGGCCCGCGAACTCATCCTGGAAGAAGCTCATGCTCTGGCCAAGCATCAGGCGGTGGAAATTCCAGCGTAGCCGCATCGGCAGGTTGCCCGACAGCGACTGGTGCTTGAACAGCGTTTGCAGCCCGGCCGCGGCGATGCTCGCCACCAGCACGCCGGCCAGCAGCAGCAGCGTGCCGCCCTCGCGCGCCCACAACTGCGCCGGCGGCACCACGGCCAGCCAGTCGACGATGCGGCCCAGCACCGCGAACAGCAGGGCCTCGAAGGCGCCCAGCGCCGCGGTCAGCAGCGTCATCGCCAGGATGTAGGGACGCGTGCCCTGGCTGCAGGCCCAAAGGAAGGGCAGCAGGCCCTTGGGCGGCAGGGCGGGGGGCGCGTCGGGGTAGGGATCGACGAGCTTTTCGAAGGCGGCGAAGGGCAAGGCAGGGCTCCGGGGCGCGCGATGATACGCAGGCTGCTGAGGGGGGGGCGCGTGCACGGCCCTAAACTCAATGCGAGAAGATGTGCTCGACAGCGACAACAAGCCCTGAGACCCGGCACGCACGATGAGCCCCGAGGAGCCCCACCCCGCCCGCACCGCGGCGCCGGCCGGCGCGCACGCCGGTCACCGCCAAGACCATGGCGCAGAGGCGCACGAGCACAGCCACCTCGACCCGATGGATGCGCGCGTGCGCGCGCTGGAGACCCTGCTCGTCGCCCAGGGGTATGTCGAGCCGGCCGCCGTCGACCGCCTGATCGAGACCTACGAGACCCGCGTCGGCCCGCACCACGGGGCGGCGGTCGTCGCGCGCGCCTGGGCCGACCCGGGCTTTCGGGCCCGGCTCGAGCGCGACGCCACCGCGGCGATCGCTTCGATGGGCTTCGGCGGCCGCCAGGGCGAGCACATGGTCGCAGTCTTCAACAGCCCGCAGGAGCACCACCTCGTGGTCTGCACGCTGTGCTCGTGCTACCCCTGGCCGGTGCTGGGCCTGC
Source organism: Rubrivivax sp. (assembly GCA_044375195.1). Taxonomy (GTDB): domain Bacteria; phylum Pseudomonadota; class Gammaproteobacteria; order Burkholderiales; family Burkholderiaceae_C; genus Rubrivivax. Next base: position 19,087 of record JBILNB010000052.1, on the reverse strand, counting down.
CACCGGTCTGGTACAAGTCCGCTCCCTACCGCTCGCGCGCCGTGCGCGAGCCGCGCGCCGTGCTGGCGGACTTCGGCCTGCGCCTGCCCGAGACCACGCGCCTGCGGGTGTGGGATTCGACGGCCGAGATCCGCTACCTGGTGGTGCCGATGCGCCCAACCGGCACCGAGGGCTGGGACGAGGCCCGGCTGGCGCGCCTGGTGACACGCGACTCGATGATCGGCACCGGTCTCGCGCTCGCGCCCGGGGACCTGGCGCGCGGCGACGCTGCAGGCGGGCCTGGACCCGCGGCAGGCCCGGCATCGTCAGGGGGGGCCGGCACGCCATGAACGGCGTCCACGACATGGGCGGCATGCACGGCTTCGGCCCGGTGCGGCCCGAGCCCGGCGAGCCGCGCTTCCACGCCCCCTGGGAGGCGCGGGCCCTCGGCCTGACGCTGGCCCTGGGCGCCACTGGCGCCTGGAACCTGGACCAGACCCGCCACGCGCGCGAGAGCCTGCCGGCGGCGCGCTACCTTGCCGCCTCGTACTACGAGATCTGGATCCTGGCGCTGGAGCACCTGCTGCGCGAGCGCGGCCTGGCCAGCGCCGACGAGTTGGCCGAAGGCAGGCCGCGCGCCCCGGCCCGGCCGCTGCCGCGCGTCCTGCGCGCGGCGGATGTGGAAGCCGTGCTCGCCCGCGGCGCCCCGACCGCGCGCCCGGCGGCCGGCGCGCCGCGCTTTGCCGTCGGCGACCGGGTGCGCACGCGCCAACGCCACCCGGCCGGCCACACCCGGGTGCCGCGCTACGCGCGCGGACGACTCGGCGTGGTGGAGCACCTGCACGGCGCGCACGTCTTCGCCGAGGCCCACGCCGCCTCGCCACCCGGCGCGCCCTTCGACGAGGCGCCGCAGTGGCTGTACACGGTGCGATTCGACGGCCGCGAGCTCTGGGGCGAGGAGGCCGAGCCTGACACCAGCCTGAGCATCGACGCCTGGGAGTCCACGCTGGAGCCGGCGCCGTGAACCCCACGTCCAAGCGCGAAGCGCACTCACCACCCTTCGCCGAGCCATGGCAGGCGCACGCCTTCGCGCTGACGCTGGCGCTGCACGAGCGCGGGGCCTTCACCTGGCCGCAGTGGACGGCCGCGCTGTCGGCGGCGATCACGCGCGCCCGGGACCGCGGCGAGCCCGACGACGGCCCGACCTATTACCACCACTGGCTGGACGCGCTCGAGACCCTGCTGCTCGAGCGCGGCCTGGCCGACGCGACCACGCTGCACGATCTCGAGCACGCCTGGGAGGACGCGGCGGAGCGCACGCCGCACGGTCAACCCGTGGTGCTGCCCGAGACCGCCCTGGCTTTGGCCCGCGGCCCCGCCGCGCGCGGCGCCTGAGAGGCTGAGAGCCTGAGGCCTGCCCCATGAAGGACCACCCCCGATGACACTGCGCCTGTCCGTCCTCGACCAATCCGTCGCCTGCGCCGGCCGCGGCGAGGACGACGCCATCCGCGACACCGTCGCCCTGGCCGAGCATGCCGAGGCGCTGGGCTATGACCGCTTCTGGGTCAGCGAGCACCACGGCCTGCCCACCATCGTCGGCAGCGCGCCCGAGGTGTTGATGGCCGCCGTGGCCGCGCGCACCACGCGCATCCGCATCGGCAGTGCCGGTGTGATGCTGCCGCACTACTCGGCGCTGAAGGTGGCCGAGGCCTTCCGCGTGCTGGACGCGCTGGCTCCCGGCCGCATCGACCTGGGCGTGGGCCGCGCGCCGGGCAGCGACCGCCGCACCGCGCAGGCGCTGAACCCGCACGTCTCGGGCATGGCCGAGGACTTCCCCGAGCAGATCCTGGACCTGCAGGCCTGGGCGGCCGGCGCGGCGCACCAGGGCATCGTCGCCCACCCCCGGCCGCCGGCCGGTGCCGGCGCCGAGCGCGCGCCCCAGGTGTGGGTGCTGGGCAGCTCGGACTACGGCGCCCAGTTGGCCGCCCACCTGGGGCTGCCGTATGCGTTTGCCTACTTCTTCATGGACGGCCAGGGCGTGGAGCAGGCGCTGCACCTGTACCGCACGCTCTACCGCCCGAGCGCGCGCCATCCGCGGCCGCAGGCCACGATCTGCGTCTGGGCGCTGGCTGCACCGACCGAGGCCGAGGCCCGCTTCCACGCGCTGAGCCGCGAGCGCTGGCGCGTGGACCGCATGCGCGGCGCGCTCGGGCCGCTGCGCCCGCCCTCCGAGGTGGCCGAGCGCGGCTTCAGCGCCGACGAGATGGCCATCGTCGCGCCCCTGAGGCGGCGCGCGCTGGTGGGCAGCGCAGCGCAGGTGGCGCAGCAGATGCGAGCGCTCGCGGCCGAGCTGCAGCTCGACGAGCTCGTCGTCAACACCTGGGCCCACGACCCGGCGGTGCGGCGCCGCTCCTACGCGCTGCTGGCGGCCGAGTTCGGGCTGGGCGGCGCCGCCACCGGCCCCGCGCACCGCCCCGAGAAAACCCCGATCGCCGCCTGAGCGCCGCTGCGGTCCACTGCGGGCCTGTCGAATCCTGCGCGGAGCGCGACCTGCGCCTGCGGGCCATCGAAGGGGTGAGGGAATGACGGACTACCTGATCGTCGGCGCCGGCTCGGCCGGTTGCGTGCTGGCCGCGCGCCTGAGCGAGGACCCATCGGTGCACGTGACGCTGGTCGAGGCCGGCCCACGCGACACCAGCGTGGCGGTGCACTGCCCCGCCGGCATGGCGCTGATCGCCAAGCAGGGCAAGCCCGCCTGGACCTTCGAGACCGTGCCCCAGCCGGGGCTGAACGGCCGGCGCGGCTACCAGCCGCGCGGCAAGGTGCTCGGCGGCTCGAGCTCGGTCAACGCCATGATCTACATGCGGGGCCACCGCGCCGACTACGACGGCTGGGCCGCCGCCGGCAACCCGGGCTGGGGCTACGAGGAGGTGCTGCCCTTCTTCAAGCGCGCCGAGCACAACGAGCGCGGCGCCGACGCGTGGCACGGCAGCGGCGGGCCGCTGAACGTGGCCGAGCTGCGCAGCCCTGCGCGCTGGCGCGACGCCTTCGTGCGTGCCGGCGTCGAGGCAGGCCAGCCGGTCAACCCCGACTTCAACGGCGCCGAGCAGGAAGGCTTCGGCACCTTCCAGGTGACGCAGCGCAACGGCGAGCGCTGCAGCGCCGCCAAGGCCTACCTGACCCCGAACCTGGGACGGCCCAACCTGCAGGTGCTGACCGACGCGCAGGTGCTGCGGGTTCGCTTCGAGGGCCGTCGCGCCGTCGGGGTGGACGTGCGCCTGGGGGGCGCTGAGAAGACCCTGACAGCGCGGAGCGAAGTGCTGCTGTCGGCCGGCGCGCTGCAGTCGCCGGCGCTGCTGCAGCTGTCGGGCGTGGGTCCGGGCGCGGCGCTGCAGGCACTCGGGCTGCCGGTCGTGCACGACCTGCCCGGGGTGGGACGCCACCTGCACGACCACATCGACGTCGTGCAGGTCGTCGACGCGCCGCACCTGACGGACACCTTCGGCATCAGCCCCGCCGGCCTGTGGGCCGGGCTGCGCGCGGTCTTCGAGTGGCGCCGCCACCGTACCGGCCTGCTGACCACCAACTACGGCGAGGCCGGCGCCTTCGTCCGCAGCAGCCCCGACGAGCCCCTGCCCGACCTGCAGCTGCACTTCGTCGTCGCCAAGCTCGTCGACCACGGCCGCGCCACCGTGCTCGGGCACGGCTACTCCTGCCACGTCTGCCTGCTGCGCCCGAAGAGCCGCGGCAGCGTCGGCCTCGCCAGCCCCGACCCGCTGGCCGCGCCCCTGATCGACCCGGCCTTCCTGAGCGATGCGGACGACGCCGCACGCCTGGTGCGCGGCTTCAAGCTGATGCGCCACATCCTCGCGCAGCCGGCACTCGCCGCCCACGGCGGACGCGAGCTGCCGGCCTCGGCCGCGGCGCGCAGCGACGCGGAGATCGAGCGCTACGTGCGCGAACACGCCGACACGATCTACCACCCCGTGGGCAGCTGCCGCATGGGCCCGGGCCCGCTCGACGTCGTCGACGCCCGCCTGCGCGTGCACGGCCTGCAGGGCCTGCGCGTGGTCGATGCCTCCGTCATGCCGGCCATCGTCGGCGGCAACACCAACGCGCCGACCATCATGATCGCGGAGAAGGCGGCGGACATGATCCGGGAGGATGCGCGGGCGGCTTGAAGAGCGGCGCGGCTGGCGCCGCCCAGCGCAGGCTCAGAGCCTGAGAGTTGTTCCGCAGTGCATGGCGGGCATGTCGGGCATTGGGGGGGATGACTCTCAGGCCCTCAAGCCCCGGCGATCTTCATCCGCTCCACCAGAACCGAACCGACGGACTTCGAGCCCGTCTCGTAGACGTCGGCGCCCACGGCGACGATGTCCTGGAACATCTGCTTCAGGTTGCCGGCGATCGTGATCTCCTCGACCGGGTGCACGATGCGCCCGCCCTCGACCCAGAAGCCCGAGGCGCCGCGCGAGTAGTCGCCGGTGACGTAGTTCACGCCCTGCCCCATCAGCTCGGTGACGAAGAGGCCGCGGCCGAGCTTGCGCAGCATGGCCGGCAGGTCGTCGCCCGGGGCCGTGTGGCGGCTGGTCAGCGCCAGGTTCTGCGAGCCGCCGGCGTGGCCGGTGGTGCGCATGCCCAGCTTGCGCGCCGAGTAGCTGGAGAGGAAGTAGCCCTGCACGACGCCGGCCGAGACGACGCGCCGGGCGCGCGTGTGCACGCCCTCGTCGTCGAAGGGCGCGCTGCCCTTGCCCTTGGGGATGAAGGGGTCCTCGCCGATGTCCACGTGCTCGGGCAGCACGCGCTGGCCCAGGCAGTCGACCAGGAAGCTCGCCTTGCGGTAGAGCGCGCCACCCGAGGTGGCCTGCACGTAGGCGCCGAGCAGCCCTGCGGCCACCGGAGCCTCGAACAGCACCGGGGCATCGCAGGTGGGCACGCGCGTGGGCTTCAGACGCGAGAGAGCGCGCTCGGCGGCGTAGCGCCCGACGGCCTCGGAAGGGGCCAGGTCGGCGGCATCGCGGTGCGAGGTGTACCAGGCGTCGCGCTGCATGCCCTGCCCGCGCCCGGCGATGGGCGCGACCGAGATCGAGTGCCTGGAGCTGGCATAGCCGCCTCGGAAGCCGCGGCTGTTGCCGGCCCAGAAGTGCGACTGCTGCGCCGACACCCCGGCACCCTCGGAGTTGGTGATGCGCCGGCTGGTGGCGAAGGCGGCCTGCTCGCAGCGGCGCGCCAGGTCGGCCGCGCCCGCGGCGTCCAGCGCCCAGGGGTGGAAGAGATCGAGGTCGCGCCCCGCCTCTTGGGCCGAGGCCAGGTCCTCGGCGTCGGGCAGGCCGGCGGCGGGGTCTTCGGCGGTGAAACGGGCGATGTCCCAGGCCGCGCGTACGGTCTGGCGGAGCGCCGCGGCCGAGAAATCAGAGGTGCTGGCGTTGCCGCGCCGCTGCCCGAGGTAGACGGTGACGCCCACCGACTTGTCGCGGTTGCGCTCGACGTTCTCGAGCTCGCCCTTGCGCACCGAGACCGAGAGCCCCGTGCCCTCGGACACCTCGGCGGCGGCGTCGCTGGCGCCGAGTTCGGCCCCCATCGCGAGCACGTCCTCGACGACCTGGCGGAACTGCTCGCGCGAGTAGGCGAAGCCGCTGTCGGTCGTCGCGCCAGACGCACGGCTCGAGGCGGGTTGTCGGGGGCGGGAGGCGGGCATGCGCGAAGGCCGGTGGGTGGAAGGAAGGAAACAGGACATTATCATCCTCGCCATGTCCCGACGTCCTGCGCCTGGTCGCATGCCCGCACGCGAGGCCGACCCCGATTTCGACGATGCCGGCCGGCCCAGCAAGAGCCAGCGCAAGCGCGAGTCGCACGCGCTGCAGAGCCTGGGCGAGGCCTTGGCCACCCTGTCCACCGCGCGCCTGCAGGCGCTCGAGATGCCCGAGGCGCTGCGCGACGCCCTCCTCGAGTACCAGCGCACGCGCTCGCACGAAGGCCGGCGGCGCCAGATGCAGTACATCGGCCGCCTGATGCGAGGCGTCGACCCGGCGCCGCTGGAGGAGGCCGTGGCTGCGCAGCGCCTGGGCGGCGCACGCGAGGCGCTGGCGCTGCACGAGGCCGAGCGCTGGCGCGCCGAACTGCTGGCCGACGACGCGGCGCTGACGCGCTGGGTCTCCGAGCACCCGCAGGAGGACGTGCAGCACCTGCGCGCCCTGGTGCGCAGCGCGCGCGACGAGACCCGCGCCGACGCCGCCCCGGGCGCCGCGGTGCGCCAGGGCCGCGCCTTCCGGGACCTGTTCCGCCACGTCCGACAGACGCTATCGGCATGACGACCCCGCCCTCCCCCACCCCCACACCGGCGCCGCCCATCGAGCCCGTGCGCATCGGCCTGGTCTCCGTCAGCGACCGCGCCTCGCGCGGCGTGTACACCGACCAGGGCATCCCGGCGCTGCAGGAGTGGCTGGCCCGCGCGCTGCGCAACCCCATCACCTGGGCGACACGCCTGATCCCCGACGAACAGCCCGGGATCGAGGCGGCGCTGAAGGAACTGGTCGACGCCGAGGGCTGCGACCTCGTGCTGACCACCGGCGGCACCGGCCCGGCGCCACGCGACGTCACGCCCGAGGCCACGCTGGCCGTGGCCGACAAGGTGATGCCGGGCTTCGGCGAGCAGATGCGGCAGATCAGCCTGCGCTTCGTGCCCACGGCCATCCTGTCGCGCCAGACGGCCGTCATCCGCGGCCGCGCGCTCATCGTCAACCTGCCCGGGCAGCCGAAGTCCATCGCCGAGACACTGCAGGGCCTGCCCGAGGCCAGCCCGCCGGTGCACGGCATCTTCGCCGCCGTGCCCTACTGCATCGATCTGCTCGGCGGCCCCTACCTCGAGACCGACGACGCGGTCTGCAAGGCCTTCCGGCCGAAGTCGGCGCAGCGGCCGCCGCGCTGACTACTTCATCATCCGCGACAGGCGCTCGGCGTCGAAGTGCTCGGTCGTCTGCGCGTCCTGCGGCACGCAGGCCTCGACTGGCTGCTCGCGGCTGCGCTGCGAGAGCTTCTCGATCGCCTGCCACAGCAGCGCGATCTGGTGCTCGTGGCTGGCGGCGTTGTCGATCAGCCCCTTCATCGCCGACGCGACCGGGTCGTCGCCCTGGGTCACGCCATAGGCCGAGAAGCCCATGCGCGCGGCCGTCGCCTCGCGCAGCGCCTCGGCCTCGGCCTGGATCACGCGCGCGGGGTTGCCCACCGCCGTGGCCCCGGGCGGCACCGGCTTGACGACGACAGCCCCCGAGCCGATGCGCGCCCCGTCACCGACCGTGAAGCCGCCGAGCACCTGGGCGTTGGCGCCGACGATGACGCCGCGGCCGAGCGTGGGGTGGCGCTTGGCGCCGCGGGCGAGCGAGGTGCCGCCGAGCGTGACGCCCTGGTAGATGGTGCACTCGTCGCCGACCTCGGCGGTCTCGCCGATCACCACCCCCATGCCGTGGTCGATGAAGACGCGCCGGCCGATCGTGGCGCCCGGGTGGATCTCGATGCCGGTGAGGAAGCGCCCGAGGTGCGACAGGAAGCGCCCCAGCCAGCGCAGCCCGCGGCGCCAGCACGCATGGGCCAGGCGGTGCACGAGGATGGCGTGCAGGCCCGGGTAGCAGGTGAGCACCTCCCAGGTGGAACGGGCGGCGGGGTCGCGCTCGCGGATGCAGGCGACGTCGTCACGAAGGCGGCTGAACATCGGGGCTCGCGGGGTCAGGGGGCGGCGAGTGTAGGCCGGGCCTGGAAACCGCGTCGGCCCCGCCGGCGCGTCGTCCGTCCTCGGCAGCCCCGGCGGCGGCCTGCATCGCGCGCGCGACGCCGCGCAGGATGTGCACCTCCTCGCGCGTGAGCTGCAGCCGGTTGGCAAGCTGGTTCAGCCGCGGCAGCAGCTTCTTTGGCGCGGCCGGGTCGAGATAGCCCACCGCCACCAGCGCCGCGCGCCAGTGCTCGAGCGTGCCCTGCACGGCCTGCGCGTCGGCCCACTGGGGCGGCGGCGTGGCTGGCACGACCTCGAAGCCGCCCAGGGCCTGGCGCCACTCGTAGGCGATGAGCTGCACCGCCTGCGCCAGGTTGAGCGAGCCGTAGTCGGGCGCCGTCGGGATGCTGAGCACGCTGTGGCAGCGCCACACGTCCTCGTTGGCCAGGCCGTGGCGCTCGCCGCCGAAGACGAAGGCCACGCGGTGGCCGGCGGCCGCCAGCGGCGGCAGCGCGGCGCGCGGCGCCTGCGCCGGAGCGCCGAAGTCGCGCGGCGTCATCGCCGTGGCGCAGGCGTGGGTGATGCCGTCCAGCGCCTGCGCCAGCGTGTCGACGACGCGGGCGCGCTCCAGCACCTCGGTGGCGCCGCTGGCGTAGGCGCGCGTCTCCTCGCGCACGAGCACGTCGGGAAAGCGCGGCCGCACGAGCACGAGCTCGGTGTAGCCCATGACCTTGATCGCGCGCGCCGCCGCGCCCACGTTGCCGGCGTGGCTGGTGTGCATCAGCACGAAGCGGGTCGGGTCGGGGGTGGGCATCGTGAGCGGCGGCAGGCGGTGTGTGGCGGATAATCTAGACCTCTCCAGGCCGCGCATTGTCCGGCCTGCGCTCTTCGGGACGCTGCCCCTGCGCAGCGCCCGGCGCGGTGCCTACCGGCACGCCGCCGGGCCCTGCAGCCCGGCCGGCCCGCCCCCGCTGCCCTCCCCTGCCCGCACGCACACGCGCCGAAACCGCCGATGTCCCAGACCCTGCACCCCATGCTCAACATCGCGGTCCGGGCCGCGCGCGCCGCCGGCGCCATCATCAACCGGGCCGCGCTGGACCTGGACGTGCTGAAGGTCGCCACCAAGGGCACGAACGACTTCGTCACCGAGGTCGACCAGGCTGCCGAGGAAGCCATCATCTCCACCCTGCTCGAGGCCTACCCCGGCCACGGCATCCTGGCCGAGGAATCGGGCCGCGAGCGCGGCGCCCGCCACAGCGACTACGTCTGGATCATCGACCCGCTGGACGGCACGACCAACTTCATCCACGGCCTGCCGGTGTACGCGGTGTCGATCGCGCTGTCGTTCCGCGGCAAGATCGAGCAGGGTGTGGTCTACGACCCTACGCGCAACGACCTCTTCGTCGCGAGCAAGGGGCGCGGCGCCTTCCTGAACGACCGGCGGCTGCGAGTCTCGCGCCGCACCCGCATGGCCGACGCGCTGATCGGCACCGGCTTCCCCTTCCGCAAGGGCGACAACTTCAAGCGCTACCTCAAGATGTTCGAGGAGGTCATGCAGCACTGCGCCGGCGTGCGCCGCCCCGGCGCCGCGGCGCTGGACCTGTGCTACGTGGCGGCCGGCTGGTACGACGGCTTCTTCGAGACTGGCCTGCAGCCCTGGGACGTGGCCGCGGGCTCGCTCATCGTCACCGAGGCCGGCGGCCTGGTGGGCAACTTCACCGGCGAGGCCGACTACCTGCACCAGCGCGAGCTGGTGGCCGGCAATCCGCGCATCTACGGACAACTGGTGCAGACGCTGGCGCCTTACACGCGCGTGATCCGCCAGGACGCCCCGGCCACCGAGGGCGGCACGGCCGCGCCCGCCGACGCGACACAGACCTTCGTGGCCGCGGCTGCCGCCGCGGCCGCGGCCGGCGAGGCGCAGACGCCCCCCGCCGCCCCGGCACCGGCACGCAAGGCCGTGCGCATCCGCAAGGCCGACGCGGCCCCGCCCGCGGGCGACGACGCCCCGTTCTGAGGGGCCGCGCGGCCGCGCAACGCCCACCCGCAGCCATCCCCCGGCAGGCCATGAGCGAAGCACCCCGCCCCACCGGAGGCGCCCGCCCGCTGGAGGGCGTGCGCGTGGTCGAGTTCTGCCAGATCGCCTCGGGCCCCTATGCCGGCATGCTGCTGGCCGACTTCGGCGCGCAGGTGCTGAAGATCGAGCCGCCCGAGGGCGACGCGATGCGGACCTGGCCGCCGCTGACCGAGGGCTACAGCGAGAACTTCGCGAGCCTCAACCGCGGCAAGCAGTCCATCGCGCTCGACCTGAAGGACCCGGCCGCGCGCGAACTCGCACGCGAGCTCGTGCTCGAGTCCGACGTGCTGCTCGAGAACAGCCGCCCGGGCGCGATGCAGCGCCTGGGGCTGGGCTGGGACTGGTTCGCGCCGCGCAAGCCCGGGCTCGTCTACTGCTCGATCTCGGCCTATGGCCAGGACGGCCCGCGCGGCGGCGAGGGCGGCTTCGACGTCACGATCCAAGCCGCGGCCGGCGTGATGAGCGTCACCGGCGAGCCTGGGGGCGCGCCGGTCAAGGCCGGGGTGCCGCTGGCGGACTTCGCCTCCGGCCTGTACGCGGCCTACAGCATCGCCGCGCTGCTGGCGCGCGTGCGCGCGGGCGGCGCGGGCGGACACATCGACGTGCCGATGTTCGGAGCCACGCTCGCCGTCTCGGCGCTGCAGACGAGCGAGTACTTCGGCACCGGCCGCAACCCGCGCAAGCTGGGCTCGGCGCACCCGCGCAACGCGCCCTACCAGGCCTACGCCGCGCGCGACGGCTGGTTCGTCATCGCCGCGGGCAACAACCGCCTGTGGGAGCAGGTCTGCGCCGTCGTCGAGGCGCCGCAGCTGCTGCGCGACGCGCGCTTCACGAGCCCGACGCTGCGCGCGCGCCACCAGGCCGAGCTGAAGGCCCTGCTGGACCCGCTGTTCGCGCAGCGCGAAGCGGCGGCGTGGATCGCCGCCTTCGCCGCCGCCGGCGTGCCCTGCGCGCCGATCAACGGCTACGGCGAGGCGCTGGCCGACCCGCAGACGGCGCACCTGGGCCTGGTGCAGCCGCAGGCCCTGCCCGGCGGCGCGCGCACCCGCACCGTGGCCTGCCCGGTGCGCATCGACGGCCGGGCGCCGGCGGTGGACACCCGCCCGCCCGCGCTGGACGAGCACGGGCCCGCGTGGCGCGCGCGGCGAGTCGCCCAGGCCAACCCGAAGCCACCGGAGCCCACGCCATGAGCGACCCCATCGCCCCGCTGCGCGACTTCGTCGTCGCGATGACCCGCCTCGTCGGCCGCGCCGAGGACGAGCCGACGCTGCTGCGCGAGGGCCGCGCGCTGCTGACCGGCCTGATCGCGCGCGACGACTGGCTGCCCGAGGCCTGCTCCAAGCCGCGCGCCGACCGCTACGCGCAGTACCTGCTGCACTGCGACCCGCTCGAGCGCTTCTCGGTCGTCAGCTTCGTCTGGGGGCCAGGCCATCGCACGCCGGTGCACGACCACACCGTCTGGGGGCTGGTGGGTCAGCTGCGCGGCGCCGAGCGCTGCGAGGAAGTGCGGCTGGACGGCGGGCAGCCGCTGGTGACGGGGCAGGCGCACGTGATGCAGCAGGGCGACATCGAGGCCGTCTCGCCTACCGTGGGCGACTGGCACCGCGTCAGCAGCGCGCGCGCCGACGGGCCCTCGGTCAGCATCCACGTCTACGGCGCCAACATCGGCGCCGTGCGCCGCCACCGCCTGGACGGCGAGGGGCGGATCATCGATTTCGTCTCGGGCTACGACGCCGCGACCGTGCCCAACCTGTGGGACCGCTCGCGCGCGGCGGGCTGAGGAACGGAAACGTCCCGGAGACAGCCCCGGCCATGCTGCAGCGCGAACACGCCGACGGCACGACGAGACTGACGCTCGCGCGCGCCGATCGCGGCAACGCGCTGGCGCCGGCACTCGTCGAAGCCCTCATCGAAGCCGTCGACGCCGCCTGCGCAGACCCGGGCACCCACACCCTCGTGCTGCGCGCGCAGGGCCGGCACTTCTGCACCGGGCTGGACCTGTCGGACCTGGACAGCGCCACCGACGCCGAGCTGCTGCTGCGCCTGGTGCGCATCGAGACCCTGCTCGCGCGCCTGTGGCACGCGCCGCTGCGCACCGTGGCCTTGGCCCAGGGCCGCGCCTGGGGCGCGGGCGCCGACCTCTTCGTGGCCTGCGAGCAGCGCGTCGCGCTGCCTGGGGCCAGCTTCCGCTTTCCCGGGGCGCAGTTCGGCATCGTGCTCGGCACGCGCCGGCTGGCCGAGCGCGTCGGCACCGACGCCGCGCGCGCCGCCGTCATCGGCGGGCTCGAGCTCGACGCCGAGGAAGCGCTGCGCTGCGGCCTCGCCTGCGCCGCGCAGGACAGCCCCTTCGAGCCCCGCGTCGACGCCGCCACCGCGCGCGCCCTGCGCGCGGCCACGCGCGCCGACCACCGCGACGCCGACCTCGCCGCCCTTGTGCGCTCGGCCGCCGAGCCCGGGCTGCGCGAGCGCGTCACCGCCTACCGCCAGCGGACGGCCGGCCGCGCCTGAGTGCCCCCCTGCTGCCGCAGGCAACGATGGCCTTCACCAACCCGGAACGGCCCCTCCCCGCCCGCTGGCGGGCAGCGGCCCTGGCCCTGCTGCTGACCGCGCTGGCGCCGCTGCCGGCCGCAGCCACCTGGTCGGTCGTCGCCGTCGACCAGGCCACCGGCCGGGTGGCCATCGCCTCGGCCACCTGCCTCGACCGCGACGACCAGTTCCTGCCCAGGCTGCAGGCCGTGGTGGTGCCGGGCAAGGGCGTGGCCGCGGCCCAGGCCGCGGTCGACCTCACGTACCGCAACCAGAAGCTCGTCCAGGCGGAACTGCAGAAAGGCACCGACCCCGCCCGCATCATCGGGCTGCTCGGCAGGGACCTGCTGTTCGCGTCGCGCCAGTTCGGCATCGTCGACCTGCAGGGGCGCTCGGCCGGGCACACCGGCAGGCACAACCACGCGGTCGCGCAGGACGCGCAGGGCCAGGTGCCCGGCACCGGCATCCACTACGCGATCCAGGGCAACATCCTGCGCTCAGGCGAGGTCGTGCCGCGGGCGGTGGAGGCTTTCCTCGGCACGACCGGCGCGCTGACCGACCGGGTGATGGCGGCCCTGGAGGCCGCCGACGCGGCCGGCGGCGACAGCCGCTGCGCCTGCCCGCCGCCCCGGCCCGAGGCGCCCGCGCCGGCCATCCCCTGCGACGGCAAGACCTCGCACGTGGCCTACATCCTGATGGCCGAGCCCGACGCCGCCGCCGCCGCCGCCGCCACGTCGGCCCACCACGGCGGCCCCCATGCTCTTTACCTGACGGTGTCCCAGCCCGGGCTGACCCAGGGCGCCGGCCAGGTGCGCGAAGGCGAGAACCTGAACCCGGTCAGGACGCTGCGCATGCGCTACGACGCCTGGCGCCGGGGGCAGGCGGCGGAGTACCGGTGAACCTGCGATGTTCCCCTGGTCATCAGCCTGGCGATGGTGCCGCGTATCAAGCGCTGGCTAGGCCACTACGATGAGAAGGCGGGGGGACACGAAGTTCAAGGCAGCGCCGCCAGCGCAGCCTCAGGCGCCTTGTCGAGCACCTTGAGCAGGGACTTGGCCGCCCCGGTCGGGCAACGCTTGCCCTGCTCCCAGTTGCGTATCGTGTCGAGAGGCACGTCGATCCGTGCGGCGAACTCAGCCTGACTGAAACCCAGGCGCCTTCGCACCCGCCGGGCAAACCTGGCCGCGTCGAGCATGGCGTCGGCATCATCCGCCGCCTGATGCGCGGCGATCTCGGCCTCGGTGGTCGCGTCCACGCGGCGCGGATCGATACGCCCCCCCGGCGGAGATGCATCAACGCGGGTGTCCATCGTCATCCGTACGGTATTCATACCTTGCAATCTCACGCTGATTGGCTTTACGGTCGGAAATGATGCGGATCGTGCCGCCTCTGGGCGTGTAGGCCAAGACGTACAAACGCCCTTCGATGCGGCCCGTCAGGGTGTAGCGGTCTTCTCCGTAGCTGTACCGGGTGTCTTGCCGTACGAGGCGGTCGGGGTCGGCGAACGCATGAGCGGCATAGGCGAAGTCGAAGCCACGCAGCAAGAAGCAGTACTCACTCTTGCCTTCGTCCCACTCGAATCTCAACGGGACAGTGTAGTTCATTGAACCACAGCGACGGTGACGGGCCATCGCCACGGGGCACGCAAGCGCCCGCGGAGTACTCGTCAGCACGGCTCGGTGGCCACGCGGCTAGCGCTCCGCAGGCCTGTGCCCGTGGAAGACGGAGGCGCATGGCCTGCGGCCCGAAGGTCTGCAGCGCCCGGATGGCCCCTGCCATCCAGCGCACACACCACCCCCGCCCCCCCTCACACCAAGCCCGCGTACGCCCCCCCGTCCAGCTGCAGGTTCTGCCCCGTGATGAACCCCGCATCGGCGCCGCACAGGAAGGCGCAGGCGAGGCCGAACTCCTCGGGGCGGCCGAAGCGGCGCGCGGGCAGGGTGTCGGCGATGCGCTGACGCGCCTCGTCGCGCGTGATGCCGTGCTCGGCCATCAGGCGGCGGGCCATGAACTCCTGTCGCGGGGTGTCGAAGCGCTCGGGCAGGAGCTGGTTGATCGTGACGTTGTCGACCACGGCCTCGCGCGCCAGGGCCTTGCTCACCGCGGTGAGCCCGGCGCGCGCGGCGGTGGACAGGCCCATCGCGGCGTGCGGCGTCTTCACCATGGCCGAGGTGATGTTGACGATGCGGCCGAAGCGCCGCGCGCGCATGCCGGGGAGCACGCCGCGGATCAGCAGCACGCCGGCAATCAGGTTGGCCTCGAGCGCGCCCAGCCAGGCGGCGTGGTCCCATTCGGCCAGCGTGCCCGGCGGCGGGCCGCCGTTGTTGTTGACCAGGATGTCGGGCTCGGGGCAGGCGGCCAGCAGCGCGGCGCGGCCGGCCTCGGTGTTCAGGTCGGCGGCGACGGTGTGCACGGGGGCGCCGCTGGCGGCGCGCAGCGCGGCGGCGGCCTCCTCCAGCGGCCCGGAGCGGCGCGCGTTCAGCCAGAGCTCGCAGCCCTCGGCCGCCAGCGCCTGCGCGCAGGCCAGGCCCAGGCCCTGGGACGAGGCGCACACCAGGGCGCGCCGGCCGCGGATCTTCAGGTCCATCGTCAGCCTCCTTGCGGCGTCGGCCGACCCAGGACGAGGTCGGCCGCCTTCTCGGCGATCATCAGCGTGGCGGCGTTGGTGTTGCCGCCGACGATGTCGGGCATGACCGAGGCGTCGGCCACGCGCAGGCCGGCGACGCCGCGCACGCGCAGCTGCGGGTCGGTCACGGCCGCGGGGCCGGTGCCCATGGCGCAGGTGCCCACCGGGTGGTGGGTGATGCCGCCGAGCGCGCGGATCGCGTCGTCGAGCTCGGCGTCGCTGCGCAGGTCGGCGCCGGGCAACATCTCGGCGCCCACCAGGCCGGCCAGGGCCGGCTGGCGGTAAAGCCCGCGCGCCGCGCGCAGGCCGGCGCGCATGGTGGCGAAGTCCCGCGGGTCGGTGAACAGGTTCAGCGCGATGCGCGGCGCCTCGCGCGGGTCGGCCGAGCGCAGCGTCACGCGGCCCCGGCTTCTTGAATAGAGCTGGCAGACGGTGACGTAGAAGGCGTGCGGCTGCGCCGGCGCGACGAGCGGGAACCACAGCCGCGCGTCCAGGCGTACCGGGTTGCACAGCAGCTGGATGTCGGGGCGGTCGAGCGCGGGGTCGGCGGGGTCGCTCTTCAGCAGCACGGTGCCGTGGCAGACCTGCGTGGCGAACGGCCCGCGCCCGGTGAAGCCCCAGCGCAGCACCGACAGCACCGCGCGGTCCAGCCGCAGCTGGCGCAGGAAGGTCAGCGGCTGCAGCGCCTGGAATTGCAGCGGCATGCGCGGGTGCTCGACCAGGTTGGCGCCGACGCCGGGCAGGGCCTGCCGTACCGCGATGCCCAGGCGCTGCAGGTCCTCGCCCGGGCCGATGCCCGACAGCAGCAGCAGCTGCGGGCTGCCGTAGGCGCCGGCGCAGAGCACGACCTCGCGCCGCGCGCGCACGCGCCACACACGCCCGCCGCGCTCGAGCTCGACACCGACGGCGCGGCCGTCTTCGACCAGCACACGCCGCGTGAGCGCGCGCGCCAGTTCGACTCGCTGCGCACGAAGTAGGGCAGCACGTCGGCATAGGCCCAGCCGGTGCAGCCGGCGGCGGCCCAGTCGCCGAAGTCGCGCCGGTCGCCGCGGATGTGGAACATGCCGTTGATCGACGAGGAGCCGCCGAGCACGCGCCCGCGCGGCACGCGGATGACACGGCCGCCGAGGGCGAGCTCGGGCTCGCTCGCGTAGCCCCAGTTCAGCGCAGGGCGCTGCACCACGCGCGTGAAGCCCGCCGGCATGCGCACCAGGGGGTGGGCGTCGCTGCCGCCGGCCTCGAGCAGCAGCACCTGCGTGGCGGCATCGGCGCTCAGGCGGTTGGCCAGCACGCAGCCGGCGGTGCCGGCGCCGACGACGACGAAGTCGGCTTCGTGGTCCCAGGTGGCGGCGGGCATGACGCGGCTCACCGCCCCTCGAAGCGCGGCGCGCGCTTCTCGGCCCAGGCGCGGGCGCCCTCCTGCAGGTCGGCCGAGGCGCCGGCGCGCCCGATGTCGGCGGCCAGCTCGGCCGCGTCCAGCGTGCCCCGGGCGATGCGGCGCAGGTGCTTCTTCATGCCCTGCACCGCCAGCGGGGCCAGCGTGGCCAGGTGGGCGCACAGCGCGTCGGCCAGCGCGGGCACGCCCGCGGTGTCCTCGGCCATGCGGTCCAGCAGCTGCAGCTGCCGCATCTGCGCGGCGTCGAGCCGGTCGACGGCCAGCAGCACGCGCCGCGCCGCCGGCAGCCCCAGGGTGTGGACGAAGCGCTCGAGCCCGCCGCGGTAGTAGTGCAGGCCGAGCTGGGCCGCCGGCACGCGCAGCTCGCTGGCGGGCCCGCCGACGCGGAAGTCGCAGGCCAGCGCCAGGTCGGCCGCGCCGCCGAAGGCCCCGCCCTGCAGCACCGCCACCGTCAGCGGGCGCACGCGCTCCAGCGCGTCGGCCAGCGCGTCGAAGCGGTCTCCCGCGCCCTCGCGCTCGCCGCCGACCTGGCCGATGTGGAAGCCGCTGCAGAAGTGCCGGCCCTCGCCCTGCAGCTTCAGCACCCGCACCTCGGCGCGCGCGTCGACCTCGGCGAGCTGGTCCTGCAGGCGACGCAGGTCGTCCAGGTCGAGCCGGTTCGCCACGGTCGGGCGACGCAGCGTGATCGTCGCCAGCGTGCCGGCGATCTCGAGCCGCGGCGGCTCTCCGGCCGCGGCACCGCTGCCGCGCGCCGGCGCCGTCAAGCGCCCTCCCGGGTCTGCAGCTGATGGTAGCGGTGGGCGCGCCGCGCCTCGTCCAGGCGCATGCCGCCGCGGGCGGCCTCGCGGATGCGGTCCTCGGCCGCCTGCACGGCCTCGGCGGCGTCGAGCACCGCGGCCTCATGCGCGCGCGGGATGACGACCACGCCGTCGGCGTCGCCGCGGACGATGTCGCCCGGGCACACCCGCGCCTCGCCGATGTTGACCGGCTCGCCGGTGGACTCGACCTGCACGCGGTCCTTGCCGGTGCGCATCCAGTGGCCCTTGGCGTAGACCGGGTAGCCAAGCTGGCGGCACAGCGCGACGTCGCGGCAGATGCCGTCGATCACCGTGCCGGCGATGCCGCGCCGGTGCGCGATCTCGGTCAGGATGTCGCCCCAGACGGTGGCGTCCTCGCGCCCGCCGTTGTCGAGCACGATCACGCTGCCCGGCGGCACGTCGTCGATGTAGTCGCCCACGGTGCCGGCGGGCTTGCCGGCCGGGCCGTAGCGCAGCGTCCAGGCGCGCCCGGCCATGCGGAAGCCCGGGTCGCGCGGCTGGATGCGGTGGCACTGCCCGGCAATGCCCAGGCGGTCCAGCGCGTCGCTGAGGGTGGCGGTGTCGAGGCGCGCGGCGCGCGCCACCTGGGGGTCCTCGGTGCTCATGGGGGCCTCAGTTCTTCAGCATGTGCTCGTAGGCGCCGCCCATGACCTGCCCGATGGGCGTGCCGGCGGCAATGGCGCGCGCCATCGCGGCTTCGCGCGCGACGATGGACTCGGCCGTCTCGAGCACGCGCTCGAGCTCGGCGGCGGCGATGACGATCACGGCGCTGCGGTCGGCCAGCACCGCGTCGCCGGGATGCACGATCACGTCGCCGACCTGCACCGGCACCTGCGTGCCGAGCTCGACGACGCGGCCGCGCGCGGTGCGGCAGGTGAGGCTGCGCGCGAAGATCGGCAGGCCGTGCACGATGGCCTCGTCGACGTCGCGCAGCGGGCCGTCGGCCACGACGCCGGCCACGCCGCGCACCTTGGCGCCCAGCGTCAGCAGGCCGCCCCAGCAGCCGGCCTCGACGCCGCTGCGCTGCTCGACGACGATCACGTCGTCGGGCCCGGCGAGCTCGATCGCGGCGCACCCCAGGTGGCGTGGCGGCCCGGGCGGGGGCTGGCCGGGGCCGACCTTCATCGTCACCGCCCGGCCGGCCACGCGCGTGGAGGCCGCGTCGCTCATGCCGCTGCGCTGCGGCAGGCCGGTCACGGCGCCGGGCAGGCCGAGCTTGTCGAGGGCGTCGGAGACGGCGCAGGCGTCGAGCTGGCGCAGGCGCTGGATCAGGGGGTCGGGCATGGGCGGGTCTCGGTCGGGTCGGGGTGGGAGCAGGCGGCCAGGCTCGCGCGCGGCTTCACGTCAGTATCTTCCACGCCGCGAACGCCAGGCCGGTGCCGGTGAGCGCCGGGCTGCGGTATCCCGGGATGTAGTCGACCGCGCCGAGCTCGAGGTCGCGCGCCATCGCGCCGACGACGATCCAGTTGCGGATCTCGG
Organism: Rubrivivax sp.; assembly: GCA_044375195.1. GTDB lineage: Bacteria > Pseudomonadota > Gammaproteobacteria > Burkholderiales > Burkholderiaceae_C > Rubrivivax. The sequence goes on along the minus strand of JBILNB010000052.1, from coordinate 481 downwards.
AGCTGCCGGCCTGCAGCTGCGCCGGGTCCAGCGCGGCGAGCGCGGCCAGGTCCTTGCGCCGGATCGCGTCGAGCACGCGCGCGTCGAGCTCCTCGTCGACGACGAAGTGCGACAGCCCGCCCGAGGCGATGACGCCCACGCGCAGGTCCTCGGGCCAGAGGGCGACGAGCTCGCGCAGCGCGGAGCCGAGCGCGAAGTACTCGCCCCCCGGATGGCCCTGGGCGCGCGCATGGGCCAGACGGCGGTGCTGTACGCGTCTACGCCGAATTCAACCTAGATCCAATACTGTTCAGATAGAAAAATTCCTGCCACAATTCGCCCCCGTCCTCACTGCAGGCGGAGTCGATGGCCAGCACTCGCAAGGCATTGCCACAGAAGGTTGATGTGGCGCACTTGATCAGCACGGGCGTGCTGGCCAGCGTGTGCCCCAGACCGTTGATCGACGAGGTGCTGCAGCAGACCGAGCGCGGCAGCCGACGCA
>JBILNB010000169.1:0-2749 GCA_044375195.1 Rubrivivax sp. | reverse complement strand
GCGGCTCGGCAGACTCAAGGAGTACAAACCTACCCAGCGGGAAGCAAAGCTCACCAAACAAGCCTTTTGTTGTCTGCCGAAACCAGTCTCTCCCGCGGGCACAAAGCGCCAAGGGGTAAGCGCTCACGCTGCACGCCGACACCGAACCGTGCAAATCTAATCGGTTCCGGGCCACAAGCCGGCGGCGCGGTGCGCTGCATAGTTCTCTCCCGCGGGGGGAGAGGGGCTTTGGGGTGTTGGCCTGGGCTGAGGGGCCACCACGTTGCCGCTGAGCGAGTCAACGGCTGGCGGCTCAGGTTGGTGTGGTGGTGCCGGGGCTGGGGCTGGTGCTGGCGTCGGTGATGGTGCCGGCGCTCAGTGAGGGGTGGCGGCCGGCGGCACGTGGGGGAGCCGGTGGGTTCCGTGGCCGGAAAGACGGCAGGCTGCGGCCTACGACGTTGACGATCGGGTGTCGGGCGTCAATTCTGTGCCTTGCGATGCGGATGGGCGGGCGATCGTCTGGCGCATCTGCGCGTGCCGTAACCAGACATGCTTGACGAAGGGGTCGGCAACGTCAAAACTCCCATGGCCCTTGCGAACGATGAGGTTGCCGGCAACGAGCTTGTCGATCGCCGGCGTCATGTCGTTGGCGGAGATCTCCCTTTGCAGCGACTCGCCGAACGACGCCAGCGTCTCTGCCGCATAGAGTCCACGGCCTTGGCCAGCGGCGATTCGCGAGAAGGCAAGAACGGCCAGCTCGCCTGCGTCCTCGATCGACTGGATGTCGAGTTCGGCCGCCGCGGTTGCCAAGGTGGCACAGATGGTGGCGAATGCCGTATCAGCATCGGCTGCGCGGCCCGCGGCGACTTCGTCCTGGAATTGCCGCACTGCCTTCGTCAGTTCCTCCGGCCGGCTCCCCATGTCGCGAAACCCAGCGAATGCCGCCTGCACAGACGGCACGTCCAGCCCGGCCGCGACGACACGGTTCAGGAACCACTCGACGTAATCCCTTCCCAACGGCTCGAAGGAGGCGGTGTGGGCGCCAGCGAACGCCTGTGAGCGCCGAGTCGCCATGTCAGTGACCAGCGACTTGTGAGAGCCTGTCCCGACGATCAGCAGCCGGCCAGGCAGATCAGTGGCCGTGTTGACGCTGTCTCTGGCCGCCTTCAAGGCAAAGAGCATGTCTTGGCCATCTTGGCTGGCCATGGCTTGTTGTACCTCGTCGATGACAAGCACGACGTTGCCCTGGGCCTTGCGGACGAGTTCGACGAAGACTTCGGCGAGGGTGATGCCGCCGGGCGTTCCCAGGCTGTCGAGCTGGACTCCGAGGCTGATGCCTGCCGCGCCAAAGTTCACTCCCTTCACCCGGCGCAACTTCTGCAGGAGCGCAGAGGTGGGTTGCGCGAGCTCGGAGGCGGCCGCCCGTACCGCATCGTGCATGAGCGCCATAGGGGCGCGCGAGCGATCCGTCCACAGGTCTACATACAAGACCAGTGCGCCATGGTCGAGCAGCGCGGGGACGAAGTCCTGCCGAATGAAGGTCGTCTTGCCGATACGCCGGATTCCTGAGAGAAACACCCCGGAACGCAACCCCTGGTCCAAAGGGCCGGGGTCCATCAGCTGCTTTGCCAATGCCCGAGCGTAGTCCGGGCGATGGAAGAAGCGGTCTTCGGTCATGGTGATTTGAGAAAATTTCGCAAGAGAATTAAATTTTACTTTTATGCCAAAAAGAGTCAAGTTCTGGCTGTGGCCGAACTGGGCAGATTCAGGTAGAGTTCCGCTCAATCTGACCTGTATGGTCAGAACCTGAAGCGAAGTTCCTTCCTGGAGGTCGACAATGCAAAGCTGGCAGCTGCAAACCGCCAAAGCGCGGTTTTCTGAGGTGGTCAAGCACGCCGCCGATGAGGGACCGCAAGAAATCACGGTGCATGGTCGTTCGGTAGCGGTGGTGATTTCGCGTGAACTCTTTGACCGCTTGAGCGGCAACCAGAACTCCCTGTTGGACTTCATGCAGCAGTCGCCGCTGTACGGGCAAGAGGACATCGCTTTTGAGCGCGATCGCAGCCTGCCGCGCGAGGTGGGCTTTTGAGCTACCTGATCGACACCAATGTGCTGTCGGAGCTGCGGCGCAAGCAAGCGGACCCCAACGTCGTGGCATGGATGCAGGTGCGTCCCCGGCCATCGCTGTTCCTGAGCGTCTTGACCCTTGGTGAAATCCGCAGGGGCCTGGAGCGGGTGGAGGACGCCAAACGCAAGCAGGCGCTGCTGGACTGGTTGGAAGTGGAACTGCGCCACTACTTCGTGGGCCGCTTGCTCGACATCGATGCAGCCACCGCCGACCGGTGGGGCCGTCTGATGGCCCAGGCTGGCAGACCGCTGCCCGCCATCGACGGACTGCTGGCTGCCACCGCCCTGCAGCACGACCTGACACTTGTGACCCGCAACAGCAAAGACTTTGTCGACGTGGGCGTGCGGCTGATCAACCCCTGGGAGGGGAGCGAGTGAAGACCCCGCCTGCCTGGCGGGAGGTTGGTCGTCATCGCACAGACAGCGCACCCTCTGCGGACTGACCCGCTGCGAACTTCCGTTTGACTCGATCACTGCGCTCAAAACAGCGGCCCGCCCCGTCGAGATGAGCCATTTCACCGCCATCCTGGACGCTAAGCCCAGAGGTCACTTGTAATCCTGCTCCAGCTGATGGCGGATGGCACCGATGCGGACAACTTCGCCGCGGACTTCAAACGCTGCAATGAGTCCGGCTCTGCCGAAA
>JBILNB010000168.1:0-2751 GCA_044375195.1 Rubrivivax sp. | reverse complement strand
TGCCGCCGGCCGGCGAGATGCCCTGCGCGGCGAGCTTCTCGCGGATGTCGGGCAGCTGCAGCACCTTGTTGACCTCGGTGTTCAGACGCGCGACGATCTCCGGCGGCGTGCCCGCGGGCGCGAACAGGCCGAGCCAGACGTTGACGTCCACGCCCTTGTGGCCCGCCTCCTCGATCGTGGGCGTGTCGGGCAGCATGGGCGAGCGCCGGGCCGAGGTCACGGCCACGGCGCGCAGCTTGCCTGCCTTGACCTGGCCGAGCACCGAGCCCACCGAGAGGATGGCCACGTCGACCTGGCCGCCGATCACGTCGGTGATCGCCGGCGCCGCGCCCTTGTAGGGGATCTGGGTCAGCTTCATGCCGGTGGCCGTGCGCAGCTGCTCGCCGAACAGGTGGCCGAGGGTGCCGTTGCCGGCCGTGGCCCAGGTGACGCCGGCGCCGCGCCCGGCGGCCACCAGCTCGGCAGGGCCGGTGATCTTGGAGTTCGCGCCCGCGGCGATGACCAGCGGCGCCACCGAGACCTGGACGATGGGCGCGAAGCTCTTGACCGAGTCGTAGCTCAGGTTGCGGTACAGCCAGGGCCCGAGCATCATGTTGTCGGACTGGCCCATCACCAGCGTGTAGCCGTCGGGCTCGGCCTTGGCCGCGGCCTCGATCGCGAGGTTGCCGCCGGCGCCGGGCCGGTTCTCGAGCACGATCTGCCAGCCCGTGGCCTCGCTCAGCTTCATGCCGACCGTGCGCGTGACGAAATCGGTGCCTCCGCCGGGCGTGAAGGGGATGAGGATCCTGATTGGCTTGTTCGGGTAGGCCTGCGCGCCGGCCGTGGCGGCGAAGCCGGCCAGCGCCAGGGCGGCCAGCCACTTGATGGGGTTGCGGGTCATCGTCGTCTCCTTTGCGGTTTCGTCGGGGGCAGGGCTTGACCGCCGCCTCCGGGGAATTGTGCCGGCACGATGATGGCCGGGCGCAGACAGGGGCTGCCCGCCGCCGAAGCGCCATCCGGATTCCCGATGAGCGGTATGCGCGTGCCGGCCTTGCCGGGCAGGCGCTTCGCCGCAACGATGGCGGACCGTGCCCGTCCCGGGGCCTGCTGCTGCGTCGGGCGGGACCTGGGAATGCACGCAGCCCGCTAACGGGCAGGACCTTCGATGCAAGACCTTGCGAGCGATGACGCGGAGTGCCGCGAAGCCCGATCGACCGCGCTGCGGATCGCTGCGGACTGCGGTGTCCCGACGCAGGACGCCCGCCTCGTGGTGAGCGGTCGTGACCGCGTGCTGCCCGTTCGTCACCCGCTGGGTGTTGCTGCCGCCGGCGTGCTGGGGGCCTGCGGCCTCGCGCTGGACGCACTGACACGCGCGCGCGGCGCACCGCGGCAGACTGTGGGCATCGACATCGGGCAAGCGGCCTACGGCCTGGTCAGCTTCCGCCAACTCCGGCTGGACGGTCGCCCCATCGGCTCTCCAGGGGATGCCAATCCGCTGGTGGGTATCCACCGCTGCCGCGACGGCCGCTGGTTCGCGCTGCACGGCGGCTTCGATTCGCTGCGCGAGCCCACGCTGAGGGTGCTCGGCGCGCAGGCGTCGCTCGAGTCGGTCGCCGCAGCGGTCTCTCGGCGCGACGGTCTGGAGCTCGAGGAACTGCTGGCGGCGCACCGCCTGTGCGGCGTGCTGTGCCGCAGCGCAACCGCATGGCAGGCCACCGATGCGGGGCGGGCGCTGGCCGCGGAGCCGCTCGTGGCGATCGCGCGCATCGGCGATGCCGACGCGGTGCCGCCTTGCCCCTGGCACCCGGGTGAGGGTGCAATGTCAGGCGTGCGGGTGCTCGACTGCACGCGCATCCTGGCCGGCCCCACCTGCGGACGGCTGCTGGCGGCTGCAGGCGCGGATGTCGTGGTATCCACGCCCGCCCGGCTGCCGAACGTCGAGTCCTACGCTCTCGAGACCAGCCACGGCAAGCGTCTGCTGGAGGCGGACCTGGACGATGCACAAGGGCGCCGCCTTGGCCTGCAGCTGGCTGATGCCTGCGACGTGCTCGTGGACAGCTTTCGTCCCGGAGCCCTGGCGCGCCGGGGGCTGGGGCCGCAGGCGCTGGCGGCCCGCCGCCGCCAGGCAGGCATCGTCTACGTCTCGATCAACTGCTATGGTCACGCCGGGCCGTGGATCGAGCGTCCGGGCTGGGAATTGATGGGCCAGGCCGCCACCGGCCTGGCTGTCGGCCAGGGCGAGCCGGACCATCCCCTTCCCCTGTGGACCTACCCTTGCGACTACCTGACCGGCTACCTGGGCGCGCTCGGCGTCGCCCGGGCCTTGCAATTGCGGTCCGAGGTGGGGGGCAGCTGGCACGTGAAGGTCAGCCTGGCCCGCACCGGCATGTACGCCGAAGCCTTCGGCACCCGTCACGAGCCCGCGTCCGCCTTGCCCCAGGACGTGGAGCGCCATTGCCGCTGGGCCCGGACGGACCGTGGACCCCTGCGCTACCTGCCCGTGCCGCTGGGGCTGGATGTGACACCGCTGCAGGGCTGGCGCGCCCCCGTGCGCGCGCAGGTTGGTGCCTCCGGCTGGCCTGCACCGTGAGGCCGGGGCCCCGACCGCGCGCTCTCAACCCTGCCACCCGGGATTCACCGATGACTGTCTGCCTGGACCTGATGTGCTCCAACAGCACCCGCGCCCTGCTCGAGGAGCTGGCGCATGATTTCGAGGCCGGCTCGGGTTGCGCGGTCCGGCTCCACGTGGCCACCGCCAAGGCTGTTCGCCAG
>JBILNB010000051.1:0-35174 GCA_044375195.1 Rubrivivax sp. | reverse complement strand
GCCCCAGGTCATGCCGGCAGCCTGGCAGGCCTGCAGCGTGAGCTTGACGCTGTCCTCGCCCAACCGCACCTGGCGCGCATGCGCCGAGGGCTTGCACGGCAGCAGAACGGCCGCTTCGCGCCCCTCCACGCGCACCTCCCGCCAATCGAGCGCGGGCGCACAGCCGGCCAGCCAGCCCAGACAGACTGCCCCGGCGAACGCAACGCCGCGACGGCAAGCCCGTGCCGACCGCTGCGGAACGGCTCGCCGCCCCCCCTGGGCTGCCTGCAGCCGCGGCATGCGCGCTCAGCCCAGCGCGGCGGCCACGCCGGCGGCGTGTGCCTGCTGGTCGGCGTGGTAGCTCGAGCGCACGAGCGCGCCGACCGCCGCGTGCGTGAAGCCCATGGCCGCGGCCTCGCGCTCGAACAGACGGAAGGTGTCGGGGTGCACATAGCGCCGCACCGGCAGGTGGTGGCCGCTGGGCGCGAGGTACTGGCCGATCGTCAGCATGTCGATATCGTGCGCGCGCATGTCACGCATGGTCTGCAGGATCTCCTCGTCCGTCTCGCCCAGGCCCACCATCAGTCCGCTCTTGGTCGGCACGCCGGGCACGGACTGCTTGAAGCGGCGCAGCAGGTCCAGGCTGAAGGCGTAGTCCGACCCCGGGCGCGCCTCCTTGTAAAGGCGCGGCACGGTCTCGAGGTTGTGGTTCATGACGTCCGGTGGGGCCGCTTGCAGGATGTCGAGCGCGCGGCCCAGGCGGCCGCGGAAGTCGGGCGTGAGGATCTCGATGCGGGTCTGCGGCGACTGCGCGCGCACCTGCCGGATGCACTCCACGAAGTGCGCCGCGCCACCGTCGCGCAGGTCGTCACGGTCGACACTGGTGATGACGACGTACTTCAACTGCAGGGCGGCGATCGTGCGCGCCAGGTTCGTCGGTTCCTCGACGTCCAGCGGGTCAGGCCGACCATGCCCGACATCGCAGAACGGGCAGCGGCGCGTGCACTTGTCGCCCATGATCATGAAGGTGGCCGTGCCCTTGCCGAAGCACTCGCCGATGTTCGGGCACGAGGCCTCCTCGCAGACCGTGTTCAACCGGTTCTCGCGCAGGATCTTCTTGATCTCGTAGAAGCGGGTCCCCGGGGAACCGGCCTTGACGCGGATCCAATCGGGCTTCTTCAACACCTCGGCGGGCACGACCTTGATCGGGATGCGCGCGGTCTTGGCCTGCGCCTTCTGCTTAGAGGTCGGTTCGTAGGCGGGCTTGTCGGTGACGCTCATGGCTGCGGGGGGCGCGCGAAGCGACGCCCCGTCGTGGGTCGGTTCAAGGGTGATGGTAGCGGCAGCGCGGCGCACAGGCGTCGCCAGGGCCGGCCAGAGGCTTTCACGGGGCCAGCTGCGCGCACAGCCGGCCGGCCAGCAGCTCGGCGGCCTCGGCCCAGCCGAGCGTCAGGCCCAGGCTGCCCAGGTCCACCGTGCGCAGCCCGGCGTAGCCGCAGGGATCGATGCGGGAGAAGGGTTCCAGGTCCATGGCGACGTTCAAGGCCACGCCATGGTAGGCGCAGTGACGGCTGATCTTCACCCCGAGCGCAGCGACCTTGCCCAGCCCCGCGAACGGGTCGGCCCCGGGGGCCGTTGGCGGCAGCGCGGCGTGGTCGTGGGGGGCGTCCAGACGGACGTAGATGCCCGGCGCGCTGCGCACCCGGTGTCCGGTGAGGCCCACGGCCAGCAACGTCTGCAGCACCGCCGCCTCCAGGCGGAAGACGTACTCGCGGGCGTAGATGCCCAGGCGCCGCAGGTCCACCAGCGGGTAGGCCACGACCTGCCCGGGACCGTGGTAGGAGACCTGCCCGCCCCGGTTCGTCTGCACCACCGGGATGTCGCCAGGGGCAAGCAGGTGCTGCCGTCGCCCGGCCACGCCCAGCGTGAAGACCGGGTCGTGCTCGACGAGCCAGAGCTCGTCCTCGGTGCCCGTATCGCGGCCTTCCGTGAAGGCGCGCATCTCGTCCTCGATGCCCGCGTAGGCGCGGCGGCCGAGCCAGCGCAGGCGCATGCGGCCCGCCCTTACAGGACGACCTTGACCATCGGGTGCGTCGACAGCGTGCGGTACAGCTCGTCGAGCTGCTCGCGGCTGGTCGCGGTGACCGTGATGGTGAGGCCAAGGTAGTTGCCGACGCGGCTGGGCCGCTGCTCCACCGTTGCCGGGTCGAAACCCGGGTCGAAGCGCTGCGCGACCGCGACGACGGCCTCCAAGAAGCCCTCGGCGCGCGCGCCCATCACCTTGATCGGGAAGGCGCTCGGGTACTCGATGAGGCTGGGCGGGGCGGGATCGGGGTTCATGGAGCTGCGGGGGCGATGGCAGGCCGCCGGGTCAGATGCACTGAGTCAGCTTGGCGCGCTGGTAGGCCTCGTGCAGGCGCGCGTACACCGGCCCCGGCCGGCCACGCAGAGCCCCATGCCCCAACGGCTGGCCGTCGATGCGGGTGACCGGCAGCACCTCCTTCGTGGCCGAACTCAGCAGCACCTCGTCGGCGCTGCGCACGTCACTCTCCGGGATGGGGTGCAGGTGGTAGGCGATGCCGCATTCCTCGCACAGCTCGCGCAGCAGGTCGAAGCGTATGCCCTCCAGCACGTGCTCGCTCTTGGGCACACCCAGCAGCGCGCCGTCGCGCACGACCCAGACGTTGCTCGCCGCGGCCTCGGTCAGGAAGCCATCGCGGAACATGATGGTCTCGGCCGCGCCGGCGTCGGCCGAGATCTGGCGCGCGAACACATTGCCCAGCAGCGAGGTGCTCTTGATGTCCCCGCGCTCCCAGCGGAAGTCGCGCGCGGTCACGCAGGCCACGCCGTGGTGGCGCTGCTCGGCGCTGGGCGGCTTCATCGGGTTGACCATGACGAAGACCGTGGGCTGCAGCCCGGCCGGCATGACGTGGTCGCGCGGGGCCACCCCGCGGGTGACCTGGATGTAGACGAGTTGGTCGTCGGCGCTGGTGCGCTCGGCCAGCGCGGCCACCAGCGGGCGGATCAGACCAAGCCAGCCAGCCGGCGGGTGCGGATTCGGGATGCGCATCTTGTCCAGGCTGCGCGCCAGGCGCGCCATGTGCGCGTCGAAACGGAACAGGCGCCGGCCGTAGACCGGCACCACCTCGTAGACGCCGTCACCGAAGATGAAACCGCGGTCAAGGACGCTGACGCGGGCCTGCGACAGCGGCAGCGTCTCGCCGTTGAGATGGCACAGGTTGTCGTTCATCGTCGGGTCTCCGTCAGGTGGGGCGGCTGGCCTGGCGGCCGGGGTATCACTGGATCCACAGCCGCAGCGCGTCCCAGGCCCGCCCCAGCATGCCGGCCAGCGGCACGGGCTCGAGGACCTGCAGGGGCAAGGTGGCCAGCGGCGCGCCCGCGGCGTTGACGACCTTGATCGTACCCACGCGCTGACCCGGGGTCAGCGGGGCGACGAGCGGGTCCAAGCGCTCGATGAGCGTGCGCAGCTTGGCGCCCTCGCCACGCGGCACGGTGACGAAGACCGCGCCGCTGCCCACACCGAGCGAGGCCTGCGCGGCGGTGCCCTTCCACACCGGTACCGTCGCCACCGGCTTGCCGGCATCGAACAGGCGCACCGCGTCCCAGGCCTGCCAGCCCCAGTTCAGCAGCTTCTGGCTCTCGGTGGCACGCGCCTCGCGCGAGGCCGCCCCCATCACCACCGACAGCAGCCGGCGCTTGCCGTTGGGCAGGTCGCGCACCGCGCTGGCGACGAGGCAGTAGCCAGCCGACTCGGTGTAGCCGGTCTTCATGCCGTCGACCGCCGGGTCACGGCCCAGCAGCATGTTGCGGTTGTCCTGGCGGATGTTGTTGTAGCTGTACTGCCGGATCGAGTAGTAGGCGTAGAAGTCGGGGTGGTCGGCGATCACGCGCGCGGCCACGGTGGCGATGTCACGCGCGGTGCTCTGGTGCCCGGCCTCCGTGAGCCCGGTGACGTTGCGAAAGCGCGTGTTCTTCAGGCCCCAGGCCTGGGCCTGGCGGTTCATCAGCGCGACAAAGGCATCCAGCGAGCCCGCCACGGCCTCGGCCAGTGCAACCGACGCATCGTTGCCGCTCTGCACGATCATGCCCTTGAGCAGCTCGTCGACCTTGGGCTTCATCGTCGTATCGATGAACATCAGCGATCCGCCGCCCTTGCGCTCGGCCCAGGCGCGCGTCGACACCGGCACCTCCTGGTCCAGGGCGAGCTTCTTCGCCTTGACGGCATCAAAGACCAGATAGGCCGTCATCAGCTTGGTCAGGCTGGCCGGATCGGCCGGCGTGTCGACGTCGCGCTCGGCCAGGACCTGGCCGCTGGCCAGGTCGAGCAGAAGGTACTGGCGCGCCGCGATCTCCGGCGGCTGGGGCGCCTGGGCGCGGGCCAGCAGGGTCGCCAGCGTCAGGGCCAGAGCCCAGAGCAATCTTTTCATCGTCTCGAGGGGTTCAATCGGGTTGGGCAGCCAGCGCGCCGAGCACCAGGCTCTTCAGCAGCGGGAGCTGGCCGTGGAAGAAGTGTCCGGTGCCCGGGACGACGACCACCGGCTGGGCCTGCGGGCGCGCCCAGTCCAGCACCGCGGACAAGGGCACGACCTCGTCGGCCTCGCCGTGCACCACCAGGCTGCCCGCCGGCAGCGGCGCGACGGCGAAGTTCTGCACCGCCGGCCCGACCAGGACCACGTGCTCGGCCGGCGCCTGGCCGGCCAGGCGCGCGGCCGCCTGCGAGGCGACATAGGCCCCGAAGGAGAAGCCCGCCAGCGCCAGCGGCTCGCCCGGCGCCCGGAACGCGCGCACCACCGCAAGCGCGTCGTCGACCTCGCCAACGCCGCCGTCCCAGTGCCCCTCAGAGGCGCCGACGCCGCGGAAATCGAAGCGCACGCTGCGCCAGCCGCGCTGCACGAAGGCCCGGGCCACGGTCTGCACGACCTTGTTGTTCATCGTGCCGCCATGGAGCGGGTGCGGGTGGCACACGACGGCCAGCCCGCGCGCGCTGGCGTCGTCGCCCGGCATGTCCAGCGCGCAGGCCAGGGCCCCGGCTGGCCCGGCCGTCGTCGTCAGCTCGGTGCGCGGGTTCATCAACGGCCGACGTCGGGCGGCAGCCTCAGGCGCTCGACCGGACGGCCCTGCTTCAAGTGCGACTCGACGATCTCGTCGATGTCGTCGCGGTCGACGAAGGTGTACCAGACGGCCTCGGGGTAGACCACGGCCACCGGCCCACCCGCGCAGCGGTCCAGGCATCCGGCCTTGTTGACGCGCACGCCGCCCGGGCCAGCCAGGCCGGCGTCCTTGACGCGCTTCTTGCAATGGTCGAAGCCCACCTGGGCCTCGTGCTGGGCGCAGCAGGCCTCGCCGTTGCTGCGCTGGTTCAGGCAGAAGAAGATGTGGTGGCGGTAGTAGCTCATCCGGTGTCCAGGCCGCGGATCCAGGGCGGTGCGGGACGCATGTCCGGTACCCGTGGAAAACCGTCATTCTAGGAGGCAGCCCCACCCGGGCCAGGCCGGGCTCGACCCACGCGCAGGGCCTCAGCGCAGCCGGCCCAGCCGGCGCAGCAGCCAGGCGAGGACGGCATAAGGCCAGAGCCAGCCCACCCACTGCGCGATGCCGTGAAAGCGGATGAACTGGCCCTGCTCCCACAGCTGCAGGCTGGCGGCGAAGTAGGGGTCCTGCGGCGCCTGGGCGACCAACGTGATCGCGGCGGTGACCGCCACCAGCCCGAGGGCGGCGGCCAGCCGTTGCGGCAGCCGCCACAGCAGCAGGGCGACCGTGGCTCCGACGGCCAAGGCCGGGCCGGCGCGCGGTGTCATCCAGGCCAGCGCGTGGGTCGGGCCGAAGTTCAGCGCCGTCGACAGCGTCGTGGCCAGCACGCCGAACGATCCCAGCACGAGGATGGCGGGCACCCGGCGCCAGCCCGGGGCGATGGACACGAAGGCCACCAGGCAGGGCGACAGGAGGCCGAGCGCGATGGCCACCGCCTCGGCCAGCGGCCCCGGCGCACCGGCCAGGGGGTCGGGCGCGAGGCCCAGGCCCGGCAGCACGCCGGCCCAGGGCGTGTCCTCGAGCACGGAGGTCACGGCCTCGTGCAGCGGGACGAACAGCTGTCCCAGCCCCAGCGGCACCGGCGACGGGAACAGCAGCGCCACCGGCCACAGCAGCAACAAGGCCAGACCTCCACCCGCAGGCGCACCGAGCCAGCGGCGGCGCCAGCCGTGCCAACGCGCGAGACCCCCGGCCGCATCGAACAGCAGCGCGAGCGCCGCGCCGCAGGCGGCGCCGGCGGCATTGAGCGCCCAGTCGCGCGCCGAGGGCACCCGGGAGGGTACGAAGCCCTGCAAGACCTCGAGCCCGAAGGACAGCCCCGCCGGCACCCCCACGGCCCAAAGCAGGCCCAGTCCCCGCCCCGCGGCGCCGCGCACCCCGGCCACCATCAGCAAGGCGCCGAAGGGCAGGTAGCCGAGGAAGTTGGACCATTCGTCGAAGCGGCTGCGCCAGGGCGGCCACGGCAAGGCCAGCAGCTCGGTCCAGCCCACGCCCGGCGGCCAGCGCCAGCCGGCGAACGGATGCAGCGTGGCGTAGGCCACCAGCGCCGCGTACACCAGCGCCAGCGAGCGGGCCGAACTGCGGTCGCTGTGCATCGGCTGGCACCGCCACCCAGGCGCGAACCCCTCAGAACGGCTTGACCACGACGAGCACGACGATGGCCGCGAAAGCCAGCACCGAGACCTCGTTGAAGACGCGGAACCAGCGGTGGGTACGCCGGTTCTCGAACTGCTCGAAGCGCCTGAGCAGGCCGCGGCAGAAGTGGTGGTAGCCGATGACGACGAGTACCAGCACCAGCTTGGCATGCATCCAGCCACTGCCCGGCCCGCGCCCGATGCCGAAACCCAGCCACAGCCAGATCCCCAGCAACAGCGCGGGCCACATCAGCAGCGTGGAGAAGCGGTAGAGCTTGCGCGCCATCAGCAGCAGGCGCTCGCGCTCGGCATGGCTGTCCGCCGGCACCATGGCCAGGTTGACGAACAGGCGCGGCAGGTAGAACAGGCCCGCGAACCAGCTCGCCACGAAGACGATGTGGAAGGCCTTGACCCAGAGATAGGCGGAGCTCATCCGGCGATTATGAAACCGGCACCGCAAAAAAAGCCCCGGCCGAAGCCGGGGCTCGAAAGCCTCATCGCTGTCTAGGCGCTGAAGCACCTGCTCAGGGAGGAAAAGCAGGGAACGACAACCTCGCGGCTATCATCCGCCAACGAATCTAGCATATGGAGGAGATGACGTGAACCGCGTGTTTGCCCCATACCCGGCCAGCCGGCCACGCCGCCTGCGCCGCGACGCCGCCACCCGCGCGCTGGTGCGCGAGCACAGCCTCGCCCCGGAGGACCTGATCCTGCCGGTGTTCGTGCTCGACGGCGAGAACCGTGTGCAGGACGTGGCGAGCATGCCCGGCGTGCAGCGCCTGAGCGTGGACCGGCTGTTCGCGGTGGCCGAGGACTGTGTCCGCCTGGGCGTGCCGGTGCTCGCGCTGTTCCCGGTGATCGACCCCGCCCTGAAGACCCCCGACGGCGCCGAGGCGACCAACCCGGAAGGTCTCGTGCCGCGGGCCGTGCGCGCGCTGAAGGCCCGCTTCCCCACGCTCGCGCTGCTGACCGACGTCGCCCTCGACCCGTTCACCAGCCACGGCCAGGACGGCCTGCTCGACGACACGGGCTACATCGTGAACGACGAGACGGTGGACGTGCTGCGGCGCCAGGCCCTGGTCCAGGCGCAGGCCGGCGTGGACATCGTCGCCCCGAGCGACATGATGGACGGGCGCATCGGCGCGATCCGCACCGCGCTCGAGGGCGCGGGCCTGATCCACACCCGCATCATGGCCTACAGCGCCAAGTACGCCAGTGCCTTCTACGGCCCCTTCCGCGACGCCGTCGGCTCCGCAGGCAACCTCGGCAAGGCGGACAAGAAGGCCTACCAGATGGACCCGGGCAACAGCGACGAGGCCCTGCGCGAGGTCGCCCTCGACCTGGCCGAGGGCGCCGACATGGTGATGGTCAAGCCTGGCATGCCCTACCTGGACATCGTGCGCCGGGTGAAGCAGGAGTTCGCCGTGCCCACCTTCGCCTACCAGGTCAGCGGCGAGTACGCGATGCTCAAGGCGGCGGCAGCCAACGGCTGGCTCGACCACGACGCGGTGATGATGGAGTCGCTGCTGGCCTTCAAGCGCGCCGGCGCCGACGGCGTGCTGAGCTACTTTGCGCTGGAGGCGGCGCGGCGCCTGCGCGCTGCCGGCTGATCACGCCGCGCCCACGGGTCGGGCAGGCCCAGGGCCTGCAGGATCGCGCTCTCGCACGCTTCCATCACCCGGGCCTCGGCGGGGTGCTGGTGGTCGTGGCCCTGGGCGTGAAGCGTGCCGTGCACCAGCAGGTGGGCGTAGTGCGCTGTGAGCTCGATGCCCGCCGCCTGAGCCTCGCGCTCGACCACCGGGGCGCACAGCACGAGATCGGCGCTGACCACCGGCTCGCGCGCGTAGTCGAAGGTCAGAACGTTGGTCGCGTGGTCCTGGCTGCGGAAGTCCCGGTTCAGGCGCAGGCCCTCTTCCTCGTCGACGATGCGCACCGCGATCTCGGCCGGCGCCTGCAGCGCGGCGCGGATCCAGCGCGCGACGCGATGCCGCGGCAGCAACGGGCGGTGACGCGCGTCGGGCATCTGCAGCGACAACTGCAGGGGCGGCAGCGCGGGCTTCACGGTACAGCAGGCCGCGTACGACGGCCGGCGCGGCCGGGCCCAGGGTAGGCAGGCGCATCGCGCGGTGCCTGCTGCGCCGCGTCATAGGCCTCGACGATGCGCGCCACCAGCGGGTGGCGCACGACGTCGGCGGCGGTGAAGCGGGTGAAGGCGATGCCGCGCACGTCCTCGAGCACGGCGGCGGCGTCGACCAGCCCGCTGACCACGCCCGCAGGCAGGTCGACCTGGCTCACGTCCCCCGTGACCACGCACTTCGCGCCGAAGCCCATGCGAGTGAGGAACATCTTCATCTGCTCGCGCGTGGTGTTCTGTGCCTCGTCCAGGATGACGAAGGCGTGGTTCAGCGTGCGCCCGCGCATGAAGGCCAGCGGCGCGATCTCGAGCTGGCCGCGCTCGAAGGCGCGCGTCACGCGGTCATAGCCCATCAGGTCGTACAGGGCGTCGTAGAGCGGGCGCAGGTAGGGATCGACCTTCTGCGCCAGATCCCCCGGCAGGAAGCCCAGGCGCTCACCGGCCTCGACCGCCGGCCGGGTCAGCACGATGCGCTGGACGCCCTGGCGTTCCAACGCATCGACCGCGCAGGCCACGGCCAGGAAAGTCTTGCCGGTGCCGGCAGGGCCGATGCCGAAGGTGATGTCGGTGGCGAGGATCTGGCGAAGGTACTGCACCTGGTTGGGGGTGCGGCCGCGCAGGTCGCTGCGGCGCGTGTGCAGGACCACGTCGGCCGCGGAGGAAGGGGTCGTGTCGGGGGCGCTCGCGGTCGACGCCAGCCGTGGCGCCGAGGGGGACGCTGCGGCGGCGCCACCCGCCAGAGCGGTGCGGGCCTCGGCCAGGGCAAGCTGCAGCAGCTCACCCCCGAGCGGCGCCTGCGCGCGCTCGTGCAGGGAGACGACCAGGGCCAGCGCGCGCTCGGCCGGCTGGCGCGGGCCTTCGACGCTGAACGCGGCGCCACGGCGCTGGATGCGCACGGCCAGCGCCGCCTCGATGTCGCGCAGGTTCGCGTCCAGCGGGCCGCACAGGTGCGCCAGGCGCAGGTTGTCGGCGGGTTCAAAGCGATGGCGCAGGATCAAGGTGGCGATCCGCGCCGGGCGGCGCGGGGTTGTTTGCCCAGTCGCGATTGTGCGCCGCCCCAGGCGGTAGTGCGGCGGGCCACAATCCCGTACCATGATCGGACGCATCAGCGGCCTGCTGGCGGAGAAGGCCCCGCCCCTCGTGCTCGTCGACGTGCAGGGCGTGGGCTACGAGCTCGACGTGCCCATGAGCACCTTCTGCAACCTGCCCGGGCTCGGTGATCGGGTGTCCTTGCTGACGCACTTCGTCGTGCGTGAGGACGCGCAGCAGCTCTTCGGCTTCCTCACGCCGGCCGAGCGCGGGGCTTTCCGTGAACTGGTGCGCATCAGCGGCGTGGGGCCGCGCACCGCGCTGGCCATCCTTTCGGGGCTGAGCGTGGCCGAGCTGTCGCAGGCCGTCAGCCGGCAGGACGCCGCCCGCCTGGTCAAGGTGCCGGGCATCGGCAAGAAGACGGCCGAGCGCCTGCTGCTGGAGCTCAAGGGCCGCCTGGGTCCCGACATCGGCGCGCCGGCCGCCAGCGTGGCGAGCGACGCGCAGGCCGACATCGCGCAGGCCCTGCTGGCCCTGGGCTACAACGAGCGCGAGGCCCAGGCGGCGCTGAAGGCCTTGCCGGCGGACGTGACGGTCAGCGAGGGGATCAAGCTCGCGCTGAAGGCCCTCAGCCGTTGAAGACTACGCAGCCGCCCTGATTCATGGACTGGCGGGCGCCGACGTCAATGTTTGTGGGCGCCGTGCGCGGGCGCCGGCGCGGCGGCGAGCGGCCGCACCGTCGCGCTGACCTGCACGGTCTCGCGCTTGCCACCCGGGCCCTCGACGACAAGGGTGATGGGCACGCTCTGGCCGGCTTGCAGGCCCTGCTTCAGGTCCATCAGCATCACATGGTGGCCGCCGGGCTTCAGCGCCACCGCCTTGCCCGCGGGCAGGTCCAGGCCGGCGATGGCGCGCATCTTCATCACGTTGCCGTCCATGGCCATCTCGTGGATCTCGACGACGCCGGCCACGGGCGACGAGGCCGACACCAGCCTGCCGCCGCCGGCGGCGGTGATCTGCATGAAGGCTCCGGTGGCCTTCTGCTGCGCGACGGTGCCGCGCACCCAGGGGTCCTTGACCGTGACCTGGGCGAGGCAGAGAAGGGGCAGTGTCGACAGCGCCACGGCGGTGGCGATGCTGCGCAGGGACGGTCTCATGGGAGGACGGGGATGGGTTTGACTGGGACGCGAGTCTAGGCGACGCACCACCCCCATAATCACTGGATGGCCATCCAGACCGACGACTTCGAGCCAGGCCGCCCGGCGACGCCACGGGTCGTGAGCGCCGCCCGGGCCTCCCCCAACGAGGAGGCGCTGGAGCGCGCGCTGCGGCCCAAGGGCATGGACGAGTACGTCGGCCAGGCCAAGGCGCGCGAGCAGCTCGAGATCTTCATCGGCGCGGCGCGCATGCGCGCCGAGGCCCTGGACCACGTGCTGCTGTTCGGCCCGCCCGGCCTGGGCAAGACCACGCTCAGCCACATCATCGCCGCCGAGCTCGGCGTGAACCTGCGCCAGACCTCGGGCCCGGTGTTGGAGAAGCCCAAGGACCTGGCCGCGATCCTGACCAACCTCGAGCGCAACGACGTCCTCTTCATCGACGAGATCCATCGCCTGTCGCCGGTGGTCGAGGAGATCCTGTACCCCGCGCTCGAGGACTACCAGATCGACATCATGATCGGCGAGGGCCCGGCCGCGCGCTCGATCAAGCTCGACCTGCAGCCCTTCACGCTGGTGGGCGCGACCACGCGCGCCGGCATGCTGACCAACCCGCTGCGCGACCGCTTCGGAATCGTCGCCCGGCTGGAGTTCTACACCGACGAGGAGCTCACCCGCATCGTCACGCGCTCGGCCGCGCTGCTGCAGGTGCCGGTGGAGCCGGCCGGGGCCCTGGAGATCGCGCGCCGCTCGCGCGGCACGCCGCGCATCGCCAACCGCCTGCTGCGGCGCGTGCGCGACTACGCGCAGGTCCGCGGCAGCGGCCTGATCGACGCCGCCACGGCCGACCGGGCGCTGGCCATGCTCGACGTCGACCCGCGCGGCTTCGACCTCATGGACCGCAAGCTGCTGGAGGCGGTGATCCACCGCTTCGACGGCGGCCCGGTGGGGCTGGACAACGTGGCCGCGGCCATCGGCGAGGAGCCGGGCACGATCGAGGACGTGATCGAGCCCTATCTGATCCAGCAAGGCTACCTGCAGCGCACGCCGCGCGGGCGCGTGGCCACACAAGCGGCCTGGCGCCACCTCGGCCTCGCGCCGCCGGCGCGCGGCGGCGAGCTGTTCGACACCTGAAGCTCAGATCCGGCCCGCGGGGCCGAAGCGGTAGACGCCGACCAGCAGGCGCGTCGGGAACTCGCCCAGGGCCAGGTTGTAGGCCTCGGCCGCTGCATTGAAGAGTTGGCGACCGAAGGCGAGCGCCGCCCGCGACTCACGCAAGCCCGACAAGGCCAGACGCACACGGGCATCGGCCTGCAGACTGCTGCTGTGCTCGCACAGCGAGATCAGTCGTGCCAGACCGGCATCGAGCGCGGCCATCCCGACCGCGAAGTCGGCCGCGGCCTGCGCCGCCACCGGGCTCGTCTTCAAGGCCCGCGTGCCGGCATCCACCTGGGCCAGCGCAGCCGACACCGCCTGCAGCGTGGCGGCCTCGGCGGCCAGCGGCTCCTGCAGACCCGCCAACAAGGCCGCCACCGCGTCG
Source organism: Rubrivivax sp. (assembly GCA_044375195.1). Lineage (GTDB taxonomy): Bacteria > Pseudomonadota > Gammaproteobacteria > Burkholderiales > Burkholderiaceae_C > Rubrivivax. Next base: position 22,652 of record JBILNB010000051.1, on the reverse strand, counting down.
CCCTGCTGCTGCAAAGGGGCCTCGCAGCGGCCGAAGGCCTCTGCGATGCCGGTACGCAGGCGTACGAGCCGGTTGTAGGCACCGAGCATCCAGAACACCAGCACCGCGGCAGACGCCAGCGCGATGACCTGCCCGCCGCTCAACGCTGCGCTCCGGTGCGTGCCGGCCGAGACCGGGCACAGGTGCTCAGACCCGCACCTCGCCCTGGCCGAGCACGATCCACTTCAGCGAGGTCAGGCCTTCGAGGCCGACCGGCCCGCGGGCGTGGAACTTGTCGGTGCTGATGCCGATCTCGGCCCCGAGGCCGTATTCGAAGCCGTCGGCGAAGCGCGTGCTGGCGTTGACCATCACGCTGGAGGAGTCCACCTCGCGCAGGAAGCGCATCGCGTTCGGATGGTTCGTCGTCAGGATGGCGTCCGTGTGGTGCGAGCCGTGGCGGTTGACGTGCGCGATCGCCTCGTCCAGGCTGGCCACCACCTTGACGCTGATGACCGGGGCCAGGTACTCCTCGGCCCAGTCGGCCTCGGTCGCGGCCGTCACGTCGGCGCCGGGCACGGCGGCGAGGATCGCGCGCGCGGCCGGGTCGCAGCGCATCTGCACGCCCTTGGCGGCGAAGACGGCGCCGATGCGCGGCAGGAAGGCGGGGGCCTGCGCGGCATGCACGAGCAGCGACTCCGCGGCATTGCAGGGGCTGTACTTCTGCGTCTTCGCGTTGTCGGTGACGCGCAGCGCGAGCTCGAGGTCGACCTCGGCATCGACGAAGACGTGGCAGTTGCCGTCCAGGTGCTTGATCACGGGCACGCGCGCCTCGGCGCTGATGCGCTCGATCAGGCTCTTGCCCCCGCGCGGGATGATCACGTCCACCGACTCGGGCATCGCGATCAGGCGCCCGACGGCGGCGCGGTCCGTGGTCTCGACCAGTTGCACCGCGTCGGGTGGGAGGCCGGCCTCGGCCAGCGCGGCCTGCACGCAGCGCCACAGCGCCAGGTTGGAGTGCAGGGCCTCGGAGCCGCCGCGCAGGATGCAGGCGTTGCCGCTCTTGACGGCCAGCGAGGCCGCCTCGATGGTCACGTTCGGGCGGCTCTCGTAGATCATGCCGAAGACGCCCAGCGGCACGCGCATGCGGCCCACGCTGATGCCGCTGGGGCGGCGGCGCACGTCGAGGATCTCGCCCACCGGATCGGGCATGGCGGCGAGCTGCTCGCAGCCCTCGGCCACGGTGTCGATGACCTTGGGCGTGAGCTTCAGGCGGTCGACCAGGGGCGCGGCCAGGCCGGCGGCCTGCGCGGCGGCGATATCGTGCGCGTTGGCGGCCTGCAGCGCGCCGGCTTCGGCGCGCAGCCGGCGCGCCAGCGCGCGCAAGGCCGTGTCCTTGGCCGCGCTCGGGGCTGCGGCCATCGCGGTGGCGGCGGCGCGCGCCTGCGCGCCGAGATGGGCCATGTAGGCGGGGATGTCGGTGGGGTTCAAGCGGTGGGCTCCTGCAGGCCGGAGGCTGAGGTCAGGCGCGGCCGACCAGCGCGAGGACGGCGATCCACAGCGAGCTGGTCAGCGCAAAGGCGGTCGTCGAGACGACGATGGCCGCCGTCGCCTCGGCCTGTTGGGTATCGTAGCGCTGCGCGAGGATGAGCGCGTTGCTGCCCGTGGGCAGCGCGGCCAGCATCACGACCACGCCCAGCGGCACACCCTCCAGGCCGAAGCCCAGGTGGGCCACCGGCAGCACCACCGCCGGCAGCACCAGCAGCTTCAGCGCGCTCAGGCCCAGGGCGCCACGCACACGGCCGCGCAGCCCGTACTGCGCCAGGTTCAGCCCGATCAGCACCAGACACACCGGCACCACCGCGGAGCCCAGTACGCGCAGCGCCTCGTCCACCGGCGGCGGCAGCGGCAGGCCGGTCAGGTTCCACGCCAGGCCCAGCAGCACGGGCAGCATCACCGGGTGCAGCACCGCGCTGCGCACCGTGCTGCGCACGGTCTGCCACAGCGTGGCCTCGCGGTCGGCGCGCGCGAGGTCGAGCTCGGCGAACACCGTCATCAGCGTCAGCAGGATCAGCCCGTGCACGCTGACGATGGCGACGTGCAGGGCCAGCCCCGGCTCGCCGAAGAGCGCCGCCGCCATCGGGATGCCCAGCTGCAGACCGTTGCCGTAGCTCGCGGCGGCCGTGCGTGTGGCCGGCGCCGCCGGGCTGCCCGCGCCGCCACGCCGGCGGTAGGCCAGATAGACGGCCACGACGAAGATCATGGCGGGCACGAAGAAGGCCGTCAGGTGCGCCCAGGGTACGGCAGCGAGGTCCTGGCGCGCCATCGTGCGGAACAGCAGCGCCGGCACGAAGAGGTGGAAGGCGAGGTCGGACACCGTGCGCGTGGCCGCCGGCAAGCCGGCACCAGCCCCGGGCCGGCCGCCGACCCAGCCCACCCGTGCCGCGACCCAGCCCAGCGCCACGGTGGCGAAGATGGCCAGCAGCTTCCAGGCAACCGCCAGCGTCATGCCGCGGCCCCCGCGACCGCCCGCCTTGCCGAGGGGCTCACGCGGCCTTCTTGGCCGCAGCCTTCTTCGCCGCCGGCGCGCGCGGGGTGCGGGGCTCGAACTCGAAGCTCACCTTGCCCTCCTTGCCATCCCACACCAGGAAGGCCTTGAACTTGCGCCGCGTCTTGTTCGAGACGAAGTTCTCCAGCAGCGCGGTGCGGCCGCTCGCGAGCAGGCGGGTCATCTCCTCGCGCGGCACGGGCTGCTGCAGGATGATCTTGCCGCTCTTGAAGTCGCAGGTCGGGTGGGCTCCGACGCCGTGCTCGCAGACGTAGTTCGTGCCGTGCTCGAAGACGCGGCCCTTGCACTTGGGGCAGGCGCCGAGCGCGGCCTGACCGGAGAAATCCACCGGCTCGCCCGCGCCCTCGGCCTGGCGCGCCTCGTCGCCGAAGTCGAACTCGAGCTTCCAGTTGCCGAGCTCGGCGTCGTGCACGAGTTTCATCTCGGCCGTGAAGGGCCAGCCCGCCTTGGAGCGGAAGCCCTCCAGCGGGCCGATGTGCCGGTCTCTCAGGAAGGCATCGGCCTCGGCGATCTCGAAGGCGCGCCCGGCCGGGATCTTGGTGATGGAGAAGCCGCAGCCCTCGCTGCCGCCGTCGGCCCCGGTGCAGGCGAAGCGGCGGTAGTTCTCCTTCACCACTCCACCGCAGTTCGGGCAGGGCGTGGCCAGGGTCGCGTAGTCGCCCGGGATGGTGTCGCGGTCGTACTCCTTGGCCTTGCGCACGATGCGCTCGGCCATCTTCGCGATCTCGGCCATGAAGGCCGCGCGCCCCAGGCGCCCGTGCTCCATCTGGGCAAGCTGGTGCTCCCAGTTGCCCGTCAGCTCGGGCTTGGTCAGGTCCTCGACGCCCAGGCCGCGCAGCAGCGTCATGAGCTGGAAGGCCTTGGCCGTGGGCACGAGGTCGCGCCCATCGCGCAGCATGTACTTCTCGGCGATCAGGCCCTCGATGATGGCCGCGCGCGTGGCTGGCGTGCCCAGGCCCTTCTCGGCCATGGCCTCGCGCAGTTCGTCATCGTCGATGAGCTTGCCCGCGCCCTCCATGGCCGACAGCAGCGTGGCCTCGTTGTAGCGCGCGGGCGGGCGGGTCTGGAGCGCCTTCACGTCAACGGACTCGGTGCGCACCACCTCACCCGGCCGCACCGCCACGAGATTGGCGTCCTCGCCCTGCGCCTCCTTGCCGTAGACGGCGAGCCAGCCCGGGTTGACGAGCACCTTGCCGTTGGTCTGGAAGCGGTGCTCCGCAGCACCCGCCTGGACGGTGGAGATGCGGGTCGTGACCAGGTACTCCGCCGCCGGGTAGAACACGGCGATGAAGCGCTTGACGACGAGGTCGTACAGCCGCGCCTCGATCTCGGTCAGCGACTTCGGCGCCTCCAGCGTCGGGATGATCGCGAAGTGGTCCGAGACCTTGGCGTTGTCGAACACGCGCCGGCTCGGCTTGACGTAGCCGTCGTTCAGGGCCTTGCGCGCGTGCATCGACAGCTCGCGCAGCGGGCCCGGAAGGCCCGTGTCCGCCAGCATCTCGAAGGTGTTGCGCACCGTGGCCAGGTAGTCCTCGGGCAGCGCGCGCGAGTCGGTCCGCGGGTAGGTCAGGACCTTGTGCTTCTCGTACAGCGCCTGCGCGATGGACAACGTGGTCTTGGCCGAGAAGCCGAAGCGCGAGTTGGCCTCGCGCTGCAGCGTGGTCAGGTCGTACAGCAGCGGGCTGGACTGGCTGCTGGGCTTGGACTCCTCGCTCACCGTGGCCGGGCGCCCCTGGCAGACCTGCGCGATGGCCTGCGCGTCGGCCGCGGCCCACAGCCGATCGTTGCGCAGCTCGGGGTCGTCGGCGTTCTTCTTCCACTTCGGGTCGAACCACTTGCCCTCGTAGGTGCCGGCCGCGGCGTCGAAGGTGGCGCGCACCTCCCAGTAGTCGCGCGCCACGTGCTTGCGGATCTTCTCCTCGCGCTCGACGACGATGGACAGCGTGGGCGTCTGCACACGCCCGACGGTGGTCAGGAAGAAGCCGCCGTCACGCGAGTTGAAGGCGGTGAAGGCGCGCGTGCCGTTGATGCCGATGAGCCAGTCGGCCTCGGAGCGGCTGCGCGCGGCGTCGGCCAGGCCGCGCATCTGCTCGTCGCTGCGCAGCTTCTCGAAGCCCTCGCGGATGGCCTGCGGGGTCATGCTCTGCAGCCAAAGGCGTCGCACCGGCTTGTTCAGGCTGCCTTTGGCGCCTGCGGCGTACTGCTCGATCAGGCGGAAGATCAGCTCACCCTCGCGCCCGGCGTCGCAGGCGTTGACGAGCTCGGTCACGTCCTTGCGCCGGCACAGCTTGACCACCGCGTTCAGGCGCGACTTGGTCTTGTCGATGGGCGCGAGGTCGAAGTGCGGCGGCACCACGGGCAGATGGGCGAAGCTCCACTTGCCGCGCTTGACGTCGTACTCCTCGGGCGCCTGGATCTCCACCAGGTGACCCACGGCCGAGGTCACGACGTAGCGCTCGTTCTCGAAGTGCTCGGCGAGCTTCTCGAACTTCCCGGACACGGGCGTGAGCGCACGCACGATGTCCTGCGCCACGCTCGGCTTTTCCGCAATGATGATGGACTTGCTCATCGTCTTGTCTTCCTGTCGGCAACAAGGGAACCTGGCTGCCGACCCGTCCCTACAATCTTCGATTACACGCGAGCGCAGGCACGCCCATGTACGCGCGCGCGCCTGCGCACCCACGATTCAATGTACCGAATGACAAAGACTATACGCAGCGCCGGGGCGGCGCAGGCGGACGCAGCCACCGACCGCTCACGCCGCACCCAGGTGCGGCGCAGCGGCGTCCATGGCCGTGGCGTGTTCGCCATGCGGCCGATCGCTGCCGGCGAGACGGTACTGGAATACAAGGGTGAACTCATCAGCTGGAAGGAAGCCCTGCGGCGACATCCGCATGACCCGGACAACCCCTTCCATACCTTCTACTTCCACATCGACGACAAGCACGTCATCGACGGCAAGTACCAGGGCAATTCGGCGCGCTGGATCAACCATTCCTGCGATCCGAACTGCGAGACCGAGGTCGTGGGTGAGCGCGTCTTCGTGAAAGCGCTGCGCCGCATCAAGACGGGCGCCGAGTTGTTCTTCGACTACCACCTCGTGATCGACGAGCGCTACACGCCCACCTTGAAGAAGCAGTACCAATGCCTGTGCGGCAGCACCCGCTGCCGCGGCACCATGCTGGCTCCGAAGCGGTGACCACGCTGGCGGCCGGGCGTGCGCACGGAACCGACGGTGCCGCGGTTGCAGCCGCCACTGTCGACGCGGCGTCGCACGCATCGGCGCCGATGACCAGTGCCACCTGGGACACCGCTGCCCTGGAGCGCGTCCTGGGCGGGATCGAGCCCGCGCTCCAGGTCCGCGTCATCGCCGAAACCGGATCGACGAACACCGACCTCCTTGATCTCGCCCGCGCCGACGCTCCGGGGCTGGCGCGGCCGCGACTGCTGGTTGCCGAGCAGCAGGTCCAAGGCCGCGGGCGCCAGGGCCGGGTCTGGCAGTCTGCGCGCGGCGCCTCACTGACCTTTTCCCTTGCGCTGCCCCTGGCGCCTCGTGACTGGTCAGGCCTGTCGCTGGCGGTGGGCGTGGCCCTGGCCGAGGCGCTGGAGCCGGCCGACCCTGCGCGCCCGGCGCGCGTCGGCCTGAAGTGGCCCAACGACCTCTGGCTGCGCGACGCAGCACCGGCGACCGCGCCGGGGCGCAAGCTCGGCGGGATCCTGATCGAGACCGTGGCTTGTGCAGGCGAGCGCGTGTGCGTCGTCGGCGTCGGGCTGAATCTGCTGCCGCAACCGGTGACACAACTGGGAAGCGGCTTCGCCTGCCTGCACGAGCTGGAACCCGGCATCGCCAGCGGGCCCTTGGCGCTGGCCCGCATGGCGCCGGCGCTGCTGCGAGCGCTGCGACATTTCGAACGCGACGGTCTCGAGCCCTTTGCGGCGCGCTACGCGGCGCGTGACGTCCTGCGCGGCCGTCCGGTGCGCACCACGCTCGCCGCGCTCCCCGGCGGACGCGCCGAGGGTGTGGATGCCAGCGGCGCCCTGCGCGTGCGGGACGCCCAGGATGCCCTGCATCTCGTGCACGCTGGCGACGTCAGCATCCGGCTCGAAACAGACCTGGCGGGCCGGGAAGGCTGACCGATGCTGCGCGCGCTGGCCCTGTCGCTGCTCGGCGCCAATGCGCTCCTGTGGGCCTGGACCCAGGGCTGGCTTGGGGCGCTCGCGCCCGCACCGCCTGCGCTCCAGGGCCGCGAGCCTGAACGCTTGCAGCAGCAGGTCAGGCCGGAAGCGCTGACGGTCCTGCGGCCCCGAGCCGTGGCTGCAGCCCTGGGCGAGCAGCCCGCCAGCATGCCGGCGGCAGGCGCTGCACCGAACAAACCCGGCGACTCAGGCGCCGCTGCGGCGACGGCTGCGCCGCAGCGGTAGCGCTGACATCAGCGCCGAAGCCGCCGCGAGCCCGGCCAGCCAGCCCCAGCCCAGCGCGCCGCCGCCGGACGATCCACCCGGCGCCGGAGGCGGACTGGCGGCGGTCAGCGCGAGCGCCGCGTCGACATCCAGCATCCCCGCGCCGCACAGCGCGGTCGTGCAGTGGCACTCGTCGTCCGAACTCGGGGCCGGGCATCGGGCCACGCCGGACCCTGTGGCCGGCTCGGGAAAGGCGCGCGCGCTGTCTTGCAGCACCCGCAGGACATCGCCCCGGCCCCAGTCCGGGCGCATCGACAGAATCATCGCCACAGCCCCGGAGACGAGCGGCGCAGAGAAGCTCGTGCCCACCGAGATGCGGAAGCTGTCAGTGAAGCCCGAGGCACCAGGCTGGGTCAAGCCGAGGTTGGTCGTCGTCAGCAGCGGGTACAGACAGGGTTGACCCGCCAGGATGTTCACGCAATTCCCGCCCGGCGCAGCGATGGCGATCTGTGAGCCCAGGGCGGAAAAGCCGACCTTGGTGCCCGCATGGCGCAGACCGGTCACCGCGATCACGCGCTGGCAATTGGCCGGCGTGCCGACCGAGTCGCTCGCGCTGTTGCCGGCCGCGGCCACGACGACGACGCCCCGCGCCGTCGCTTCGTCGATGGCGTCCTGATAGGCCTGGGAGCAGGCGCCGCCGCCACCCAGGCTGAGGTTGATGACGCGGGCGGGGGTCGGGTTGGGCGGCAATCCGGGCTGGTCGATGCCGGCCGCCCAATAGATGCCCGCCTGGATATCGGAGTCATAGCCGCCGCACTTGCCCAGCACACGCACGGGCAGGATCTGGGCTCCATGCGCCACCCCTGCGATACCGACACCGTTGTTCGTCGCGGCACCCAGCAGCCCGACCACCTCCGTCCCGTGCCAGGAGCTGTCGACGGCGCGGTAGCGGCCGCGCAGCGGGTCGTAATCGGCGCAGTTGCGGGGCGCCCCGCCATAGAAGGGCCCGCCCACCGTGTTGGCCTCTGCCTCGGTGATGCCATCCCCAGGATCGGAGGCGTCCGGGTCGCGCCCGCTGTCGCCATCGTTGGCGGCGGCAGGATCGCGGACCATGTCGTAGCCCTGCAAGAGGCGGGGTGTGCCAAGGTCCGGGTGGTCGAAGCGCACCCCGGTGTCGAGCACGGCAACCACGATCCCCTGCCCTGTGGATCGCACCCAGGCGGCCTCGGCATTGATCGCCGAGACGAATGTCGCATCAGGCTTGCGCAGGTACCACTGCCCGACCTCGGGGCCGCCGCTGCCGTTGACCACCGCGGGCCCCGCCGAAAAGTAGGGATCGTTCGGGGCGGAAAGCGCTCGGCGCCAACCGTCGACGGTCACCCAGGCCACATCCGGATGCGCGGCCAGGCGCCGGGCCAGCACCTCCGAGGAGACGCCGGTGGCGAGCACGACCTGGGCACGACGGCCGACGGCGCGCCCGCTCACGAGCCCCCTGCCCGCGTGCGCCGCCAGCACATCGGCACGTCGCTGCAGCACGCCGGCGGACTCGCGCCGCGGCGTCCCCGGCAACCAGGGATGCTGACGCGTCACCTGCGCGTCGCGTCGGTAGCCGACGATCACGCGGGCCATCGGCGCTGGGGCGGCCGCGACGACTGCGGTCCCTGGGTCGGCAGCCGGCTGCGGCAACTGAGGGGCGGCGCCAGCCCATGCGGGGTTGGCCATCCCGAGGGCCAGGAGCCCCCACAAGCCCGTGGCAAACACGCGCGCAAGCGCGCGTGAGCGCCACCAATTTCCAGGAACCGCAACAATCGACAAGACGGGGGCGCAGGTCACAGGCACAGCCATGCGCGAGTCTAGGGTCGCGACGCGGACAGCGCGCGCAGAGGCTGCAACAGAACGTGCGTCACCACGTTCACCCGGCAGCGTCGCGCGCGCAGTCCGCCGTTCTCAGCCCGCGATCACGCGCGCCATCTCGAGCACCTTGTTCGAGTAGCCCCACTCGTTGTCGTACCAGGCCACGATCTTGACGAAGGTGCGGTCCAGCGCGATGCCGGCCTCGGCGTCGAAGACGCTGGTGCAGGGCTCGCCGCGGAAGTCGGTGGCCACGACCTTGTCCTCGGTGTAGGCGAGCACGCCCTTCATCGGCCCCTCGGCGGCGGCCTTCATCGCGCGGCAGATCTCGTCGTAGCCGGCCTCGCGCACCAGTTCCACCGTGAGGTCCACCACCGAGACGTCGGAGGTGGGCACGCGGAAGGACATGCCGGTGAGCTTCTTGTTCAGCTCGGGGATCACCACGCCCACGGCCTTGGCCGCGCCCGTGCTGGAGGGGATGATGTTCTCGAGGATGCCGCGGCCGCCGCGCCAATCCTTGTTGCTCGGGCCGTCCACGGTCTTCTGCGTCGCCGTGGCGGCGTGCACCGTCGTCATCAGGCCGCGCTTAATGCCCCAGTTGTCGTTCAGCACCTTGGCCACGGGCGCCAGGCAGTTCGTCGTGCAGCTCGCGTTGCTGACGATGGCCTGGCCGGCGTAGGTCTGGTGGTTGACCCCGTAGACGAACATCGGCGTGTCGTCCTTCGACGGCGCGCTCATGATGACCTTCTTCGCACCGGCGTCCAGGTGCTTCTGCGCCGCATCCTTGGTCAGGAACAGGCCGGTGGCCTCGACGACGATGTCGGCGCCGACATCGCCCCAGGCCAGCGCCGCCGGGTCCTTGTGCGCGGTCAGGCGGACGCGCCGGCCGTTGACGACGAGCGTCGAGCCGTCGACCGCGATCTCGCCCTTGAAGCGGCCGTGGACGCTGTCGTACTTCAGCATGTAGGCCAGGTAGTCGGGCTCGAGCAGGTCGTTGATGCCGACGACCTCGATGTCGGGGAAGTTCTGCACGGCGGCGCGGAACACCATGCGCCCGATGCGGCCGAAGCCGTTGATGCCGACCTTGATGGTCATGGGATAACCCTCCTTACTTCGATGACAGGACCTTGCGCACGACCGCCGCGACGTTCTCCGCCGTGAAGCCGAAGTGCTTGAACAGCACCCCCGCCGGGGCGCTCTCGCCGTAGGTGTCGATGCCGACGACGGCGGCGCAGCCGTACTTCCACCAGCCATCGGTCACGCCAGCCTCGACGGCGATGCGCGGCAGGCCCGCGGGCAGCACGCTCTTCTTGTAGGCCACGGACTGACGATCGAACACGCTCGTGCTGGGCATGCTGACCACGCGCACGGCGATGCGCTCGCGCGCGAGCAGGGCTTGCGCATGCAGGGCGAGCTGCACCTCGCTGCCGGTGGCGACGATGACGGCCTGCGCCTTCTTCTTCAGGCCGACCTCGCTCGGCTCGGCCAGCACGTAGGCGCCCTTGCCGATCTCGTCCAGCCCGGCCTTGGGCGCGTAGGGCAGGTTCTGGCGGCTCAGCAGCAGCGCCGTCGGGCGCGTGGCGTTGCCGATCGCCAGGGTCCAGGCCACCACGGTCTCGGCCGTGTCGGCCGGGCGCCAGACGTCCAGGTTCGGGATCAGGCGCAGGCTCGCCGCGTGCTCCACGCTCTGGTGCGTCGGGCCGTCCTCGCCCAGGCCGATGGAGTCGTGCGTGAAGACGTGGATCACGCGCTGCTTCATCAGCGCGGCCATGCGGATGGCGTTGCGGCTGTAGTCGCTGAAGGTCAGGAAGGTGCCGCCATAGGGGATGTAGCCGCCGTGCAGCGCGACCCCGTTCATGATGGCGGCCATGCCGAACTCGCGCACGCCGTAGTTGATGTGGCGCCCGCCGTTGGGCGCGCCGTCGGCGCCGAAGCGCAGCGCCGGGGTGGAGCTGGTGTTGGTCAGGTTCGAGCCCGTCAGGTCGGCCGAACCGCCCAGCAGTTCGGGCAGGGCCTTGGTGAAGGCCTCGAGCGCGAGCTGGCTCGCCTTGCGGGAGGCCACGGTCTCGGCCTTGGTGTGTGCGGCGACGACGGCGTCGACCGCGGTCTGGGCGAAGTTCGCCGGCAGGCGGCCGGCGATGCGGCGCTCGAACTCGGCCGCCAGCGTCGGGTGCTCGGCGCGGTAGGCGGCGAAGCGTTGGTTCCAGGCCGCCTCGGCCCGCGCGCCACGCTCGCGCGCGTCCCACAGCGCCGCGATCTCGCCGGGCACGACGAAGGGCTCGTGCGGCCAGGCAATGGCCTCGCGCGTGAGGCGGATTTCCTCGGCACCGAGGGCTTCGCCGTGCGCCTTCGCCGTACCAGCTCGGTTGGGCGCGCCCTTGCCGATGGTGGTGCGGCAGACGACGAACGTGGGCTTGTCGGCCGTCTTGGCCTGCGCCAGGGCGGCATCGACGGCCCCGACGTCGTGCCCGTCGACCGGGCCGACGACGTTCCAGCCGCAGGCCTCGAAGCGCCGGGCAGCGTCGTCCACGTACCAGGGCTTGACCGGTCCGTCGATGCTGATGCCGTTGTCGTCGTAGACCGCGACCAGCTTGTTCAGGCGCCAGGCGCCGGCCAGCGCAGCGGCCTCGTGGCTGATGCCCTCCATCAGGCAGCCGTCGCCCAGGAAGACCCAGGTGCGGTGGTCGACGACAGCGTGGTCGGGCCGGTTGAACTCGGCCGCCAGCAGCTTCTCGGCCAGCGCCATGCCCACAGCGTTGGTGAAGCCCTGACCCAGCGGCCCGGTGGTCGTCTCGACGCCGGGCGTGACGCCCACCTCGGGGTGGCCGGGCGTCTTGCTGCGCAGCTGGCGAAAGCGCCGCAGCTCTTCCATCGGCAGGTCGTAGCCGGTGAGGTGCAGCAGCGCGTAGATCAGCATCGAGCCATGCCCGTTGGAGAGCACGAAGCGGTCACGGTCGGCCCACTGCGGGCTGCCGGGGTGGTGCTTCAGGTGCCGGTCCCACAGCGCCACCGCGATCTCGGCCATGCCCATCGGGGCGCCGGGGTGGCCGGAATTGGCCTGCTGCACGGCATCCATCGCGAGCGCGCGGATGGCGGCGGCCATCGCGGCCGTGTTCTTGTTGCTCATGGCGAAAGGGGGCTGGGGTGGCGGGGGCATCCCGGCGCGCGGGCCGCGCCGGGGCCGGGACCTGGGGGAAACCCCGAAGTTTATCCGGCCGTCCTCGGCGGGACCGCACAGGGCCGAGGGCACGGGGTGAAACGGGCGCGGGTTGAGGGCGCAGGTTGAGGGCCCAGAAGACGGCCGCCCTACACTGCCCGCCCATGTCGCCGCATGCCATCGTCCTGGCCGCCGGCCGCGGCGAGCGCATGCGGCCGCTGACCGACCACACCCCGAAGCCACTGCTGCCGGTGCGCGGCCGGCCGCTGATCGAGTGGCACCTGCTCGCGCTGCAGCGCGCCGGGGTGCGCGAGGTCGTGGTCAACACGGCCTGGCTCGAGGAGCTGTTCCCGGCCGCGCTCGGCGACGGCAGGCGCTACGGGCTGCGCCTGCACTACTCGATGGAGGGCAGGGACCACGGCGGCGCGCTCGAGACCGCCGGCGGCATCGCCAAGGCCCTGCCGCTGCTGGGCGAAGCGTTCTGGGTGGTCTCGGGCGACGTCTTCCTGCCCGGGTTCGGCTTCGACGCGGCGCCGGCCGCGGCCGTGCTCGACGGCCGCCACGACGCCCACCTGTGGATGGTGCGCAACGCACCGCACCACCCGCGCGGCGACTTCGCGCTCGGGCCCGACGGCCTGCTCGCAGCCGGCGCCGAGACCGCGGAACGCCTGACCTGGGCGAGCGTCGGTCTGTTCAGCGCCGGAATGTTCCAGGGCATCGCCCCGGGCATACGCCTGCCGCTGCGGCCGCTGCTGGAGCGTTCGATCGCAAGGGGACGACTGGCGGGCACGCGCTGGGACGGCGCCTGGACCGACGTCGGCACGCCCGAGCGCCTGCAGGCGCTGCAGGCGGGCTGAGCCCCCGGAACGGGGCCGCGCCCGCTACCGGGGCGTAGCCTCCGCAGCGCGCCCCTCCTCCTGCGCCAGGCGCTCGGCCAGGCCCTTGCGGAAGCGGTTGGCGGCCGCGTCCAGCAGCAGCCCGGTGGGCGGCGTCGCGCGCTGCTTCATGCCCTGGTGCACGGCCTCGAGGACGGCGCGGTCTTCCTCGAACGCGGCGCGCGCGCCGTCGGCGATGCGGCGCGACAGCGCCTCGTCGTCGATGTCGGTGTTGCGGTGCTGCAGCCAGAAGTAGACCGAGTGGTCGGCGTCGACCGGCGTGATGAAGTGGTAGGACGCCATGCGGTAGACCAGCGGGCCGTCCTGCAGCCCGGTCCCGCCCTGGCCGGCCGGCGCGAAGACCGAGCGGTTGATGCCCACCGCCGGGTAGCGCATCTCGTAGTGCTGCAGGCGGTCGGCGTGGCCGGTGAACTTGACCAGCGGGGCGTAGAAGGGCGGCGGCGGCTGGTCCGTCAACCAGCGGCTGCACAGCACGCCCTCGGGGATGTCCTCGACCTTCATCGGCGTACGGTCGGTACCGGCGCCACCGAAGGAGCTGCGGTGCACCCAGGCCACGTGCGAGGGGTCGAGCAGGTTGTCCACGAGCCAGAGGTAGTGGCTGCGCACGGGCATGCAGTCGCCCTCGGTCAGCCGCCAGCCCGGGTGGTCGTGGTGCTCGATGTCGACGATGGCCTCGTCGCGCGCCAGCGCCGGGTCGCCCATCCAGACGAACAGCAGGCCGTAGCGGTCACGCACCGGGTAGCTGCGCACGCGCGCGTGCGACGGGATGCGCTCCTGCGTCGCCGCGTCGATGCAGCGGCCGCTGCAGTCGAAGGTCAGGCCGTGGTAGCCGCACTCGAGGGCGTCGCCCTTGACGCGTCCCATGGACAGCGGCAGCCGGCGGTGCGGGCAGGCGTCCTCCAGCGCCACGGGGGCTCCGCCCTCGGTGCGGTAGAGCACCACGGCCTCGCCGAGCAGGCGCCGCGCCAGGGGCGCGCGGCCCACCTCGCGCGAGAACGCGGCCACGTACCAGGCGTTCCTGAGGAATCCGGTCATCGCCAGCACGTCGAATCCCCCCTTTGCCGTCAGCCGCGCTGCTTCAGGTGGCGCTCGAAGAAGGCGAGCGTGCGGTCCCAGGAGAGCTGGGCCGCGGCGGCGTCGTAGCGCGGCGTGGAGTTGTTGTGGAAGCCGTGCTGGGTGCCGGGGTAGACGTGCATCTCGTGCGCCACCCCGGCTGTCTTCAGCGCGGCCTCGAACTCCGGCCGCATGCGGTTGATGCCGGCGTCGTTCTCGGCATAGTGCACCAGCAGCGGGGCCTTGATGCGCGGCACGCTCGCGGTGGCGGCCGCGGCGCCGTAGTAGGGCACGCCGGCGTGCAACTCGTCGCCGAGCTCGGTGGCGATCCAGTTGGTGGTGCCGCCGCCCCAGCAGAAGCCGGTCACGCCCAGGCGCCCGCTGGACAGCGGGTGCGCCTTGACGAAACGCGCGCCGTTGAGCATGTCCACGCGCAGCTTGGCCTGGTCCAGCCTGGCCTGCAACGCGCGGCCGTCGTCGTCGTTGCCCGGGTAGCCGCCCAGCGGCGCCAGGCCGTCCGGTGCCAGCGCCAGGTAGCCGGCCGCAGCCAGACGGCGCGCGACGTCCTCGATATAGGGGTTCAGGCCGCGGTTCTCGTGGATCACCAGCACCGCCGGGAAGGGCCCCGTGCCCGTGGGTTGCACAAGGTAGCCGCGCATCTGGCCCGAGTTGCCGCCCGGCGAGGGGTAGGTCACGTACTGCGCCTTGATGCGCGGGTCGGTGAAGGAAATGGTCTGCGCTGCCGCGTACCGCGGCATCAGCGCCTGCGCCATCGCCAGGCCGCCGGCGGTGACGGCCGCAGCGCGCGCGAGAAAGGTGCGGCGGTCGATCTCGCCGTGGCAGTACTCGTCGTAGAGGTCGAAGACGCGCTGGTCGATCTGGACCTGGGTCAGGCCGGGGGTGGGGGCGTTCATGGCGGGGCTCCTTCGAGGGGTGCAGGACACGACTGTAGTGCAGCCCGCACTCAGGCCGGCCGGGCGCCGCGCCGCTCGTGCCAGATGGCGTACAGGCCGGCGCCCACCACCAGTGCCGCACCCCACCACACGTGGGCGGCCGGCCACTCGCGCCAGAACAGCCAGCCGAACAGCGCGGCCCAGATCAGCTCGGTGTAGTGGAAGGGCGCCACCGCCCCCACCGGTGCCAAGCGCAGCGCGCGGAAGGTCATGCGCTGGCCGAGCAGCAGCAGCGCGGCACTGGCCAGGATCACCAGTCCCATGCGGGCGTCGGGCCCGGCCCAGGGCACGAAGGCCAGGCCGACGAGGCCGGCGGCCAGCATGCACAGGTTCTGCGACACGATCATCGACAGGTCGCTCTCGGTCGCAGCGAGCCAGCGCACGGACGTGGTCGACGCGGCGTAGAACAGTGCCGCCGCCAGGGCCATCCAGGCCCCGCGACCGAGGTCGCCGTCCAGCGCGTCGGGACCGATGATGACGCTGACGCCGGCAAATCCCGCGAGCAAGGTGACCCAGCGCCGCCAGCCGACGTGCTCGCGCATCAGGGCCACCGACATCAGCGTCATGAACAGGGGCGCGGCAAAGCAGATGGCCACCACGGTGGCCAGCGGCAGCAGGCGCAGGCTCTCGAAGAAGGCGAACAGAGAGCACACCGACAGGCTGCCGCGCGCCACGTGCGCCAGCGGCCGGCGCGTGCGCAGCGCCGCCAGCCCGCCGGCCCGAGCCACCCACGGGATCACCAGGAGCAGAACCAGGGCCGAGCGGATGGCCACGAGCACCGGCGTCGACAGGTGCTCGACCGCGTGCTTGGACAGCGTGTCCATGACCGAGAGCATGAACATGCCGCCCACCATCCAGGCGATGCCGGCCAGCGGGCGGTTGGAGCGGCCCTGTTCGGAGGGGGTCATCGGCGCGCGCAGCGTGTGAGGGTCAGGCGTCCTGGCCTGCCGGCGCCTGCGGCTTTGACGCCAGACGCTCGCGCAGCTTGCGCAGGCGCTCGCGCGGGTCTTCCTTCGCGCCACCGGCCTCGCCCAGCTTCATCTCGGCGATGAAGCGGCTGGGCACGCCGGCCACGGTCTCGCGCGCGCGCTGGCGGCGGCGCAGCGTGCTGACCACGAGCGTGGTGCGCGCGCGCGTGATGCCGACGTACATCAGGCGCCGCTCCTCGGCCAGACGCTCGGGCGTCATCTCGTCGTCCTGCGCCTTGAAGGGCAGCAGTCCCTCGTTGACGCCGGCGAGCACCACGTGCGGCCACTCCAGGCCCTTGGCGGCGTGCAGCGTCGACAGCGTCACCACGTCCTGATCGTCGCCGCGCTCGGCCAGGCTGATGATCACGCTGATGGTCTGCGCCACCTGCAGCACGCTCTGGCGCTCGGTCTCGAAGGTGCCGCCCTCCTGCGTCAGCTCGCCGCCGCAGCGGCGTGCGATCCAGTCGATGAAGTCCAGCACGTTGCTCCAGCGCGCCGTGGCGAGCTTCTCGCTCTCCTCGGTGTCGTGCAGGTGCTGCTCGTAGGCGATGGCCTTCAGCCAGCCCAGCAGCAGCGCGCGCGCGTCCTCGGCGCCCGTGGTCTGGCGCGCCCGGTGCTCGAGTTCGTTGACCTCGCGCCCGAATTCGTGCAGCGCCTGAAGCGCCTTGGGCTTGAGCACCGTGGCCAGGCCGGGCGAGAACAGGGCCTCGAACAGGCTGGTCTTCCACTGGCCAGCGTACTCGCCCAGCGCGCCGAGCGTGGTGTGGCCGATGCCGCGCTTGGGCGTCGTCACCGCGCGCAGGAAGGCCGGATCGTCGTTGTTGTTGACGAGCAGGCGCAGCCAGGCGCAGAGGTCGCGGATCTCGGCGCGGTCGAAGAAGCTCTGCCCGCCCGAGACCTTGTAGGGGATCTGCGCCGCGCGCAGCTTCTGCTCGAACACGCGCGCCTGGTGGTTGGCGCGGTAGAGGACGGCGAAGTCGGCGAACTTCACCGCGCCGCCGCGCGCGCGCAGGGCCTGGATACGCGCGACCGCGCGCTCGGCCTCGTGCTCCTCGCCGTCGCACTCGCTGACCTGCACCGGTTCGCCCTCGCCGAACTCGCTCCACAGCTTCTTCTCGAACAGCTTGGGGTTGTGCGCGATCACCTGGTTGGCCGCGCGCAGGATGGCGCCGGTGGAGCGGTAGTTCTGTTCCAGCGGGATGACCTTGAGGCGGGGGTAGTCCTGCGGCAGGCGCTTGAGGTTGTCGATGGTCGCGCCGCGCCAGCCGTAGATGCTCTGGTCATCGTCGCCGACCGCCGTGAAGGGCGTGTGCGGGCCCACCAGCGCCTTCAGCAGCTCGTACTGCACGGCGTTGGTGTCCTGGTATTCGTCCACCAGCACGTGGGCGAAAGCGGCCTGCCACTTGGCGCGCGCCTCGGCATCGCGCGTCAGCAGCTTCAGCGGCAGGCCGATCAGGTCGTCGAAGTCCACCGCCTGGTAGGCGTTCAGGCGCTCCTCGTAGCGCTGCATCACGCGCGCCGCCGTCTGCTCGAGATCGTCCTTCGCCACGGCGGCTGCCTGGGCCGCGTTCAGGCCCTGGTTCTTCCACAGGCTGATGGCCCACTGCCAGCCGCGCGCGAGCTTGGCGTCGGTCGTGCCCCCGGCGTCGCGCAGCACGCCCAGCACGTCGTCGCTGTCGAGGATGGAGAAGTTCTCCTTCAGCCCCAGGCGCGACCCGTCCTCGCGCAGCAGGCGCACCCCCAGCGAATGGAAGGTGCTGACGACCAGCTCGCGCGCCGCGCGCGTACCCACCAGCGCCTTGGCGCGGTCGCGCATCTCGGCCGCGGCCTTGTTGGTGAAGGTGATCGCCGCGATGCGGCGCGGCTCCACCCCGGTCTGCAGCAGCTTTCCGATCTTGTGCACGATCACCCGCGTCTTTCCCGAACCGGCGCCCGCCAGCACGAGGCAGGGGCCGCCAAGGTGATGCACGGCCTGCAGCTGGGCAGGATTCAGGCTCTCGGTCATGGGGGGCGGATGATAGCCAGCCGGGGCGCGCAGCGGCCTGGGGCCCTGCCGCGTGCCTGGGCATCGGGCCGCGGCAGACGTCGGCCCCGCCACAATCCGGGCGCATGACACGATCGCCCTATCCTTCCGCCCGCCCCGTGCTGATCGCCGGCGGCGGCATCGGCGGCCTGGCCGTCGCGCTGACGCTGGCGCAGATCGGCGCTCCCTGCCGCGTGCTCGAGGCGGTGCAGACTCTCGGGCCGCTGGGGGTGGGCATCAACCTGCAGCCGAACTCGGTGCGCGAACTCTTCGACCTGGGCTTCGATGAGGCCGCGCTCGACGCCATCGGCGTGGCCACGCGCGAGTGGGCGCTGGTGGGCCGCAACGGCAACGACATCTATGCCGAGCCGCGTGGGCGCCTGGCGGGCTACCGCTGGCCGCAGTACTCGGTGCACCGCGGCCGGCTGCAGATGATGCTGCTGGACGCCGTGCACGCCCGCCTGGGGCCGGATGCCGTGCTCACCGGCCACCGGGTCACCGGCTACCGGCAGGACGCCGACGGCGTGACCGGGCTGGTGGAGCGGCGTGACGGCAGCCGCGCCGAGATCGAGGGCTCGCTGCTCATCGCCGCCGACGGCCTGCACTCGCCGGTGCGCGCGCAGATGCACCCGCAGCAGCCGCCGGTGCACTGGGGCGGGGCCATCCTGTGGCGCGGCACGACGCCGGGCGTGCCGGTGCGCAGCGGCGCCTCCTTCGTCGGCCTGGGCTCGGCACGGCACCGCGTGGTGTTCTATCCGATCACGCCGCCCGACCCGGCCACGGGCCTGGCGACGATCAACTGGATCGCCGAGATCACGGTCGACAACGCCGAAGGCTGGACGCGCAGCGACTGGAACCGCCGTGTGCCGGTGGAGGACATCGTCGGCCACTTCGAGGGCTGGAACTACGGCTGGCTCGACGTGCCGGCGATGCTGCGCGGCGCGCCGGAGATCTTCGAGTACCCGATGATCGACCGCGACCCGGTCCCCACCTGGGTGGACGGCCGCGTGGCGCTGCTGGGCGACGCGGCGCACGTGATGTACCCCACCGGCTCGAACGGCGCCACGCAGGCCATCGTCGACGCGCGCGTGCTCGGCGCCTGCCTGGTGGCGCACGGCCTCGGCCCGCAGGCGCTGCAGGCCTACGACGCTAGCCTGTGCGCCCCCGTCTCGGCCCTGGTGCTGCGCAACCGCGGCGCCGGGCCCTTCGGCCTGCTGAACCTCGTGGACGAGCGCTGCGGCGGCGTCTTCGACGACATCGACGACGTCATCCCCCCGGCCGAGCGCGAGGCCTTCATGGGCGCCTACAAGAAGGCTGCTGGCCTGGCCATAGAGGCGCTGAACGCGGCGCCGGCGACGATCGCGGCGGGGGCACGGGTCTCGATGGCGTGAGCGATCCGGATAATCGGCGCTCATGAGATTCGAAGCCGTGCTGTTCGACTGCGATGGGGTGCTGGTGGACTCAGAGCCCATCGTCAACCGCATCCTGCGCGACATGCTCGCCGAGCGCGGCTGGCCGCTCAGCCAGGCCGAGTGCATGCGCATCTTCGTCGGCAAGATGGTCAGGGACGAGCGCGCCCGCATCGAGCGCGAGACCGGCCAGCCGCTGACCGATGAGTGGCTGGCGGCCTTCCGCGCGCGGCGCAACGCGGCGCTCGAGCAGGAGCTGTGCATCGTGCCCGGCGCGCAGGCGGCCGTGCACGCGGTGCACGAACGGCTGGACGCCCGCATCGCCTGCGCCTCCGGCGCCGACCGCCCCAAGCTGGACCTGCAACTGCGCAAGGTCGGCCTGCACCCCTACTTCGACGGGCGCATCTTCAGCGGCCAGGAGATGCCGCGCTCCAAGCCGCACCCGGACGTCTACCTCGCTGCAGCCGCCGCGCTGGCCGTCGCGCCGCAACGCTGTGCGGTGGTGGAGGACACGCTGACCGGTGCCGCTGCCGGCCTGGCGGCCGGGGCGGCCGTGTTCGCCTACGTGCCACAGGGTGAGGCCGAGGCGTTTCACCGCGCCGGCGTGGCGGCGGTGTTCTCCGACATGGCCCTGCTGCCCGCGTTGCTGTCGTGAGCGTCTGCCGCCCCGGGCCGATGTGCGGCAGCGGGGCGAGGTCCTGGCAGAGGGCGGCGGCCTGGCTGATCGATATCCATCCCAGGTGTCGGATCCTCGCTTCCCGGACTGTCGCCCGCCGGTCAAGCTGTCGCCGTGATGGGATTGGCTTCAGACAGCAGGCTCTGCCCCTGGTACGCATGGAAGTTGAGCGGCGTCTGCGACCGGCCCGGCCCCACCTCCTAACCTGCGCAGCGCGGGCAGGCGTGTCACAGCGCGGGCGCGTCAGAAGGCTCCACACAACGACTGCCCATCTCAGCGACATGACAGCACCCGAGCCCCGGATGCCCGGCGCCGCAAGGCGGCGCCTCGCGCCCGACTATCTTGAACGCATCGACACGCCCGAGGACTGGGCTCTGCTGCATGCCCGCCCGGGGCATCACACCGTGGCACGGACCGAGACGGTTAAGTTCATGGTCGATCTGCGCCATGCCGACAAGACCTGCTTTCTGGACACGAAGAAGTGGGAGGCGCACTTCGAGTTCGTGCATCGGTTCATCGACCCGTATGCGGACTACGAGCGATTCATCGCCCGGGAGTACCGGCACGAGGACCGTCGCTTCATCCTCGGGTCGGTCATGCACTATCTGGACGGCGACCACTGGACGGTCGAACTCTCGGGAGGGGACACGCTGCCAGCCGAGCGCATCGCGTGGATGGTCGGGCATGTCGCGGCCCGGGTCGCCTGTGCCCGGGCGCTCAGCTTCCGCCCGGTGTCGCCCCTGCAGGCTGAGCACGCAGCCCGGCTGGAGGGGCGTGTGCCAGTGCTCTCGAGCGAGGCCTTGAACGCCTCCGTGACCTACCAGCCCGTGGTGCTGGGCGTCGCCTACGGCCATGTCAAGCGGGTCCGCGGCACGCTGGACGTGGCGGCGGTGAGGCCCACGGACATCGTCGTGAGCGAATTCGTGCCCGAGCAGATCCCGCCGGTGGCCGCACTGGTGACCAGCCAGCTGCAGGCACCGCTGGCGCATGTCGCGGTGCTGAGCCGCAACCGCAACACACCGAGCATGTCGCTGCGCGGCGCCATCGACCTGGACGTGTTCACCCGTCTGGAGGGCCAGCTGGTCAAGCTCAGCGTCACGGGCCAGGACTACGCCGTGGCGCCCGCTGCGCTGGAGGATGCCCAGGCGGCCTGGGCGACCAGGCGCCCCGCGGCCGCGTGGCGGCCGGCCGCTGACGGGCAGGTGGGCGGGTTGTTCGACGTGACGGACCTGGACACGGGCTCGGCCCGCTTCGTCGGCGCCAAGGCTGCGCAAATGGCGCAGCTGTCGCGCGTGGAGGGGCTGGTCACGGCGGGCGGCTTCGCGATCCCCTTCTCGGCCTATCTGGACCACCTGCGGAAGGCCGGTCTGGACGCCGAGCTTGGCGCGATGCTGGACGATCCCGCGTTCGCGCGCGACCCGCGCGCGCGATCACAGCGCCTTGCGGCCTTGCGCACCGCCATCCTGGATCACCCCGTGCAGCCCGAACTGCTGGCCGAGGTGCGCCGCAGGCTCGAGGCGTGGGCGCCGCAGCGCAGGTCCTTGTTTCGCAGCAGCACGAACGCCGAGGACCTGGACGGGTTCAACGGCGCCGGCCTGTACGAGAGTGTCGAGGTGCCGGCCGCGCCCACGCCCGGGCAGGTGGCCGACGCGCTGCGCCAGGTCTGGGCGAGTGTGTGGCTGCAGCGGGCCTTCGAGGAGCGCGACTGGTACCGGATCGAGCACCGCGCGGTGGCCATGGGCGTGCTGGTCCAGCCCTTCGTCGAAGACGCGGTGGCAACGGGCGTGGCCATCACGGGCAACCCCTTCCGCAAGGGCCTGGACGCCGTCTTCGTCAACACGCAGTGGAGCGGCGCCACGGTCACTGGCGCGCTGGGCGACCAGCTCCCGGAGCAGTACCTGGTGGCGACCTGGACCGGGGTCTGCGAACCCGAACTGATCAGCCGCAGCTCGCTCGCGGAGGGTGCCCCCATCCTGCGCGAATCTGAGCTCTCCTCGCTCACGGCCCAGCTGATGCGCATCCACCACGCCCTGCTGGCCGGGCACAGCGGCACCGCCAATGCGTTGGACGTCGAGTTCGCCCTGACCGGCGACAGGCGTTTCGTGATGCTCCAGGCGCGCCCTTACACCATCGTCTACAGCCAGGACCGCGACGCGCGCACGCCGATCACTGCGGGATGGGCGCAGCGCTGGTTGGCGAAGCTGCGCCGGCTCGACCACCGCCTGCGCACGCGCTGGCTCACGCGCCGCGCCCTGGCAGCTCCGCGGGGCTGAGCGCCCGGGACTCCCGTTCAGGCGTGGAGTCCGAGACCGGGCGCGGCTGGCCGGGCCCCGCGACCCAGCGCCGGCGCAGCCGGGACAAGCCCTGGGCCGCGTGGGCTGCAACACGCGCCCAGCGCCCCAGCGAGATCGTGCCCGAGTACAGCGGCAAGCGGTCCGGCCAGAGCTGCTCGATGAACGACCCCGGCTCGGCGCCGCTGTCGATGAGGCGGAAGTCGTCCACGGCCTGCTCCAGCGCCTTCACGAAGCCCAGCTCGTTCAGCACGCCCGGGCTGTGGCGGGCGTGGCGCGGATCGAAGCAGACCTTGAACGCGAAGCCGTCGCCCCCTGCGCGCAGGTTGCAGGTGGAGGCGATGACCTCGCCCGCGAGCCTCAGTTCGGTGAAGAAGATGTCGCCGTCGGCTCGGAAGGCGCGGGTCATCTCACCGAAGAAGCGGGCGT
>JBILNB010000167.1:0-2786 GCA_044375195.1 Rubrivivax sp. | reverse complement strand
TTCAGAACGAAGGTCGCGCGGCGGCCCTCGGTCTGAGCCCCGTCGACGCTGACGCTGACCCGGCCGCTGCCGACGTACAGCTTGTCCAGCGCGGTCTGCAGGTTCGCGCGCAGGGTCTGCGCGTCGGCGCTGTAGGCGATGGCGTCGCTGTAGACGCGCTGGCCCTTGTCGTCCACGTAGGAGATCTGGAAGCTGCCCTCGGGCAGTTGCGCGTCGACCTGCAGCGCGGGGGTCTTCAGCGGCGCGAGGTTGGTGCCGCGCAGGGCCCCGGCGAACTCCACCGTGTAGCGGTCGGTCTGGCCGCTGACGGTGATGGTGCCCAGCGCGCCCAGCGTGCCCGTGGTGCCACTGGCGGTGGCTGCGCGCAGGGCTGTCTGCACTTGGGCCGTGGTCGCCCCCAGCGCGATGTCGGCCGTCGTCCAGGTCTTGCCCGCATGGGTCAGCGCCAGACGGAAGCTGCCCTCGGTGTCGGCGGCGCGGTCGACGACGAGCAGTTGCCGCTCGGCGATGGCGTCTGCGCCGTTGGGGCTGAGCGTCCAGTCCAGCGTCGTGCTGGAGATGCTGATGCCCTTGCCCGGCAGGTCCTGCTGGCCCAGCGCGCCGACGAAGCGCACCGTGTACTGCTCGCCGGCGCTGACGGCGCGGTAGCTGACCTGCACCGCGCTCTCGTCGCGCGTGCCGCCGGTCAGGTGCTTGAACAGTTCGGCGTAGGCCGCGCGCAGGTTGGCGATGTTCTGCGTGGTGTTGCCCACGACGAACTGCCCCTGCACGGTGGAGCCCTGCGCGCTGGAGCCCTGGGCCTGCAGCGCCACAAGGTTCAGGTTCCGGCCGGCCAGGCTGCCGCCGGCGCTCAGGCGGATCTCGTCGCTGCCCACGCCGCTGCCCATGCGTTGGGCCGTGAACTGCGCCCCGGCGATCGGGCCGAAGGCGGCGTTGACGGCGGTCTGCACCTGCGCGGCGCTGGCGTTGCCGGCGATCAGCGCGGTGGTGTAGCTCTGGCCCTCGTGGGTCAGCGTCAGCCGGAACCCTTGCGCCAGCGCATCGCTGCCCAGCACGATGCGCTGCACCTGCTGCACCGCGCTGGCGCCTGCGGTGACGGTGCGGGTGCTGGCCGTGGCGTTGACCAGGCCGCTGGCGTCGACCGTGACGGCCTGCGCGTCGGTACCCGCCAGCGCGCCGGTGAAGGCGATGTCCAGCCCGATCAGCCCGCTGTTGGACTGCTGGGCGTTGACGCTGACCTTGACGTTGCCGACGCCGATGGTGGACAGACTCGTCAGCGCAGCCTGCACGCGCGCGGCCAGCACGGCGCCGTCGCCCGCGTAGCTGATGCTGCCGGTGGTTTGCCCGCCGTAGCCCAGCTTAAAACTGCCGCCGGGTGCGCTGCTGGTGGTATCGAAGGTGACCTGCAGGTCGGCCAGGTTCACGCCCGCGAGAGCGCCGCCGAAGGTGACGAGGTAGCTGTTGGCCCCGGCGCTGGCCACTTCCACGCGGCCGTTGCTGCCGAGCGCGGCGTTCAGCGCGTAGGCCACCGTGGCGGCGTTGGCGCCGACCTGGATGCCGGTGGTCGTGTAGGTCTGGGCGCCGTGCGTGAGCCTGAGCGTGAAGCTGCCCGCGCCGCTGGCGTTGATCTGGACCTTCTGCACCTCGGACTGCGCCGCGCCGTCGGACAGCGTGGTGTAGCTGTAGCCGGTGCTCGAGGAGGCCTTGCTGCCCAGATGGAACTTGAAACCCGTGGCCGGGATCGCGCGGCCGGCCAGCTCGCCGATGAAACGCACCACGTAGCGGTCGCCCGGGCCGCTGTAGGCGCTGTCCAGTTCCACCTGCACGGCGCTGGTCTTGGCCTGTCCGCCGGTCAGGCCCTTCAGCAGCGTGGCGTAGGCCGTGCGCATCTCCGCGATGGTCTGCGCAACGTTGGCGTCGCCCCGGTAGACCGCGCGCACCTTCTTGGTCGGGTCCGACATCAGGAAGATGTCGTATTCCTGGATGACCTTCTCGGCCTTGAAGACGATGGCCAGCGCCGCCGACGCGCCCGCGCCGCCGGGCTGCACCTGCGTCACTGTGGCGCTGCCCGTGGGCGTGGGGGCCTGCGTGTCGCCCACCAGGCTCAGGCGCTGCACCTCGCTGGCGCCGGCCACCGCGGCCGTCTGCTGCGCCACCAGCCCGTCACTGACCAGGTAGACCGTGTACTGGCCCGCCGTGCGCGGGCTCGTGAAGGTGATGACGTTGGCCTCGTCCACGCCGGCCACGCCGTCCTGCAGCGCGCTCACCGTCACGCTCACCGGCGCGGGCTCTTCGCGCAGCGCCTGCAGCACCACCTGCTTGCGCTCGTCCACGCCGGCCTGCGAGGCCTGCGCCGTCTGCACCTGGTAGGTCGTGGCTGCGGGCTGGGCGCTGGCCGTGATGTCGGCCACGTTCACGCCGGCCAGCGCGCCGACGAACTCCACCACGTAGCCGTCCACGCGGTTGCCGCTGATCTGCACGTTGTTCGCGCCGATGCCGGCCAGGCTCTGCAGCCCCGCCTTCAGCTTGGCCAGCACCTGCGCTTCGGTGTCGTCGCGGCCGATCTGCACGTCGGCGCTGCTGGCCGCGTAGCCCGTGCCTGCGGCGCGGCTGAACTTCAGCGTGCCCACCAGGTCGTGCGCAAACTCCAGCTTCAGCTCGGTGTTGACCTTGATCGTCTGCTCGGGCTGCGCGGCCAGCGTGATGCCCTGGTTCAGGTTCACCAGCACCTGCTGGGCCTGCACCGTCAGGCCCTCGATGCCCTTGAACTGGGCGCTGGCGGCCGT
>JBILNB010000104.1:0-10883 GCA_044375195.1 Rubrivivax sp. | reverse complement strand
ATGTCACCCTGATTCAGCCCTGGCCGAAGAGCACCGCCATAGCCCGCTGCACGGCATGGGCGTCTTCCTCGCATAGGGCATCGAGGCGGCCGCGGACGAGACGGTGGTCGAGCGTGAAAAGCTTGAAGCGCACGACCGAGGGCGCGGGCAGGCCGGCGCAGGCGAGGTCTGAAACGATGCAGTCCAGCGGCCAGGGCGCGTTCGACGCGCTCGTGATCATGGCCATGACCGAATGACCGCTGGGCAGACCAAAGGCCTGTGGGTTCGACAGGACGAGCGCAGGACGGTTCTTGACGGCTTCCCGGTCCGTGGAGGGGAACGGCACCCGCACCACCTCTAACGCGTTGAAGCTCATGCCTTACAGCCCACGGTAGGCCTCTTCGTCCGCGGCGCTGCTCCATTCCGTGAGCGTGCCCTCGAGGGCGCGCAAGTAGTCCCTGGCGAGTGCCTGAGCCTTGCGCACGCGGGCACTGCCATCGTTGGACAGCTCCCACACGATGAAGTCGCCCGCACCCACGTGCAAAGCTTCCCGCACTTCGCGGGGAATCGTGGTCTGGCTCTTGGAGGTGATCTTGCCAAGGGAGAACATGCATCCCTTTCGGTAAGGCATACATTGTGTTTCGGTCGACCACAGGCGGCCCCCGGCGCCCGCACCACCGCCCGCCGGGCGCAAAATCACGCCCATGGACACCGCAGCACCTTCCACCCCCCGCCCCTTCCACCTGGCCTTCCCCGTGCACGACCTGGACGTCGCGCGCGCGTTCTACGGCGGCCTGCTCGGCTGCCCGGAGGGGCGCAGCTCGCCGGAGTGGATCGACTTCGACCTCTACGGCCACCAGGTCGTGGCGCACCTCTCCCCGCAGGAGTGCCACCTGGCCGCCACCAGCGCGGTGGACGGCGACGCCGTGCCGGTGCGCCACTTCGGCGTCGTGCTGCCGATGGCCGAGTGGCAGGCGCTGGCCGGCCGGCTCACCGCCGCGGGCACGAAGTTCATCATCGAGCCGCACGTGCGCTTCAAGGGCCTGGCGGGCGAGCAGGCCACCTTCTTCTTCCTGGACCCATCGGGCAACGCGCTGGAGTTCAAGGCCTTCGCCGACATCGGCCAACTGTTCGCCAAGCAGTGAACATCGTCATCCTCGGCGCCGGGCGCGTCGGCGAGAGCGTGGCCGAGAGCCTGGCCTCGGAGCGCAACGACATCACCGTCGTCGACACCGACCCCGCCCGCCTGCGCGTGCTGCAGGACCGCCTGGACCTGCGCGGCGTGGCGGGCAACGGCATCCAGCCCTCGGTGCTGCAGGAGGCGGGCATCGGCGACGCGGACCTCTTCATCGCCTGCGCGCCGCTGGACGAGACCAACCTCGTGGCCTGCAAGGTGGCGCACGACCGCTTCGGCGTGCCCACCACCATCGCCCGGCTGCGCTCGCCCGAGTTCGAGGACGGCTCGCCGCTGATGGACAAGACCAGCGGCTTCGCCGTTGACCGCGTGATCTGCCCCGAGGAGAGCGTGACGCGCTACATCGGCCAGCTCGTCGAGCACCCCGAGGCGCTGCAGGTGCTGGAGTTCGCGCACGGCCTGGTGAGCCTGATCGCGGTGCGCGCGGTGGCTGGCGGGCCGCTGGTGCGCCACAGCCTGGCGGAGATCCCCGCGCTGATGCCCGGCGCCGAGATGCGCATCGTCGCCATCTACCGCCAGGACCAGGCCCTGTACGACCTGGACGGCCGCACCCGCATCGAGCCGGGCGACGAGGTCTTCGTGCTGGCGGCCAAGCGCCACATCCCGGCGGTACTGGGCGCGCTGCGCGAGCGCGACCGCCCGGTGAGGCGGCTCATGATCGCCGGCGGCGGCAAGGTCGGGCTGCGGCTGGCACGCCAGCTCAAGGACGAGGTCCAGCTCAAGATCATCGAGACCAACCGCGCGCGCTGCGACTACCTGGCCAGCCAGCTGCCCGCGCAGGTGCTGGTGCTCAACGGCGACTCCACCGACGAGGAGCTGATGGACCAGGAGAACGTGCAGGACATGGACCTCTTCGTGGCGCTGACCAGCGACGACGAGGACAACATCCTGGCCTGCCTGCTGGCCAAGCGCATGGGCGCGCGGCGCGTGCTGGCGCTGATCAACCGCCGCGCCTATGCCGAGCTGGTGCAGGGCACGCAGATCGACATCGCGATCTCGCCCAGCCAGGCCGTCATCGGCGAGCTGCTGGCCCATGTGCGGCGCGGCGACGTCGAGGCCGTGCACTCGCTGCGCCGCGGCGCGGCCGAGGCGCTGGAGGGCATCGTGCGCGGTGACCGCAAGACCTGCCGCATGGCCGGGCGCCGCATCGAGGAGATCGGCCTGCCGGCCGGCGCGCAGGTGGGCGCCATCGTGCGCGGCCTGCACCGCGCCGACGGCAGCGAGGCCGGCGACGAGGCCGAGCCGCAGGTGCTGATCGCACACCACGACACGGTCATCGAGCCCAACGACCACGTCATCGTCTTCGTGCCGAACAAGCGCATGGTGCGTCAGGTCGAGAAGCTGTTCCAGGTCTCCGCCACCTTCTTCTGACGCCCGCCACCCCCGAACCGACCGCCGCCATGGGGACCCTTGCCGTCGTCGCGCTGATCGGGCGCATGGTGCTGATCTTCACCGTGCTGATGGCCGTGCCGCTGGCCTTCGCGCTGCACCGGCACGACCCGGCCGAGGGCGCCTTCATCGCCTCGATCGGGGTCACCTTTGCCGCCGGGCTGGCCATGAGCCTGGCCACGCGGCGCTTCAAGCGCGAGCTGCAGCCGCGCGACGGCTTCCTGCTGGTGGGGCTGACCTGGCTCGTGCTGCCGGTCTTCGGCGCGCTGCCGCTGTGGCTGGCCCTGCCGGGCCTGAGCGTGACCGATGCCTACTTCGAGGCCATGTCCGCCTTCACCGCCACCGGGGCCACGGTGCTGACCGGGCTGGAGCACCTGCCGCTGTCCATCAACGTCTGGCGCTGCTTCATGATGCTGGTGGGCGGGCTGGGGATCATCGTGCTCGCGGTGGCGGTGCTGCCGATGCTGGGCGTGGGCGGCAGCCAGCTCTTCCGCACCGAGATCACCGGCCCGGTGAAGGACCAGAAGCTCACGCCCCGCATCGCCGACACCGCGCGCGCGATCTGGATCATCTACGCGCTGCTGGCGGTGGGCTGCACGCTGGCCTACCGCTGGGCCGGCATGAGCTGGGAAGACGCCTTCATGCACATGTGCACGACGATCAGCCTGGGCGGCTTCTCGTCGTACGACGCCAGCATCGGGCACTGGAACTCGCCCCTGGTCGAGGCCGTGGCCGCCGCCTTCATGCTGCTGGCGGGCATCAACCTGACGCTGTACTTCGTCGTCTGGCGCACACGCTCGATCGGGGTGTTCTGGCGCAACGTCGAGGTGCGCGCCTTCTACGGCGTGCTGCTCGGGGCGGTAGCGCTGCTGACGGCCTACCTGCTGGCGGTGGGCAGCTACGCCACCGAGGACGCCACCCTGGCGTTCCGGCACGTGGCCTTCCACGTGGTCTCGGTGGCGACGACCACCGGCTACGCCTCCCATGACTACGCGCAGTGGCCGCTGTTCGCCTCGCTGCTGATCGTGCTGCTGGGCTGCTTTGCCACCTGCGCCGGCTCCACCGGCGGCGGCATCAAGATGATCCGGCTCATGATCCTGGCCGCGCAGGCGCGGCGCGAGCTGGTGCGCATCGTCCACCCGCGCGCGGTGAGCCCGGTGGTGATCGGCGGGCGCACGATCGCCGAGTCCACGATCCAGGGCGTCATGGCCTTCATGATGATCTACGGCGTCACCATCTTCAGCCTGACGATGGTGTTGCTGTTCACGGGGCTGGACCCGGTCACCGCCTTCACGGCCGTGATCGCCTGCGTCAACAACATCGGCCCCGGGCTGGGTCAGGTCGGCCCGGCCGGCAACTTCCAGGGGCTCAACGACTTCCAGACCTGGGTCTGCACCTTCGCGATGCTGCTCGGCCGGCTGGAGATGCTCTCGCTGCTGGTGCTGCTGACGCCGTCGTTCTGGCGACGTTGAGGGCGGGCGGGCCGCCGTTTCGCGCCGTCGGGCGGCGTTTCGTCGCGAGGCGCTGGCCAGGGCCGAAGGTGCGGCGCAAAGTCCGGGCAGCGCTCGCAGCCGCGCAGCGCCCCCCACACCGAACCCGCCCGCCATGAACGCCACACCTCAGCCTGCCAGTCCCTCGATATGTCCGCCAGCGGGGTGGCCCAAGCCCCGCTGCAAGGGCTCACTGCCCGCAGTCGCGAGACAGGCACTGGCGTCGCGAAGCTTCAGTGCCATGGCCGCGCTTCGGCGGCTCGGGGCCCGCACGACACTGGGCAAGCTCGCCGCGCTGTCCGCGCTCACCGCGCTGTGCGCCACCGCGCCCACGGCTCACGCGCAGGTCGGCTTCGCCCAGCTGCAGGCGGGCGACCTGCCCGTGACGCTGGTCTACCCGACGGCCCAGCCCGCCGTGGCCCACGCGCAGGGGCCTTTCGTGCTGCAGGTCGCGCCCGGCGCGCCGCAGCAGCCGGCGGCAGCGGGGCAGGCACGCCGCCGTGTGGTGGTGCTGTCGCACGGCACCGGCGGCAGCCCGCTGGCGGACCACGAGCTCGCTGCGACGCTGGCGCGCGCTGGCTTCGTCGTCGCGCAGCCGCTGCACCGCGGCGACAACCACCTCGACACCAGCCTCGCGGGCCCTGAGTCCTGGAAGCTGCGCCCGGGCGAGATCACCCGGACGCTAGACGCCCTGGCGGCCCACCCCGCCTGGGGCCCGCAACTGGCACTGGAGCGCGTGGGGGTACACGGAATGTCGGCCGGCGGCGCCACCGCGCTGGTGATGGCCGGGGCCTCGTGGCGCCTGCTGGACCTGGTACGCCACTGCCAGGCCCACATGGACGAGGATCCCGGCTTCTGCTTCAACGGCCTGCCCGACGCGGCGCAGCAACGCGCACGGCGCGAGAGCTACGAGCGCGCCCGGGACGTGCCTGAGACCTTCCTGCCGGCTTCGCTGACGGCCGTGCACGGCGCCCGCGAGGGCAGCACCGACCTGCCCGACCCGCGCGTGGCCGCGGTGACGGTGGCCGTGCCCGTGGCCGCACTGTTCCCCGATGCGCAACTGCGGCGCGTGCGCCTGCCCGTCGGCGTGGTCAGCGCCGGGCGCGACGCCATGCTGCTGCCGCGCTTCCACAGCGGGCGCCTGCTGCAGCACTGCGCCCGCTGCGAAACCCTCACGCACCTGCCCGGCGCAGGCCACATGGATCTGCTGGGCCCCTGGCCGGCCGAGCTGGCCGCAGGGGTGGCCGCGAAGCAGGCCCGCGGCGGCTGGCCCGAGCCCGGCTTCGACCCGGCGCAGCGGCGGGCGGCTTTCGAGGCGGTGGCTGCCTTCTTCCAGCGCGAGTTGCGGTGATGAGCGCTGCGTCCTGCGCCCGGGCGCTGCCCGCGGCACGCACAAGCCGGAGCTTGAAGTCATGAATCCGAGCCGACACCTCATCCCGCGCGGCGAAGGCCGCGGCCTGCTGCAGCGGCTGGGCATCGTCGCCGCCGTCGCGCTGGCGATCGCGGGCATCCAGTTCGCCTTCTCGCCGCGGGCGCCGACAGGCGTGCAAGGCTTCTCCGTCGCGCTCGTCTACAGCCTGTCCATCAGCGTGGCCATCTGGGCCGCGATCGACCCGGTGCGCTACCTGCTACGCGGCCTCTTGCGGGCCGAGGCGCCGGGCTACTGGCCGCCGCCGGGGCGGGCGGTCGCGCTCGTGGCCGTCGGCACCTTGGCCGGCTACACGCTCGGCACTCTGGTCGGCGACGCCTGGGCCGGCCGCTCGACGCTGGAGTTGCTGCAGCGCGACCAGCGCCGCTTCTATGCCCTGCTCGCCAGCGCCGCGGCCGTCAGCATCGGCTTCGTCGCCTACTTCTACCAGCGCGGGCGCCGCGAGGCGCTCGAGCACCAGGCGCGCGAGGCCCGGCTGGCGCTGCTGCAGTCGCAGCTCGAGCCGCACATGCTGTTCAACACCCTGGCCAACCTGCGCGTGCTGATCGCCACCGACGCCCCGCGGGCGCAGGCCATGCTGGACCACCTGATCGGCTTCCTGCGCGCCACGCTCGCGGCTTCGCGCAGCGCCGAGCACCCGCTGCGCGCGGAGTTCGAGCGCCTGGGCGACTACCTGGCGCTGATGCAGGTGCGCATGGGCCCGCGCCTGGTGGTGCGGCTGGAACTGCCCGCCGCCCTGGCCGGGCACCCGGTGCCGCCGCTGCTGCTGCAGCCCTTGGTGGAGAACGCCATCCACCACGGCCTGGAGCCCCGGCCGGAAGGCGGCAGCCTGGAGGTGAGCGCAAGCCTCGAAGGCGGGCAGTTGCGGCTGCGGGTGCGCGACAGCGGCGTCGGCCTCGCGCCCGCCCAGCCCGGCGCGGCCGGCTTCGGCCTCACCCAGGTGCGCGAGCGGCTGCAGACACGCTACGGCGCCGCCGCTCACCTGAGGCTCGAGCCGCTGCCGCTTCCCCCCGGCGGAACGCTGGCGACCATCACCCTGCCCCGGGAGCACCCATGACGAACGCGACGGCGCTGATCGCCGAGGACGAGCCGCTCCTGGCGAGCGGCCTGCGGGCCGACCTCGCACGGCTCTGGCCCCAGCTCCAGGTGGTGGCCACGGTGGGGGACGGCGCGCAGGCCGTGGAACAGGCGCTGCGGCTGCGGCCCGACATCTGCTTCCTGGACATCCGCATGCCCGCGCTCAGCGGCCTGCAGGCGGCCCAGGCGCTGGCCGAGGACTGGCCTGCCGACCACCCCTTCCCGCTGCTCGTCTTCGTCACGGCCTACGACCAGTACGCCGTGCAGGCCTTCGAGGCCCAGGCCGTGGACTACCTCGTCAAGCCGGTGCAGTCGGCGCGCCTGGACGCCAGCCTGCAGCGCCTGCGCGAGCGTCTGGCCATCCGCCGCGCCGGGCCGGCGCCCGCCGAGGCGCTGGACGCGACCTGGGCGCAACTGCGCGCCCTGCTGGCCGCGGCCGAGCCCGCCGCGCGCGCGCCGCGGCTGGAGGTGATCCAGGCGCAGCATGGCGCGGTCGTCCACCTGGTGCCCGTGGACGAGGTGATCTATTTCGAGGCGGCCGACAAGCTCGTGCGCGTCGTCACCGCCACGCGCGAGCTGCTGGTGCGGATGTCGCTGCGCGACCTGGCCGCCCAGCTCGACCCCCAGCGTTTCTGGCAGGTGCACCGCGGCACCCTGGTCCAGGCCCGGTTCATCGCCACCGCGCGGCGCGAGGACGGCGGCAAGGTGCGCCTGAGCCTGCGCGGGCGGCCCGAGACGCTGGTGGCGAGCCGCCTGTACGCGCACCTGTTCCGGGGGATGTAGGGGGCTGGTCTTTACGAAAGGCCCGTGCGCCCCTATCGAGCGCGCATGAACACAGCTGCCCCCGTCGACTTCTGGTTGCGCAGAGCGGGATCGACGCCGACGCGGCGGAGGCGGCGTGGAGCGACCCCGTCTGGAAGGCGCGCCTGAAGGCGGCGTGCGACGAGGCCATCGCCGCGGGCGTCTTCGGCGCGCCCTTCTGGGGCAACGACCGCAAGCCGCAACTCGAGCGCTGGCTGGCGCAGGGGCCGTTCTGAGCCCGCCTGCACGTGCGCCGGGGCCGGTACCCGGCACTGCCTACAATTGACGTTAACGTCAACCACGGCCCCCCGGGTTCCGTCACCCGCGGATCACCGCCGCCGCCCTCCGGAGATGCGCGCATGCCCGCCCTGAGCTCGAAGATCAACCCGCGCGGCGAGGACTTCAAGGCCAGCGCCCAGGCGATGCGCGGCATGGTGCAGGACCTGCGCGCGCAACTGGACCGCATCGCGCAGGGCGGAGGCGAAGCGGCGCGCAGCAAGCACACCGCGCGCGGCAAGCTGCTGCCGCGCGACCGTGTCGAAGGCCTGCTCGACCCCGGCACACCCTTCCTCGAGGTGGGCGCCCTGGCCGGCATGGGCCTGTACGACGACGCCGCCCCGGGCGGCGGCCTGATCACCGGCATCGGCCGCGTCAGCGGCGTCGAGTGCGCCATCGTCTGCAACGACGCCACCGTCAAGGGCGGCACCTACTACCCGGTCACCGTCAAGAAGCACCTGCGCATGCAGGAGATCGCGCAGCAGAACCGGCTGCCCTGCATCTACCTGGTGGACTCCGGCGGCGCCAACCTGCCCAACCAGGACGAGGTCTTCCCCGACCGCGACCACTTCGGCCGCATCTTCTACAACCAGGCGCAGATGAGCGCCCAGGGCATCCCGCAGATCGCGGTGGTGATGGGCTCGTGCACGGCCGGCGGCGCCTACGTGCCGGCGATGAGCGACGAGACCGTGATCGTGCGCAACCAGGGCACGATCTTCCTCGGCGGCCCGCCGCTGGTGAAGGCCGCCATCGGCGAGATCGTCAGCGCCGAGGACCTGGGCGGCGGCGACGTCCACACCCGCCTGTCGGGCGTGGCCGACCACCTGGCCGAGAACGACACGCACGCGCTCGCGATCGCGCGCGCCATCGTCGCCAACCTGAACTGGCGAAAGCCGCGGCAGATGCTGCTGGCGCCGCCGCGCGCGCCGCTGTTCGACGCGCAGGAACTGCACGGCGTCGTGCCCGTGGATGCGCGCAAGCCCTACGACGTGCGCGAGGTGATCGCCCGCCTCGTCGACGGCAGCGAGTTCGACGAGTTCAAGGCGCGCTTCGGCACCACGCTGGTGACCGGCTTCGCCCACGTGGAGGGCATGCCGGTGGGCATCGTCGCGAACAACGGCGTGCTCTTCGGCGAATCGGCGCAGAAGGGCGCGCACTTCATCGAGCTGTGCTGCCAGCGACGCGTGCCGCTGCTGTTCCTGCAGAACATCACCGGCTTCATGGTCGGGCGCAAGCACGAGGCCGAGGGCATCGCCAAGCACGGCGCGAAGATGGTGACCGCCGTGGCCACAGCCACGGTGCCCAAGTTCACCGTCATCATCGGCGGCAGCTTCGGCGCCGGCAACTACGGCATGTGCGGCCGCGCCTACAGCCCGCGCCTGCTGTGGATGTGGCCCAACGCGCGCATCTCGGTCATGGGCGGCGAACAGGCCGCCAGCGTGCTGGCCACCGTCAAGCGCGACGGCATCGAGGCCAAGGGCGGCGCCTGGTCGGCCGAAGAGGAAGCCACCTTCAAGCGCCCGATCCTGCAGCAGTTCGAGCACCAGGCCCACCCCTACTACGCAAGCGCGCGCCTGTGGGACGACGGCGTCATCGACCCCGCCGACACCCGGCGCGTGCTGGCGCTGGCGCTGAGCGCGAGCCTGAACGCGCCCATCCCGGAGAGCCCGCGCTTCGGGGTTTTCAGGATGTGAGGCTTTGGTGTAGATTGTGTGCGATTTATATAATTTATACACATCATGCGCACCAACATCGACATCGACGACGACTTGCTCGCCCAGGCGATGCAAGCCGGTCCGTACAAGACCAAGCGCGAGGCGGTGGAGGCCGGCCTCAAGCTGCTGGCGCGCCAGGCCGCCTACAAGGAGATCCTGAAGTGGCGCGGCAAGCTCAAGTGGGAGGGCGACGAGTCCATCGACTGGACCAAGCCATCGCCGGAGACGCCAGCCAGCCCGGCTGAAGACGGCGTCCCGGCACTTGCGGTCCACGAGCCTGCACCGCCGTCCCGGGTGGCCGCCGCCGGAGCAGCCTCGAGCCCCGCGGCAGTCTCCCCCGAAGATGCCCCATCCTTGGGACGCGAGCACCATGCTGGTGGTTGACTCCAGCGTCTGGATCGATTTCTTCAACGATGTCGATCACCCCTCGGTCGAGCACCTCGCTCAACTGCTGGAGGCCGGAGACCTGCCCATCGTCGTGCCGGACCTGGTGCTGTTCGAGGTGCTGCGCGGCTTTCGTCACGAGCGCGACCACCGGCGCGCCAGGGCCCTGCTGGAAACCCTGCGCATCGAGTCCACCGGCAGCGCCGCGCTCGCGCTCGAGGCCGCGCGCCACTACCGGAGCCTGCGCGCCGCCGGCATCACGGTACATAGCGCGCTGGACGTGCTGATCGCCACCTTCTGCATCGAGCGCGACTACCTGCTCCTGCACCGAGACCGCGACTTCCGGGCCTTCGAGCAACTGCGCGGGCTGCGGGGGTGGGAGCATTGATCATGCACGCCCTGCTGCGTCTTCCGCGTTCTGCACGTGCTCGCCGACTCGCCTTCGCCCCGCGGGATCAGGGCGCGCCGGGGCTGTGCTGCGCTCATGTCCCCCGCCATCGGCTGCAAGCCGATGGCTCCTCCTTTACTTCGCTCCGCACAGCCCCGGCGCGCCCTGATCTGCCAACACACCGGCCGGCCGAGGGTGGAGCCGCACTCTGCCGGCAGCACGAGGACGGCCGGTGGCCCTCGCAGCGAAGCAAATGGGGAGGCTCGGGCGCAGCCCGAGCCGGA
Source organism: Rubrivivax sp. (assembly GCA_044375195.1). Classification (GTDB taxonomy): domain Bacteria; phylum Pseudomonadota; class Gammaproteobacteria; order Burkholderiales; family Burkholderiaceae_C; genus Rubrivivax. Next base: position 476 of record JBILNB010000104.1, on the reverse strand, counting down.
GGACATGAGCGGAGGGGGCCAGCGGCTGGCCTCGTGCCGCGAAGCATCCCGAGAGAAACATGACCACCACACTCGACATCAATACCGAAGGCCGCATCGCCCGCGTGTACCTCAACCGCCCCGAGGTCCGCAACGCCTTCAACGACGGCGTCATCACCGAACTGGCCGACACCTTCACCCGGCTCGCCCAAGACCCGGACCTGCGCGCCATCGTCCTCGGCGGCCACGGCAAGGCCTTCTGCGCCGGAGCCGACCTGGCGTGGATGCGCTCGATGGCCGACTACGACTGGGACCAGAACCGCGCCGACGCCACCCGCCTGGCCGAAATGCTCTGGGCCATCTACAGCTGCCCGCTGCCCGTGATCGGCCGCATCCACGGCGACTGCTACGCCGGCGGCATGGGCCTGGCTGCCGCGTGCGACGTGCTCGTGGCCGCCGACGGCGCCCACTTCTGCCTCAGCGAGGCCCGGCTCGGC
>JBILNB010000012.1:0-104573 GCA_044375195.1 Rubrivivax sp. | reverse complement strand
CCCGCTGCCCGTGATCGGCCGCATCCACGGCGACTGCTACGCCGGCGGCATGGGCCTGGCTGCCGCGTGCGACGTGCTCGTGGCCGCCGACGGCGCCCACTTCTGCCTCAGCGAGGCCCGGCTCGGCCTGCTGCCCGCCACCATCAGCCCCTACGTGCTGCGCGCCATGGGCGAGCAGGCCGCGCGGCGCTACTTCGTCACCGCCGAGCGCTTCAGCGCCGCCCAGGCCCGGGGCCTGGGCTTCGTGCACGAAGTCGTCGCACCCGAGGCGCTGGACGCCAAGGTCGACGAAATCGTCGCCCTGGTCGTGGCCAACGGCCCGGCCGCCGTCAAGGCCTGCAAGCGCCTCGTGCACGACTTCGCCAACCGCGAGATCACGCCCGAGTTGCGCGCCGAGACCGCGCGCCGCATCGCCGACGCCCGCGCCAGCGACGAAGGGCGCGAAGGCGTGCAGGCCTTCCTGAACAAGCGCGAGCCCGCTTGGCGCTGAGCGCGCGGCGCCTCTGACCGAACGCAGCCGCACCCGCCCCGCCACACCCCCTCCACCCTGCCTGCCCGAGCCGCGGAGAGCCCATGTTCCACAAGATCCTGATCGCCAACCGGGGCGAGATCGCCTGCCGCGTCGCGGCCACTGCGCGCCGCCTGGGCATCCGCACCGTGGCGGTCTACTCTGACGCCGACGCCAGCGCGCGCCACGTGCGCGCCTGCGACGAGGCCGTCCACATCGGCGCCAGCGCCCCGCGCGAGAGCTACCTGCGCTGGGAGCGCATCATCGAGGCCGCGCGCGCCACTGGCGCGCAGGCCGTGCACCCGGGCTACGGCTTCCTGTCCGAGAACGAGGACTTCGCCCAGGCCTGCGCCGACGCCGGGCTGGTCTTCATCGGCCCGCCGCCCGCGGCCATCCGCGACATGGGCAGCAAGGCGGCCGCAAAGTCGCTGATGGAGAAGGCCGGCGTGCCGCTGGTGCCCGGCTACCACGGCCGCGACAACGACCCGGCGCTGCTGCAGCAGGAGGCCGACCGCATCGGCTACCCGGTGCTGATCAAGGCCAGCGCAGGCGGCGGCGGCAAGGGCATGCGTCGCGTCGACCGGGCCGAGGACTTCGCCGCCGCGCTGGCGAGCTGCCAGCGCGAGGCGCGCGCCAGCTTCGGCGACGACCACGTGCTCGTCGAGCGCTACGTGCTGCGCCCGCGCCACATCGAGATCCAGGTCTTCTGCGACGCCCACGGCCACGCGCTGCACCTGTTCGAGCGCGACTGCTCGGTGCAGCGCCGCCACCAGAAGGTGCTGGAGGAGGCGCCCGCCCCCGGCATGACGCCCGAGCGGCGCGCGCAGATGGGCGCCGCCGCGGTGGCCGCGGCGCAGGCCGTGGGCTACGTGGGCGCCGGCACGGTGGAGTTCATCGCCGAGCAGGACGGCCGCTTCTACTTCATGGAGATGAACACGCGGCTGCAGGTCGAGCACCCGGTGACCGAGGCCGTCACCGGGCTGGATCTGGTGGAGTGGCAGCTGCGCGTGGCCGCGGGCGAGCCGCTGCCGCTGCGCCAGGAGCAGCTCGCGCTGCGCGGCCACGCCATCGAGGCCCGCATCTGCGCCGAGAACCCCGACGCCAACTTCCTGCCCGCCACCGGCACGCTGCAGGTGGCGCGCTGGCCGGCGCACGTGAGCTTCACGCGCGCGGACACGCTCCCGCGCGTGGACACCGGCTTCGCCGAGGGCGACAGCGTCAGCCCCTGGTACGACTCGATGATCGCCAAGCTCATCGTCTGGGGCGAGGACCGCGCGCAGGCGCTCGCGCGGCTCGACGCCGCGCTGCGCGACACCCACCTCGTGGGCCTGCACACCAACGTCGCCTTCCTGCGGCGCGTCGTCACGAGCCGCTCCTTCGCCGGCGCCGACCTCGACACCGCGCTGATCGAGCGCGAGCACGAGGCGCTGTTCAAGGCGCCGGGCCTGCCCCTGCCGCTGGCCGTGGCCGGCGCCATTGCGCACCTGCTGGCCGGCGAGGCCGCGCGCGCTGGCGCCGACCCCTGGAGCCGCAGCGACGGCTGGCGCCTGCACGGGCTGTCGCGCCGCCGGCTCGAGTTCGAGCACGGTGGCACCACCCACCCCGTGCTGCTCGAGCGCACGCACGACGGCCTGCCGGTGATGACGCTGGCCGGCGAGCGACTGGCCCTGGGCCTGCACGCGCTGGGCGACGCGCGCCACGAAGTCACGCTCGGCGGGCACCGGCACGTGCTGACGGTCCACGCCGCGGGAGCGCGGCTCGCGGTCTTCGGGGAGGCCGGCTCGGCCCTGCTCGGCCTCGTCGACCCGCTCGCGCGCGCCGCCGCCGGCGCGGCCGAGGGCGGGCGCCTGTCGGCGCCGATGCCGGGCAAGCTGATCGCGCTGCACACGCGCGCCGGCCAGGCCGTGCGCCGCGGCCAGGCGCTGGCGGTGATGGAGGCGATGAAGATGGAGCACACGATCAGCGCGCCCGATGACGGCGTCGTCGCCGAACTTCTGTTCGCCGTGGGCGACCAGGTGCCCGAGGGCGCCGAGCTGCTGCGGCTGGAGAAGCACGCATGAAGCTCCCCGCTCACGTCACCCTGGTCGAGGTCGGGCCGCGCGACGGCCTGCAGAACGAATCGCGCCCCATCCCCGCGGCCACCAAGATCGAGCTCGTCGCACGCCTGCAGCGCGCCGGGCTGCGCGAAATCGAGGCCACGAGCTACGTCAGCCCCAAGTGGGTGCCGCAGATGGCCGACGCGGCCGAGGTCATGGCCGGCATCGCGCGGCCGACCGGCGTGCGCCACTCGGTGCTGACGCCCAACCTCAAGGGCTTCGAGGCCGCGCTCGCCGGCCGGCCCGACGAGATCGTCGTCTTCGGCGCCGCGACCGAGGCCTTCAGCCAGCGCAACATCAACTGCGGCATCGAGGAGAGCATCGAGCGCTTCCGCCCCGTGGTCGAGGCCGCGCTCGCGCAGGGCATCAAGGTGCGCTGCGCCGTCTCGTGCGCGCTCGGCTGCCCCTACCAGGGCGAGGTGAGCGCCGACGAGGTCGAGCGCGTCGTGCGCCTGATGAAGGGCATCGGCGTGCAGCACTGCGGCATCGCCGACACCATCGGCGTGGGCACGCCGCGGCGCGCCCAGGCGGCGCTGGAGCGCGCGCTGAAGCATTTCCCGCTCCACGAGGTGAGCGGCCACTTCCACGACACCTACGGCCAGGCGCTGGCCAACATCTACGCCTGCCTGGAGCTCGGCGTGCACGTCTTCGACACCAGCGTGGCCGGCCTGGGCGGCTGCCCCTACGCCCGCGGCGCCACCGGCAACGTGGCCACCGAGGACGTGGTCTTCATGCTGGACGGCCTGGGCATCGCCACCGGCATCGACCTGGACGCGCTGGTGGAGACGGGCGCCTGGATCTCCGGCGAGCTCGGCCGCCCTCCGGTCTCGCGGGTCGGCCGCGCGCTGCTGGCGCGCCGCGCCGCCGCATGATTACCATCAAGCCATGAGCATCCCCAGCCCCTGCATCAGCGTCTGCCGGCTCGACCCGGCCTCGGGCTGGTGCACGGGCTGCGCCCGCACGATCGCCGAGATCGCGGCCTGGGGCGGCCTGGACGACGCTGGCAAGCGCGCCGTCTGGGCGCTGCTGCCGGCCCGGCGCGAGCAGCTGGGGCTGCCGCCGCAGACCCCCGCGCCCGCTGCGGCCGCAGGCGCCGCACCCGCGCGCGGCCCCGCCGCCCGGCGCTGAAACCCCGCCTGCGTCCCTCGGCGGCGGCCGGTCGTCCTCGGGCGCATCGAAGGTGGCCATGATCCCGGACAAGACGGGCAAGACAGCGCTCGTGCACGATGGCGGCCGAGGGAGGATCTGCGGATGGGCGCGGCCTGACCTTAGCGCCCCCGCCAGGGCGGGCTCGACGGCCACCGATCCCAGGACACCGTGCCGGGCCTGCCGATCAGCCGCCGGAACGCCAAGGAGACGACCGATGGGCCAGGAGATCCTGATCGCCGATGACAAGCGCCACGTCGTGGATTCTCTGGCGCACCCTAGGAAGCGCAACGACCACGAGGTCTGCCTGACCCTGCTCCCGAGAAGACGCCGGGCCGCCACCGATTTCATGGCGCCCCCGCGGGGGGCCGGGACGGGCACCCCCCGGCGCTTGGGGGCGCGCTCGACCGGCGACGTGGCGCGGAAGGCGCGCCCGATGCCCGTCGGGGCGACGGGCACGGCCGCGGGCTGAGGGCGCCGGACCGTGGCCTCGCGCATCGACAGGCGCCTCGTGCTCGCAGTGGCCGGCACGGCCGCCCTCGTGGCGCTGCTGCTGGGCGGCTTCGCCGGCATCGGCAGCGTGCTGGTCAGCACCGACATAAACGACACGCAGCGCCAGGCCCTGGCGACCCTGCTGGAGGGCCGATGGCCGGCCCTGGTGCTGGTGGGCGCGGCGCTCGTCGGCTTGGCGGCGGCCGCGGTGCCGCCGCTGTACCGGCGCTTTCTGGCGGCGCCGAGACGGCTGGCCGAACAGGCCGCGGTGCTCGTGGCCTCAGGCGTGGAGCGCGAGCTCGCCGACGCCGCGTGGTCGGCCGACGTGCAGACGCTGGCGCGCACGATCAACGCCCTGGCCGCGCAGCGCACCGCGCTCCAGCGCGACATCGCGCACCAGGTGGCGCAGGCCAGCCGCGGCATCGATCAGGAACGCAGACGCCTGGCCGCGCTGATGAGCGAGCTGACGCAGAGCGTCGTCGTGTGCAACCTCGACGGTCGCATCCTGCTCTACAACAGCCGCGCGCGGCTGCAGTTCCGCGCCCTGTCGGCCCTGCCCGCGCCGGCCGCCGGCGCCGACCTGATCGGCCTCGGGCGCTCGATCTATGGCGTGTTCGACCGCCGGCTCGTGGCGCACGCCCTGGACAGCCTGCGGCAGCGCCTGCAGCGCGGCGCGGCGTACCCGACAGCGCAGTTCGTCACGAGCACGCGCTCGGGCCAGCTGTTGCGGGCGCAGATGGCCCCCGTGCTCGAGGTGGCGGAGCCCGACGCGGGCGATACCCCCGTCCCGAGGGCCCCGGCCCAGCGCGGCGCGGCCCTTGCCGGCTTCGTGCTGATGCTCGAGAACATCACCCGCCAGCACGAGGAGGAGAGCGCCCGCGAGCGCCGGCTGCACGAGCTCACCGAGGGCAGCCGCGCCGCGCTGGCCGGCCTGCAGGCCGCGCTGCAGAGGCTGGAAGAGCCCGGGCTGGAGCCGGCGCTGCGCGAGCGCTGCCTCGGCGTGGCGCGCGAGGAGGCGCAGAAGATGGGCGCGCAGCTGCACGCGGCCGCGGCCGAGGGGGCGCGCAACCTCGCCACGCGCTGGCCGCTGGAGGAGATGAGGGGAGACGACTTCGTGCAGGCCGCGGCACGCCGTATCGAGGCCGCCACGGGCCTGTCGGTGCGCGCGGAAGACACGGACGGCGAGCTCTGGCTCAAGCTGGACAGCTTCGCGCTGCTGCAGGCGGTGGCCGGCCTGGCGCGGCGCCTGAAGGACGAGTCCGGCATCGACGCCTGCGCGCTGCACCTGCAAGCGGCCGCGGGCGATCGCGCGCACCTCGACCTCAGCTGGGCCGGCCAGGCCCTGGGCACCGAGGCGGCCATGGGCTGGGCGCTCGACCCGCTGGCCGTGGGCCCGGACAGCAGCGCGCTGACGGTGCGCGAAGTGGTCCAGCGCCACGGCGGCGACTTCCAGTTCGAGCGCGACCGCGCGCGCCAGCGGATGTTCTTTCGTTTCGTGCTGCCGCTGGCGCCCCCCGGCGCGGCCGCCCGGGAACAGCTGGAAGCCTCCTTCCTGCGCCACGACAGCCGGCCCGAGTACTACGACTTCCAACTGTTCGCGCGCACGGAAGGCAGCCAGGCCCTCGAAGACCGGCGCCTGGCCGAGCTCTCCTACACCGTCTTCGACACCGAGACCACCGGGCTCGACCCGGCCGGCGGCGACGAGATCCTCCAGATCGGCGCGGTCCGCCTGGTCAACGGCCGGCTGCTGCGCGGGGAGTCCTTCGAGCAGCTCGTCGACCCGCGGCGCCCGATCCCGGCAGCCTCGATCCCGATCCACGGCATCACGCCGGAGATGGTGGCCGGCCAGCCGACCATCGATGCGGTGCTGCCCGCCTTCCACCGCTACGCCCAGGACACCGTGCTCGTGGCCCACAACGCGGCCTTCGACCTGCGCTTCCTGCAGCTCAAGGAGCAGGCCACCGGGGTGCGCTTCGACCAGCCGGTGCTCGACACCCTGCTGCTGTCGGCCGTGGTGCACCCGAACCAGGCGTCGCACGGCCTCGAGGCCATCGCCGAGCGTTTCGGCGTCACGGTGCTCGGCCGCCACACCGCGATGGGCGACGCCATGGTCACGGCCGAGGTCTTCCAGAAGCTCGTGCCGCTGCTGGCCGAGCGCGGCATCCACACCCTGGGGCAGGCGCGCGAGGCGGCGCAGAAGACCTGGTACGCGCGGCTCGAGTACTGAGAGAGACTGAGCCGCGGCGCGCCGCGTGACCGTCAGCCCTGGAACAGGCCCCGGTGCTGCTCGCGCAGCAGGTTCTTCTGCACCTTGCCCATGGCGTTGCGCGGCAGGTCCTCGACGACGAAGACCTGCTTGGGCACCTTGAAGGCGGCGATGCGGGCCTTCAGCGCGGCGACGATGGCCGGGCCGTCCAGCGCGGCGCCCGGCCGGGGCACGACGACGGCGACCACGCCCTCGCCGAAGTCCGGATGCGGCACGCCGATGACGGCACTCTCGGCCACGCCGGGCAGCTCGTTGACCAGGCCCTCGATCTCGGCCGGGTAGACGTTGTAGCCGCCGCTGATGATGAGGTCCTTGCTGCGGCCGACGATGGTCAGGCGGCCGTCGGCGTCCATGCGGCCGACGTCCCCGGTCTTGAACCAGCCGTCGGCGGTGAACTCCTCCTTCGTCTTCTCCGGCATGCGCCAGTAGCCGGCGAAGACGTTGGGACCGCGCACCTCGATGCCGCCGATCTCGCCAGCGGGCAGCGCCTGGCCCTGGTCGCCCTGCACGCGCACGCCCACACCCGGCAGCGCGTAGCCCACCGTGCCGCCCACGCGCAGGCCGTGCTGCGGGCGGCAGGGGTTGGAGGTGAGCATCACGGTCTCGCTCATGCCGTAGCGCTCGAGGATGGTGTGCCCCGTGCGCTGAATCCATGCGTCGAAGGTCTCCTTCAGCAGCGGCGCCGATCCGCTGATGAACAGCCGCATGCGCGCGCAGGCCGCGACGTCCAGCGCCGGCTCGGCCAGCATGCGGGTGTACAGCGTGGGCACGCCCATGAACACCGTCACGCCCGGCAGGCGCGCGATCGCGGCCTTCGCGTCGAAGCGGTTGAACCACAGCATCTTGCTGCCGTTCAGCAGCGCGCTGTGCAGCGCCACGAACAGGCCGTGCACGTGGAAGATCGGCAGCGCGTGCAGCAGCACGTCGCCGGGCTGCCAGTCCCAGTAGGCCTTGAGCGTCAGCGCGTTGCTCAGCAGGTTGCCGTGCGTGAGCATCGCGCCCTTGCTGCGCCCGGTGGTGCCGCTGGTGTAGATGATGGAGGCCAGGTCGTCGGCGCCCCGCGGCGCCACCATGTGCTCGTCGGCATGCACGGCCGCGCGCTCGAGCAGCGTGCCGTTGCGGTCGTCGCCGAGCGTGAAGACGTTCTGCGTGCCGGCGCGGAAGGCGATCTTGCTGACCCAGGCGAAATTGCGCGGCGCGCAGACGAAGACCGCGGGCTCGGCGTTGCCGACGAAGTATTCGATCTCGGCCGCCTGGTAGGCGTTGTTCAGCGGCAGGTAGACGTGCCCAGCGCGCAGCACCGCCAGGTACAGCAGCATCGCCTCGACCGACTTGTCGGTCTGCGCCGCGATGCGGCTGCCCGGGGGCAGCTCCAGCGACTCGAGCAGGTTGGCGATGCGGGCGCTCGCGCGGTCCAGGTCGCGCCAGGTGTGGAAGGCCGGCGCGCCGGCCCCGTCGGCCGACTCGACCGCGGTCGCGTCCAGGTCGGCCGGGAAGGCGGCGCGCAGCGCCGCGTACAGGTTGCCAGAGGTCATCGGGAAGCTCAGGTCGGTGCCGGGCAGGGACGGCTGAGGCCCCGCCCGGCGGAGTGCGCCGGCAGGGGCCTCAGTCCAGCTTGGCGCCCGAGGCCTTGACCACCTCGGCCCAGCGCCGGATCTCGGCGCTGACGAAGCGGCCGAAGTCATCGCCCCAGAGGTTGGGCGTCTCGGTGCCCAGGCCGAGCCAGGCCGACTTCAGGTCGTCGCCGTTGAGCGCCTTGCGCATCTCGGCCTGCATGGCCGCCACCGCCTCGCGCGGCGTGCCCTTGGGCGCCCAGATGCCGTACCAGGTGGCGACCTGGTAGGTCGGCACGCCGCCCTCGGCGCTGGTGGGCAGGTCGGGGAAGGCCGCCGAGCGCTTCTCGGAGGCGACGGCCAGCGCGCGGATGCGGCCGCCCTTGATGTGCGCTGCCGACGAACCCAGGCCGTCGAACATCATGTCGATCTGGCCGCCGACCAGGTCACGCAGCGCGGGGCCGGCGCCGCTGTAAGGGATGTGCGCGATCTGCGTGCGGGTCTGGAGCTTGAACAGCTCGCCGGCCAGGTGGTGCGAGGTGCCGTTGCCGGCCGAGCCGTAGTTCAGCTTGCCCGGGTTGGCGCGCGCGAACTCCAGGAACTGCGCCAGCGTCGTGGCCTGCACCCGCGCCGGGTTCACCACCACGACCTGCGGCACGCTGGAGACCAGGCCCACCGGCACGAAGTCGGTCTCGATGTTGTAGTCGAGCTTGGGGTACATCGAGGGCGCGATCGCGTGGTGCACCGCGCCCATGAAGAAGTTGTGCCCGTCGGCCGCCGCGCGGGCGGCGATGCCCGCGCCCAGCGTGCCCCCGGCCCCGCCCTTGTTGTCGATGACGAACTGGCGCCCGGTGTTCCTGCTCATCGCCGCGAACAGCGGCCGCGCGAAGGCGTCGGTGCCGCCGCCGGGCGGGAAGGGCACGACGATGGTGACGGGCTTGGCCGGCCAGGCCGCCTGCGCGCGGCCGGACAGGGGAACGCCGAGCGTGGCGGCAGCGGCGGCGCCGGCGGCGAGCACGCGGCGGCGGGACATCATCGTCGTGGGGGTCGTCATCGTGGGTCTCCTGGTGGGCCGGGCTTGGCGAGCGCCGGCAAGCCGTGATGTTGCCATGCGGGCTATTCCCCGGCGCCACGCTCCAGGAAGTCCCAAAGCGCCTGCGCCGTGGGCTTGCGCTGGCGCGCCAGCTCGGGGCGCTCGCGGTAGATGCGCACCTCCATCGTCAGCTCGTGGCGGCCGGGCGGCGCCGCGGCGACGAGCCGGCCGGCGGCCAGGTCCTCGTGCACCAGGCTGGTGGGCAGGAAGGCCAGGCCGTGCCCCGCCAGCGCCATGGCCTTCAGCACCTCGGCCATGTCGGTTTCGTGGATGGCCTCCAGGCTCGCGGCGTCGCCGGCCTGGCGCAGGATCAACTCGACCATGCGCGCCATGTAGGCACCCTCGGCAAAGCCCAGCAGCGGCAGCCGCGGAACTTCCCCCGGGGCCGCGGGCCGACCGTCCGCGCCCGCGGCCGCCTGCACGGACGGCAGCGCGAACAGCGGCCGCCCTTGCGCGTCGGCGCGAGCGTAGGGCGCCAGCGTCTCCTGGCCGAGCGTGAGCATCTGGTAACGCCCGGGCGCCAGTTGCAGGGGCTGGCTCGCGTGGTGGTAAGCGATCAGCAGGTCGCAGCCGCCCTCGGTCAGGCGCATCGCGGCGTCGTGCACGTTCATCGCGGTCAGGCGCGTCTTCAAGGCACCGAAGCGCGGCCGCAGGTCCATCAGCCAGCGAGGGAAGAAGGTCAGCGCCAGCGTGTGCGGCACGGCGAAGTCGATCACGTCCTGACGCGCCGCCTGCAGGCCGCGCAGTGTCTGCCGCGCCCCCTGCACCCCGGCCAGGATCTCCAGCGCCTGGGCGTGGAAGGCCTCGCCGGCCGGCGTCAGCCGCGTCGGGTAGGACGAGCGGTCCACCAGGTCGGTGCCGGCCCAGGCCTCCAGCGCCTGGATGCGGCGCGAGAACGCCGGCTGCGTCACATGCCGCAGCTGCGCCGAGCGCGAGAAGCTGCGCGTCTCGGCCAGGCTGACGAAGTCTTCGAGCCAGCGGGTTTCCATCGGAGGTCCAGGCGGCGAACGCAGCGCCGCGGGCCGGATTGTGCACAGGCGTACAGCATCGACGCACGGGCGCAGCAGGGCCGGCGGGTGGCGCCCCTGGCCATGAACTGCAGCAGCCGGATCGCCAGCTCACGGCGGGCGCCTCGCGCGGACGGCCCCTCAACCCAGCCGGTACAAGCGCCGCGCGTTGCCCCCCAGCACGGCCGCGCGCGCCGCCGGCGCGAGCGCGGCCTCGTCCAGCAGCGCCTGCACCTCGCCCCACCAGCCGGCATAGCTGCCGGCGAGTTCGAGCACCGGCCAGTCGCTGCTCCAGACCAGGCGCTCGGCGCCGAAGCAGTCCAACAAGTGGCGAGCCCAGCGGCGCGCAGCCTCCGGCCGGGGCGCCGGCCCGGCCTCGGTGAGCAGGCCCGAGAGCTTGCAGAAAACCTCGGTCTCGCGCGCCAGCGCGGCCATGTCTGCGGCCCAGGGCTGCCAGGCGCCGGCCGCGATGTCGGGCTTGGCCCCGTGGTCGATGACGATGCGCAGCCCGGGGTGGCGGTCGACGAGGCGGCGCACGCGCGCCAGATGCACCGGCTTGACCAGGGCGTCGAAGGCCAGACCGCAGGCCGCCATCGCGTCCAGCACCGGGGCCAGCGCCGGCTGCAGGATCCAGTCCGGGTCGGGCAGATCCTGCAGCATGGGCCGCAGGCCGACGAGCCGCGGCCGCCGCGCCAGCGCCTCCACGCGCCGCGGCGCGTCCGCGGCGAGCCAGTCGATGCTGCCGACCACCCCCAGCACACTGGCGTGGGCCTGCGCCTGCGCGAGCAGGAAGTCGGTCTCCGCCTCGGTGGGCGCAGCCTGCACGAGCACGCCGCCCGCGACGCCGCGGGGGCGTGAGACGGCCTCCCAATCGGCGACCGTCACGTCGCGATGGATGGGGTGCAGGGCCGGCGTGAGCCAGCCGTAGTCGCCACGCGCCAGGCGCCAGCAGTGAAAGTGGGCGTCGACGATGCCCGCCGAAGCGTCCGGGTCCGGAAGATCGTTCATGGCTCGGTCAACGGGCGTGCAGGCGGGCATCGACGCTCAGGACGTGGGTGCCGCCTCCGGGATCAGGCCGGCCGTGCGCAGCGCACGCCAGAAGTCGGGCGGGATCGGGTGCGCCAGCAGCGCGAGGCTGTCGCGCCACTCGGCCACGCTGCGCGCGCCCAGCAGCAGCTCGTCCACCGCCGGGTGGGCGAGCGGGAACTGCAGCGCCGCGGCGCGCAACGGCACGGCATGGGCCTCGCACACGGCCTCGATGCGGGCTGTGCGCTCGACCCAGGATTGCGCCGCCGGGGCGTAGTTGAAGGTCACCGGCCCGGCACGCGTGCCGCGCGCCAGCAGGCCGGAGTTGAAGACGCCGCCGACGGCCACGCGCACGCCCCGGGCCGCACAGGCCTGCAGCATCCCGGAAGAAAGGGCCGCGTGGTCAAGCAGGGTGTAGCGGCCGGCGATCAGCACCGCGTCCAGGTCGGCGTTGCGCAGCACGTCCAGCACCGCCTGCTCGTCGTTCACGCCCAGGCCGATGGCGCCCACCAGGCCCTCGCGCCGCAGTTGCGCGAGCGCGGGCAGCGTCTCCTCGCACACCTGGCGCAGCACGCGTGCGCCATCGGCGCCGTGGGTGTGGCGGTCCATGTCGTGCACGTAGGCGATGTCCAGACGCGCGAGCCCCAGGCGCTGCAGGCTGTCCTCGACGCTGCGGCGGGTGCCGGCGGCGCTGAAATCCCAGTGCTGGACGAAGGGCAGGCCGTCGACATAGGCGTGCTGCTCGCGCGGCACCGCCTGCGCCGGGGTGAGCAGGCGCCCGACCTTGCTGGACAGCACGAAGTCCTCGCGCCCATGGCACCGGAGCGCGTCGCCGAAGCGCTGCTCCGACAGCCCGTGCCCGTAGTGCGGCGCGGTGTCGAAGCGGCGGCAGCCGTCAGCCCAGGCGGCATCGATGGTGGCGCGCGCCTGCGCGTCGTCCACGGCCTCGAACAGATTGCCCAGCGCGGCGCCACCCAGGCCGAGTCGGGCCATCAGCTCGGGCCCGGGCCGCGTCGCCGCAACCGGCGCCATCGCGCCGGCAGCCGTGCTCACCGCGCCAGCTCCCCGGACCCGGCTGGCATCGGTGCCTCGTCCTCGCCCCCGCTCTGCTGCAGCCGCCACATGCGGGCGTAGCGCCCGCCCAGGGCCAGCAGTTGCGCGTGCGGCCCGCGCTCGACGACGCGGCCCTGGTCGAGCACGACGATCTCGTGCGCGTCGACCACCGTGCTCAGCCGGTGCGCGATGACCAGCGCCGTCTTGCCCTGGGCCGCGCTCTTCAGCTCGGCCTGGATCGCGCGCTCGTTGGCCGAGTCCAGCGCCGAGGTCGCCTCGTCGAAGATGACGACCGGCGGGTCCTTCAGCAGCGTGCGCGCGATCGCCACGCGCTGCTTCTCGCCGCCGGAGAGCTTGAGCCCGCGCTCACCGACCATGGTGTCGTAGCCCTTGGGCGTGGCGGAGACGAAGTCATGGATGTGGGCCGCGCGCGCCGCGGCCTCGACCTGCTCGCGCGTCGCGCCAGGCCGGCCGTAGGCGATGTTGTACTCGACCGTGTCGTTGAACAGCACCGTGTCCTGCGGCACGATGCCGATGGCCGCGCGCAGGCTGGCCTGGGTGACCTGCCGGATGTCCTGCCCGTCGATCGTGATGCGGCCGCCGGTCACGTCGTAGAAGCGGAACATCAGCCGCGCCAGCGTGGACTTGCCCGCGCCCGAGGCGCCGACCACGGCCACGGTGCGCCCGGCCGGGATCTCGAAGCTCACGCCGTGCAGGATGGGCCGGTCCGGGTCGTAGGCGAAGTCCACGGCCTCGAAGCGCACCGTGCCCTGGCGCACCTGCAGCGGCGCGGCGCCGGGCGCGTCGTCCACCTCGCGGTGGCGGCCGAGCAGGCCGAACATCTTGTCCAGGTCGGTCAGCGCCTGCTTGATCTCGCGGTACATCACGCCCAGGAAGTTCAACGGGATGTAGAGCTGGATCATGAAGACGTTGATCATCACCAGGTCGCCCAGCGTCATGCGCCCGGCCACCACGCCCTCGGTGGCGCGCCACAGCATCGCCACCAGCGCCACGGCGATGACGAGCTGCTGGCCGGTGTTGAGGATGCTCAGCGTCGTCTGGCTCTTCAGCGCCGCGCGGCGCAGCTGCTCCAGGCTCTGGTCGTAGCGCCGGGCCTCGAAGTCCTCGTTGCCGAAGTACTTCACCGTCTCGTAGTTGAGCAGCGAATCGACGGCCTTGGTGTGCGCCGTCGAGTCGAGCTCGTTCATGCGGCGGCGGAACTGGGTGCGCCACTCGGTCACGGTCACGGTGAAGGCGATGTACAGCGCCAGCGCCGCCAGCGTGATCAGCGCGAAGGCGGCGTCGAACTTGATGCCCAGGAGCGCGAGTACCAGCAGCACCTCGACCAGCGTGGGCAGGATGCTGTAGAGCGAGTACGAGATCAACGACTGCACCGCGCGCGTGCCGCGCTCGATGTCGCGCGTCATGCCGCCCGTCTGGCGCTCGAGGTGGAAGCGCAGGCTCAGCGAGTGCAGGTGGCGGAAGGTCTCGAGCGCGATGCTGCGCGTCGTGCCCTCGGTGGCCTTGGCGAACACGAGCTCGCGCAGCTCGGTGAACAGCGAGGTCGACAGCCGCAGCGCGCCGTAGGCGAGCAGCAGCCCCACGGGCACGACGAGCAGCGCCGCCGCCGAGCCGGGCCGGATGTTCAGGCTGTCGACCAGTTCCTTCAGCAGCAGCGGCACGCCCACGTTGGCGAACTTGGCCGCGAGCAGGAAGCCCAGCGCGATGCCCACGCGCCAGCGGTAGCGCCAGAGGTAGGGCAGCAGGCGCTTCAGCGTCGTCCAGTCGGAGCGCGGAGCGGCGGCGGCCCCGCTATCGGGCGTCGGCGGCAGGGTGCTCGCGTGCGGACGCATGGGCGCTCGGGAAAGGCCGGTCAGCGGCGGAAGAGGTCGAGGATGCCGCTGCGCTCCTCGGCGCCGGGCGGCTTGGGCACCTTGTCCTCCAGCCCGACGCTGCTGACGCCGCGGCCGCGGCTGAACTCGTCGAAGACCCAGTCGTTGCCGGCGTACACCACACCGTCGGGCTGGGGGTACTGCTGCACCGGCACGCCCTGCAGCGCCACTTTCATGAAGTCGATCCACACCGGCAGCGCCAGGCCGCCGCCGGTCTCGTTGCTGCCGAGCTTGCGCGGGTTGTCGTAGCCGATCCAGACCACGGCGACGAGGTCGGGGTGGAAGCCGCCGAACCAGGCGTCCATCGAGTCGTTGGTCGTGCCCGTCTTGCCGAACAGGTCGCTGCGCTGGAGCTGGGCCTGGGCCTTGGCCGCCGTGCCCGAGCGCGTGATCTCCTGCAGCAGCGAGTTCATCACGAAGGCGTTGCGCTCGTCGATCACGCGCAGCGACTCGTCCAGCACCGGCAGCGCGCTCTCGCGCAGCACCCGCCCGCCATGGTCGGTCACCTTGGTCACGAGCATGGGGTCGAGCCGGTGGCCGCCGTTGGCGAAGACGGCGTAGGCGGTGGCCATCTGCAGCGGCGTGACCGACCCCGCGCCCAGCGCCATAGTCAGGTAGGGCGGATGGCGCTCGGCCTCGAAGCCGAAGCGCGTCAGCCAGTCCTGCGCGAACTGCGTGCCGGTGGACTGCAGCACGCGGATCGACACCATGTTCTTCGACCGCGCCAGCGCCGTGCGCAGCGACATCGGCCCGTCGAACTTTCCGTCGTAGTTCTTCGGCTCCCAGGGCTGGCTGCCGGTGGCCGCGGCGTCGAAGAACAGCGGCGCGTCGTTCACCACGGTCGCCGGCGCGAAACCCTTCTCCAGCGCGGCGGAGTACACGAAGGGCTTCAGGCTCGAGCCCGGCTGGCGCCAGGCCTGCGTCACCCGGTTGAACTTGTTGCGGCCGTGGTCGAAGCCGCCGACCAGGGCCTTGATGCCGCCGGTGCGCGGGTCGAGCGCGACGAACGCGCCCTCGACCTCGGGCAGCTGCGTCAGCACCCAGGCGCCCTTGGCGTCCTTCATGGCGCGCACGATGGCGCCGCGGCGGATCTGCACCTTCGGCCCCGCCTTGTCGGACAGCCCCGATGTCACCGGCTTCAGGCCTTCACCGCTGACGTTGATCGTCTCACCCGACTGCAGCATGGCCGTGACGCGGCGCGCGCTGGCCTGCAACACCACGGCGGCCTTGAGTTCCTCGTTGTCCGGGTGGTCGGCCAGTGCCTCGGCCACGCGGGTGTCGATGGCGGCGGTGTCGGCCGGCAGCTCGACGTAGGCCTCCGGGCCGCGGTAGACCTGGCGCAGCTCGTAGTCCATCAGGCCGCTGCGCAGCGCCGCGTGCGCCGTCTTCTGGGCGATCGAGTCCACGGTCAGGCGCACGTGCAGACCGCGCGAATAGGTCTCCTCGCCGTACTGCGCGAAGACCAGCTGGCGCGCCATCTCGGCCACGTACTCCGCGTGCCCGCCGGACTGGCTGCCCTTGCGATAGGCCATCTTCTGGCGCAGCGCCTCGTCGTACTCGCGCTCGGTGATGAAACCGTTGTCGAGCATGCGTTCAATGATGTAACGCTGGCGGATAACGGCGCGCCGGGGGTTGACGATGGGGTTGTAGGCCGAGGGCGCCTTGGGCAGCCCGGCCAGCATCGCGGCCTCGGCGATCGTCACCTGGGCCAGCGGCTTGCCGAAGTAGACCTCGGCCGCGGCGCCGAAGCCGTAGGCGCGCTGGCCGAGGAAGATCTGATTCATGTAGATCTCGAGGATCTGGTCCTTGCTCAGCATGGCCTCGATCTTGAAGGCCAGCAGCACCTCGTAGATCTTGCGCGTGAAGGTCTTCTCGCTGCTGAGGTAGAAGTTGCGCGCCACCTGCATCGTGATCGTCGAGGCGCCCTGGCTCTTGGCCTCGGACAGCTGCGCGAGCGCGGCACGCGCCACGCCCTTGAAATCCACCCCCCCATGGCGGTAGAAGTTGGCATCCTCGATCGCGAGCACCGCCTCCTTCATCTGGCGCGGGATCTGCGCGATCGGCACGTACACGCGCTTTTCCTCGCCGAACTCGCCCAGCACCGCGCCATCGGCCGAGAACACGCGCAGCGGCAGCTTGGGCCGGTAGTCGGTCAGGCTGTCGATCTCCGGCACGTTCGGGTAGGCCACGGCCAGCGCGATGCCCGCGACCATCACCAGGGCCAGCACGCCGGCGCACGCCAACCCGGCCAGCGCCAGCGCGGCGCGCAGGAGCAAACGGCGCCAGGTCGGCGCGTCGGTGTCGGTGTCTGCAGGCATGGGCCGCGAGCATAAGGGTTTTCTCGGGTCCGGTCCGGGCCGGGTGCGGGAGGGCCCGGCCCGGCGCGGTGCGGCTTGCCGCTAACATGGTCCGCTCACAGACAGGGAGGTTCGGACGTGGAGTTCCTGGCGCGGCTTCTCGGCCGGCGTGGTGCCCCGCTGATGGGGCTGGACATCGGCGCCAGCGGCGTGCGCCTGGCTCAGCTCGGCGCGGCGCCGGCCGGCGGCTGGACGCTCGAGCGCCTGGGCACCGAGCCGCTGCAGCGGGGCTGGGTCAGCGAGGGCCAGATCGAGGACTTCGACGCCGTCGTCGCGGCGGTACGCCGGGTCGTCGCCCGCAGCGGCACGCGCCAGCGGCGCGTGGCCCTGGCCTTGCCGGCGTCGGCGGTGATGACGCGACGCCTGGTCCTTCCCGCCGGCCTGCGCGAGGACGAGCTCGAGCAGCTCGTACGCCTGGAGGCCGAGCAGCACATCCCCTTCCCGCTGGACGAGGTGAGCCTGGACTTCAACGTCGTCGGGCCGGTGGACGGCTCGGGCGGGCAGGTGCAGGTCTTCGTCGCCGCCGCGCGCCAGGAGCGCGTCCAGGACCGCCAGGGCGTGGCCGAGGCCGCCGGCCTGGTGCCGGCGGTGATGGACATCGACGCCCACGCGGCGCAGCGCGCGCTGCGGCACTGGCTGGCCGGGCGCGCCCTCTCGGCGCCGGGCGCACTGCTGGCGTGGTTCGATCTGGAGGCCGGCAGCCTGCGCCTGAAGGTGCTGCAGGATGACGCCACGCTGCACGAGCAGGAGCAGGCCGTGGAGCCGACCGACGCGGCCGCCGACATGGCCGACGCGCAGGCCGCGCGCCGCATCGCGCAGGCGCTGCAGCAGTTTTTCGCCAGCGCGCCGCACCACGCGGTCGACCATGTCCTGCTCAGTGGGCCGGGCGCCTCGTCGCCCGGCCTGGCCCGTCGCGTGGCCGACCTCACGGGCTTCGGCGCCGTCAGGGTCGACCCCTTCGAGGGCATGGCCGCGGCGCCCGCGGCGGGCGAGCTCCTGACGCGCGAGCGCAGCGCCTGTCTCGTGGCCTGCGGGCTGGCGATGCGTGGGGACAGCACGTGATCGCCGTCAACCTGCTGCCGCACCGCGAGGCGCGTCGGCGCCGGCTGCGCCGCGGCTTCTACGCCGGCCTGGCGGCGAGCGCCGCGGTCGGCGCGGTCGTGGTCGCAGCGGTGTGGTCGCTGTTGTCGCAGCAGGTCGCCGGCCAGGTGGCGCGCAACGCCTATCTCGAGGCCGGCATCGCCCGCCTGGACGTGCAGATCCGGGACATCGCCGGCCTGCGCGCCGAGATGGCCGAGCTCGAGGCCCGCGGGCGCATCGTGCAAGGCCTGCAGAGCCGGCGCAACGCCTCGGTCAAGGTGCTCACGGCCCTGGCCGAGCAGGCGCCGGCCGGGCTGAAGCTGTCGTCGGTGAGGCAGACGGGGCTGGTGGTCGCCGTCAGCGGCCTCGCATTGAGCAGCGAGCACGTGGCGGTGCTGATGCGCGACGTCACGGCCAGCGCCTCGCCCTTCGAGCGTGCCGAGATCGTCGAGGTGCGCGCCCTGCCGGCCGGCGCGGCGGCCGCCCCGGCCCCGACGGCGCCAGGCGGCCCGGAGGCCGAGCGGCGCCTGTTCGAGTTCTCCCTTCGTCTGACCTTGCGGTCGGCCGAAGACCTTCCCCCCGCGGCCACCGCGCCGCCAGGGCCGGGGCGCTGAGATGGGCTGCGGTATCGTGTGCCCCCGCGCTGCCTCGGGCAGACCCTGGGAGGCCAGGCGGTGAGCGCCCCCGCACGCCCCGGGCTGCCGCGCCTAAGCCGGGAGACGCTGGGCGCGCAGTTCCGCGGCCTGGACCCGCGCGACCCGGGCGTGTGGCCGCTGCTTCCGCGCCTGGCCGCCTGGGCCGCGGCGCTGCTGCTGGTGCTCGTCGCCGGCGCGCTGGCGGTGCTGTCGGACGAATTCGGGCGCCTGGAGCGCGAGCGCGCGCGCGAGCCCGCCCTGCAGAAGACCTACCGTGACAAGCTCGCGCAGGCCGTGAACCTGGCCCCGCTGCGGCAGCGCAAGCAGCTCGTGCAGCAGCAGGTGCAGGAACTGGAGCGCCAGCTGCCCAGGCGCTCGGAGATGGACGCGCTGCTCTCCGACCTGGCCGACGCGGCGCGGCGGCGCGACCTGGGGATCGAGATCTTCCGCCCGGGCGCGCTGCAGTTGCGCGAGCACCACGCCGAGCTGCCCATCACGCTGCGCCTGTCGGGCCGGTACCACGACATCGGCGCCTTCGCCGCCGACGTCGCCCGGCTGCCCCGCATCGTGGCCTTGCACGACCTGCAGCTCACCGCGCCGACGACGACGCCGCGCGAGCCCGCGCGCAACCCGGCGGCCGGGCCGGCCCGCGGCGGCACGCCGCCCGCGGACGCACCGCCCGTACTCTCCTTCGAGGCCACCGCGCTCACCTACCGCGCACTCGAACCCGCGGAGCTGGCCGAGCAGCAGCGCCGGCGCGAGGCCGAGAAGGCCGGCGCCCGGCGCAGCAGCGCCGCCGGAGCCAAGCCATGACCCGCACCAGCCGCAGCGGCCTCGCGCCTGCGCCAGCCCCGCCCGCGGCGCCCCCGCGTCGCGGGCTGAAGGCCGCGCTGCTGCCGCTGGCTTTGGCTGCGCTCGGCCTGCTGGGCGGCTGCGCGCCGGCAGGCGAGGACCTCGATGCCTGGACGCAGCAGCAGCGCCTGGCGCTGAAGCCCTCGCTGCCACCGCTGGCCGAGCCGCTGCGCTTCGAGCCCCAGGCTTATGCCGCAGCGCGTCAGGACGATCCCTTCGACCCGCGCCGCGTCGCCCCGCCCGAGGCGGCGAAGCCGGCGCCGCAGGCCCCCGGCGGCGCGCGCGCGGGCAGTCCGCTGCTGACCCGCCCGCTCGAGGACATGCGCATGGTGGGCACCTTGCGCGGCAGCGCGGGCGTACGGGCCCTGGTGCGCATCGACGGCCAGGTGCATGCCGTGGCGCCCGGGGACATGCTGGGCCCGAACCGCGGGCGCATCGTCCGCATCGATGAGCAGCGGATCGAACTGCGCGAGACCGTGCGCACCGCCGCGGGCCAGTGGGCGGAGCGCCCGGCGACACTGCAGATGCAGGGAGACACACCATGACCCCCCCCGTCCGCCGCCACGCACCGTCCTGGCCGACGGCGCCCCGCGCGCAGGCCGCCCGCTGCGCCTCGGCGCTGGCCCTGGCGCTGGCCGTGCTCTCCCCCGGCCCGGGCAGGGCTCAGGCGCCAGCCGCTCCGGCCGGCACCGCAGCCGAGGGCCGGATCGCGCTGCAGTCGGTGTCCGTCGGGACGGCCGGCGCCGGCACCGCGGCCCTGCGCCTGGAGCTCGACCGCCCGCTCGCCGGCCCGCCCACGGGCTTCACCCAGGCCCAGCCCCCGCGCGTGGCCATCGACCTGCCGGGGGTGCGCAACGCGCTCGGCCGCGAATGGCTGCCGCTGGAGCAGGGCCCGCTGCTCGGGGTGGTGCTCGCCGAGGCCGGTGACCGCACCCGGCTCGTGCTGACGCTGCGACAGCCCAGCGACTGGCGCGCGCTCGTCGAGGGGCGCAGCGTCACGATCCAGCTCTCCCCCGCCACCGTCGCGACCGCCCCAGCGCCGCGGGCGGCCGCCCCCCGGGCCACCGCGGGGGGAGCCGCGCGCCCGGCAGGCGCCGGTCCTGCGACGGCCCCCACCCAAGCGCCCGCTGGCGCCGCCCCCGGCCCGGCCGTCGCGGCGGCACCGGCGCCTGCCAGCACCGCTCCGGCCGCCTCGGGCGAGCGCATCTCGCTGAACTTCCAGAACATCGAGGTGCGCGCGCTGCTGCAGGTGATCGCGGACTTCACGCGCATCAACATCGTCGCCAGCGACAACGTCAGCGGCGCGCTCACGCTGCGCCTGCACGACGTGCCCTGGGAGCAGGCGCTGGACCTGATCCTGCAAAGCCGCGGCCTGGGCCAGCGCCGCAGCGGCAACGTCATCCGCGTGGCGCCGCTGGCCGACCTGAACGCGCAGGACCAGGCCGAGCTCGAGGCCCAGCGCAAGCTCGCCGAGCTCGAGCCCGTGCGCACCCAGGCTTTCCCGCTGAACTACGCCAAGGCCGAGGACGTGGCACGCGCCATCAACGGCGGCCAGGGCGGTGGCGCGGCGACGGCCACCCCAGCGGCGGGGCCGGCCCTCGCCGCCGCCCTGGGCGCACCGGCGCGCGAGGGCGCCGCCGGGCGCCTGCTCAGCCCGCGCGGCAGCCTGCTGGCCGAGCCGCGCACCAACCAGCTCTTCGTCACCGACATCCCCTCCCGGCTGGAGCAGGTGCGCGCGCTGATCGCGCGCGTGGACGTGCCGGTGCGCCAGGTGCTGATCGAGGCCCGCATCGTCGAGGCCGACGATTCCTTCGGCCGGGCGCTGGGGGTCAAGCTCGGGGTCAACGACCAGCGCACACCGCCGGGCCTCAGCCTGGGTGGGGGGCGCCGCGTGGTGATCGGCAACAGCTACGGTGCGGCGGGCAGCCTCAGCGGCCAGGGGGGAACGGCGCCAGCCTTCAACGACACCGCCTTCGTCAACTTGCCGGCTGCGGCCGGCACGCTCGGAGGCGCCGATGTGGCCACGTTCGCGCTGTCGCTGTTCGGAGCCAGCGCGAACCGCTTCCTCAACCTCGAGCTCTCGGCGCTGGAGGCCGAGGGCCGCGGGCGCATCGTCTCCTCGCCGCGGGTGATCACCGCCGACAAGGTCAAGGCCCTGATCGAGCAGGGCGACGAGTTGCCCTTCCAGGTGGCCACCTCCAGCGGCGCCACCAGCGTGCAGTTCAAGAAGGCCAGCCTGCGACTGGAGGTGGTGCCTCAGATCACGCCCGACGGGCGCGTCATCCTGGAGGTGGACGTCAACAAGGACAGCCCCGGCATCGAGACCAAGGCGGGCTTCTCGATCAACACCAAGCACGTCAAGACCCAGGTGCTGGTGGAGGACGGCGGCACGGTCGTCATCGGCGGCATCTACACACAGACCGAGAGCGAGGCCACCAACAAGGTGCCGGGCCTCGGCGACGTGCCGGGCCTGGGCAACCTGTTCCGCAACCGCACGCGCTCGGTGAAGAAGACCGAATTGATGGTCTTCCTGACGCCCCGCCTGGTCAGCGAGGGCACGACGGCGCGGTGAGCGGCCACCGCCGCGACGGCGGACCTCGCTTACAGTGACTGGTTGGCGTGGAGCATCCGCGCCGCGTCCCGAACCTGCCCCCGCCGTGCCCCTGCGTCACTGTCACCGCCCCGCTCCTGCCCGGCGCGCGAAACCGGCATGAAGGCCGAGCTGAACCTCGCCCTTGTCGGCATGCCCGGTTGCGGCAAGTCCACCGTCGGCCGGGTGCTCGCGCGCCACCTCGACCTGCACTTCGTCGACGCCGACACCGAGATCGAGGCGCGCATCGGCATGCCGATCCGCAGCTACTTCGAGATCCAGGGTGAGCCGGCCTTCCGTGACGTCGAGCAGCAGGTCCTGGCCGATCTGGCGCAAGGCGCGCGCCAGGTGATCGCCACCGGCGGCGGCGCCGTGCTGCGCGCGGCCAACCGCGACGCACTGCACGCGCACTGCCAGGTCATCTACCTGCGCGCCACGCCCGAGGAGCTGTACCGGCGCCTGCGCCACGACACCCACCGCCCGCTGCTGCAGGTGGGCGACCCGCAGAAGCGCCTGCGCGAGCTCTACCGCGAGCGCGACCCCCTGTACCGGCAGGCCGCGCACTTCACGGTCGAGGCGCCGCGCCCCTCGGTGCCGGCACTGCTGAACATGATCCTGATGCAGCTCGAGCTTGCCGGCCTCGTCGCCACCGACCAGGTGCCCTCGCCGGTGGACGCCTGGCCCCGACCCGCCTGACCCCCCGCGCGCCGATGACCCCCAGCCCCACCCCCCAGACCCCCGCCCCGCCCGGGCCCGCCGGCACGGCCTGCGTCGTCGTCGACACCGGGCACGAGCGCTACGACATCCGCATCGGCCGCGGGCTCCTGGACGAGCCCGCGAGCTGGTCCGGCCTGCCACGCGCCGCGCAAGCCGTGATCGTGACCGACACGACCATCGCCCCGCTGTGGGCACAGCGCCTGCAAGCCGCCCTGGCGCCGGCCTACGCGCGCGTCACCACGGTGGAGCTGCCCGACGGCGAGGAGCACAAGGACTGGCCGGCGCTGAACTTGGTCTTCGACCACCTGCTGCGCGCCGGCTGCGACCGCAAGACCGTGCTGTTCGCGCTCGGCGGCGGCGTCGTCGGCGACATGGCCGGCTTCGCTGCCGGCTGCTACATGCGCGGCGTGCCCTTCGTGCAGGTGCCCACGACGCTGCTGGCGCAGGTGGACTCCTCGGTCGGCGGCAAGACCGCCATCAACCATGCGCTGGGCAAGAACATGATCGGGCTGTTCTACCAGCCCGCGCGCGTGGTCTGCGACCTTGCCACGCTGGACACCCTGCCCCAGCGCGAGCTCGTCGCCGGCCTGGCAGAGGTCATCAAGTACGGACCGATCGCCGACGCCGCCTTCCTCGGCTGGATCGAGGACCAGCTCGAGGCCCTGCTCGCGCGCGACGCCGGCGCCCTCGCGCACGCCGTGCGGCGCTCGTGCGAGATCAAGGCCGAGGTGGTGGGCCAGGACGAGCGCGAGGGCGGGCTGCGCGCCATCCTGAACTTCGGCCACACCTTCGGCCACGCCATCGAGTCCGGGCTGGGCTACGGCGCCTGGCTGCACGGCGAGGCCGTGGGCTGCGGCATGCGCATGGCCACCGACCTCTCGGCGCGGCTCGGGCTCGTCCCGCCCGCCACGGTCGACCGCATGCACCGCCTGCTGGAGCGCGCCGGGCTGCCGGTGCGCGCGCCCGCGCTCGGCGCGGCGCGCTACCTCGAGCTCATGGGCCGGGACAAGAAGGCCGAGGCTGGGCAGGTGCGCTTCGTCGTGCTGGAAACGCTGGGCCGCGCTGCCGTGCGCCCCGCGCCCGACGAGGTGGTCGCCCGCGTCGTCGAGGACGCGGCCCGGGTCTGACAGACCGAGCCACCCGCCCGCGCATGGCGCGCCTGCCCCGCATCGTCGTCGCCGGCCACGCGCACCACGTGCTGCAGCGCGGCCATGACGGCGCGCCCATCGTGCGCGACGACGAGGACCGCCGTCACTGGCTCGGCCTGCTGCGCGACACAGTGGCCACGCAGCGCGTCGCGCTGCACGCCTGGGTGCTGCTGGACGACCACTTCCACCTCGTCGCCACGCCCCCGGACGGGCAGGCCCTGAGCCGGATGATGCAGTCGCTCACGCGCCGCCACGCCGCGGCCTTCAACCGACGCCACGTGCGCCGGGGCACCCTCTGGGAGGGGCGCTTCCGCGCCAGCCTCGTCCAGCCCGGCGCCTGGCTGGCCGACGCGCTGCTCTACGTCGAGCAGCACCCGCTGCGCACCGGACTCGCCGAGGACGCCGCACGCTGGCCCTGGTCCAGCGCGCCTCACCACCTGGGCCTGGCGCGCGACCCGGCCATCGCCGAGGCGGCAGCCTGGTGGGCCCTCGGGAACACACCCTTCGAGCGTGAGGCCGCGTGGCGCCGCCGCCTGGCCGACGGCCTGGAGCCGCGGCGCCTCGAGCGCATCACCGCCGCCACGCGCCGCGGCTGGCCCGTCGGCGAACCCGATTTCCTGGCCGCGCTGCAGGACGGGATGCCGCAGCGCCTGGCGCCGCGCCCGCGCGGCCGGCCGCGACGAGCGCCGGACTGAGAGCCTGGTCGCGCCGGCACGGAGCCGGTCAGCGCCTGAGCAGGCGCGCCGCCTGCTGCGCGACGAGTTCGGTGCGCTCGTGGACGATCCAGTGGCTGGCGCCCGGCACGCGGACCACGTCCAGCTCGGGCACCCAGCGCTCCAGGCCGTCCAGCAGCGCCGGCAGCAGGGCCTGGTCGTCCTGGCCCCACATCACCGTCGTCGGCACCCGCACCGTCACCGCCTCGTCGGGCAGCTGCAGAGCGGCCAGCGTGTCGGGGCCGCCGGGCGCCTGGGGCCGCAGCGGCGAGGCCCGGTAGTAGTTCAGGCCGCCTGTCAGCCCCCGGGTCCAGACCGCCTCGTACTGCGCGCGCAGCGCCGGGGTCAGCCAGGCACCGCCGCCCATGCGCTCGAGGAAGGGCCACATGCGTGCGTGGCCGTTCGCGGCGAGCAGGGCCTCAGCGTCCGGGCGGCAGAGGAAGTTCATGTAGGCGCTGGCCTGCTGCTGCGCCGGGTTGTCGCGCAGCTCGCGCAGGAAGCAGGCCGGGTGCGGCGCGTTCAGGATGAGCAGCCGCCGCATCAGCGCGGGCTTCTGCGCCGCGAGGTTCCAGGCGATCGCACCGCCCCAGTCGTGGGCGACGAGCAGGTCCACGCAGCCTCCCATCTGGCCGATCAGCGCCTCGACGTCGCCCACCAGATGGCGGGCGCGGTAGGCCTCGGCCTGCGGCGGCGCGCTGGAGCGCTCGAAGCCGCGCAGGTTGGGCGCCACGCAGCGCGCCTGCCCGGCCAGATGCAGCATCACGCCGTCCCAGGCGAAGGCGGCCTCCGGGAAGCCGTGCAGCAGCAGCACGCGCGGCGCCCCGGGGCCGGGCATCCCGGACGCCCTGCACGAGAGGGTGATTCCGTGCGGCAGGGCCGCATCGAAGGTCTCGATCGTCATGCCGCCTCCTCCGGGGGCGCGGCCGGATCCGTGGACCGCGCCTTCGCGGCGCGGTGGGCCTCGGCCCAGGCGTGCAGGGTCTGCGCCACGTCGCCCACACCCTGGCGCGACAGGGCGGAGAACAGCGTCACCGACACGTCGGCCGGCTCGGCCGCATGCGGCCCCAGCACCTCCTGGGCCGCGGCGAGCGCCTGCTGCGCCTCACGCCGGTTCAGCTTGTCGGCCTTGGTCAGCAGCGTGACCAGGCGCACCTGGCCCGAATGCACGCGCGGCGCCACGAATTCCAGCAGTTGCAGGTCCAGCGGCGTGAAGCCCAGGCGCGAGTCGATCATCAGCACCATCCCGGCCAGTTGCGCCCGCGTGGCCAGGTAATCGGCCATGACCTCCTGCCAGCGCAGCCTGGCCCCGCGCTCGACCGCGGCATAGCCGTAGCCCGGCAGGTCGGCCCACAGCGTGTCGGGCGCGTCCTTCGGCCCCACGGCGAACAAATTGATGTGCTGCGTGCGCCCGGGCGTGCGCGAGGCGAAGGCCAGGCGCCGCTGCTGCGCCAGCCGGTTGACCGCGGTCGACTTGCCGGCGTTGGAGCGGCCGACGAAGGCGATCTCCGGGCAGTCGGAGCCGGGCAGTTGCCCGAGCTGGCTCGCCGTGACGAGAAAGCGCGCCGAGTGGCACCAGGCCAGGGCGGCACGGGCCGAAGTCTCGGCGGACGAGGTGGGTGCGGGGGCAGACATGGGCCATTGTAAAATTCCAAAGTTTGATCGTCCGGCTCGCCGGCCCCACCCCAGACAGCACACCCGCGCGCACCGCGCCGGGCCACCGTACATGAAGCCGCTTCACGCCCTGACGCTTTCGGTCCTGCTCGCCGCCTCGGCCCACGCCGCCGAGACCAAGCCCGCCGCCAAGCCGGACCCGGCCAAGGGCCAGGCCCTGGCCCAGGTCTGCGTCGCCTGCCACGTGGCCGACGGCGGCCGCGGCAGCCCGGCCAACCCCATCCTGCAGGGCCAGCACCCCGAGTACCTCGTCAAGCAATTGCAGGAGTTCAAGTCCGGCAAGCGCAAGAACGCGGTCATGATGGGTTTCGCCAGCGGGCTCAGCGACGAGGACATGCGCCACATCGCCGCCTTCTACGCCAGCAAGGCGGCCAAGCCGGGCGCGGCCAAGAACAAGGACACGATCCGCCTGGGCGAGAAGATCTACCGTGGCGGCATCCTCGAGAAGAGCGTCCCGGCCTGTGCCGGCTGCCATGGCCCCACCGGCTCGGGCATCCCCGCGCAATACCCGCGCCTGGGCGGACAGCACGCCGACTACACCGAAGCGCAGATGGTCGCCTTCCGCGCCGGCGCACGGGCCAACAGCGCGCAGATGATGACGATCGCCTCGCGCATGAGCGACCTCGAGATCAAGGCCGTCTCCGACTACATCGCCGGCCTGCGCTGAAGCGGCTCGTTCCTGCGGATGCGGGCCCGACGCCCGCGCGGCGTCGCCTGCACGAGACGCCTCAGGGTAAATCCTAGGCAGATCTATCAGATTTGTTGCGGATGCGCTGTGCAAGTTCCATGGAAGAAGGGCATAGTACATGTTCTTATGGAAACAGCAAAAGCCTTCGCCGTGCGTCTGAAGCAAGCGATGGAGCGAGCCGGCTACGAAGCTCGTCCATCGGTGCTGGAGCGCGAGTTCAACACCCGTTACTGGGGCAAGCCGATGACGCTGCACGGCGTGCGGCGATGGTTGCTCGGCGAGACCATGCCGCGCAACGACAAGATCCTGGTGCTGGCAGAGTGGCTCGGCGAGACGCCGCAGAATCTGGGCTTCGGCATCGAGGGCGGGAGTGGCGCAGGGGCGGTCCGGCGCGGGCCGCGCAGTGGCGCCTACCGGGACGAGGAACTGATGAACGCGCTGATGAGCCTGCCCGTCACGCAGAGGCGCATCGTGCGTGAGGTGATCCTGACCTTCGCGCGCGACGCCGCGCGTGAACGCGAGCGCGAGCGCGTCGCGGCCAAGGGCGAGCGCGCTCAAGGCTGAGGCCCGGCGGGCCGGGCATAGCCCCTGGCCTGCATCGCGCTCGACACTGGCGTAAGGTGCCTCCTTCTGCATTGACTGCGTCGAGGGGATCATGCACCACCTGCGCGACCGTGGCCACCACCACCCCGTGCCTTCGGAGATCACACCGCAGGCCGCCTACGAGAGCCGGCGCGACTGGCTGAAGACGCTGGCCGCAGGCGCTGCCGGCAGCGCCATGGCGGTCTGGGCCTCGCGGGATGCGCTGGCGCAACCCGCGCGCCCTGGCAAGCTGCCACCGCTGCCCGGCGCCCGCAGCGCCGTCCCCGGCGCGGCGACGATGGAACGCCTGACGTCCTACCAGGACGCCAGCACCTACAACAACTTCTACGAATTCGGCACTGACAAGGACGATCCTGCGAAGAACGCGGGTCGGCTGAAGACGCGCCCCTGGACCGTGGCGGTCGAGGGCGAAGTGCGCAAGCCAGGCACCTTCGACATCGAGTCCATGCTCAAGCTCGCCCCGATGGAGGAGCGCATCTACCGCCTGCGCTGCGTCGAGGGCTGGTCCATGGTCATCCCCTGGGTGGGCTGGTCGCTGGCCGAGCTGATCCGGCGTGTGGAGCCCACCGGCAACGCGAAGTTCGTGCAGTTCGTCACGCTCGCCGATGCGACGCAGATGCCGGGCCTGCGCTCGTCGGTGCTGAAGTGGCCCTACGTCGAGGCCCTGCGCCTGGACGAGGCCATGCACCCGCTGACGCTGCTGGCCTTCGGCATGTACGGCGAGATCCTGCCCAACCAGAACGGCGCGCCGGTGCGGCTGGTCGTGCCCTGGAAGTACGGCTTCAAGTCGGGCAAGTCGCTGGTGGCCATCCGCTTCCTCGAGAAGCAACCCAAGACGAGCTGGGAGCTGTCCAGCCCCGAGGAGTACGGCTTCTACTCCAACGTCAACCCCACCGTGGACCACCCGCGCTGGAGCCAGGCCACCGAGCGCCGCATCGGCGAGGACGGGCTGTTCGCGAAGAAGCGCGCCACGCTGATGTTCAACGGCTACGAGGCCCAGGTCGGCCAGCTCTACGCCGGCATGGACCTGCGCCGCTCCTTCTGAGAGCCTGAGAGCTTCCCACGCCGCTCCCTGTGCGCGGTGTTCGCAGAGAAGCCGTTCGGGCTGAGCCCGTCGAAGCCCCCGCTGGCGCTTCGACAGGCTCAGCGCGAACGGGGCCGGACCGCGAGATTTGCTTCTCATGAGTCTTTCCACCGCACCAGCGGCCATGAACCGCCTGCTGCTGCACCCGGCCGCCAAGCCGGCGGTCTTTGTCCTCGCGGGCCTGCCCTTCGCCTGGCTGGCCTTCGCCGCGCTCACCGACCCCTCGGCCCACCTAGGCACCAACCCGGCCGAGCGGCTGATCCGCGACACCGGCGAGTGGGCCCTGCGCTTCCTGTGCCTGGCGCTGGCGGTCACGCCGCTGCGCCATTGGACCGGCTGGCACGCCGTGGCCCGGCTGCGGCGCCTGCTCGGCCTGTACGCCTTCTTCTACGCCAGCGTGCACTTCCTGTGCTACGCCTGGCTCGACATGGGGCTCGAGCTGCCTGACATCCTGAAGGACATCGCCAAGCGCCCCTTCATCCTGGTGGGCACGGCGGCGCTGCTGCTGATGCTGCCGCTGGCCGTGACCTCGGTCGACCGCGCAGTGCGCGCCCTCGGCGCGCGCCGCTGGAAGGCCTTGCATCGTGCGGTGTACGCCGTCGCCGCCCTGGGCCTGCTGCATTTCTTCTGGATGCGCGCAGGCAAGAACGACTTCGCCGATGTCGGCGTCTACGCAGCCATCCTGGCGGTGCTTCTGGGCTGGCGGCTGTGGCGTGCCCGGCCGGGAGCAGGCGCAGCCACCGCGGCGCGTCAGGGTAAGTGACAGGGTGACGCGCCGGACGCCAGCGTTAGCATCCGCAGTCCGTGCAGGCGCCTGCGGCGCCCTCCCCTACCCTCTCGCTGACACGAGGATGCCATGTTGAAGATCCGGACCCTGCTTGCCCTTGCCGCGCTGGGCACCTCGGCGGCGGCCTCCGCCCAGGTCGTGCTCGCCGCGTCGAGCTGGCTGCCCCCCGCCCACCTGCTGTCGCGCGCCCAGGCCGACTGGTGCGCCGACGTGGCCAAGGCCACGGCCGACCGCGTCAAGTGCAACATCCTGCCCAAGCCCGTGTCGCCGCCGCCGGCCACCTTCGACGCCATCCGCGACGGCCAGGCCGACCTGTCCTTCAGCGTGCACGGCTACACCCCGGGCCGCTACCTGATGACCGGCTTGGCCGAGTTCCCCTTCCTCGGTGACGACTCGGTGGCCACCAGCGTGGCCTATCAGCGCATCTACGAGCGCCACCTCGCCCGCTTCAACGAGCACCGCGGCCTCAAGGTCATCACCGTCTTCACGCACGGCCCCGGCATCATCTTCAACAACAAGAAACCGATCCGCTCCTTGGCCGATTTCGAGGGCCTGAAGTTCCGCGTCGGCGGCGGCTTCGTCAACGACGTGGGCAAGGCGCTGGGCGTGAACATGACGCTGCGCCCGGCGAGCCAAGCCTACGAGATGCTGTCCTCGGGCGTGATGGACGGCAACTGGTTTCCCGACGAGTCGGTGGTCTCCTTCAAGCTCGAGAGGTTCACCAAGTTCCGCACCGCCATCCCTGGCGGCGCCTACAACACGAGCTTCGCCTTCGTCATGAACGAGGCCACGTGGAACAAGATCTCCAAGGCCGACCAGGCCGCGATCGACAAGCTCGCGGGCGAGCACGCGGCGCGTCGCTTCGGCAAGTACTGGGACGACGAGGACGCCAAGAGCCTGCAGGCGCAGAAGGCCGCCGGCATCGAGTCCATCACCGCCGACGCGAAGTTCGTCGCCGACTACAAGGCCAAGACCGCGCCGCTGGAGGCCGACTGGGTGAAGAAGGCCGAGGAGAAGGGCCTGCGCAACGCGGCGGCTGTGCTGACCGAGTTCCGTGCCGAGATCGCGAAGGTCAAGTGAACGCCGACGGAGCCCGCCGCGGGCTCCGCCCCTGCGCACCAGCCGGCCGACCCAGCGTACGGTCGGCCCGCTTGCCAGACCACAGGCCGGATTGACCGGCCTTTTTTCTTGGGTCGAGATGAAGCGCTTCGAATCCCTCCTGTCCTACGTGGCGGCGGCAGCGCTGTTCGCGATGATGCTGCTGACCTTCGCCGACGTACTCGGTCGCAAGTTCCTCGGCAACTCGCTCGTCGGCGCGGTCGAGCTGACAGAGCTGTGCATGCTGGTCATGATCTTCCTCGCACTGCCGCTGGCCTCGATGGCCGGCGAGCACATCGTCTTCGACCTGCTCGACCGCGTCATGCCCCCGCGCCTGCTGACGCTGCAGCAGTCCCTGGCCAACCTGCTGACGGGCCTGGTCTTCGGCGCCGCCGCGTGGCTGGTGTTGCGGCGATCGGTACGCACCTTCGAGATGGGTGACATCACGGCCCGGCTGGAGATCCCGCTCGGCCCCTTCCACCGCATGGTGGCGGCGATGCTGCTGCTGACCGCGCTGGTGCACCTGATGCTGGCCGCGCGCGAAGCGATGCGCGCCGCCTCGGGCCAGCCGGCCGCCCCGCCCGCCGGGGCAGCCACCGGGAGCGGGTCATGACCGAGGGCCTGCTCGGCTTCTTGGCCATGTTCGTGCTCATGGCGCTGCGCGTGCCCATCGCCGTGGCGATGGGCCTCGTCGGCTTCGTCGGCTTCGCGCTGATGCGCTCCTGGCCGGCGGCCATGTCCTCGGCCGCCGGCGAATTCACGGACATCGGCGCCTACACCCTGTCGGTGGTGCCGCTGTTCGTGTTGATGGGCAACTTCGTCACCCGCGCCGGCATGTCGCGCGACCTGTACCAGGCCGCCTACGCCTTCATCGGCCACCGGCGCGGCGGGCTGGCGCTGTCGACCATCGCCGCCTGCGCCGGCTTCGGCGCGATCTGCGGCTCCTCGCTCGCCACCACGGCCACGATGGCGCGCGTGGCCATGCCGGAGATGCAGCGCTTCAACTACTCCACGGCCTTCGCCGCCGGCACGGTGTGCGCCGGGGCAACGCTGGGGATCCTGATCCCGCCCTCGGTCATCATGGTCATCTACGGCATCATGACCGAGCAGAGCATCGGCGCGCTGTTCGCCGCCGGCGTGATCCCGGGCCTGGTGGCCATGGGCTTCTACATGCTGGCCTCGGTCTGGGTCACCAGCCGCCACCCCGAATACGGCCCCCCGGGCGAGCGCGCGAGCTGGGCCGAGCGCCTGAAGGCCATGCGCAGCATCTGGGGCGTCGTGCTGCTGTTCGCCATCGTCATGGGCGGCATGTACGGCGGCTTCTTCACCCCCACCGAGGCCGCGGGCGTCGGGGCCATGGGCGGCTTCCTGTTCGCGCTGGCGCGGCGCTCGCTGACGCTGCCGGTGCTGCGCGACGTGCTTGTGGAGTCGGCGCGCACCTCGGCCATGCTCTTCCTGATCGTCATCGGCGCCTCTCTGTTCGCGAACTTCCTGAACTTCACCGAGCTGCCCAACGCGCTGAAGGACTTCGTCACCCAGTTCCAGATCCACCCCATCGTCGTCATCATCGCGATCTGCGCCATCTACGTCGTGCTCGGCACGGCCATGGAAAGCCTGTCGATGATGCTGCTGACGGTGCCGATCTTCTTCCCGTTGGTCACCTCGCTCGGCTTCGACCCGGTGTGGTTCGGCATCCTGGTGGTGTGCGTCATCGAGATCAGCCTGATCACGCCGCCGGTGGGCATGAACATCTTCGTGCTCTCCAGCGTGATGCCTCACGTGAAGACGACCACCATCTGGCGCGGCGTCGTGCCCTTCATCTTTGCCGACATCCTGCGCATGGCGGTGCTGATCGCCTTCCCGGCGATCACCTTGTTCCTGCCGAAGTGGCTGGGCCTGTAGCGCCCGTGGGCGCTTGACGCCCGGGGCTCAACGCGCCAGCGCGACAGGCAAGGTCAGGCCCCGCGCCGCCATCACCTCGCGCGCCAGCTCCGGGTCGTCGGTGATCAGGCCGTCCACGCCCCAGGCGATCAGGCGTTCCATCGTCGGGCGGTCGTTCACGGTCCAGGGCAGCACGCGCAGGCCGAGGGCCCGGGCCTCGCGCAGGTCGGCCTCGGTCAGGTCGCCGTGGAAGGGCGACCAGGTCCCCACCCCGAGGGCGCGCACCAGGCGGGGGACCGAGCCGCCGTGGTCGGCCAGGCGCAGACCGCCCGTCCAGCGCGCGTCGCCCACGTTGTCCAGCCAGGGCTGGCGCGCCGTCAGCGCCGCCAGGCCGAGCTCGGGCGCCAGGCGCTGCACGGCCTGGAGGCTGCGCCAGTCGAAGCTCTGCACCGTCACGCGCGCGGTCAGGCCGTGGCGGCGCACCGCCTCCACCACCGCGGCGGCAAAGGCCTCGGGCGGCGCCGTGAGCGTGGCCTGCAGCGGCGTCACCTTGGTCTCGATGTTGAAGCGCACCCCGGTGGCGCCCCAGGCGCGCACCTGCTCGAAGACCTGGTCCAGCGTCGGCATGCGCTCGCCATCGGCGCCGCGCTGACGCGGGAAGGCCTGGGCGTACCGGGTGTCCGGCTTCAGGCGCCCGACGTCGTAGGCCTGGATCTCGGCCAGCGTCAAGCTGGAGAGCGGCGCGCCGGGCTCTGCAATCAAGCGCCCCTGCGCGTCGCGCGTGAACGCCGGGTTCAGGCGCGGATCGTGCGCGACGACGAGCACGCCGTCGCGGCTCATGCCGAGGTCGAGCTCGAGCGTGTGCACGCCCACCTCGAGCGCGCGGCGGAAGCCGGCGAGCGTGTTCTCCGGCGCCAGCGCCCGGGCGCCGCGGTGGCCCTGCAGGTCGAAAGCCGCGGCGGCCGGCGGCAGGGCCAGCGTGCCGCCCGCGGCGAACAGGATGGCGACAAGGCTGGCGGCAAACCCGGCGGACGGGCGGCGACGGGCTCGCAAGATGGCGTTCATGGGGGCTCCTCCAGGGTGGCAGGCCTGGCCGTTCGCCGCGACCCGCCGGCTATCATCGGTCAAACCCGGTCCCGGCCCGCCACGCGGCCCGCAACGGCCTGCTGCCCACTTCCGATGCCGCGCCTGCGGCGCTCCGCTCGTGATCACCGAACTCGAATTCAAGAGCCTGGCCGCGGCCGGCTACAACCGCATCCCGCTGATCGCCGAGGCCTTCGCCGACCTGGAGACCCCGCTGTCGCTGTACCTGAAGCTGGCCGCGGGCGGGCGCAACAGCTTCCTGCTGGAGTCGGTGGTCGGCGGCGAGCGCTTCGGGCGCTACTCCTTCATCGGCCTGCCGGCGCGCACGCTGGTGCGCGCCACCGGCACGCGCTGCGAGGTCGTCACCGAAGGCCAGGTGGTCGAGACAGCCGAGTCCAACCCGCTGGAGTTCATCGCCGCCTACCAGGCGCGCTTCAAGCCCGCGCTGCGCCCGGGTCTGCCGCGCTTCTGCGGCGGGCTGGCGGGCTACTTCGGCTACGAGACGGTGCGCGCCATCGAGCCGCGCCTGGCCGGCGTGCGCAAGCCCGGCGGCCTGGGCACGCCCGACATCCAACTGCTGCAGACCGAGGAGGTGGCCGTCATCGACAACCTCTCCGGCCGTCTGTACCTCATCGTCTGGGCCGACCCGCGCACGCCCGACGCCTGGTTCCAGGGCAAGCGCCGGCTGGCGGAGCTGACCGACAAGCTGCGCTTCTCGGTCACGGCGCCGCAGGTGCGGCGCGGGCCCAGCTATGCCGTCGAGCACGACTGGGCCCAGGCCGACTTCGAGGCGGCCGTCCTGCGCACCAAGGAGTACATCGCCGCCGGCGACTGCATGCAGGTGGTGATCGGCCAGCGCATGCGCAAGCGCTACACCGAGAGCCCGCTGTCGCTGTACCGCGCACTGCGGGTGCTGAACCCCAGCCCCTATATGTACTACTACGACATGGGCGGCTTCCAGATCGTCGGCGCCTCGCCCGAGATCCTGGTGCGCCAGGAGCAGGGCCCCGGGGGCTGCACCGTCACCGTGCGGCCACTGGCCGGCACGCGCCCGCGCGGCGCCACGCTGGAGCAGGACAAGGCCCTCGAGGCCGAGCTCGTGGCCGACCCGAAGGAGCGCGCCGAGCACGTGATGCTGATCGACCTGGCGCGCAACGACATAGGGCGCATCGCCGAGACCGGCAGCGTCAAGGTCACCGACGCCTTCGGCATCGAGCGCTACTCGCACGTGATGCACTTGGTGAGCAACGTCGAGGGCCGCCTGAAACCCGGCCTCGGTCCGCTGGACGTGCTGCGCGCCACCTTCCCGGCCGGCACACTTAGCGGCGCGCCCAAGATCCGGGCGATGGAGATCATCGACGAGCTCGAGCCCGTGGAGCGCAGCATCTACGGCGGCGCCGTGGGCTACCTCAGCCACGCGGGCGACATGGACGTGGCCATCGCCATCCGCACCGGCGTGGTCAAGGACCAGACGCTGTACGTGCAGGCAGGCGCCGGCGTCGTCGCCGACTCCGAGCCCGCGCTGGAGTGGAAGGAGACCGAGGCCAAGGCGCGCGCCGTGCTGCGCGCGGCAGAACTGGTGGAGGAGGGGTTCTGATGTCGACATCCATCAGGCGCCGCGCGCGGCGCCGGCACGGCGCCGCGGCGCTGCTCGCGGGCCTGCTGCTGGCAGCCGCGCCGGCGGCGCAGGCCTATGTCATCCACGGCGCGGCCAGCTGCCGCGAGTGGGCCTCGGACGACTACGACCGCGGCTGGGCCCTGGGCTACATCAGCGGCTACAACGCCGCCGGCTCGACCGAGCTCAGCAAGGGCATGAAGGCCGATGACATCGTGCGCCGGGTCGCGGAAGTGTGCCGCGCCGAGCCCGACCTCGACTTCGACGACGCGCTGCAGAAGTTCCTGGAGAGCCTGCGCGCGCGTGCCGCCGAGCCGCCGCGGCCCGCGGCCCGCGGCGCAGCGCCGGCCGCGCCGACCTACCGCGCCATGGGCATCACCGACCTCAAGCTCGACATCGCGCGCATGAGCGGCCAGCGCGTGGCGGTGCGGGCGCGCCTGATGCTGGTGGGCGGCATGGCCATGCTGACCGACCCGCGCCAGCCCTTCGACACCAATCCCGTGATGGCCGACACCGAGACCCTGCCGCGCGAAGACCGGCAGTTCATCCTGACGCAATGCAGCACCGGCTGCGAGATCACGGCGCGCGGCGTCGTCGGCGAGGTCATGCTGCAGCCGGGGCTGCGGCTGCAGTCGCTGCAGCGCTGAGAGCCCGAGCGGCCCCGAGGCCGGAGTCCGCGGCCCTCACCCGGGAAACAGGCTTGCGCAGAGCCGCCGGTCCGGGCACGGAACATCGGCACAATTGCCGGCATGGTTCGCACCGTCGGCCCGCAGCCCCGCAACGAGTTCACGCTCGACCCTGCTGAAGCCTGGCGCAGGGGCCGACGCCTGGATGCGATGCTCGCAGGCGTGCTGCCACCGCGGCCCCACGGCGTCTTCCGGGGCACGCACGAGATCCTGAACCGGCTCGACGAGGAACGGCAGGTCGAGATCGCACGTCGGCTGAATCCGGTGCCGCAGAAGGCCCCGGAGCGACCGCACGGCACCGATGCGGGTGCGTCGGATGCAGCATGACGACCTGCTCGAGCTGCTGCGCCGCTTCCAGCAGGAGGGCGTGGAGTACATCCTGGTCGGCGGACATGCCGTGCGACTCAACGGGTTCGTGCGCGCCACCGAGGATATCGACATCCTGCTGCCCAGTTCCCTTGAAAACGGGCGGCGCGTGATACGGGCCCTGAGCTTCCTGCCCTCGAGCGCCGAGCTGGACCCGGCGTGGTTCGAGGTCGACCCCTCAGCGCCCGAGAACATCCGCATTGCCGACGAGATCCTGATCGACCTGCTCTTCGCCGCCAACGGCGAGGACTACCAGAGCCTGAAGCCCCATGTGCGCACGCTGGTGACCGAGGGCGTGGAGATCCGCACGCTCGACATCGAGGGCCTGCTGAAGACCAAGACGGACTACCGACCCAAGGACCGCATCGACCGGGAAGCGCTGCAGCGCCTGCGCCAGCAGCTCGGCGGCTGAGCGGCCTGCAAGAACGGGGTTGTCCCGGCCCGCCCTCAGCGCGCCAGCACCGGCGCCAGCGCCCGGCCTGTGTGCGTGCCCGCGGCCACCACCTGCTCGGGCGCGCCGGCGCAGACCACGCGGCCGCCTTCGGTGCCGCCCTCGGGGCCGAGGTCGAGCACCCAGTCGGCCTCGGCGACGACGTCGAGGTCGTGCTCAATCACCACCACGCTGTGGCCGCCGTCGACCAGGCGGTGCAGCACGCGGATGAGCTTTTCCACGTCGGCCATGTGCAGGCCCACGGTGGGCTCGTCCAGCACGTACAGCGTGTGCGGCACGCGCCGCGTGGCGTCGTCGCGCACCTTGGCGAGTTCGGTCACGAGCTTGATGCGCTGCGCCTCGCCGCCCGACAGCGTGGGGCTGGGCTGGCCCAGCGTGAGGTAGCCCAGGCCCACGTCCTTGAGCAGCTGCAGCGGGTGCGCGACCGAGGGCATGGAGGCGAAGAACTCCACCGCCTCGTCCACCTCCATGCGCAGCACGTCGCCGATGCTGCGTCCGCGCCAGGTGACGGCCAGGGTCTCGGCGTTGAAGCGCTGGCCGTGGCAGGCGTCGCAGGGCACCTTCACGTCCGGCAGGAAGCTCATCTCGATCGTGCGCAGGCCCTGCCCTTCGCAGGCGGGGCAGCGCCCGTCACCGGTGTTGAAGGAGAAGCGCGCCGCGCCATAGCCGCGGGTGCGGGCCTCGAGCGTCTCGGTGAAGAGCTTGCGGATCGTGTCCCAGAAGCCGATGTAGGTGGCCGGGCAGGAGCGTGGCGTCTTGCCGATGGGCGTCTGGTCGACCTCGAGCACGCGCTCGATCGTCTCCACGCCCTCGAGCCCGGCGCAGCCGGCCCAGGCCGGGCCCTGCCCCGCCGCCCAGGCGTCGCGCCCGGCCTTGGTGGCGCGCTGCGCCACCGCCGCCTGCACGTTGGCCAGCAGCACGTCGCGCGCGAGCGTGCTCTTGCCCGAGCCCGAGACGCCGGTCACCGCGACCAGCCGGCCCAGCGGCACGCGCACGTCCACGCCCTGCAGGTTGTGCAGGCGCGCGCCCCGCAGCACGAGCGCGGGCGCGGCGGGGTCGATGCCGCGCCGCGCCCGCAAGGGGTGGCGCAGCGGCGCGGCGAGCAGCCGGCCAGTCAGTGAATCGGGGTGGCGCGCCAGGTCCTCGACCGTGCCCTGGGCGACGAGCCGGCCGCCGCGCTTGCCGGCGCCGGGGCCGATGTCGATCAGGTGGTCGGCGCGGCGGATGGTGTCCTCGTCGTGCTCGACGACGACCAGGGTGTTGCCCTGCGCGCCCAGGCGCTGCAGCGCGCCCAGCAGGATGCCGTTGTCGCGCGGGTGCAGGCCGATCGTGGGCTCGTCCAGCACGTAGCACACGCCCTGCAGGTTGCTGCCGAGCTGCGCCGCCAGGCGGATGCGCTGCGCCTCGCCGCCCGACAGCGTGGGCGCGGCGCGGTCCAGCGTCAGGTAGCCCAGGCCGACCTGCTGCAGGAAGTCGAGCCGGCTGCGGATCTCGGCGATGACGTCGCGCGCGATACCGGTCTCGCGCACGCTCAGCCGTCCCTCGGCGGCCATCGCGGCGACCCATTCGGCCGCCTCGCGCACGCTCATGCGCGCGATGTCGGCGATCGGCCGGCCCTGGAAGCGCACCGCCTGCGCCTGCGAGTTCAGGCGCGCGCCCGCGCACTCAGGGCAGGGCTCGTCGACCAGGCCCTCGACCTCGGGCTCCTCGGACGGGAAGCTCTGCTCGCGCCCGCGCGCGTCGTCGTCGCGCACCGAGTCGTCGAGCGCGCGCCGCTGCTCGCGCGTGAGCTTCAGGCCCGTGCCCACGCAGCCCGGGCACCAGCCGTGCCGGCTGTTGTAGCTGAACATGCGCGGGTCGAGCTCGGGGTAGCTCGTGCCGCAGGCCGGGCAGGCGCGCCGGGTCGAGAACACCTGCACGCGGCCGATGCCGGCGGTGGACTGGCCATCGGCCATGGCCTGCGCCAGCCCGTCCAGCGGGTGCAGCAGGTGCAGCACGCCCTTGCCGAGCTCCAGCGCCTTGGACAGAGCCGCGCGCAGCGCGCCCTCGCGCGCCGGGTCGACGACGAGGTCGGCCACCGGCAGCTCGATCGTGTGCTCCTTGAAGCGGTCGATGCGCGGGAAGGGGTCGACCTTGACGAACTCGCCGTCGATGCGCAGGTGCGTGTGGCCGCGCGCCTTGGCCCACTTGGCCAGGTCGGTGTAGACGCCCTTGCGGTTGACGACCAGCGGCGCGAGCAGGCCGACGTGGGTGCCCGCGTGCTCGCGCAGCAGCTGCGCGGCAATGCTCTCGGCGCTCTGCGGCCGCACCTCGGCGCCGTCGTGCGTGCAGTGCTGGATGCCGAGCTTGACCCACAGCAGGCGCAGGAAGTGCCAGACCTCGGTCGTCGTCGCCACCGTGCTCTTGCGCCCGCCGCGCGACAGCCGCTGCTCGATGGCCACCGTCGGCGGGATGCCCCAGACGGCGTCCACCTCCGGCCGGCCGGCGGGCTGCACGATGCTGCGCGCGTAGGCGTTCAGGCTCTCCAGGTAGCGGCGCTGGCCCTCGTTGAACAGGATGTCGAAGGCCAGCGTGCTCTTGCCCGAGCCCGAGACGCCGGTGACGACGCTGAACTTCCCGCGCGGGATCTCCACCGTCATCGACTTCAGGTTGTGCTCGCGCGCGTTGACGATGCGGATGGCCTGGCCCAGGTAGGCGCCGGCCGCGGCGTCTTCTGTCCCTGCCTCAGGGACGCGCGGTCCGCTCCCCTCCCCCCTGGCGGGGCTGGGGGAGAGGGGGATGAATGCCGAGGTCTTGGCATGCCCCCCTCTCCCCAACCCCTCTCCCGCAAGGGGAGAGGGGCTTGAAGGCAGGGGCGCGTACACCGCCGGCGCCTCGGCCGCCACGGGTGCAGCCTGCCCCATCGCCACGTCGTACTCGCGCAGCGCCGCGCCGGTGTGCGAGCGCGGGTGCGCGCGCAGGTCGTCGGGCGTGCCGGCGCAGACGAGCTCTCCGCCGGCCTCGCCGCCCTCGGGGCCGAGGTCGACCACCCAGTCGGCGGCGCGGATCACGTCCAGGTTGTGCTCGATCACCACCAGCGAGTGCCCGGCGTCGAGCAGCTTGCGCAGCGCCCGCATCAGCTTGGCGATGTCGTCGAAGTGCAGTCCGGTCGTCGGCTCGTCGAACAGGAACAGCGTGCCCTTCTTCGCCACCCGCTGCGCCGGCGCGGTGGCGGCCTCGGCCAGGAAGCCGGCGAGCTTCAGGCGCTGCGCCTCGCCGCCCGAGAGCGTGGGCACCGGCTGGCCCAGACGCACATAGTCCAGGCCCACGTCCACCAGGGGCTGCAGCCGGGCGACGACCTCGCGGTCCTCGCGGAACAGCGCTGCGGCCTCGCTCACCGTCAGGTCGAGCACGTCGGCCACCGAGAGCTGGCGCGGCCCGCGCACGATCTTCACCTCCAGCACCTCGGGCCGGTAGCGGCGCCCGTCGCAGTCGGGGCAGCGCAGGTAGACGTCGGAGAGGAACTGCATCTCCACGTGCTCGAAGCCCGAGCCGCCGCAGGCCGGGCAGCGCCCGTCGCCGGCGTTGAAGCTGAACATGCCCGCGCCGTAGCTGCGCTCAAGCGCCAGCGGCGCTTGAGCGAACAGCTTGCGCACCTCGTCGAAGGCGCCCACATAGCTGGCCGGGTTGCTGCGCGCGGTCTTGCCGATGGGCGACTGGTCGACGAAGACGGCCCCGGCCAGCCAGTCCGCCCCCAGCAGGCGCTCGTGCGCGCCCGGCGTCTCGCTGGCCTGGCCGAAGTGGCGCGCCAGCGCGGGCGCCAGCACGTCCTGCACCAGCGTGCTCTTGCCCGAGCCCGAGACCCCGGTGACGCAGACCAGGCGCTGCAGCGGCAACTCCACCGTCACGCCCTTGAGGTTGTGCTCGGTCGCGCCCTCCAGCACCAGGCGCGGGGTGGACTCGCTCACCAGGCGGCGCAGGCCGATGCCGACCTGCTTGCGCCCGCCCAGGTAGGCGCCGGTCAGCGTGTCGGCGCCACGCGCCTGCGCCGGCGTGCCGTCGAAGACGACCTGCCCGCCGCGCTCACCCGGCCCGGGGCCCATGTCGATGAGGCGGTCGGCGGCCAGCATCACCGCCGGGTCATGCTCGACCACGACCAGCGTGTTGCCGGCGTCGCGCAGGCGGTGCATGGCCTGCACGATGCGGTTCATGTCGCGCGGGTGCAGGCCGATGCTGGGCTCGTCCAGCACGAACATCGTGTTCACGAGCGAGGTGCCGAGCGCCGTCGTCAGGTTGATGCGCTGGACCTCGCCGCCGCTGAGCGTGCGGCTCTGCCGGTCCAGCGTCAGGTAGCCCAGGCCGACGTCGCACAGGTACTTGAGGCGCGTGCGCACCTCCTCCAGCAGCAGCTTCAGGGCCTCGTCGCGCAGCGCGTCGGGCAGGGTCAGGCCGTCGAAGAAGCGGCGCAGGCGCTGCAGCGGCAGCTGCATCAGGTCGTGCAGGTGCAGGCCGGGCAGCGCCTCGAGCTGGGCCGGCGTCCAGGCCGTGCCCACGGGCATGAAGCGGTGGTAGCGCGCGCCCTCGCCCGCATATGCGCCCACATGCACGCCCGCGCCGGAGCCCGCGCCCTCGCCCGCCCCGAGCACGGCGTCGGCATCGGCCTTCGAGCCCAGGCGCCACAGCAGTGACTCGAGCTTCAGCCGCGCGCCGCCGCAGGCCTGGCAGGGCGTGTAGCTGCGGTACTTGGACAAGAGCACGCGGATGTGCATCTTGTAGGCCTTGCTCTCGAGGTAGCCGAAGAAGCGGCGCACCCCGTACCACTGGCGGTTCCAGTCGCCCTTCCAGTGCGGCGAGCCCTCGATCACCCAGTCGCGCTGCGCGGGCGTGAGTTGGCTCCAGGCGGTGTCGCGCGGGATGCCGGCCTCGCCGGCGTACTTGACCAGGTCGTCCTGGCACTCCTTCCAGGCCGGCGTCTGCAGCGGCTTGACCGCGCCGTTGCGCAGGGTCTTGCGGTGGTCGGGGATGACGAGGCCGAAGTCGACCCCGATCACGCGCCCGAAGCCGCGGCAGGTGTCGCAAGCGCCGAAGGCCGAGTTGAAGCTGAACAGCGCCGGCCGCGGCTCGGCATAGCGCAGGCCGCTCTCGGGGCAGTGCAGGCCGCTGGAGTAGCGCCAGGGCGGCGGCGCCTCGGCCGGCGCCTCGCCCTCGGCCGCGGCAGGCAGCGGGTAGACGTCGAGCCGGCCGCCGCCGCGCTTGAAGGCAAGTTCGATCGCCTCCATCACGCGCGCGCGCTCCGTGCCGCCCAGGCGGAGGCGGTCGGCGACGACACGCAGCACCTTGCGCCCGCCCTCCACGTGCTCCTCGTGCACGCGCGTGAAGCCGCTGGCGGCCAGCCACTGCGCCTGCTGCTCGGCGCTGGTGTCGGCCGGCAGTTCCACCGGGAAGGTGAAGACCAGGCGCGGGTCGCCGGCCGCGGCCGCGCGCGCCTGCAGGTCGGCGTAGACCGTCTCGGGTGTGTCGTGCCGCACCGGCAGCGCGGTCTGGCGGTCGAAGAGCTGGGCGGCGCGCGCGTAAAGCAGCTTCAGGTGGTCGTTCAGCTCGGTCATCGTGCCGACCGTGCTGCGGCTGGTGCGCACCGGGTTGGTCTGGTCGATCGCGATCGCCGGCGGCACGCCGTCGACCCGGTCCACCGCCGGGCGGTCCATGCGGTCGAGGAACTGGCGCGCGTAGGCGCTGAAGGTCTCGACGTAGCGGCGCTGGCCCTCGGCGTAGAGCGTGTCGAAGACCAGGCTGGACTTGCCCGAGCCGCTCGGCCCCGTGACCACCGTCATCTCGCCGGTGCGGATGTCGAGGTCGAGGTTCTTCAGGTTGTGCTGGCGC
This sequence comes from Rubrivivax sp., assembly GCA_044375195.1. GTDB lineage: Bacteria > Pseudomonadota > Gammaproteobacteria > Burkholderiales > Burkholderiaceae_C > Rubrivivax. The sequence goes on along the minus strand of JBILNB010000012.1, from coordinate 62,477 downwards.
GCGCCGCGGATGCGGATCAGCCCGGTGGACATGGCTAGCCCTGCAGGGGCCCGGAGAGGGCGGAACCGGCCATTCTAGGGAGCCCAGGCACCGGCTGCAGGCGCTCGGCCGGGCGGCCGCGTGCCCAGCGAACAGCGCACTTCACGCCGCAGGAGGCGCCACCCGGAACCGGCCGGCGCGCGTCAGCTTTCCGACGGAAGGATGGGCCACACTCAAGGTCACCATGGCAGCCTCGCCACCCCCGCCCGACCCCTCCTCGCTCGCCGCCTGGCGCGCCGAGCTCTGCCGCCACGCGCCCTTCGCGCAAATGGCGGCGGCGTCGATCGACGCGCTGCTGAGCGCCGCGCGGCCGGTGCAGGCCGCCGCGGGCACCACCGTCTTCGGCCCCGGGGACGGCGTCGCTCAGCGCCTGTGGTGGATCCGCCGCGGCGCCGTCAGCGGCCTGCCCGAGGGCGCCACCGAGGGCGGCTTCCAGCTCGAGGCCGGCGAGATGTTCCCCATCGGCGCCGTGCTCGGGCGCCGGCCTGCCATCTCGGTCTACCGCGCGGTGGAGGCCGCGGAACTGCTGGAGTTCGACGCCGACACGGTGCTGGGCATCGTCGCCGCCGACCCCGTGCTCGCCGACTTCATGAACCGGCGCCTGCAGCACGTTCTCGCGCTGTCGGTCGGCCAGGCCCGGGCCGCCTATGCTAGCCAGGCGCTGGCGCAGCAATCCTTCGAGAGCCCGCTGACGGCGCTGCCGCGGCGCGCGCCGGTGGCCGTGGGCCCGGGGGCCACGCTGCACGAGGCGCTGGCGCTGATGCAGGCGCGCGGCGTGGGCTCGGTGCTGGCGCTGGACGAACAAGGCGCTGCCCTGGGCATCCTGACGCGTCACGACCTGCTGCCCAGGATCGCGCTGCGCGAGCCGCCACTGGACATCCGCCGCACGCCCGCCACGGCGCTGATGAACGCGCCGGTGCACACGCTCGACATCCACCAGACCGTGCAGGACGCGGCGCTGCTGATGTCGCGCGCGGGCATCCGCCACGTGCCGCTGACCGAGCACGGGCGCGTCGTCAGCCTGGTCTCCGAGCGCGACCTGTTCGCGCTGCAGCGGCGCTCGCTGCGCCAGCTCGGCAGCGCGCTGCGCGCCGCGCCCGACCCCGACGCGCTGCGCGCGCTCGCGCCCGAGATCCGCGCCTTCGCGCGCCAGTTGCTGGCCCAGGGCGTGAGCGCGCGCGCGCTCACGCAGCTCGTCAGCCACCTCAACGACCTGCTCGTGCAGCGCCTGGTCACGCTGCTGGCGCAGGCCCACGGGCTGGACCTCGCGCGCGCCTGCTGGGTCGCCTTCGGCTCCGAGGGCCGGGGCGAGCAGACCATCGCCACCGACCAGGACAACGGCCTCGTGCTCGACGACGCCGTCGACGCCGCCGAGCACGCGCGCTGGCGGGTCATGGCGCAGCAGGCCAACGAGGCGCTCGACGCCTGCGGCTACCCGCTGTGCAAGGGCGGCATCATGGCCGGGCAGCCGGCCTGCTGCCTGCGCCAGCGCGACTGGGCGGCGCGCTTTGCCCACTGGATGGCGCAGGGCGAGCCCGAGGACCTGCTCGCCGCGAGCATCTACTTCGACCTGCGCGCCATCGCCGGCGCCGAGGCGCTGGCTGCGCCGCTGCGCGCGCTCATCGCCGAGGGCGCGCCGCGCCACCCGCGCTTCCTGCGCCTGCTGGCAGAGAACTCGCTGCGCCTGAAGCCGGCGCTCAACTGGCACGGCGGCGTGGCCACCGAGGCCGGCGACGCCGGCCAGCAGTGGGTGGACTTGAAGCTGCACGGCAGCGCCGTCTTCGTGGACGCGGCGCGCTTCTTCGCGCTGGCGCGCGGCGTCGATGCCGCCACCACGCGCGAGCGCCTGCTGCAGGCCGGCGCCGCGCTCGGCGCCGCCGAGCGCGAGCGCGAGACCTGGGCCGGCGCCTTCGAGGTGCTGCAGATGCTGCGCCTGCGCGTGCAGATCGACACCCCCGGCGCCGAGCACCCCAACCGCATCGACCTGCGCGCGCTGCACGACCTCGACCGCCGCCTGCTGAAGGAGGCGCTGCGCGTGGCGCGCCAGCTCCAGCAGCGGATCGCGCTGGACTGGCTGCGCTAGCGAGCCCGCTAGCGCAGGAACAGGCGATACACCGCGCTGTCGGTGGCCTCGGTGCAGGGGTAGGCCAGCGTGCGCAGGAAGTCGTCGAAGGCCTGGGCGTCTTCCTTCGGCACCTGGATGCCCACCAGGATGCGGCCGTAGTCGGCGCCCTGGTTGCGGTAGTGGAACAGGCTGATGTTCCAGCCCGGGTTCATGCTCGACAGGAAGCGCAGCAGCGCCCCCGGCCGCTCGGGGAAGGTGAAGCGGAACAGCCGCTCGTCGCGCGCCAGCTCGCTGTGCCCGCCCACCATGTGGCGCACATGCTCCTTGGCGATGTCGTCGTCGGTCAGGTCCACCGTGGCGAAGCCCTGCCGAACGAAGGCGCGCGCGATGCGCTGCGCCTCGTCGCGCCGCGCGATCGTCAGGCCGACGAAGACGCGCGCCATCTTCTCGTCGGCGATGCGGTAGTTGAACTCGGTGACCTGCCGGCTGCCGGTGGAGCCGATGAGCTCGATGAAGCGGCGGAAGGAGCCGCGCTCCTCGGGGATGGTGACCGCGAACAGCGCCTCGCGCTGCTCGCCGAACTCGGCCCGCTCGGCGACGAAGCGCAGGCGGTCGAAGTTCATGTTCGCGCCGCAGGTGATGGTCACGAAGATGCGGCCCTTGCACTTGTGCGTGGCCACGTACTGCTTGATCGCCGCCACGCCCAGCGCGCCCGCCGGTTCGAGGATGCTGCGCGTGTCCTGGAAGACGTCCTTGATCGCGGCGCAGACCTCGTCGGTGTCGACGCGCACGTAGTCGTCCACGAGCGCGCGCGCGAGGCGGAAGGTCTCGGCCCCGACCTGCTTGACCGCCGTGCCGTCGGAGAACAGGCCCACGTCCGCGAGCTGCACGCGCCGGCCACGCCGCACGGATTGCATCATCGCGTCGGAGTCGACCGTCTGCACGCCGATGACCTGCACCTCCGGCCGCACCGCCTTGATGTAGGCCGCCACGCCCGAGACCAGCCCGCCGCCGCCGATGGCCACGAAGACCCCGTCGATCGGGCCCTGGTGCTGGCGCAGGATCTCCATCGCCACCGTGCCCTGGCCGGCGATCACGTCCGGGTCGTCGAAAGGGTGGACGAAGGTCAGGCCCTGCGCGCGCTGCAGTTCGAGCGCGTGGGCGTGGGCGTCGGAGTAGCTGTCGCCGTGCAGCACGACCTCGCCGCCCAGGGCCTGCACGGCGTCGATCTTGACCCGCGGCGTCGTCACCGGCATCACGATCACGGCCCGGCAGCCCATGCGCCGCGCCGACAGCGCCACGCCCTGCGCGTGGTTGCCGGCCGAGGCGCAGATCACACCGCGCGCGCGCTCCTCCTCGCTCAGGTGCGCCATCTTGTTGTAGGCGCCGCGCAGCTTGAAGCTGAACACCGGCTGCTGGTCCTCACGCTTGAGCAGCACGGTGTTGCCCAGGCGGCGCGAGAGCTGGCGCGCCGGCTCGAGCGCCGACTCCACCGCCACGTCATAGACGCGCGCGGTCAGGATCTTCTTCAGGTAGTCGGCCGCGGTCTTGGGCGGCCGCGGCGCGGCAGCGGGCCGCGGTGCAGGCGCCGCTACGCGGGCCGGGTGGGACGCTCGGGGCATGGTCGCGGGTGCGCGCAAGCACGAAAAAAGACCCGGAGCCCGCAAAGGCTCCGGGTCGAACCACCTTGATAGGAGGTGGAGGAGACAACCAGAGGCAGCGCCCGGACGCCAGATCGGCCTGTCCGACCCCTGCCGCAATGCACCGCAGTCTAGCAGCGGGGCCCTTGCGGCCGATTCGATCCAGGTCAACGCCGCTTCACGCGCGCCGTAAGGACACACACTTGCAGCAAAACTCAAGCAGCATCCGTGCCAGGCTGGCCGCCCCCAGGGACGCGAGAATCTGCCTCCCACTCCCCACCCCGGTGCGCCCCGACGCACCCGAACGCACCATGGAATGCACCGTGCACTGGATGCCGTCCACCGGCATGGGCTTTGCTGCCGAGACCGGCAGCGGCCACTTCCTCACGATGGACGGCGCGCCCGATGGCGGCGGCCGCAACCTCGCGCCGCGGCCGATGGAGACGCTGCTGGCCGGCGCCGGCGGCTGCACCGCCTACGACGTCGTGCTGATCCTGAAGCGCGGCCGCCACGCCGTCAGCGGCTGCCAGGTGCGCCTGCAGGCCGAACGCGCCGCCACCGACCCCAAGGTCTTCACCAAGATCCACCTGCACTTCACCGTCACCGGCAAGGCCGTGCCGGCCGCCGCCGTGGAGCGCGCCATCGCGATGTCGCACGACAAGTACTGCTCGGCGACCATCATGCTGTCCAAGACTGCCGAGGTGACGACGAGCTTCGAGGTGGTGGAGGGTTGACGACCCATTGACGAGGGCCAGGCGAAGTCGCCGAATTACTCAACATGAAGAGCAAAATTGCTCAGTATGTTGAGTAAACTTTCCCGATGTTTTCTCCGCGCATCGAACGCCCCCAAGTCGCCGTGCTGGCCCGCCGCCTGGGCGAGCCGCGCCGCTTCCTCCAGATCCTGGCCGGGCCGCGCCAGGTGGGCAAGACCACGCTGACCCGCCAGGCGCTCGCACGCCTCGACGGTCCCTCGCACTACGCAACCGCAGACCTGCCCGCCGCACCCGACGCCGACTGGGTGCTGCAGCAGTGGGCGCTGGCACGCCGCCTTGCCACCCGCGGGCCGGCGGTGCTGGTGCTCGACGAGGTGCACAAGGTGCCGCGCTGGTCCGAGGTGGTCAAGCGCCTGTGGGACGAGGACAGCCAGACCGGCCTGCCCCTGCACGCGGTGCTGCTGGGCTCCTCGCAATTCCTGATGCAGCAGGGCCTGGCGGAAAGTCTGGCCGACCGCTTCGAGCTGATCCGCGTGCCGCACTGGTCTTACGACGAGATGCAGCGCGCCTTCGGCTGGGACGTGGAGCGCTACGTCTGGTTCGGCGGCTACCCGGGCGCGGCGGCACTGGTCGACGACGAGTTCCGCTGGCGCAGCCACGTGCTCGACGCCATCGTCGAGCCCACGCTATCGCGCGACGTGCTGCAGTTGGCGCGCATCGACAAGCCGGCGCTGCTGCGGCGGCTGTTCGTGCTGGGCTGCCTGTACTCGGGCCAGGTGCTGTCCTACCAGAAGATGACCGGCCAGTTGCAGGAGGCCGGCAACACCACCACGCTCGCGCACTACCTGCGGCTGCTGGGCGGCGCCTGGTTGCTGGCCGGCCTGGACAAGTTCGCCGGCGACGCGGCTCGCACCCGCGCGGCCAGCCCCAAGCTGCTGGCGCTGAACAACGCCCTCGTCAGTGCCCAGTTGCCGCTGACCCTCGATCAAGCCCGGGCCGACCCGGCCACCTGGGGGCGGCTGGTCGAATCCGCGGTCGGCGCGCACCTGATCAACAGCGCGCCGCCAGGCATGGAGGTGAGCTGGTGGCGCGAGGGCGGCGACGAGGTCGATTTCGTCCTGCGCCGCGGGCCGCGGGTCGTCCCGCTGGAGGTGAAGAGCAGCCGCCCCCGCGGCGCGGCCAGCGCGCTCGCGCGCTTCGCGCGCACCTTCGGCTCGGAGCCCGGCATCGTCGTCGGCCCGGGCGGGGTCGACCTCGAGACCTTCCTGCGCACACCGGCCGAGGCCTGGTGCTGAGGGCCCCAGGCGCCGCAGGCCTGCACCCACCCTCGGGGCCCGAAGCCAGCGGCCTACCGATGCACGGGCAGACTCCCTCGCGCAAGCCCGAAGAACCGCAGGAGGGACTCACGGGCCCGTTCGCGCCCCCGCAAGACGCCTGCCCGCCCTCACACCCGGTGCGCCACCGTCGTCATCACCTTCGCGGCGAGCCGCATCAGGCCCTGCGCGGGCGCGGGCAGCGGCTGGGCGCCGGCGGCCAGCGCGTCGTCGGCGTGGCGGGCTTCGTCGGCCTTCATCTGCGCCACCACGGCGCGCGAGGCCGTGTCCGCCTCGGGAAGGCGCTCCAGGTGGCCGGCCAGGTGCTGCTCGACCTGGCGCTCGGTCTCGACGACGAAGCCCAGGCTGCGCGCGTCGCCCAGCCGACCGGCCGCCAGGCCGATGGCGAAGGCGCCGCCGTACCAGACCGGATTCAACAGGCTGGGCCGGGCGCCCAGCGCGGCCAGGCGGCCCTGGGTCCAGGCCAGGTGGTCGGTCTCCTCGCGCGCGGCCGCCAGCATCTGCTCGCGCAGGGCCGGGCTGCGCGCCGTCAGGGCCTGGGCCTGGTACAGGGCCTGGGCGCACACCTCGCCCACGTGGTTCACGCGCATCAAGGCGCCGGCCAGGCGGCGCTCAGACTCGCTGAGGGCGGCCGGCGCCGCCGCGCCGACGGCCTGCGCGCCTTCGGCGGGCGGCGCGGGCTCGGGCCGGCCGGCGTGCGAGGCGCCGGCCAGCGTGCGCAAGGCGCCGTCGGCCGCGGCCAGCCAGTGATCAAGGGCTGACAGCGTGGGGCGGGTGGACGGTGCGGCGTTCGACATGCGCAGGAGCTTACCCCAGCCCAGCAGCCCGGCGCGGGCCCGCCCGCCCGCCCCGGCGGGCCGCCCCGGCGTTGCAGCCATGCAACACAAAGCCCCTGCCGAACGCCCCAAACCTAGGCAGGGCCGGCCGGCGCTGGTGAAATACGTCCAACTTCCCGCAAGGGAGTTCGTTCAGCTCGATCCACGGGCTGGGTGCCGGGGCTGGCAAGCCCGCGCAAACCTCTTGCAACGGCCCCGGTTCTGCAGAAAGAGCCTTTGTCCTCAACCTGGAGAACTTTGACATGAAGAAATCCCTGATCGCGATGGCCGCCCTGGCCGCTGCCGGCGTCGCCTCGGCGCAATCCACCTCCACCCTGTCGGGCACGCTGGACTTCGGTCTGGAGAAGGCTTCCTCCGCCGCCGCCATGCAGGCATCGAACAGCCGGAACGGCACCACGCAGATCACCTGGACCGGCTCCGAAGACCTCGGTGGCGGTCTGAAGGCCAACTTCAAGGTGTCGACGTCCTTCGACGCCACTTATTCGGGTTCGGGTGTGGCCAACGCTGCGACGACCCTGGGCAACAACGACATGTTCGTCGGCATGTCGGGCGGCTTCGGTGAAGTCCGTCTTGGCCGTTCTTTCAACCCGGTGTTCATCTTGACCCCCACGGCCAACGGCACGAAGGGTGTGTCCGGCGGCGCCTCCAAGGGCAACACGCTGAGCAACGTTGGCGTGTACGTGTCGAACCAAGTTCTGTACCTCTCGCCGACGATGGGCGGCCTGCAGCTCCAGGTTTCCTGGGCTCCGAAGGAAGTGACGACCGCCGGTGCGAAGAACCACATGGGCGTCGGCCTGAGCTACAGCGCAGGCCCGCTGCAAGCGCACCTCTCCGTGGCCAATTCGACCAACGGTAGCGGCGGCACCATCAGCGCGAAGAACTTTACCGGCTTGGCCGTGAACTACAACTTCGGCGTGGCTCGGGCGTTCTTCACCTATCAGGACAACGGCAATGCCGCCTCGTCGGCCACCGACAGCGCCTACGTCGTCGGCCTGACCGCCCCGGTCGGCGCGCACCAGTTCTGGGCACAGTACGGCATTGCCGAAGCTGCCACCGGTTCGGATGCCCGCATCCTGTCGGCCGGCTTCAAGTACAACATGAGCAAGCGCACGCTGGCTTATGTGAGCATCGCCAACAAGAACGCCGCGACCGCCGGCTTCAACGATGCCCAGACCAAGGGCACCGGCTACGGCGTGGGCCTGCAGCACAACTTCTGATCGTGACGGGCGGCTCGAACGAGCCGCTGTCTTGAATCAGACCGTGCCAACCCACCGGGTAAATCCGGTGGGTTTTTCTTTTGGGGCATGTGAAGATGCTCTTGATGAACATGGCGCATCGTCCTCCGGGCCCACAGCGACGGGCCTGCCTGCTCGGGGCTTTGGGGGCTGTCGGGGCGCTCGGGGCAGGGCTTGCGGGCTGCGCGAGCCTGCCTGAAGGCGCCACCCCACCCGCTGCTCTACCTGCCGCCCCACCCGCCGTCCCACCCGCCGCACCGGGAGCGGCCGCAACGGCCCCCGGCGTCGCCCCGCCCGGCGCCTTGCCCGCGCCTTCGCTGCCGCCCTGGCATGCGGTGGCGCTGCCCGGCAAGCGCGCCACGCGCTACGCCGCCGGCCGCAAGGACGGCCGCGTGGTCATGCACGCCCGCGCCGAAGGCTCGGCCAGCATGTGGCGCTGCCACACGCGTATCGCCCCTGCCGACCTGGGCAAGGTGCGCTTCAGTTGGCGCGTCGATGCGCTGAACCCGCAGGCCAGCATCGCCGACCTCGAGCACGAGGACGCCGTCGCCCGCATCGTGCTCGCTTTCGACGGCGACCGCGCGCGCCTGTCGCCGCGCACACGAGCGATGTTCGACCTGGCCCGCATGCTGAGCGGCGAGGAGCCGCCCTTCGCCACGCTGATGTACGTCTGGGAGACCGCCAAGCCTGTGGACAGCGTGGTCGTCAACCCGCGCACCGACCGCATCCGCAAGCTCGTCGTCGATTCCGGCCCCGAGCACCTGGGCCGCTGGCGCGAGCACCGGCGCGACATCGCCACCGACTACCTGCAAGCCTATGGCGAGCCCCCCGGTGCCCTCATCGGCGTGGCGATGATGACCGACAGCGACAACACCCGCACCCGCGCCGAGGCCTGGTACGGCCCGGTCGTGCTGGAGCCCCGCGCGGCGGCGCTGGGCGCCGGCAGCCGCCGGGGCGCTTGAGGCTCTGTGTCCCCGCTGCGCGCCACACCGTCTGGCTGTACGCATCAATCGAGGGTCTGGCCCCTGTTCGATCGTTGCTCTGGAAGCTACAATCGTTTCCGTGAGAGCAACGGATCATCGTCTTTCCGACCTGCTGTTTCCGGCACATACCCGGCGCAAGGCGCTCTCCCTGCTGCTGCTCCACCCCGACCGCAGCCTCCACGTCAGAGAGATTGCGCGTCTGGTTGACGCGCCTGCGGGCACCGTGCTCAAGGAACTCGACCGCCTGCAGGCTGCCGGCTTGTTGACGAAGCAGCGGGTGGGAAACCAGGTCCAGTTCGCGGCCGACACCAGCCACCCGGTCTACGTCGAGTTGTCGGGGCTGCTGCGCAAGACAGTCGGTCTGGCCGACGTGCTGAAGGACGCCCTCGCACCCCTGGCCGACAGGGTCCACGTCGCCTTCGTGTTCGGCTCCATGGCACGAGGAAGCGAACACGCCGGCAGCGACATCGACGTGTTGGTCGTGGGGGACGTCGACTTTGCGTCCGTCCTCGCGGCCCTCTATGATGCCCAGGCCGTGCTGCAACGCGAGATCAATCCCAAGGTCTTCTCGACGCAGGAATGGGCCGAGCAGCTGCAGAGCCCGTCGTCTTTCGTCAGAGACCTGCTCGACAAGCCACGGGTCATGCTGATCGGGGATGGGCATGGGCGCTGAGCATCTGCGCAACCAAGCCAGGGCCGGCCTGCTGGATGCCGTGCCCGTCTCCATGGAACTCGGGCTGAGGATGCTCCATGCAGCGCGTACACGCCTCGCCGATGCGGCTCTCACCCAGGCCAGCAACGAGACGCGCTTCGACTGTGCCTACACCGCCATCCGCGTGCTGGCCGATCTGGGCTTGCTGTTGAACGGCTTCAGGACCTCCACCAGCCGACCTGGGCACCACATGGCGGCTCTGCAGAACCTGAAGCACACGTTGGGCGTCGATGATTCGACGGTCCGGGTCCTGGATAGCTTGCGCAAACAGCGCAACCTTGCCGGCTACGACGGGGACCTGGTGACCGCTGCCGCCTTGGCCGAATGCATGACGCAGGCTCGGGCTCTGCTCCTTCGCGTCGAGAAGCGGCTCGAGGAAGAAGGGTGGCTTGGCGAAGGACAGCGTTGAAGAAGCGGGGACAGGCCCCAGCAGGCAGCACCGCCGAAATGTGCGGTAGAAACGACCCAAAAAAGTAAACCCCGCGGCCGTGAGGCGGGCGGGGCAACGGGTGGTGGCGCTTCAGGGATTCGAACCCCGGACCTGCGGATTATGATTCCGTCGCTCTAACCGGCTGAGCTAAAGCGCCACGAGCCCGCGATTATAGGCCAGGCCTGTGAAAGGCGGCAAAGACCCGCCGCCTTCGGTGCCGCGGCCCGGCACCCCAACCATCCCCGCATGTTCAGCTTCTTCAAGAAACGCCTCCCCGCCACCCCACCCGCACCCCAGCCTGCAGGCGAGCCACTTGCGGCGCCCGAACTTTCGGCACGGCGGGCGGATGCAGAGCCTGGCCCGGCTGGCGGTGCGGCCCCGGCTGGCGCCCCCACCCCGGCCCCGACCCCGGCCCCTACCCCCGCCGCGGCCCCGCAGAGCGCCAGTTGGCTGGACCGCCTGCGCGCCGGCCTGCGCAAGACGGGCGCGGGCATCGCGCAGGTCTTCACCGGCACGCGCATCGACGACGCGCTGTACGAGGAGCTGGAGTCCGCGCTGCTGATGGCCGACACCGGCCTGCCCGCCACCGAGCACCTGCTGGCCGACCTGAAGCGCCGCGTCAAGGAGGCCAAGGCCACGGACCCGGCGGCCGTGAAGGCGCTGCTGGCCGACGCACTGGCCGAGTTGCTGGCGCCGCTGCAGCGGCCGCTGGAGATCGGCGCGCACGCGCCCACGGTCTTCATGGTGGTGGGCGTCAACGGCGCGGGCAAGACCACGAGCATCGGCAAGCTCACGCACCACCTCGCGCAGGACGGGCAGAAGGTGCTGCTGGCCGCGGCCGACACCTTCCGCGCTGCGGCGCGCGAGCAGCTCGCCGTCTGGGGCGACCGCAACCGCGTGGACATCGTCAGCCAGCAGGGCGGTGACCCCGCGGCGGTGAGCTTCGACGCGGTGACGGCCGGGCGCGCGCGCGGCTGCGACGTGGTGATCGCCGACACCGCCGGCCGCCTGCCCACGCAGGCGCATCTGATGGAGGAGCTGAAGAAGATCCGCCGCACCATCGCCAAGGCGCAGGAGGGCGCGCCGCACGAGGTGCTGCTCGTCGTCGACGGCAACACCGGCCAGAACGCGCTGGCGCAGGTGCAGGCCTTCGACGCGGCGGTGCAACTCACCGGGCTCGTTGTGACCAAGCTCGACGGCACGGCCAAGGGCGGGGTGCTGGCCGCCATCGCGCGCTGGTGCGCGACGCAGCAGCGGCCGATCGCCGTCTACTTCATCGGCGTGGGCGAGAAGCTGGAGGACCTGCAGCCCTTCGACGCGCGGGAGTTCGCGCAGGCGCTGCTGCAATAGGGACGGCGTGGGTCGTCGCAGAAGCAGGGAGATCCGGCAAGCACTGGCCCCGTGATGGGCCGCCGCCCTCAGCGCGGCATCCCCGGCATGCCCGGGAAGCCGCCGCCCATGCGGCGCATCATCTTCATCAGCCCGCCGCCCTTCATCTTCTTCATCATGTCGCGCATCTGCTCGAACTGGTTGAGCATGCGGTTGACCTCCTGCACCTGCACGCCGGCGCCGGTGGCGATGCGGCGCTTGCGCGAGGCCTTGATCAGCTCGGGCTTGCGCCGCTCCAGCGGGGTCATCGAGCAGATGATGCCCTCCATGCGGCGCACGTCGCGCTCGGCGCGGCCGAGGTCGGCGCCGGCGGCGCGCGCGGTGAGCTGCGAGGGCAGCTTGTCCATCAGGCCGGAGAGCCCGCCCATCTTCTTCATCTGCGAGATCTGGGCCAGGAAGTCATTGAGGTCGAAGGCGTCTCCGCTCTTGACCTTGGCCGCGAGCTTCTGCGCGGCCTCGAGGTCCACCCCCTTCTGCACCTCCTCGACCAGGGCGACGATGTCGCCCATGCCCAGCACCCGGCCGGCGTGGCGCTCGGCGTCGAAGGCCTCCAGGCCGTCGATCTTCTCGGACACGCCGGCGAACTTGATCGGCACGCCGGTGACCTGCCGCACCGACAGCGCCGCGCCGCCGCGCGAATCGCCGTCGAGCTTGGTCAGCACCACGCCGGTGAGCGGCAGCGCCTCCTTGAAGGCGCGCGCGGTGTTGACGGCGTCCTGGCCCTGCATGGCGTCGACGACGAACAGCGTCTCCACCGGCTTCAGCGCCGCGTGCAGCTCGCGGATCTCGGCCATCAGCGCCTCGTCAATGGCGAGCCGGCCCGCCGTGTCGACGATCAGCACGTCAAAGTAGTGGCGACGGGCGTGGTCGAGCGCGGCCAGCGCGATCTCGCGCGGGCGCTGCTGCGCCGTGCTCGGGAACCACTCGGCGCCGGCCTGGGCCGTCACCGTCTTCAGCTGCTCGATGGCAGCCGGGCGATAGACGTCGGCCGAGACCGTCAGCACCTTCTTCTTGCGCTTGCCGATCAGGTGCCTGGCGAGCTTGGCCACGGTCGTCGTCTTGCCCGCGCCCTGCAGGCCGGCCATCAGCACCACCGCCGGCGGCTGCGTGGCGAGGTCGAGGTCGGCCACGCCCTCGCCCATGGTCGCGGCGAGCTCCTTGTGCACGATGCCCACCAGGGCCTGCCCCGGGTTCAGCGAACCCGTCACCTCCTGGCCGAGCGCCTTGTCCTTGACGCGGGCGATGAAGTCGCGCACCACGGGCAGCGCGACGTCGGCCTCGAGCAGGGCCATGCGCACCTCGCGCAGCATCTCCTGGATGTTGCTCTCGGTGATGCGCGCCTGGCCGCGCATCGTCTTGACGAGGCGGGAAAGTCGGTCGGAGAGGGTGGAGGCCATAGGCGGGGTCCGGCGTCGCGGGTGGCGACACCCAAGGGGGTCGGGGGGCCGGGCCACCGCGCGGGGCGGGCGGCCGGGATGCGTTGTCAGCGCCTCTGGACGCGCCGACACGTACACTTCAGCGATGATTTTATCGGCCGGGTCCGCGGGCACGCTGCCGCTGCTGCTGGGCGGATGCGCGCTGCTGGCCTACGCCGTGGCCGTGTTGCCGGCGCAGCGCGTTGGGCGCGCGGCAGTCGGGGCCTTCATGGCCGGTGTGGTGGCCCACGTGGCCATGCTGCTGACCGAGATCGGCAGCCTCGGGCTCGGCGGCGGGATGGTGCGTCTGGGCTTCGGGCCGGTGCTGTCGCTGACGGTGTGCCTCACGCTTGCCGTGCACGCCTTCGACGGCCGCCTGCTGCCGGCCCCCGCGGTGCGCCGCCCGCTGGCCGTGGCCGGCATCGGCGCGGTGGCCCTGGGCATGCTCTTCCCGGGTGAGGCGCGCGTGCTCGGCTCGGCCTGGGCGCCGCTGCACTGGCTGCTCGGCGTGGGTTCCTACGGCCTGTTCGGCGCGGCCCTGCTGCACGCGGTGCTGCTGGACGGCGCCGAGCGGCGGTTGCGCGCGCGGCGCGGCCTGCCCTCGACCACCTCGGGCGTGCCGCTGCTGCAGCTCGAGCGCATCACCTTCCGCTTCGTCGGCGCGGGCTTTGCCGTGCTGTCGGTGGCCATGCTGCTGGGCATCGCGACGACGGCCCAGTGGCGCTGGGACCACAAGACCGTGCTGTCCTTCGTGGCCTGGGCCCTCTTCGCGCTGCTGCTCGCGGGCCGGCACTGGCGCGGCTGGCGCGGCCAGCAGGCCACGCGCTGGCTCTATGCCGGGGTGCTGGTGCTGCTGCTGGCCTACGTCGGCTCGCGCTTCGTGATGGAAGTGCTGCTGCAACGCGCCGCCACGGCCTGACGTTGGCGAGCCGATGCCGTGTTGAAGTACCTCCTCGTCGTCGCCGTCGTCGTGGGGGTGCTTTGGCTGCTGGCGGTGCAGCGCCGCCGCGAACGCGGCCGAGACAGGGAGCGCGCGAGCGACCGTGGCGCGGGCGCCACGCCCGCGCCCGGGCCCAGACCTGCAGAACGGGGAGCGAAAACAGCGCCGGAGATGGTCCGCTGCGCCCATTGCGGCGTGCACCTGCCCCTGCCCGAAGCCCTGGCCGCGGGTGCGCTGCACTACTGCAGCCCTGAGCACAGGGACGCCGGCCCGGCGCGCCCGCGCTGAGCCTCGCAGGGGCCGGCGCCACGGCGTGGCGCAATCGGGGGAAACCAGAGGCCACCCCCAGAGCTAGTGTCTTGTGGACACCACAGACCCCATATATAGTGTGTGGTCTTCATTCGACAGCCGGCGCGGATCCACGCCAGGGCAGCCGCCGGCTCACCTCCAGACCTCAAGGGGAACACATGCAGACAGCCACGCTCGCGGGGCAGGACGGCTTTGTCGCGGCCAGGATGCCGCGGCCCGTGCAGGGCAGCACCTCGGCCTACTCGGCCTACCAGATCATCCGCCGCAACGGGGCGGTCGTCGCCTTCGAGCCGAGCAAGATCGCGGTCGCGCTGATGAAGGCCTTCCTCGCGGTGCACGGCACCCAGGGCGCGGCCTCGGCGAGCGTGCGCGAGACCGTCGACGCCCTGACCGAGGCCGTGGTGCGTGCGCTGCTGCGCTCGCGCCCGGGCGGCGGCACCTTCCACATCGAGGACGTGCAGGACCACGTTGAGCTCGGCCTGATGCGCGGCGGCCACCACGAGGTGGCGCGTGCCTACGTGCTCTACCGCGACCGACGCGCCCAGGAGCGTGCGCGCCAGGCCACGCCGGCCGAGCCCCAGCAGCCGCAACTGCACGTGACCGACCGCGGCCAGCGCGTCGCGCTCGACATCGGGGGCCTGAAGACGCTGATCGCGCAGGCCTGCGCCGGCCTGGGTGCCGATGTGCGCCCCGAGCCCATCGTCGCCGAGACGCTGCGCAACCTCTACGACGGCGTGCCCATCGACGAGGTCTTCAAGGCCGCGATCCTGGCTGCGCGCACGCTGCTCGAGCGTGAGCCTGCCTACACCCGCGCCACGGCCCGGCTGCTGATGCACACGGTGCGGCGCGAGATCCTCGGCCCCGATGTCGACACCTCGGACATGGCCGCCGCCTACGCCGAGTACTTCCCGGCCTTCGTGCGCCAGGGCGTGCAGGCCGAGCTGCTCGACGACAAGCTGCTGCAGTACGACCTGCAGCGCCTGGCCGCGGCGCTGAAGCCCGAGCGCGACCTGCAGTTCGACTACCTCGGCCTGCAGACCCTGTACGACCGCTACTTCCTGCACATCGACGAGCGCCGCATCGAGATGCCGCAGGCCTTCTTCATGCGCGTTGCCATGGGCCTGGCCCTGGGCGAGATCGACCGCGAGGCGCGCGCGATCGAGTTCTACGAGGTGCTGTCGTCCTTCGATTTCATGTCGAGCACGCCCACGCTGTTCAACTCGGGCACGCAGCGCTCGCAGCTCTCGAGCTGCTACCTGACCACCGTGGCCGACGACCTGGACGGCATCTACGAGGCGCTGAAGGAGAACGCGCTGCTGAGCAAGTTCGCCGGCGGCCTGGGCAACGACTGGACGCGCGTGCGCGCGCTCGGCTCCTACATCAAGGGCACGAACGGCAAGAGCCAGGGCGTGGTGCCCTTCCTGAAGGTGGTCAACGACACCGCGGTGGCGGTCAACCAGGGCGGCAAGCGCAAGGGCGCGGTCTGCGCCTACCTCGAGACCTGGCACCTCGACATCGAGGAGTTCCTGGAGCTGCGCAAGAACACCGGCGACGACCGGCGGCGCACGCACGACATGAACACGGCCAACTGGATCCCGGACCTGTTCATGAAGCGCGTGGTCGAGGACGGCCCCTGGACGCTCTTCTCGCCCTCCACCTGCTCCGACCTGCACGACCTCTTCGGTGTCGATTTCGAGCGTGCCTACACCGCCTACGAGGCCCGTGTGGACCGCGGCGAGATCAAGCTCTTCAAGCGCATGCCGGCGCGCGCGCTGTGGCGCAAGATGCTGACGATGCTGTTCGAGACCGGGCATCCCTGGATCACCTTCAAGGACGCCTGCAACGTGCGCAGCCCGCAGCAGCACAAGGGCGTGGTGCACTCCAGCAACCTGTGCACCGAGATCACGCTGAACACCAGCGACAGCGAGATCGCGGTGTGCAACCTCGGCTCGGTCAACCTGGCGCAGCACCTGATCGACGGGCCCGACGGGGGCAAGGTCATCGACCAGGCCAAGCTCAGGCAGACCGTGTCGACGGCCATGCGCATGCTCGACAACGTCATCGACATCAACTACTACGCGGTGAAGAAGGCGCGCGACTCCAACCTGCGCCACCGCCCCGTGGGCTTGGGCATCATGGGCTTCCAGGACTGCCTGTACCAGCTGCGCCTGCCCTACGCGAGCGCCGAGGCGGTGGAGTTCGCCGACCGCTCGATGGAGGCCGTGTGCTACCACGCCTACTGGGCCTCGACCGAGCTCGCGCAGGAGCGCGGACGCTACTCGAGCTACCGCGGCTCGCTTTGGGACCGCGGCATCCTGCCGCTGGACTCGCTGGACCTGCTCGAGCGCGAGCGCGGCGGCCATGTCGAGGTCGACCGCAGCAGCACGATGGACTGGGGCGCCCTGCGCGAGCGCATCGCCGCGCACGGCATGCGCAACTCCAACTGCGTGGCGATCGCACCCACGGCGACGATCTCCAACATCATCGGCGTGGACGCCTCGATCGAGCCCTGCTTCGGCAACATCTCGGTCAAGTCCAACCTCTCGGGCGAGTTCACGGTCGTCAACGAGTACCTCGTGCGCGACCTGAAGAAGCTCGGCCTGTGGGATAGCGTGATGGTGTCCGACCTCAAGCACTTCGACGGCTCGCTGCGACGCATCGACCGCGTGCCCGAGGAGCTGAAGCAACTCTACGCCACGGCCTTCGAGGTCGAGCCCGCGTGGCTGGTCGAGGCCGCCGCACGGCGCCAGAAGTGGATCGACCAGGCGCAGTCGCTGAACATCTACATGGCCGGGGCCTCGGGGCGCAAGCTCGACGAGACCTACCGCCTGGCGTGGCTGCGCGGCCTGAAGACGACCTACTACCTGCGCACCATGGGCGCCACGCACGCCGAGAAGTCCACGGTGGACGCTGGTGCGCTGAACGCGGTGCCCACCGCCAGCGGGGGCGCCGGCACGGCCTCGTTCGTGGCGTCGGCCGCGGCCGACGAGCCGGCGACCGACGTGAAGTTCTGCTCCATCGACAACCCCGACTGCGAAGCCTGCCAGTGAGGCCGCGCGGGCCCGCACGTCCGCTGCACAGCCCGCCCGGCGCCTGGGCGCCACGGGCTGTTGCAAAGCGGCATCGCAGGCCGGTCCGCAGCACGATGAAGCCTTGGTCGGCAACGACAACGCTCCGATAATCCTGACCCCAAGGAACACACCACATGCTGGTCTGGGAAGAAGAATCTCGCACCCCCGTCACGACACCGCAGCCTGCCCTCGCAGGCCTGCGGCAGGCCATCCCGGCCACCGCATTGATCCCCGTGTCCATGTCGGCGCCAGCGGCGCGCCCGGCCCCGCTGGCGGATTCGGCCTCGGCGGCGAGCATGCGGCGCGTGAACGTGGCGGACAAGCGCATCATCAACGGGCAGACGGACGTCAACCAGCTCGTGCCCTTCAAGTACAAGTGGGCCTGGGAGAAGTACCTCGCCACCTGCGCCAACCACTGGATGCCGCAGGAGATCAACATGTCGCGCGACATCGCCCTCTGGAAGGACCCGAACGGTCTGACCGAGGACGAGCGCCGTATCGTCAAGCGCAACCTGGGCTTCTTCGTGACCGCCGACTCGCTGGCGGCCAACAACATCACGCTGGGCACCTACCGCCATGTGACGGCGCCCGAGTGCCGCCAGTTCCTGCTGCGCCAGGCTTTCGAGGAAGCCATCCACACCCACGCCTACCAGTACATCGTCGAGTCACTGGGGCTGGACGAGAGCGAGATCTTCAACGCCTACCATGAGGTCTCGTCGATCCGCGACAAGGACGAGTTCCTGATCCCGTTCATCGACGCGATCATGGACCCGAACTTCCGCACCGGCACGCCCGAGGCCGACCAGACGCTGCTGAAGAGCCTGATCGTCTTCGCCTGCCTGATGGAGGGTCTGTTCTTCTACGTCGGCTTCACGCAGATCCTGGCACTGGGCCGGCAGAACAAGATGACGGGCGCGGCCGAGCAGTACCAGTACATCCTGCGCGACGAGTCGATGCACTGCAACTTCGGCATCGACCTGATCAACGCGATCAAGCTCGAGAACCCGCACCTGTGGACGGCGCAGTTCAAGGCCGAGATCAAGGCCCTGTTCCTGAAGGCCGTCGACCTCGAGTACCGCTACGCCGAGGACACCATGCCGCGCGGCGTGCTGGGGCTGAACGCCTCGATGTTCAAGGGCTACCTGCGCTACATCGCCAACCGGCGCGCGGTGCAGATCGGCCTGGAGGCGCTCTTCCCCAACGAGGAGAACCCCTTCCCCTGGATGAGCGAGATGATCGACCTGAAGAAGGAACGCAACTTCTTCGAGACGCGCGTCATCGAGTACCAGACCGGCGGGGCCCTGAGCTGGGACTGAGAGCCCGCTCCCTGCCCGAAGCACCCACGTCCCTGACCGTGTTCCCGAACTCCGCAAGTCCTGCCCCCCGGCCTGAAGGGCCCCGGGCCGGCCTTGCACCCCCATTCGCCGGACCTGTGTCCTGTGCCTGCCCGATGCCGGGCGGGGCGCGGGACCGGGCGGTGGATCTCTGCGCAGCATCGAGCCGCGCAGTGCTCTTTGCAACCTGATCAAGGAGATCTCTATGGCAACTGCGAAGAAGGCCGCCGCCCCGGCCAAGAAGGCCGCGCCGGCGAAGAAGGCTGCCGCCAAGAAGGCTGCGCCCGCCAAGAAGGCCGCGCCCGCCAAGAAGGCGGCTCCGGCCAAGAAGGCCGCGCCGGCGAAGAAGGCGGCTCCGGCCAAGAAGGCCGCTGCCAAGAACGCCGCACCGGCGAAGAAGGCCGCACCGGCCAAGAAGGCCGCGGCGAAGAAGGCTGCGCCGGCAAAGAAGGCGGCGCCTGCGAAGAAGGCTGCGCCCGCGAAGAAGGCAGCACCAGCCAAGAAGGCGGCGGCCAAGAAGGCGCCTGCGAAGAAGGCCCCTGCGAAGAAAGCGGCGGCAAAGGAAGCGCCTGCTGCCCCTGCCGCCCCTGCGGCCCCTGCAGCCAAGACGGAAATCAGCCCAGCCGCGGCCTGGCCCTTTCCGACCGGCGAGAAGCCCTGAAGCCGGGCCCGGGCCCGAGCCCGGCCCCAACGCTGAACCAGCCCCTCCTGAGCCTGACGGCCCGGAGGGGCTGTGTCTTTCCGGGCCGCCTGCCAGGCGCTCAGCCCTGCAAGCTGGCGCGAACCGCGTCCGTGAGGCTGTGGTTCTGCCCGCCGCGGCACGCGATCTTCAAGGCGCCGACCCGGTTGCCGAGTTCGACACAGCGCGTCAGCGGCCAACCTCTTTCCAGGCCGTAGAGCAAGGCGCCGCGGAAGGCGTCACCGCAGCCCGTGGGGTCGATTACCTGCTCGGCCACCACGCCGGGAACGTGCTGACACCGACCCTGCGCCCAGACGTCGCAGCCTTCGGCCCCGAGCGTGACCACCACGCCCGCCAGGTGCGAGCGCGACAGTGACTCCAGCGTGTGGCCGGTGCGCTCGCAAAGCATGCGGCCCTCGTAGTCGTTGACAGCCACCCACGTGGCCTGGTCGACGAGGGCCTGAAGCTGGGGGCCGTCGAACATCGGCAGCTGCTGCCCCGGGTCGAAGATGAAGGGGATACCCGCTGCCGAGAGCTGACGTGCATGGTTCCACATCGCCTCGCGTCCGTCGGGCGCAATGATCGCGATCCGCAGGTCGGGCCGCGCCTGCAAGGGCACCTCGCCGGCGTTCTGCATCGCGCCAGGGTGGAAGGCCGTGATCTGGTTGTTGTCCTGGTCGGTGATGATGATGGCCTGCGCGGTGTAGGCGCCAGGCACGACGGTGACGAAGCTGTCGTCCACACCCCAGCCACGGATGCGCTGCAGGTAGTCGGCGCCGTCGGTGCCGAGCGTGGCCTTCACCACCGGGGCGCCCCCCAGCTGCCACAGCGTGTAGGCGATGTTGCCGGCGCAGCCGCCGAACTCGCGCCGCAGCTCGGGCACGAGGAAGGACACGTTCAGGATGTGCAGCTGGTCCGGCAGGATCTGCTGGCCGAAGCGGCCGGGGAAGGTGGCGATGGTGTCGAAGGCAAGGGAACCGCAGATCAGCGCGGGCATGGTCTCTCCAGCGAAAGCAGGGGCCGAAGGCCGGCCCGGGGTCAGAGCCTGAGAGTCTTTCCGCCGTGCCCGAAAGGCGCGCAAGGCGGGCCTGGAGGAAAGACTCTCAGGCTCTCAGGGGTAGAAGAGCTCGATGTTATAGCCGGCCACCGTGGGCTCGCCGGTGCTCAGCGACGCCTGCAGCGTGAGTTCCTGGCGCGGGCCGAGGGTGCGCGCGCGCAGCCCGAAGTCGGCCATGCGCAGCACGCGCCGGACGATCACTTCGCCCTGGGGGTTGGTGAGCTTGAGGTCGATCGCGGGCGCGGCGAGTTCACGCTCGGCCCGGTTGCGAAGCACGAGCGTGAACTCGTAGACCGTGCCGCCGAGCTGTGCCAGGCGGCTGGACTCGACGCTGAGCCACTCGGGCTGACGCGCGGCCTCGACGCGGCAGTCGGTCATGACGCACAGCACCTCCACGACCGGGCGCAGCACCGGCGCCGCGTGGGCAACCTGGTCGTGCCAGGCCACCAGGGCCTGTACGGCCAGCAGACTGCCCGCCAAGGCGGCGACACTGCCCCACAGCCAGCGCCGGGGGGCCACCTTCACCGCGCGGCGCGGCACCACCGGCGCGCGTGGGGCGGATGCCGAGACAGGGACGCCGGGCCCGAGCAGCTGACGGCCGCGCGCGAGATCGTCGCTGTCCAGTTCGGGCATCGTCGGCGTGGCCGGCGCCGGGACAGGGTCGGCAGGCGGCGGGCGCATCAGCCGGGACGGGGGCAGGGGCGGAGGAGGTGGCCGTGGGGGGGGAGGGGCAGGAGGAGGCGGTGGTGGCGCGGTCGTCAATGACGGCACGGCGGGGGCGACCGCGCCCGGCGCCTCGGCATCGACCCGCCCCTTCAGGGCGCTGAACATCGTGCCGCAGCGGCCGCATCGGACCCAGCCGTCGGCCACACGCAACTGGTCCTCCACCACCCTGAAGGTGCTGAGGCAGTCGGGACAGCGCGTGACGAAGGCCATCGCGACATGATGCCATGGGGCCTGGGGAAGCTTCCGGGCCTGCGGGGACACCGGACGGAGCGGTGCCCGCGCGGGGCGTCGGCGATACCTTCGCGCCCCGCAGGCGGCCTCAAGCCGCGCGGCGCCGGCCGCCCATCAGGACCCAGCCCTCTTCGGCGTCCAGCACCGTCAGGTCAAGCCAGGGGGCGTAGGCGCCAGCCACCTCGGCCGCCTGGCGCTCCAGGATGCCGGCCAGCACCAGCGGCGCGCCTGCGGCCAGATGACCGCACAGAAGCGGCGCCAGCAGCTTCAGCGGCGTGGCCAGGATGTTGGCGAGCACCAGGTCGTAGGCGCCGGTGGCCGCCTCGGGCAGGCCGACGTGCAGCCGCACGCCGTTGTCCTGCGCGTTGCCGCGCGTGGCCTGCACGGCAGCTGGATCGATGTCCACGGCATCGACGCCGCGCGCGCCGTGCAGCGCGGCAGCGATGGCCAGGATGCCCGAGCCGCAACCGTAGTCGAGCACGCGACCCCAGCGTGCGCCCTGCCCGGCTTCACGCGCGATCCAGCGCAGGCACATGCGTGTGGTCGGGTGCGTGCCGGTGCCGAAGGCCAGGCCGGGGTCGAGCCGGATCCAGCGCCGGGCCCCGGGCGGCGGCTCGTGCCAGCTCGGCACGATCCAGAACTCGGGCGTCACCGGCACCGGCTCGAACTGCGACTGCGTCAGCCGCACCCAGTCGGTGGGCGCCACGGGCGCGAGCGCCGTGACGTGCAGGCCCGCCGCCCAGTCCTGGCCCAGCAGCAGCGTGGCGGCCGCGGTGGCCGCGGCCTCGGTCTCGAACAGCGCGCGCAGCGTCGAGCGCTGCCAGGCACCGCGCGGCGCGGGCAGGCCGGGCTCGCCGAAGATCGCCTGCTCGTCGGCGCTGCCGGCATCGGCATCCTCGACCGAGACCGAGAGCGCGCCCAGTTCGTCGCCGAGGGCGTCGGAGACCGCCTCCACCAGCGCCTCGGGCGCGGTCAGCACCAGCTCGTGCAGCGACGGCGCCGCGTCGGCGCTCACTTCTTGCGCTGACCGAGCCAGCTCTCGAGGTAGTGGATGCTCGTGCCGCCGGCGCAGAAGCCGGAGTCGATCATCAATTCGCGGTGCAGCGGGATGTTGGTCTGGATGCCCTCGACCACGGTCTCGAGCAACGCGGTGCGCATGCGCGCAAGGGCCTGCTCGCGCGTGTCGCCGTGGACGATGATCTTGCCGATCATCGAGTCGTAGTGCGGCGGCACGACGTAGTTGGTGTGCGCGTGCGAGTCCACGCGCACGCCCGGTCCGCCAGGCGGGTGCCACATCGTGATGCGCCCCGGCGAGGGCACGAAGGTGTAGGGGTGCTCGGCGTTGATGCGGCACTCGATCGCGTGTCCGCGCATCTGCACCGCGCGCTGGTTGAAGGGCAGCTTCTGGCCGGCGGCGATGCGGATCTGCATCTGCACGATGTCGATGCCGGTGACGAGCTCGGTCACCGGGTGCTCGACCTGCACGCGCGTGTTCATCTCGATGAAGTAGAACTCGCCGTTCTCGTACAGGAACTCGAAGGTGCCGGCACCGCGGTAGCCGATCTTCAGACAGGCGGCGGCGCAGCGGTCGCCGATCTTCTCGATCGCGCGACGCGGGATGCCCGGCGCGGGCGCCTCCTCGATGATCTTCTGGTGGCGGCGCTGCATCGAGCAATCGCGCTCGCCCAGCCAGACCGCACCGCGCTGGCCGTCGGCCAGCACCTGGATCTCCACATGGCGCGGGTTCTCGAGGAACTTCTCCATGTAGACGGCCGGATTGCCGAAAGCGGCGCCGGCCTCGGCGCGCGTGGTCTGCACGGCGTGGATCAGCGCAGCCTCGGTGTGGACCACGCGCATGCCGCGCCCGCCACCGCCGCCCGCGGCCTTGATGATGACCGGGTAGCCGACTGTGCGTGCGATGCGGATGATCTCCTTCGAGTCCTCGGGCAGCGCGCCCTCGGAACCGGGCACGCAGGGCACGCCGGACTTGATCATGGCCTGCTTGGCCGAGACCTTGTCGCCCATGATGCGGATGGCCTCGGGCGTGGGCCCGATGAAGACGAAGCCGCTCTTCTCGACGCGCTCGGCGAAGTCGGCGTTCTCGCTCAGGAAGCCGTAACCGGGGTGGATGGCCTCGGCATCCGTCACCTCGGCGGTGGAGATGATGGCCGGCATGCTGAGATAGCTCTGCCCCGAGGGCGCCGGGCCGATGCAGACGGCCTCGTCGGCCAGGCGCACGTACTTGGCGTCGCGGTCGGCCTCGGAGTAGACGACGACCGACTGGATGCCCATCTCGCGGCAGGCGCGCTGGATGCGCAGCGCGATCTCGCCGCGGTTGGCGATCAGGATCTTCTTGAACACGGCGCGGCCCGCTTCACTCGACGACGAACAGCGGCTGGCCGAACTCAACCGCCTGCCCGTTGTCGCACAGGATGCGGGTGATCGTGCCGGCAACGTCGGACTCGATCTCGTTCATGATCTTCATCGCCTCGATGATGCAGACGGCGTCGCCCTCCTTGACCACGCTGCCGACATCGACGAAGGACTTGGCGCCCGGGCTGGCCGAGCGGTAGAAGGTGCCGACCATCGGCGACTTGATGACGCGGCCGGTCTCGGCCGGCGCCGCGGCGGCCGCCTCCGCCGCCGCGGCGGGGGCCGGCGCCGGGGCCGCTGCGGCCATGGGCACCGGGGCGAGGACGGCGGCAGCCGCTGGCACGGCCATGGGGACCGCCGCGGCAGCCTTGACGATGCGCACCTTGCCCTCGGCTTCGGTGATCTCGAGTTCGGAAATGCTGGATTCCGAGACGAGGTCGATCAGGGTCTTGAGCTTGCGCAGGTCCATGCGGTTCTCTCTCCAGGGGTGGGGGCTGGCCCGCTCTGCCCACGTGGCGCAGCCAACTGCGGCGATCTCAGGCCGAAAACGTCGACAGGCATCGGCATCTTGCAGCCGCACCCGAGCCACCGGACGATGACCCGCGCGGCTCGACACAGGCTGAAAAGCCCGCGGATGGGACGGAAAGACAAGGCCGTGCCTGACAAGATCGACGCACTTTACGTCAGATCAGGTGCGGATCGGCACTTCTGGCCTCGATTTATCCCCAGGAAAGGTCTTGACCCTGGGGTTGCGCTGTGGCACGCGCCTTCAGAGTTGGCGAGCCCAGGTCTCGAGCTCGCCGAAGCTCGTCTGCCCGAGCTTGCGCTGGACGATGCGCCCGGCGCCGTCGAACACGGCGGTGAACGGCAGGGCGCCACGCTCGTTGCCCAGGGTGCGGCTGAGCGCGCTGCCGTCCAGGCCGGCCAGCCCGACAGGGAAGGACAGTGGCTGGCGCGCGAGGAACTCGCGCACCGGGGTCGGCGCATCGACGGCCAGGCCGGCCACCTGCCAGCCGCGCGGCGACCAGGCTTGGTGGAAGCGCTCGAGTTCGGGCAGCTCCTCGATGCACGGCGGGCACCAGGTGGCCCAGAAGTTCAGCACCAGCGGCTTGCCCCAGAGGGCAGCCATGCGCAGTTCACCGCCCTCGGGCCGCGGCAAGACCAGCGGCCAGGGCGGTGTGTCGGGCGGGGCGGCGGCGCGCTCCTGCCGGCGGCGCCAGGCCAGCCCGGCGCCGCCGGCGGCCAACGCCACCCCGGCGGCCAGCCAGAGGCGGCGCGAGCGGCCGGCCGGCACCGAAGGGGTCGTCGGCCCGGGGCCGGGAGTGGGGGAGGTCATTCAGGCGTCTCCGTCAGGCGCCGCAGCGCCGCCAGGTCACCGCGCCAGGTGCGGCCGCGCGCGTCAGGTTTGAGCGCGCCGCGCAGGTCATCGTGGTCGCGCACGATCAAGTGCACGGTGACGGGCAGGCCCAGGGCGCGGCTCGGGCTGGACACCGTGAGCACGTCCACGGGCACGGCGCCGGCATCGAGC
Source organism: Rubrivivax sp. (assembly GCA_044375195.1). Taxonomy (GTDB): domain Bacteria; phylum Pseudomonadota; class Gammaproteobacteria; order Burkholderiales; family Burkholderiaceae_C; genus Rubrivivax. The sequence continues at coordinate 37,438 of JBILNB010000012.1, read as the reverse complement.
GTGCCGACCTCGTAGCGCACGCCCAGGTTCAGCAGCGCGATCTCGGCCGCCTTGGCGTCGTCGCAGTACAGGTCCAGGTGCACCGCCGACAGCCGCGTGGCCGTGCCGCGCCAGACCGCGCCGCCCAGGTGCGGCCGGAACTCGGCCAGGCGTGCCATCCACTGCGCCGCGACCTCGCGCAGGGCCGCGACCTCGCCGGGCTGCGTCTCGGCGCAGAACAGCTCGAGGTATTCGCGCACCGCGTCCTCGACCTGCTCGCTGGCTGGCATCTGCGCGCGCGCGCCGCCGCGCCGGGCCAGCGCACGCGCCGCCTTGGCCTTGGCAGGGCCGTACTCGAGCCCGTCCTCGACGACGAGCCGGGCCGCGGCGGCGGCGATCTCCTCGGTCAGGCTCTCGTGCATCGCTCGCCCCTCCAGGCCCGTCAGGGCAGTTCGACCGCGCCCATGCGGGCGACGATGGTGGCCGTGCGCGCAGCCACGTAAGGCGAGCCCGGCAGCTTCTCGAAGCGCTTGGGCGCCGGCAGCATCACCGCCAGGCGCGCCGCCTGCTCGGGGCCGAGACGGGCGGCGTCGGTGCGGAAGTGGTGCCGTGCCGCCGCCTGCGCGCCGAACACGCCCTCGCCCCACTCCACACTGTTGAGGTAGATCTCGAGCAGCCTTTGCTTGGACAGCAGGCCCTCGAGCATCAGCGTGAGCACGAACTCCTGGGCCTTGCGCGGTGCCGTGCGCTCGCCGGACAGGAACAGGTTCTTCGCCAATTGCTGGGTGATCGTCGAGCCGCCGATGACCTTGGGCTCGACCTTGCGCGCGCCGGGCGGGCGTGCCGCCTGCTGGCGCTGCGCGCGCGCCTCGGCGCGCTGGTTACGCTCCCAGGCCTTCTCGATCGATTCCCAGTCCACGCCGCCGTGGCTGGCGAAGGCGGCGTCCTCGCTGGCGATGACGGCGCGCTTCAGGTGCACGGACAGGTGCGGGTCGTCCACCCACTCCTGGCGCCAGCGCAGGGGCCGATCGTCCTGCAGCAGTCGCCAGGCCTCGCTGCGCTGGAAGGCCGTGGACTGCGGGTCGAGCGCGTTCATGGCCAGGATGCGCAGCGCGAAGGTGAGCTGCAGGGCCGCCGCGCACAGCAGCACCAGCGCGAGCAGGCGCAGGAACTGGCGCGGCCAGCCGGTGGCCACCGCCTTCGCACGTGGCGGCGTCACAGGCGCCCCCCACGGGCCTGCGGCGCGGCGGGGGCCACCGGCGCCGCGACAGTGGGCCCCACCGGGCGGGCCTCGAGCCCGTCGTCGCGGGTGAAGCGGAAGCGCGAGGTCACGACGATCAGGTCGGCCTCGCGCCGCATCTCGGCGTTGAAGGGACCGAAGGGCGCGGCCGAGCGCACGATGGCCAGCGCGCGCTCGTCCAGGGCCCGTGCGCCAGAGGACTCGAGCACGCGCGCGTCGACCACGCGCCCGGCGGCGTCCACCGTCATCTCCATCGTCAGCTCGCCGTACAGCTTGCGCCCCTGGACCTGCGGGAAATCCTCGGTGCCGCGGCGCTCGATGCGCAGCCGCAGGGCGTCGTAGTAAAGCGCGTAGACCGCCTCGCGCGTGGCCGGGCTGACGTGGCGCCGGCGCGGGCGCGCGTTCTCCTCCTGGACGCGCTTGTCGATCTCGGCGAGCTGTTTCAGGCGCAGGCGCTGCAGCTCGCGCTCGGCCTGCTGCTCGGGCGTGCCGTCGGCCGCCGGCAGCCGCGCCAGCACGACCTCGGCCTCGCGCCGCAGCTGGGCCAGCAGGCGCGTCTGCTCCTGCTGGAGGCGCTCGATGCGCCGACGCGCGTCCTCGGCTGCGTTGCCCGGGGTCGTCAGCTCGGCCGCCGGCAGCGGCGAGGTCGCGCGGCCGGCCGCCGCGTCGCCCCCGCCCACCAGATTGGCCTGCGCGATGGCCTGGGCCTGGGGCGGCGGCTCGGACGAGCGCGCGTTGACCAGCACCACCTCCAGCGGCGTGTCGGCGAAGAAGCGCTCGAAGCCTTCAGGATCGACGAAGCGGATGGTCAGCAGCGCCGCGTGCAGCGCCAGCGACAGGGCCAGCGCCACCTGCAGCGGCGTCCAGCGCCGGGGCAGGCGCAGCCCACGCGCTGCCTGCAGTGCCGCCATCGCCGCCATCCGACCGCCCCGCGTGCCCCGCGTCCGTGCCGCGCGGCGGTTCAGGACGGCGCCGAGGGTCCGGCCGCCGCCGCAACCGCGGCGTCGGCCGGAGGGGCCTCGTCGACGTCGATCGCCAGCGCCAGCGGGCCGGCCGCCTCGGCGCCCTCGGCCTCCTCCTCCTCGGCCTCGGCCGCAGCGACGGATTCCTGGAGCCGGCCCGCCAGGCTGCCCCAGACGTCCAGCGTCAGCGGGTCGCTGCCGGTCAGGCGCACGCGCACCCGCGTGCCGCGCGGCAGGCTCTCGGTGCCGGTGGCGCGCAGCACCAGCGGCAGCGTCTCGGCGCGCACGAGGCCGTCCTTCATCACCGCCGCATCGAGCTCGGTGACGCCGTTCTGCTCGAGCCAGCGCAGGGTCCAGAAGCGCTCGATGCCGTTCTGGAAGCCGTTGTAGGCGGTGTAGGCGCCGTCGAAGCCGGAGATGATCGAGAACAGCGTCGCGTCCTTGGGCTTGAAGGGCGCGGCCAGCGCGGCGGTCGCGCCGTGGCGCGCGCAGGCGACGATCTGCCACTGGTTGACCAGATCGACGTAGCGCCGCAGCGGCGAGGTTGCCCAGGTGTACTGCGCCACGCCCATGCCGGCGTGCGGCAGCGGCTTGGTGCCCATGCGCACCTTGATGCCGGGCAGCAGGCTGGCCTGGCTGCGGTAGATGCCGGGCACGCCCAGGCTCGCGAGCCAGCCGCCCCAGTGGCTGTTGGCGAGGATCATGGCCTCGGCGACGATCAGGTCCAGCGGCGCTCCGCGCCGGCGCGTGCCGATGAGCACGCGCTCGCGTCCGTCGGGCAGGCCATCGCCCGGCGCCGCGTCGTCCACCGGCTCGAGGCGGAAGGTGTAGTCGGGGCGGTTGAAGGTCTCGGGCTTGCCGCGCACCTGCTCGCGCTGGGCCTTGAGGTGCCGCGCGAGGCGGAAGGCGAAGCCGAGCTCGGCCGGGAAGGGGTGGCCGGCCGGCGCCTCGCCCGTGAGCGTGGCTTCGGTAACGACATCGTCGAGGCGGTCGTGGCGCAGGTTGGCGACGATGGGCACGCGCTCCAGGCGGGTCTCGCGCGCGCGGACCTCGAGCGTGGCCTCGTCCAGCGTCACATACAGGCTCACGGCCGGGCAGTCGCGGCCCTCGGTCAGCGTGTAGGCCTGCACCACCTCGTCGGGCAGCATCGTGACCTTGCCGCCAGGCATGTAGACCGTGGACAGGCGCTCGCGCGCGACCTTGTCCACCGGGGAGTCGGGCTTGATCGCCAGCGCCGGCGCGGCGATGTGGACGCCGAAGACCACCGTGCCGCTGCCCAGGCCCTGCACAGACAGCGCGTCGTCGATCTCGGTCGTGTGCGAGTCGTCGATCGAGAAGGCCTGCACCGCGGCCAGCGGCAGGTCCGCCGGGGCCGGCGGCGCGCTCAGCGGCGGGAAGCCGGTTCCGCGCGGGAACTGCTCGAACAGGAAGCGCCGCCAGTGGAACTGGTAGGGGCTGTCGATGGCGCCGGCGCCCTTGAGCAGGTCCAGCGGCGCGCGCTGGGCGCGCCGCGCCGCTTCGACCACGGCCTTGTACTCGGGCGCATTCTTGTCGGGCTTGAAGAGGATGCGGTAGAGCTGCTCGCGCACGGGCTCGGGGCAGGCGCCCGCGGCGAGCTCGCCGGCCCAGGCGGCGATCTGCTCGGCCTGCTGGCGCTTGCGCTCGATGGCCAGCAGCGCGGCCTTGACCGTCTCCTCGGGGGCCTTGCGGAACACGCCCTTGCCGACGCGGCGGAAGTAGTGTGGCGCCTCGAACAGCCGGAACAGCGCCGCGGCCTGGCGCTCGGGGCCGGCCGAGGCATCGAAATATTCGCGCGCGAACTCGACGAAGCCGAATTCGGCCTCGGGCGCGAACTCCCAGGCCAGGTCGAGGTCGATCTCGCCGGCCAGACGCTGCCCGGCCTCGATCAGCGCAGCTGGCGCCGGCTGGGCGAAGCGCAGCAGCACATGGGCCGACTTGACCTTGACCCGCTTGCCGGAATCGAGCTCCACCTGCACCGAGGCCTCGGCCTCGGACAGCACGCGGCCGGCGAGAAACTTGCCGGCTTCTTCGAACAGGGCATACATCGTGAGCGCATTGTCGCCGCCGGGGCGGCGGCGCGCGTGCGCAGGGGCGGTGCTGGCGGCGCCGGCCGTGCGGCGCCGCGCGAGCGCGGGATCAGACCGTCATGCCGCCCGCGACCTCGAGCACCGCGCCGTTGACGTAGCTCGCCTCGTCGCTGGCCAGGAAGGCGTAGACGTTGGCGATCTCCTCGGGCTGCGCCAGGCGCCCGAGCGGCACCTTGGCGCGCATCTGCTCCAGCACCTTGTCGGGCATGGTCGAGAGAATGGGCGTCTCGACGAAGCCCGGGGCGACCGCGTTCACGCGCACGCCCTTGGGCCCGAGCTCGCGCGCCCAGGTCTTGGTGAAGCCGATGACGCCGAACTTCGAGGCCGCATAGTTCGTCTGCCCGAAGTTGCCGTAGACGCCGACGACGCTGCTGGCGTTGAGGATCACGCCCGCGCCCTGCGCGACCAGGGTATCGACCACGGCCTGGGCACAATGGAAGACCCCGCGCAGGTTGACGTCGATGACGGCGTCGAACTGCTGCAGCGTCATCTTCTGCAGCCGCGCGTCCTTGGTGATGCCGGCGTTGTTGACGAGCACGTCGATACGGCCGAACTCGGCCTTCACCGAGGCGACCATGGCGTCGACCTGGGCGCGGTCGGTGACGTCGACGACGAAGCCCAGCGCCCGCACGCCCACGGCGTGGCAGGCGGCAACCGCGGCGTCGACGCCCTCGCGCCGCATGTCGCAGGCGATGACGACCGCGCCCTCGCGCGCGAACTTCAGCGCCGTGGCCAGGCCGATGCCCTGGGCGGCACCGGTGACGATGCAGATCTTGTCCTTCAGTCTCATGGGGTCGTGGCAGTGGAAGCGTCAGGGGAAGGCAGCAGCCCGAGAAAGCCCAGCAGGGCCGGCAGGTGAAGCTCGAAGTCCGACAGCGCGTGGTCGCTGCCCTCGACGAGGCGCAGGCTCGCGCCGGCGTAGCGCGCGCCCATCTCGCGCCAGTCAAGCACTTCGTCGCCCTTGGCGACGATGGCCAGGGTGCGCGCCGGGTCCACGGGCGCCGGCACGGCCAGCGCGCGCAGCTCGTCGATGAACTCCGGGCGGAAGAAGAAGCGCTCGGCCGGGTCGTGGTAGGCGGTCAGCTCGCCGATGTGCGCGGCAAGGTCGCGCGCGGGGTCGACCGCCGGGTTGATGACGGCGCAGCGCCAAGCCCGCCGGTGCGCCAGCGCCGTGGCGTAGAAGCCGCCGAGCGAGCTGCCGACGACGGCGGACGTGGCCGCCGGCCAGGCCGCCGTGCCCTGGACGGCCAGGTCAAAGGCCGCGCGCGGCGACGGCGGCAGTTGCGGGCACCACCAGGTCACCCCGGGCCGGTGCGCGGCCAGCCAGGCCTGCAGGCGCAGCGCCTTGAAGGACTGCGGCGACGAGCGGAAGCCGTGCAGGTAGAGCAGGTGCGTCGTCATCGGCTCGACCGGTGGCGCCCGGGCTGACCCGCGCTCAAGCGCGGCGGGCCGCCAGCGCCGCCAGCAGCTTGTCGTGAATACCGCCGAAGCCGCCGTTGCTCATGCACAGCACGTGATCGCCCGGGCGCGCGGCGCGCGCGACCTGCGCCACCAGCGCGTCCACCGAGTCGGCCACCACCGCCTGCGCGCCCATCGGCGCCAGGGCCTCGCGCGCGCTCCAGCCGTACGCGCCCTGCAGGCAGAAGCTGAGGTCGGCCTCCTCCAGCGCCCAGGGCAGCTGGGCCTTCATCGTGCCCGTCTTCATCGTGTTCGAGCGCGGCTCGAACACGGCCAGGATGCGCTCCAGGCCGACGCGCCGGCGCAGGCCGTTGACGGTGGTGCGCATCGCCGTGGGGTGGTGGGCGAAGTCGTCGTAGACCTGCACGCCGCCGGCCTGGCCGCGCAGCTCAAGCCGGCGCCGCACGTTCGTGAACGCGCGCAGCGCGGCGGTAGCGGTCTCGGGCGCGACGCCGACATGCTCGGCCGCAGCGAGGGCCGCCAGCGCGTTCATCTGGTTGTGCTCGCCCAGCAGCGACCACTCGACGCGCCCGACCTTCAGGCTGCCGCGCAGCACGTCGAAGGCGTCGGGCTCGCCGCGCGCGCACAGGCCGCCGGGCTCCTCGCGCCGGGTGCCGAAACGCTGGACGCCGCTCCAGCAGCCGCGCTGCAGCACGCGCTGCAAGGCCTCGTCGCGCGCGTTGACGACGAGCCGGCCGCTGGCCGGCACGGTGCGCACGAGGTGGTGGAACTGCGTCTCGATCGCCGCCAGGTCCGGGAAGATGTCGGCGTGGTCGTACTCGAGGTTGTTCAGCACCGCGGTGCGCGGGCGGTAGTGGACGAACTTGCTGCGCTTGTCGAACAGCGCGGTGTCGTACTCGTCAGCCTCGATGACGAAGCAGCGCCCCTGCCCGAGCCGGGCCGAGACGCCGAAGTTCAAGGGCACGCCGCCGACCAGGAAGCCGGGCTCGAGCCCGGCCTGCTCGAGGATCCAGGCCAGCATCGAGGTCGTGGTCGTCTTGCCATGGGTGCCGGCCACGGCCAGCACGTGCCGGCCCGCGAGCACGTGCTCGGCCAGCCACTGCGGGCCGCTGGTGTAGCGCGCCCCGGCGTCGATGAGGGCCTCGAACAGCAGATTGCCGCGCGTGACGACGTTGCCGATGACGAAGACGTCGGGCTGGAGGGCCATCTGGTCAGCGCCCCAGCCCTCGATCAGCTCGATGCCGAGCGCGCGCAACTGGTCGCTCATCGGCGGGTAGACGTTGGCGTCGCAGCCGGTCACCCGGTGCCCGGCCTCGCGCGCGACGGCGGCGATGCCGCCCATGAAGGTGCCGCAGATGCCGAGGATGTGCAGGTGCATGCCGGGATTCTAGGTGGGGGGTGCCGGGCAGATTGGGCCGCGCCGGGCCCCGACGCCACCGGTAGGTCGGCCAACGGCCCGCCCCGGGGCCGTGGCGAAATCCGCGCCGCGGGCGCGGCCCGGCCGGCTGCGCTATCGTGCCGCGCATGGACCCCGCCACCGCGCCGACGGCCCCTGCCGCGCTCGCCTGGACCGGCTGGACGGCGCTGGCCGAGCACCCCTGGGCCTACCCGGCGCTGGAGGCGGCTCATCTGGTCGGCATCGGCCTGCTGCTGGGCAGCCTGGCGGTGCTGGACCTGCGCGTCTGGGGCCAGGCCCCGGCCCTGCCAGTGCGCGCGCTGGCGCGGCTGTCGCTGGCCTGCAGCGCCGCCGGCTTCGGCCTGGCCGCCGCCACGGGGCTGTTGATGTTCACCACCCAGCCGCAGGACTTGCTGGCCAACCGCGCCTTCGTCCTGAAGATGGCCCTGCTCTTCCTGGCCGGGCTGAACGCGGCGGTTTTCCACGCCCGCGGCAGCCTGGACCGGCTGGACGGCCTGGCGCGCGCCCAGACGCTGGCCTCGCTGGCGATCTGGGTGGCGGCGATCGCCTGCGGGCGCTGGATCGCCTATCTCTGAGAGGCTGAGATCGCCCTCACCACCTGAACCGCTGACAACCCGACTTCATCCCTTCACCCGGAGCCCACCGATGCAACGTCGCACCCTGATCGCCGCCGCGCTCACCCCCTGGGCCGGCACCGCCCTCGCCCATCACGGCTGGAGCAGCTTCGACCAGACCCGGCCGCTGTACCTGGACGGGCGCGCGACCCGCGTCGCCTGGCGCAATCCGCACGCCGAACTCGACCTCGAGTTGCCGCCCGAGCCGAGGCTGCCCCCGGACCTGGCCGCGCGCCCCGTGCCGCCGCAGGTGGCCGGCGTGGACGGCGCCGCGCTGATGAAGGCCGCCCGCCTGCCGACCCGCAGGGACCGCCGCTGGCACGTGGAGCTGGCGCCGCTGACGCGCATGGAGGCCTGGGGCGTGCCGCCGCTGCGCGACGGCGACACGCTGGCCGTGCTGGGCTTCACCTTCGCCGGCGAACGCGGCGAGGCGCTGCTGCGGGCCGAGTACCTGTTCGTGGGCGGGCGCACGTACGGTCTGCGCTCGGCCCCGGCCTGAAGACAGGCCCCAAGCTCGCGCGAGCGAGAACGCCAGTCCGCCCCGGATGTGCATGCTCCCGTGCAGTGCGCGGGAGCGGTCATGCCCTGCCCTCAGGGGGACACTCGAGACTCCAGGGGGACGTGCACCGACGGAAGTCCACGCACGCTGATGCGCCAGAGTAGACGCGCGCTGCCGTCGTCGGGCGAGGTCGGCAGGCCGATGGGCGTGGCCCGGTGCATGGTCGACAGGGTGTCGAACACGCACACGTCACCCACCTCGTAGCGGTGCGCGTAGACGAATCGCGGCTGCACGCAGTGCTCCTTCAGCTTGAACAACAGATCCGAGGCCTGTTGATCGTCCATGCCGCGGATGCGGAAAGCCCCGTGCCCCACGGCATAGATCGCCTTGCGGCCGGTGACCGGGTGGGCCCGCACCAGCGGATGCCAGCACGTGGGAACCGCATCGACCTGCTCCTGCCCGACCAAGGCCGTGACGTTGAACTCGTCGTCGCGCAGGCGCGTCTGGCCGTAGAGATGGCCGACGACCAGCTCGTCCAGGCCGGCGCGGGTGCCCTCGTCCAGCGCGTCGTAGCCAGCCGCCATGTCGGCGAAGTGGGTCTGCCCCCCCTGCCTGGGCACGACGATGGAGTAGAGCATCGTGGCGCTGGCGGGCACGACCTCGTAGGACTGGTCGGTGTGCCACAGCGCAGCCCCATTGCGGACCCGGTCGTCCTTGTCCCGTTCCTCGGTGTTGCCGATGGTCATCATGCCGGGATACTCCTGCATGCGCATGTGGTCGAGCACGTGCGGGATCGGTTCGCCCCACTGTTGCCCGAAGCGCAGGTAGGCCGCCTTGTCGAGCTGCTGCCCCTTGATGACGATGACGCGGTGCTCGTACAGCGCGGCGCTCAGCGCGCGCATCAGGTCGTCGGACAGGTCGCGGGCCAGGTCCACCCCCCGCACTTCGGCGCCACAGGGCGCATCCATCGGTGTGATCTCGATCATCAGGTCTCCTCTCTTGGGTTTCTCCACCTTTCCAATCATCGACCGGATCGCGCCGCCGCTCAAGCGGTCCGCCGGGGCGCGGCCCCGCTGAAGGCTGCTCCCGTTCCCTATTGACGGGTAAGGACACAGGGCCTAGCATCCGCCGAGATCCAGGGCTCGAAGAAGCCTGGCCGAACATACCCGAGGAGACCCCATGAGACCGTTCCTGTACCGGCTGGCCTGCGCGCTCGCCGCGGCATCCTTTTTCTCGTCGCCGGCCGTCGTCAGCGCACAGCCCAGCGGCCGGCTGACCGTGGCGCTGCCCGCGGAGCCGGCGACGCTGGACCCGCACAAGGGCAACACGCGCTACAACTACCTGTTCAACTCGAACATGTTCGAAGGCCTCGTCATGCGCAATGACAAGGCCGAACTGGTGCCGGGCCTGGCCGAGTCCTACGCGGTTTCGCCCGACGGCCTGACCTACACCTTCACGCTGCGGCGCGGGGTGAGGTTCCACGACGGCTCGCCGATGACCGCCGAGGACGTGAAGTTCTCCCTCGAGCGCGCCATCAACCCGGCAACCAGGAACCCGCTGCTGTCCTTCATCAAGTCGATCGACAAGGTCGACATCCTCGACGCGAACCGCGTGGCGCTGCGGCTGAAGGAGCGCGATGCGATCTTCCTGAAGAAGCTGGCCTTCGCGGGCTGGATCGTCCCTCGCAACTACATGCAGTCGGCCGGGGAGGACGGCTTCGCCAGACGGCCTGTCGGAACGGGCCCCTTCCGCTTCGTCTCACGCTCGATCAACGAGCAGATAGAGATGCAGGCCAACGAGAACCATTGGGGCTGGGTGCCGAAGGTGCGCAACCTCGTCCTGCGCACCGTTCCCGAGGATGCGGTGCGCCTGGGCATGTTGCAGACCGGCGAGGCCGACATCGTCGCCGAGATGCCACCGCCGCTGCTGGACCGGATCAACGCGATCCGAGGGGCCAGGACGCTCTCACACCCCAGCGGCGAGATCTACTGGCTGGTCCTGAACATCAAGGACGGCGCCAAGGACAGCCCGCTGCTCAATCCCAAGGTGCGCGTGGCGCTGAACCATGCCATCGACAAGCAGGCCATCATCAACAGCGTGCTGCGCGGCCAGGCGGTGCAGATCGCCGGCGTCCTCGCGCCCTCGGTGTCGGCAGTGGATGCACGACTCAGGCCCTACGCCTACGACCCCGCTCTGGCGCGCAGGATGCTGGCCGAGGCGGGCTACCCGAACGGGTTCAAGATCGACATGTATGGCTCGGTCGGTCGCTACACCCTCGACCGCGACATCTCGCTGGCCATCGCCAACCAACTCAAGGCCGTCGGGGTGGACGTCAACCTCAACCTCTGGGATTCGGCCAAGTGGGTGGGCGAGCTGCCGAAGAAGTACTACCCGATGAGCTACCAGGCCTTCGGCAACACGGTCTTCGACCCCGAGGGACTGATGATCTTCGGCGTGCACAGCAAGGCCTTCTGGTCCTTCTACCGCAATGAAGGGGTGGACAAGCTCATAGACGAGTCACTGAAGATCGTCGACCAGAAGGAGCGCGACACCCACTTCCAGAAGATCGAGCGCGCCATGCACGAGGATGCCTCGCACGTCTACCTGTGGGAGAGCAAGATCCTGTTCGGCATCCGGGACAAGGTGACCTGGAGGCCGCAGCCGGGCGACAACGTCTACAAGTTCTGGACCGCCAGCATCGAGAAGTGAACATGCCGGGAGCCGGCTACCTGGCCGAGCGGCTCTTCCAGGCCATCGTCTGCATCCTGGGCATTTCGGCGATCGTCTTCGGGGTCACGCACCTCATCGGCGATCCGGTCCACCTGCTGCTGCCGCCGGAGGCCTCGGCAAGCGACCGCGAGGCCTTCCGTGCCAGCCTGGGCCTGGATCGGCCCGCCCTGGAGCGCTACGGGGTCTTCCTGGTGAACGCCGTGCAGGGCAACCTCGGAGAGTCCTACCGTTACCACATGCCGGTGCTGGACCTCGTGCTGGAGCGCTTTCCGGCCACGCTGGAGCTCGCCGTCGCGGCCATGGCGTTCGCCATCGTGCTGGGCATCGGCTCGGGGATGCTGTCGGCCGTGCGGCCCGGCAGCGCCTGGGACCGCGCGGTCGAGTTCGTCGCGCTCTCCGGCATGGCCGCGCCCACCTTCTGGGTCGGCGTCATGCTGATCTGGGTGTTCGCGGTCGAGTGGCGCCTGTTCCCGACGTCGGGGCGCTCCGGGTCGCTGTCGATCGTGCTGCCGGCAGTGACGCTGGGCCTGTACTCGGCGGCCGTGATCTCCCGCATGACGCGCTCCACGGTGCTGGAGGCGCTGGGCGAGGATTTCGTGCGGACCTCGGTGCTCAAGGGCGCGCCCCGACGCGTCATCCTTTTCTCGCATTGCCTGAAGTTCGTGCTGCCAGCGCTCCTGACCATCGTGTCGCTGCAGTTCGTGACCCTGCTGGCTGGCGCCGTGGTGACCGAGACGGTCTTCTCCTGGCCCGGTATCGGCCGCCTGCTCGTGCAGTCGGCCAGCGGCGGCGACTACCCGGTGGTGCAGGGCATCACGCTGCTGCTGTCGGTCGCCTTCGTGATCGTGCAGTTCCTCAGCGACGTGCTGCAGTTCACGCTGGATCCGCGGCTGCGGTCCGCAGCCTGAGGGCGCGCATGCGACGATCGCTCGACCTTCAGGTCGCCCTTGCCGCGCTGGTCATCGCGCTGTTCGTGCTGGCCGGCGCCCTGGGCGGGGTGCTGGCCCCGCACGACCCGACGCACCAGGACCTGGCTCAGACCCTCAAGCCCCCGGCCTGGCACGCCGAGGGCAGCCTGAAGCACCTGCTGGGCACCTCGGCCCTCGGCCAGGACGTGCTCAGCGGCCTGCTGGCGGGCGCGCGCGTGTCCCTGCTCGTCGCCTTGTGCGCGGTCGGCCTCTCGGGCCTGTTCGGCGTGGTGGTCGGCCTCGTCGCCGGCTACCTGGGTGGCTGGATCGACACCGTGCTGATGCGGCTGGCCGACATCCAGGTCTCCATTCCCTTCATCCTGCTGGCCATCGCGCTGATCGGCGCGCTCGGGCCCAGCCTGACGAACGTGATCCTCGCGATCGCGATCACCAACTGGGTCGCCTATGCGAAGCTGGTGCGCACGGAGACGGCGCGCCTGCGCGAGCGCGACTTCGTGCGCTTCGCCCGCGTCAGCGGCACCCCCTGGCCCGCGATGTTCGTTCGTCACCTGCTGCCCAACGTGATGAACTCCATCGTCGTGCTGGTCACGCTCGACATCGGCAAGGTGATCGTCTTCGAATCCGCGCTGAGCTTCCTCGGCCTCGGGGTCCAGCCGCCGACGCCGTCATGGGGCACGATGCTGGCCGACGGGCGCAAGTACATCAACATCGCCTATTGGACCTCGCTGTTCCCGGGCATCGCCATCTTCCTGGTCGTGCTGTGTGTCAACTACGCGGGCAACTGGCTGCGCGTGCGCACCGACCCCAAGGCCAGCCCATGAGCGGTTCAGGCGCCGGCCCTGCACTCGCGTCGCGGGAGGCCCCCGGGGCGGCGCGCGCGCCCCTGCTCGAGGTGAGCGAGCTGCGGACGCACTTCAACACGCCTCGCGGCGTGCTGCGCGCCGTCGACGGCGTGAACCTGACGGTGGCCCGCGGCGAGATCCTCGGCATCGTCGGGGAGTCCGGTTCCGGCAAGAGCGTGCTCGCCCAGTCGATCCTGCGCGTGGTTCCCCCGGCCCAGCGCGGCCTGGTCGAGGGCAGCGTGCGCTTCGGCGGCGTCGACCTCATGCAGCTCGACGAGGAGGCCATGCGCCGCGTGCGCGGCGCGCGCATCGCGATGGTGACGCAGAACCCCAGCACCGCCTTGAACCCGGTGTTCCGCGTCGGCTCGCAGATGCTCGAGACGCTGCGTTTTCACCCGGACCGCGGCCGCGACGGCACCCGCGCCCGTGACCGCATGCTGGCGCTGCTCGCCGAGGCGCAACTGCCGGCGCCGCAGCGCACGGCGCGCAGCTACCCGTTCCAGCTGAGCGGGGGCATGAAGCAGCGCATCGCCCTGGCCATGGCGCTGATGACGGAGCCCGAGCTGCTGATCGCCGACGAGCCCACGACGGCCCTCGACGTCACGATCCAGGCCCAGATCCTGGAGCTGATCCGCAACGTGCGCCGTGACCACGGCACCTCCGTCATCCTGATCACGCACGATCTCGGCGTCGTGGCGCGGCTGTGCGACGCGGTGGCGGTGATGTACGCGGGACGCATCGTCGAGTACAACCGCACCGTCGACTTGTTCGCCCGCCCGAGGCATCCCTACACCCAGGGGCTGCTGGCCTCGAACCCCGTGTTCGGCCGGCGCAGGGCCAGCCTGGCCGCCATGCCCGGACAGCCCCCCGACCTGCTGTCCTTGCCCACCGGCTGCGCGTTCGCGCCGCGATGCGGGCAGGCGCAGCCTTCCTGCCGGGAGCTCGATCCGCCCGAGGTGCCGATCGACCTGCCCTTCCGCCATCGCTGCCCGGTGCAGGCAGCCCCCTCGCCGGACCGGCGCGACACCCCATGATCGAACTGCGCGAGCTGCGCAAGCATTTCCGTGTCGGCGGCGGCGCCTGGTGGCGCGCCAGCACGCAGCTCGTGCGCGCGGTGGACGGGGTCTGCCTCGTCGTGAATGCGGGCGACTCGGTCGGCATCGTCGGCGAATCGGGCTCGGGCAAGTCGACCCTGGGCCAGATGGTGCTGGGGCTGACCGCGCCGACCTCGGGCCAGATCCTGCTCGACGGTCGGCCCCTGCCCGCGGGCGCACGCGCCGTGGCCGCCCTCAAGGGGCAGGCGCAGGTGGTCTTCCAGGATCCCTACGACGCACTCAACCCGCGCCAGCGTGTGCGCGAGATCGTGACCGAGCCGCTGCGCAACCTCGGCACCCACTCCCGCGCGGCGCTCGAGGACGCGGCCGTCCAGGCACTGCAGCGCGTGGGCCTGCACGCGCGCGACCTGGACAAGTTCCCGCACCAGTTCAGCGGCGGCCAGCGCCAACGCATCGGCATCGCGCGCGCGATCTCGGTGCGGCCGCGTTTCATCGTGCTCGACGAACCGGTCTCGGCCCTGGACGTGTCGATCCAGGCCCAGGTCGTCAACCTGCTGATGGACATCCGGCGCGAGCAGGGGATCGCCTACCTGTTCATCTCGCACAACCTGGCGGTCGTCGAGCACGCCTGCGATCGCATCGTGGTGCTGTACCTCGGCAAGGTCATGGAGATCGTGCCGACACAGGACCTGCACCGCGCGCGGCTGCACCCCTACACGCGCGCGCTGATCGAGGCCATCCCCGTTCCCGACCCGCAGCGGGCCGCCAAGCATGCGCCGCTGGCGGGCGAGATCCCGGACCCCGCCCACCCGCCACCGGGATGCCGCTTCAGCACGCGCTGCCCGATGGCCACCGACGAGTGCCGCAGCCGCGAACCCTTGCTGGCCGAGCGCGAGCCCGGCCATTGGATGGCCTGCCACCGGCACGCCGAACTGCCCGCCCCCCTGACAACCCCGTGAAGGAGACGCCGATGTCATACACGATCGCCCCGGCCCTGGCCGACGAATACCGCCGCAAAGGCTACATCTGCCTGCCGGCGCTCCTGGGCCCGAAGGAAGTGAAGGTGCTGACCGACGCCACGGAGCGCGTCATCGGCATCGACGGCCCGCAGGTCATGCGCGAGCGCAACGGACTGCCGCACGTCATCTACGGCATGCACCTGCTGGACCCGCGACTGTCGACGCTGGCGCGCCACCCCCGGCTCGTGGGCATCTGCGAGCAGTTGCTGGGCAAGCCTGTGTACGTGCACCAGTCGCGCGTCAACGCCAAGCAGACCGGCGGGGCCATCGTCAACTGGCACCAGGACTTCGGCACCTACCACCGCGTCGACGGCGTGCCGCGCCCGGACGGCATCATGATCGCCGTCTTCCTCAACGACGTGAACGACTACAACGCGCCGTTGATGGCCGTGCCCGGCTCGCACGTGGAGGGCGTGGTCTCCGAGGCGAGCACCGAGACCGAAGCCGAGGATCGCGATCGCGCCTCCAAGTACCGGTACGACATCACGATGGAGCGCATGTCGCAGCTGATCTCGGATTACGGGCTCGAGCACATCACCGGCCCGGCGGGATCGGTGGTGTTCATGAACATGCAGGTCGTGCACGGCTCGACGGTCAACATCACCCCGCTGAAGCGGGTCATCCTCTACCTCAACGTGTGCACGACCGACAACTGCGGCACCGCCTTCAGGCGCCCGGAGTACCTGGCCGCGCGCGACTTCAACGCCCTCGCGCCCGCCAGCGAGGACTGCCTGACGGCGCTGGCCGTCTGAACCCGCCTTCCTCCCAGCAGCAGGAGCAGTGATGCGCAGCAACCCGATCAAGCACAAGCTCGCCGCCGGCGGATCCGTCTACGGCACGATGGTCTTCGAGTTCGCCAGCCCGGGCCTGCCTGCCGCCCTCGTGGCCGCGGGGGCCGAGTTCGCGCTGTACGACATGGAGCACAGCGGGTTCACGATGAGGGAGATGAAGGAGCAGTTCTCGTACTGCCGCGGCATCGGCCTGGTCCCCATCGTCCGGCCTCCGGCCAAGACCTATGCGGCCGTGTCACAGTTGCTGGACATCGGCGCCATGGGCCTGATGTTCCAGATGGTCGAATCGCGCGAGGAGGCCGAGGAACTCGTGGGCTGGACGCGCTACCCGCCGCGCGGCCAGCGCGGGGCCATGTTCGGCGGCGCCCATGACGACTATGCCGCCGGCGACGTGGCGCACAAGATGCGCGGCGCCGACGAGCGCACCTTCGTGCTCGCGATGATCGAGACGCGCAAGGGCGCGCAGAACATGGAGAGCATCCTCGAGGTCGACGGCGTCGATGGCGGCCACCTCGGGCAGTTCGACCTCTCGCTGTCGCTGGGCATGCCGGGGCAGTTCGACCGGCCCGAGATCCAGTCGACGATCGACCGGCTGGCCGCCACGTGCCGCAGGCTCGGCAAGACGGCCGCCTGCATGGCGCCCACGCTGGAAACGGCCAGGGACTGGCAGCAGCGCGGCTTCCGGATGATTTCCTACAGCTACGACACCGGCCTGCTGCAGGACAGCCTGCGCAGCGGCATCCAGGCGCTGAAGGCCCCCGGCTGACAGCTTGCGGCCGGCCCTGGCCCCATCCGCGGGCCGGGGCCGGGCCGGCGCGATGCCGCCCGGAAGACGCCCCGGGCTCAGAGCCTGAGAGTTTTTCCGCCGTGCCCGAAAGGCCCACCAAAACGCCCCGTATCTAGGCGCAAACCACAGCCATAGCTCGGGCTATGGCGCGGATTTGCAACGACGAGGCGGGGTGTTTTGGCGTGCAAGGCGGGCATGGGGGAAAGACTCTCAGGCTCTCAGAGCGTGGCGAACACCTCGCGCGCGGCCTGCACCGTGGCCTCGACATCCTGCGCCGTGTGCGCGGCGCTGACGAAGCCGGCTTCGTACAGCGCCGGGGCCAGGTACACGCCGCGTTGCAGCATGCCGTGGAAGAAGCGGTTGAAGCGCTCCTTGTCGGTGGCCATGACGGCCGGGTAGTTCTGGGGCAGCCCGGCGCCGAAGAAGAAGCCGAACATGCCGCCTTCGCAATCGCCGCTGAAGGCGATGCCCGCCCCGCGCGCGGCCTCGGCCAGGCCCTCGCTCAGCGCCCGGGTGCGCTGTGACAAGGCCTCGAAGAAGCCAGGGCGCGAGATCTCGCGCAGCGTGGCCAGGCCGCAGGCCGTGGCCACCGGGTTGCCCGACAGCGTGCCCGCCTGGTAGACCGGGCCCAGCGGGGCGAGCTGACCCATCACCGCGCGCGCGCCACCGAAGGCGGCTAGCGGCATGCCGCCGCCGATGACCTTGCCGAAGACCGACATGTCGGGCCGGAAGCCCGGGATCAGCCGGGCGTACACGCTCTGCGCCCCGCCCAGCGCGACGCGGAAGCCCGTCATCACCTCGTCGAACACCAGCAGCGCGCCGTGCTGGGTGCACAGCTCACGCAGCCGGCGCATGAAGGGCACCGAAGCGCGCACGAAGTTCATGTTGCCGGCGATCGGCTCGACCATCACGCAGGCGAGCTCCGGCCCGTGCGTGGCGAAGGCTTCCTCGAGCTGGGCGACGTTGTTGTACTCCAGCACCAGCGTGTGCTGCACCACCTCGGGCGGCACACCGGCGCTCGTGGGGAAGCCGAAGGTCGCGAGCCCCGAGCCGGCCTTGACCAGCAGCGCGTCGGCGTGGCCGTGGTAGCAGCCCTCGAACTTGATGATCTTCGAGCGCCCGGTGGCACCCCGGGCCAGGCGCAGCGCGCTCATGCCGGCCTCGGTGCCTGAGCTGACGAGGCGGATCTGCTCGACCGTGGGCACGAGGGCGATGATGGCCTCGGCGAGCTCGACCTCGCGCTCGGTGGGCGCGCCGTAGCTCAGGCCCTCGTCGGCGGCACGGTGCACCGCCTCGAGCACGGCCGGATGGCCGTGGCCGAGGATCATCGGCCCCCAGGATCCGATGTAGTCGATGTAGCGCTGGCCCTCAGCGTCCCACATGTAGGCACCCTGGGCGCGGTCGATGAAGCGCGGGGTGCCCCCCACCGCGCGGAAGGCGCGCACCGGCGAATTGACGCCGCCGGGAATGACGCGCTGTGCGCGCGCGAACAGGGCGTCGTTGCCACGGCCGGCAGCGGCCGAAGTGGTTTCAGTGGACACGGTGTGCAGCTCCCGGGCCCCCCGGCCCTTGTGATGGTTCTTTGGACGAGCCGGGGCCACCCCCGCCACCGCCCTCGTCGTCGTCATCGGCCCCACCCTCGCCCTCGGCCGGCGGCAGGGCCCAGAAGAAGCGGTCGGGCACGACGTTGCCCATGCCCGGCCTGAAGCCGGCATCCAGACTCTGGTCGAGGAAGGCCAGCGCCTCGCCCACGGCGGCCTGCAGTTCGCTGCCCGAGGCCAGCAGCGCCGCGAGCGCCGCGGCCAGCGTGTCGCCGGCACCAACGAAGGCAGCCTCGAAGCGGGGGAACTTCTCGCCCGTGATCGCGCCCTGCGGCGAGGCGAGCACGTTGTCGATGTGCTGCTCGGCGCCGCGCGCCGGCAGCATGATGCCGGTCACCAGGACGAAGCGCGTGCCACGCTCGCCGGCGGCCACCGCCAACTCGCGCGCCGAGGGCGGGCGCTCGCTGTCCCAGTCGGGCAGCAGCACGTCGGTCAGGGTCTTGTGGTTTCCCACCAGCACCTCGGTGGCGGGCAGGATGAGCTCGCGCCAGGCCTCGAGGTAGGGCTCGCGCTGGTCCTCGTCAAGCCAGGACAGGTCCGGCATGTAGGCCACCAGCGGCACCTCGGGGTAGTCGGACAGCACCTCGGCCACGGCCGCAACCGTCTCGGCGCTGCCGAGGAAGCCGACCTTCCAGGCCGAGACCGTGACGTCCTCGAGCACCGAGCGAGCCTGCTCGACCACGTCCTCGTCGTCGATGGCGGCGTGGTCGAAGATCTCGGCAGTGTCGCGCATCAGGATGGACGTGACCACCGGCAGCGGGTGGGCGCCCATCGCGGCCACGGTGGAGACGTCGCCGGCCAGGCCGCCCGCGCCGCTGGCGTCGCTGGCGTTGAAGCTCATGACGCAGGCCGGCGGCGCCGGCTCCTGGCCGTCGTCGTTGGGGGCGCTGTCGTCGTGGGAGTCGGGTTTCATCGCGGGTCTGCGGCCCCCCGGCGCAGGCGCAGGCAGGCACTGTAGGAATCGGACGCGGGGC
The DNA here is from genome assembly GCA_044375195.1 of Rubrivivax sp. Taxonomy (GTDB): domain Bacteria; phylum Pseudomonadota; class Gammaproteobacteria; order Burkholderiales; family Burkholderiaceae_C; genus Rubrivivax. Next base: position 18,472 of record JBILNB010000012.1, on the reverse strand, counting down.
GGCTCGGGGCGCGTTCGCCAGCCCGCAGGCCATCGCCACGCCCGCCTTGGAGAGACACCCCCCGTGGCTACAATCCCGATCCATTGTAGTGACCCACCTTGTGCACCGACCGTGAGCGCGAACCGTACCTGGATGTGCCTGATCTGCGGCTGGATCTACGACGAGGCCGCCGGGGATCCGGAGCACGGCATCGCGCCCGGCACCGCCTGGGCTGACGTGCCGATGAACTGGACCTGTCCTGAGTGCGGCGCGCGCAAGGAAGATTTCGAGATGGTGCAACTCTGACCGCGCCGCGGTCGAGGCAGCACTGCCGCACGGCCGGGGCGCGCGTGCGCACCCCGAGCGGCCCGTGAACTTCCCCGAACCCTTCCAAGACCTGCTGCAGCGCCTGTCCGCCGCGAGGGACCTGACGCGAGCGTGGGCCGCGACCGTGCCGCGCGCGGCGCCCGGCGCGCCCGTGCCCGATCAGGCGCCTGCGCCGCCGCCGCAGATCGCCGACATCCTGCGCGATGCTGCGACCACCTTCGCCGGCGCCGAGCGCGCCGCCTATGTGGCCATCTGCCAGGCTGCAGCCGCGGCAGCGCAGCGCATGGCGGAGTTGCCGGCGCTCGTCAGTGCCGAGGCCGCATCAGCGCTGCTGCGCGCCCTGTCCGGGCTGCTCGCGGCGGCCGAGAACCCGCAGGCGTCGGCCCTGACGCTGTTCCCGCAGTACCGGGCGATGCAGCACCTGGCCGGGGCCGAGCGCATCCACCCGGCCGACCTCTGGGCCTGGCGTGCCGAGTGGCGTGTGCTGCCCCCCGAGCCCTTCGTGATGCCGCGCCAGCCCGACGCCCAGGCCCGCGCGGAGATCGAATCCGCCTTGCTGGCACTCATGCGCCAGCCCGGGCCCGAGGCCTGTGCGCAGATGGCCGAGCTGTGCGCCGCGCTGGGCGAGGGGCAACAGGGGCGGCTGTCGACGCTGTGGAAACTGGCCGCGGCCGTGTACGAGGCGCAGCGCGCGCTACTGCTCAAGCCCGACGTCTACCTCAAGCGCCTGGGGCCGCGCCTGCTCGCGCTGGCCCGCGGTACCGGCATGGTGCCGGAGACGCTGGACCTGCTGCTGCGCGACCTGCTGTTCCATTGCGCACAGGCCGCGACCTACGACGCCCGCGGGCTCAGCGCGCGCCTGGACGCCGTGATCGAGTGCTTCGGGCTGCCGCGCCACGACGGGCAGGAGCCGACCGCACCGGCGGAGGGCGGCGCCGCCGCACCTGAAGGGCTGCGCCCGCCGCAGGCCGGGTCTGCCGCCGCCGCGTCGCCCCCACCCACGGGCTTGGGCTCCCCGCTGGCAGCCGCGGTGCCCGGGCTGCCCTCGGCGACCGATCTCGACCTTTCGGACCTGGACGATTGGACCGAGCCCCGCGCCGCGCCCACCGATACAGCGGCGGCACCGTCCGCGTCGGCACCGGCCGCGCCCGGCCCGGGTGCCGCGCCTGCTCCGCCCGCCCCGCCCGCCGGATCGGGCGACGGGCGCAGGGGGTTCGCGCCGCGTGCGGCGGCCGCACCGGCACGGGCTGCCGACCCCATCGAGGCGCAGTTTTCCGCCCTGGCCCAAGGCTGCGCCGAGGCCGAGGACGCGCTGGCCGCGCTGCGCCGGCACCTGGGAGCCGACGGCGACGCCTACGAGCCCGGCTCCGACCCGGTGCTCAACGACGGCGTGCGCCTTGCGCTGGACGCCGCCGCGGCCGGGATCGATACCGTGGTGCGCACCACCCAGGCGCTGCGCCTGGCCACCGAGGCCTTGCGCAAGGTGCGCTTCGACGCGCTGACCGGGCGCCTGCACGAGTTCGTCGGCCAGGTCGCGCGCGAGTCCGGGCGGCCGGTGCGCTGGGCCTTGTTCGGCGGCGCCGAGACCGTCGACAGGACGCTGCTGGACCGCTTGGCTCACCCGGTGGAGCAGTTGCTGCGGCTGAGTGTGGAGCACGGCATCGAGCCGGCGGCGCTGCGCCAGCAGTCCGGCAAGCAGGCGGCCGGCTATGTCGAGCTGCGCGTGGCGCGCCAGGTCGACGGCCTGGGCGTCGACGTCAGCGACGACGGCGCCGCGATCGACGCCGGCCGCTTGCGCGCGGAGGCCGAACGCCTGCGCGTGGAGGCGCTGGACACGCCTCCCGTGCCCGAGCAGCTGGCTGCCCTGCTTCGGGCCTTCACGGCCGCACCGCCCGAGGCCGTGGCCGACGCCACGCTGCGCCGGCTGGCCGGCTGGGCGCGGGTGCACCCGGCCGTGGTCGCCATGGGTGCCCGGCTGGAACTGCCGGTGGACCCGCACGGTCGCACCACGGTGCGCCTCGTGCTGCCGGGCTGAGAGCCTGAGAGCCCCTCAGGCTCCGAGCACCCCGCCGACGGCCCGGCGCGGCGCGTGACGGCGCCGCGGGGCGTTATCGTGGACACTTCCCCCTGCAGACGCTGGAGGTCACGATGCCGATCCTCACCCCCCCCTTAGCTTCGACCCCGCCCGCGCGGGTGCCGGGCCGGCGCGTCGCGCTGGCGGCGCTGCTGGGCGCGATGACCGCGGCCGGGCCGTTGCCGCAGGCGCTGGCCGCCGGGGGCGGCACGACGCCCGACACGCTGGTGCGCCAGATCTCCACCGAGGTCATCGACACCGTCAAGGCCGACAAGGAGATCCAGGCCGGCAACATCGAGCGCATCATGGCCCTGGTCGACGCCAAGGTCATGCCGCACGTGAACTTCCAGCGCATGACGGCCATCGCGGTAGGCCGCCCCTGGCGCAGCGCCACGCCCGAGCAGCGCGCGCGCCTGCAGGCCGAGTTCAAGACCCTGCTGGTGCGCACCTACTCCGGCGCCCTGACGCAGGTGCGTGACCAGAGCGTGCAGCTCAAGCCCCTGCGCGCCCGCGCCGAGGACGAGGAGGTCGTCGTGCGCACCGAGGTGCGCGGCCGCGGGGACCCGATCCAGCTCGACTACCGGCTCGAGAAGACGTCCGCGGGCTGGAAGATCTACGACGTCAACGTGCTCGGCGTCTGGCTCGCCGACACGAGCTTCAAGTCGCAGTTCGCGCCGGTGATCACGAACTCGGGCATCGACGGCCTGATCGCCAACCTGGCCGAGCTGAACCGCAGGGCGGCCAGGAACTGAAGCGCCGCGAGCCCGTCCCATGCAACTGCCGGCCCGCCTGACCATGCGCGAGGGGCGTGCCGCCTCTGCGGCCCTGGCCACCGGCGTGGCCGCGGCCGCGGGCGGCGAGCGGCTGGTCATCGACGCCTCGGCGCTGCAGGAACTCGACACCGCCGCGCTGGCCGTGCTGCTGCAGGCACGACGCGACGCGCAGGCGCGCGGGGTCGAGATCGTCGTCGAAGGCGCGCCACCCCAGTTGCGCCGGATCGCGGCGCTGTACGGCGTCGAGGCGCTGCTCGGTCTGGCTCAGCCTGCGTCGACGTAGCGGCGCGTACGCAGGTTCCTCTTGATCGCCTGCAGCATCGGACGCAGGCGCTCGCTGCCCAGGCGCAGGGCCACGCCGGTGGTCAGGATGTCGATGATCACCAGGTGCAGCAGCCGGCTGACCATGGGGCTGTAGCGGTCGAAGTCCTCGGGGTGGTCGGCCGCCAGCAGCACATGGCCCGGCTGCAGCGCGCGCCGCGCCAGGGGTGAGCCGCTGGCGGTGATCACGATCACGGTTGCGCCCTGGCGGTGCGCGATCTCAGCCACGTCCAGCAGGTCGCGGCTGCGACCGGAATTGCTGATGACGACCGCACAGTCGCCCAGCTGCAACATGGTCGCGCTCATCACCTGCACGTGGCCGTCGCCGCAGGCCGTGGCGTGCACGCCCAGGCGGAAGAACTTGTGCTGCGCGTCCTGCGCGACGATGGCCGAGTTGCCCACGCCGTGGAACTCGATGCGGCGGCCGTCGCGGCAGGCCGCGGCCAGGGCCTCGACCGCGCGCTCCACCGCGTGGCTGGCCGCGGCGTTGCGGTACTTCAGCAGCGCGCTGACCGCGTTGTCGACCACCTTGACGACGAGTTCGGGCGTGGCGTCGTCCGCGGCCACGGCGCGGTGCACGAAGGGCACGCCCTCGTTCACGGTGCCGGCCAGCTCGAGCTTGAAGTGGGTCAGGCCGCGGTAGCCCACGCTGCGGCAGAAGCGCACCACCGTGGGCTTGCTGACCGCCGCGCGCGTGGCGAGCGTGCCCACGGGTTGGCTGGCGAAGGCGCGTGCGTCCTGCAGCACGAGCTCGGCCACCCGCCGTTCGGCCGCCGGCAGCGCCGGCAGCGCGGCGCGGATGCGGTCCAGCAGGGCCGGCGTCTCCACGACAGCGGCTCCTGTCATCGGCACCCCCTGCGCGCGTCGCGCTCCGGGATGGGCGCTCGGGGACGACCCGGCGCGGTCACGATTCCTCGTCCCAGGCATGCCCGTCACGCGCGACCATCGCGCTCGAGGCCGGCGGGCCCCAGGTGCCGGCGGCGTAGGGGCGCGGGCCGGCGCTGTCGTCCTCCCAGGCCTGCAGGATGGGCATGACCCAGCGCCAGGCCTGCTCCTGCTCGTCGCTGCGCACGAACAGGTTCAGCCGGCCGGCCAGCGCGTCCAGAAGCAGGCGCTCGTAGGCGCCCACGCGCTCGCTCGGGAAGGCCTTGTCGAAGTCGAGGTCGAGCTTGACCGGCGACAGCCGCTCGGCCTGCCCGCCCGCGGCCAGGCTGCCCTTGGCCGCGAGCAGGTGCAGCTCGAGCCCGTCCTCGGGCTGCAGCTTGATCACGAGCTTGTTGGCGCGGTGCGCGCCCGGGAAGATGGGGTGCGGCACGGCGCGGAAGTTGACGACGATCTGCGCGTCGCGCCCAGGCAGGCGCTTGCCGGTGCGCAGGTAGAAGGGCACGCCCGCCCAGCGCCAGTTCTGCACCTCGGTGCGCAGCGCGACAAACGTCTCACAGCGGCTGTCGGCGGGCACGCGCACCTCGTCCAGGTAGCCCTTGACCGCCTCGCCGCCCACGCTGCCGGCGCGGTACTGGCCGCGCACCACGTCGCGCGCCACGGTCTCGGGCGTGAAGGGCTTGAGCGACTTCAGCACCTTGAGCTTCTCGTCTCGGATGGCGTCGGCATCGGCGCTGGCCGGCGGCTCCATCGCGATCATGGTCAGCAACTGCAGCGCGTGGTTCTGGATCATGTCGCGCAGTGCGCCGGTGCGGTCGTAGTAATCGCCGCGCGTGCCCACGCCCAGGCGCTCGGCCAGCGTGATCTGGATGTTGGCGATACTCTCGCGCCGCCACAGCGGCTCGAACAGCGCGTTGCCGAAGCGCAGCGCCATCAGGTTCTGCACCGCGGGCTTGCCCAGGTAGTGGTCGATGCGCAGCGCCTGCGCCTCGGCGAAGGCCGAGCGCACGACGCGGTTGATCGCCTGCGCGCTGGCGAGGTCCTGGCCGAGTGGCTTCTCGAGCACGACCCGCACCTGCGGGCCGTTCAGCCCTGCGGCGCCGAGCTGCTCGCAGATCAGCGGGAACAGCGCCGGGCTCGTGGCGAGGTACATCACCACCGTCTGGGCGCCGCGCTCGGCCACCCACTGCGCCAGCCCGGCGTAATGCGCCGGCTGCGAGAGGTCCATGCGCCGGTAGTGCAGCAGTTGCGCGAAGCGCGCGAACTCCTCCTCGCTGGGCTGTTTGGAGGGCTCGACCTCGGCGAAGCGCTCGCGCACGAAGGCACGGTAGGCCTCGTCGCTGCGCTCGTCGCGCGCCACCGCGAGGATGCGCCCGCCGGCCGGCAGCTTGCCGTGGCGGAAGGCCTGGAACAGCGCGGGCATCAGCTTGCGCCAGGTGAGGTCGCCGGTGCCGCCGAAGAGGACGAGGTCGAAGGACATGGGTCGTTGCCTGGGGTTTGCCGGCGGGGCTGCCGGCGGGTAGGTAATTTTGTTTCATTATCTGACGACAGGGGTTTCACACCAAGCGTCCGGCGATGCCGGCCGCGCGGGCCTTAGCATCGGCGCCATGGATGCGTTGCTGCTGCGTGGCGTGACCTGGCGCCCTCGCGGGACCGGGGCGGCGGTGGTCGACGCGGTCGACCTCGCGGTGGCTCCCGCGGAGGTGGTCGCGGTGATCGGCCCTTCGGGCGCCGGCAAGACCTCGCTGCTGCGCCTGATCGCCGGCCTGCAGGCGCCGGACCGCGGCCGCATCGAGATCGCCGGCGTGGACGTCACGGCGCTCGGGCCGGCCCAACGCCCCGTGGGCCTGATGGCACAGGAGGCACGCCTCTTCCCTGAGCTGACCGTGCTCGACAACGTCGCCTTCCGGCTGCGCCTGCAGGCCGGCGCGCGCGCCGCCCGGCAGCGCGCGCTCGAGACCCTGGGCCTGCTCGGCGTCGAGGCACTCGCGGGTCGCCGACCCGGCGAGCTTTCAGAAGGCGAGCAGCAGCGCGTCGCCTTGGCGCGCGCCCTGGCGGCTGGGCCCTCCGTGCTGCTGCTCGACGAGCCGATGTCGCACGTGGACCCGCGCCTGCGGCGCGCCCTGCGCCGCGAGATCCTGACGCTGCAGGCCAGGTTGGGGCTGACCCTGGTCTACGTCACCCACGACCAGCACGAGGCCATGGCGCTCGGCGACCGCATCGTCCTGCTGCACCAGGGGCGCATCGTGCAGCAGGGCACGCCGCGCAATCTCTACGAGCAGCCCACCACGGGCTTCGTCGCCGCCTTCATGGGCGAGATGCGGATGTTCGACGGCTGGTGCGATGACGTCGGCACGGTCACCCTGGGACCGCTGCGTCTGCCGCCGTGCCCGCTGCCCACGCCGGGGCCCGGGCCGGTGCGCGTGGTCGTCCGGCCGCAGGCTTGGCGCATCGGTCCGGCCCACGGGCCGGGACTCGCTGCGCGGGTCCTGCGCAGCGCCTGCACCGGACCGCGCGTCGAGTACGAGCTCGGCACGCCCCTGGGCGAGCTGCTGGTGCTCGCGCAGCGCACACTGCGGCGCCACGAGAACGGTGCGCCCGTCAGCTTGACGCTGGCCGGGCGGGGCTTTGCCGTTCTGGCCCCGGGGCTTGCGGGCAACCCGGCTTCAGCGCCTGCGCAAGCGGCAGCATCCGCCCCAAGCGATACCCTGCGTTGCTGACCCACGAGGCGCGCGTTGGTGTCTGAGGCACCCAGCTCACCCTCCCTTCCTGCACAAGGCACGAGAGTGTCGGTGCGCCTCCTCCAAACGAGCGCTCGGTGTACATCAGGTCGCCGTCTCGTTCGAATGCACGAATTGGCCTTCGAGGGCGTTCCAACACCTCCGCCAGCCCGGGCTGCAAGAGGGCGAGGGTCGTCCTCGCCGGAGATCCCGATCGCAGCGGACGTACCCCGCGTGCGCCGAGGTCCCGCCACCCGTGTGCTTCCAGGCTGCGCCATGCGCGCCTTGGGTATCCGCCCTCCGATGATGCGCGCCGCCCCCTTGTGCGAGCGGCATCTGGCTGAGCCTGCCATCCAACTTTCGCCAGGGCCCTGGAGAACAACCCGATGCACCCTGTGAGAGGGAGCGAAGAGATCCACGTGTAGAAGTGCTCGGCGAGCCAGCCCAGGGGGTCTCGAGGCGTTGCGCGCGTCGGCATGCCGCAACGAGGCTCACCTGCCCCAGGGCGCCGATCGTGCGGGCGCCACGGTGAGTGGTGCCACGGCGGTACTCGTCGAAGCATCGGCTCTCTGCCACAGAAGGTACGATTGACTGCACCCTTGCGCTCCAAGACGAGCGCTCCGATGAACCTGAAGAATCCCTGGTGGGTCCGGCGATCGAGCCCAAGCATTCATGCCCTACAGCAGAAGCCCGAAGGATGTCAGATCGCCCGACCGGAACAGTGCCGCCAGCGGCATGATCACGGTCTTGGGCGAGTTCACGCTGAAGCTTGGTGCCGAGCCTGCCGACGACGCCCTTTGGCGGCGTTCGCATCCGCGGCGCCTGATCCAGTTGCTGGCCAGTGCCCCAGGGCGATCGCAGTCGCTGCGCTCGGTCCGGGCGGTCCTGTGGCCCGACTCGGAGGAAGCGCATGCGCGCAACCGGCTTCATCACACGGCCCATCTGGTCCGCAAGAGCTTCGAGAAGCTGCCGGACAGGCTCCGGCCGCAACTGCTGACCAGACGCGAACAACTGTGCCTGGAACTGCCTGAAGGGGTGGTCATCGACGCGCAGGAATTCCTCCAGTGTCTCGAGGCCGACGACCGGGACCAACTCCTGCGATTCGAGGCCTTGCAAGTCGCGGTGTCCTGGTACCGCGGGCCGCTGGCGCCGGACTGGCCCGATCTGGGTGAGGTGTTCGTACGTCGGGAGGAGTTCGAGCGCCGGTACGTGTCGGCCTTGCAAGAGCTCGTCGAGCTTGCTCAGGATCTAGGCAAGGCCGACGCCGCGCTCAAGCACTCCGCTGCCCTCGCACGTGCACGCCCGGAAGACGTGGGCCTGCAGTGCGCGCACATCGACGTGCTCGCATCGCAGGGCTTGGGGGCCGAGGCCTTGAACCACGGCCGGCACTGCCGGGATGTCATCGCCGAGATGGACCCGGCGGGCTTGGGCAAGCTCGACGAGACCCTGCGCCGGGTGCAGCGAACGCTCAATCAACGGACGGCGGGTGGCTCCCCTGCCGTGCCGGGCCCCGACTCCAGGGCCGCCCCGTCAGCACCTGCTGAGCCGTCAGGGTTGCCCCCGATCCAGCCCCTCTGGGGCTGCGAGGCGGTCCTCTCGAGCGCCAGCGGCATCTTGCAAGGCTCCAGCAGCAACCTGCTGCTGATTTCGGGGCCGCCGCGAACCGGCAAGACCCAGGTCGCGGCAGCCCTGGCCCGTATCGCACGGAGGTCGGCAGGCACCAGGGTGATCTGGCTGGACGCCACCGCAACGGCCACAGACGACCAGTTGCTGCAGGCCATGGCGCATGCGGTCGACAGCGGTATCGAAGCGAGTCCGGAAATCAACGCCGCGCGCTTGTCGAGCCTGCTCCAGGGACGCGAAACCCTCGTGGTCCTGGACGGGCTCGATCTTGCCAGTGCATCGGTCTGCCACGAGCTCGACGAATGGTGCCATGCCGCACCGGAGACCCGCTGGGTCGTGACGTCACGACGGTTGCTCCCGCTCACGGCGGCCAAGGTTCTCGCCCTCGGCCCTGACGCTCTGGCGCGCGGCAGCACGCCGGAGGCCGACCAGTCACCCGCCGAGCGGATCTTCTGGAATTACGTGCAGGCCTTCGGATCGCACGAGCTCGGTGAAGACGTGCAGGCCATCGGCAGGCGCATCGTGGCCGAACTGGAGGGTCATCCGATGCTGCTTCGCCTGGCGGCGCTCAGGCTGGCAGTTCTCGCCGCCCATGAGGTGCTGCACGCCATCCAGTCGTCGCCAGCCGCCGTCTTGACGCTTCCTGAGGAAACAGCCGCGGCGTCGCAGGCCACCGAAGGCTCCCAGTGGCCGACTCGAGTGGAGATGGCCAAGCGGCTCGACGGGCTCCGCGACGGCGGCCTGGTCGTCGAGACCACGCAGGCGGCGGCGCTCTTGAGGGATTGGCTGGGCAGCGCGCCGCCGGATGTCGTGCGACTGCTGGCCCGAGCGGCGACCAGTGCGGGCTGGTTGTCGATACCGGACCTGCGCGAGCTCTGCCAGGGCGAGACGACCGCGTCGATGCTCGACGCCGTACTGGACTACGCGATGCGAGGGCACTTCCTGGCCCGTCGCGTGCGAGCCGCCGCCGATGTCACGTGGAGCGAATTCCGCGTGCCCGTGCTGGTGCGTGCAGCGCTCTGGTTGAGCGGGCAACACCTGACGGCCGAAGAATCGCATGCGGTGCTGCGGGCGTGGCTGGGCAAGGCCCCGGGCGGAAGCGACAGGCACCGGCGGCGGCACCGTGGAGGTTTCAGCCATGTCGAGTGGCTCGAGACCCGGCTCGTCGACTTCGAAGTCGTGGTCGAGCCGATGGTTCAACGCGGTGAGCTGACGGAACTGGCGACGTTGTTCGAGCCTCATCTCGACGTCTTGCATCTGTGCACACGCACACAACAACTGCTAGCCTGGTTGCAGCCCCTGGGAGATTGCAGGGCCGTCCTTCCTGCCGGCCTGCCCCCCCGGCTGCTGCTCGCGCGCGCGCGCCTGCACGAGGTACAAGGACAGGTGCGGGACGCCCAACGTGACGCCAGCTCGGCCCTGTTGCTCGTCGGCGCCCTCGAGCCGAGCCCGGTCCAGCAGGCAGCGCAGGCGCTCTTGACACGCTACTCCTCAGGCTCCATGGGGCCTCACACGTCCGATCAGAACGTGGACATCGTTCGCGCTGAAGCCGCCGCGAGTCTCTTGCGAAGCGCCCGGTTGATGCGAAGGTGCGGTCAACTACCCGAGGCATTGCGGTGCTGCGATGAATCGATCGCACTGCTCAGCCGCCCGGGACAGGAGCGTGCACTGAACGACGCCCTGATCCAGCGCGTCCTGATCCTGGATGCCATGGGCGACCTCGACGAAGCGTTGGAAAGCGCCAACCGAGCGCGCACGCTGGCGCGCCAGAGCGATGACCCGACGCAACTTGTCTGGGCCGACTACATGCGCGCCCGCGTGTTCCTCGGGCAGATGAGGATCGAGGTCGCCTTGCGGACGGCGAGCGATGCAATGGCGAAGGCAACCGGGCTGGTGAGCAAGGCAGACATCGCGCACGGCCTGCTCCTGATGGCCTGTGGTCACTACGCTGGCGAAGGCCTCACCGTGGCGCGCGCGCTCTGCACAGAGGTGCGCCACATGGTCGCCCAACGGAGGCTGACACGCTTGTTGAACCAAAGCGCCATGCTCTCGGCCTTGGTGAACTGGCGCGAAGGCCGAAGCGCGGCTTCGATCTCCGAGCTTGTGACGGTCTTCGAGGAGCTGGAAGGCCACCCCGATCTTTTCGACCGTCAGACGGATCTGCTGCTCGTCGCCGAGCTGTTGAACTGCGTCGGACAACGGGACACCTGTCTCGACGTCCTGGAGGAACTGCAGCTCTTCGCCTCGAAGGCCGGCCACAGCCTGCGGCCCTTGATCGAGGACCGTGCTTCGATCCTCAGAACGTCCGTGCGGGCCGGCTTGACGCTCGACGCGACCAGCCCCCCCCATCGACAGGGCGGGCAACGCGCCTCGATGGCAGGCGAGGACACCGAGCACAAGCTCATTCCGCGCGTACTGCGCTGGATCGGGTTGGGGCGCTGACGGTCAGGCCCGGGCTGCGCTGGCAAGGCGGCTGGCACGAGGTTCGCGTTCGCTGCGCAGGACGCCCGCCAGCGCCGCGATGTCGCCCCGGGCACGTTCCTTGACAAGCTCCAAGGGCAGGTGCTGGAACATCCAACGCTCAGGCGCCGGCAGGGTGCCGAGGACCTCGCGCGAGCGTTGAACCAGGGGGCTGGCACGGTCGTGCCGCGTCAACGGGCCGAGGCCAAGCTGCAGGGAGCGGGCCAGTGCGCCCTGCCCCACGCGGTGAGCCAACAGGGCGGCGGCTTCCACGGCAAGCTCCCAGAGCCCGCGGTCCGACAGGGTCGATTCCGGGGGCGGCATCGCGAGGAACAGTTCCGCGGCCGTATCGGTGTGGCCGTGCAGCAGCTCGATGACCACCCTCTGCGACTGCAAGGCAAGCTCGAAGGGCACACTGAAGGATCCGGTCGCCGCCCTCGAGGCTTCGTAGTGCCACCGAGCGGCCACCGTGTGCTCGCCGCGCCGCCACGCGATGTCGGCGAGCCACCAGAAAGCCTGCGCTGACTGCCGGGGTGCGGTCGGCGTCGCGGCCTGCGCCCATTTCTGCAGCCGGCTGCCGGCCGACTCCAGGTCGTCGCTGGCAAGGCTGGCGCACACCAACAGGCGCTCGGCGCGGATCTCGAAGCTTGCCGCCCCGGTCTTCCTGGCCCAGGCCCGCATGTCGTCGGCGAGCATGTCGAACTCCCGGGGCGAGCGAAGGACCGCGCAGTGAAGGGCCCACCGCATCAGGTCGCCCCAGAGCCGGGAACCCATCAGCCGCTCGCGCAGCACGGCAAGGTCGACAGCCGTCAATTCGAGCCCGCTGCTCGGCGCGGCGGACAACACCCGCCACAGGTGCAGGCTCCAGAAGCCGGCATCCTCGGGCCCCGGGCGCAGCGGCGCCTGGCGGACGAACTCACGGGCGGCGGCATACCGGCCGCCCAGGCGCAGCAGATGAACGCGCAAGCCGATGAAGTACGCTGCAACCGCCGGCTGGCTGCTACCCGCCATGTTCAGGCGTGGAACTCCCAGGTCGGCGTAATGCAGGGCACGCTCATGGTCGCCTGATTCCAGCCAGGCCGACGCCGCCAGGGAGAGGAGCTCGAGCTCGGTTTCCGGGGCGACCCAATCGCCCGGCTCGGCAAGGCACCGGTCGATCCAGAAGCTCAGAGGCTCCGGAGAGGGCAGCAGGGACCATGCATGCGCCAGCGGACGCAACAACGCCAGGAGCGTGGCCTTGCCCAACAACTGCGCACCGTTCAGCAACTGGCGCGCCTCGTCGAGGTACTCCCTGATGCCGGCGATCCACATCGAGTAGCGGTTGCTCTCGAACCCGCACTCGTCCCTGCGCAGACGCTCGGCGAGCAGTTCGATGCGCGCGTTCAACAGCCCATGCCATCGCCCGACACGTCGGGCGTCTTCCCGTGCCCACAAGCGCTGGGTGTTGAGCAAGCGGACCCGCCCGGAGAGCACATCGGTCACGAGCAAACCGATCCCGTGCAGCGCTTCGATGATCTGGCGGTGGTGCGCGGCGCCCGGCAGATCCAGCCGCCTGAGCAGTTCCTCGGCATCGATCAGGCTGAAATGACCGGAGAATGTGGACAGCACGTGCAGCACGGTGCGCTCTTCGGCGCTGAGCACGCCCCCTGCCTTGGCCAGCGACCGCCAGAAGACCTGCGGCATGCCCGCGTCCGCATCCGGCTCCAGCACGTCCCGCGGCAACTCCAGGGCCGAGAGGCCCTGATCGCCGCGCAACATCCGTAGGAGTTCGCCCGGTGTCAAAGTCACGCACCGCTCGGCCGCCTGCCTGATCGCGAGCGGCAAGCCGTCGAGCCACTGCAGCAGGGAGAACAGCTCCTGCTGCGCGGCAGACTCTTGCGGCATCGTCGCGCGGCTGAGCAGCCTGAACAGCCGCCAGGAGTCATCCTCCGGCTCCTGCGCCGGCTCCGCGCCGTGGATCTCTGGCGGACGCAACGGCAGCGTCAGCCGTGGAACGCCAGTGATCCTCCAAGGGCGGCCCGCGCGGGGCGGGAGCTCGGGCCGACGCAGACCAATGGCGATGACTCGACACGCCGCGACCGGAGGCAGGCGCTCCAGCCAGGCCAAGGCGCCCGCGTCGAGATCGAAATCGTCGATGACCAGCAGCCCCTGGAAGTTGAACAGCCAGCGCGACGGCTCGGCTCCGTGTGGTGCCAGGGCGGCCAATGCCCTGTCGAGCGGCGGGCCCTGCGGGGCGCAGCTCAGCCAGAGCGCACCGTCCGGGCAGTGTGGCGCGACACGGTGTGCGAGCTCGGCGCCCAGGGTCGAGCGCCCCGAACCGGCAACGCCGTGCAGGACCCAGACCCCGGGCGCCGCCACCATCTCTTCGGTCAATGCCCCCAGCAACGCACGGCGCCCCAGCAGCCGGCCCGGCCGTGCCGGAAGCGAGTAGGGGGGCTGCACCGCACCGAGGACATGGGCCCGAGCGGCCAGTGCCTGCAGGGCGGCTGACGGGCGAAGCCCCAGGTTTACCGACATGCTCCGGGCGGCTTCGGCCATGACCCGGCTCGCGGCGCGCGGACGCCGAGCCTCCATCTCCATCTGCATCTGCAAGCTGTAGGCTTCTTCGTCCACCGGGTCCAGTTCCAGGCAGCGCTGCAGCGCGACAGCGCCTTCGGCATGATCCTCGTTCTCGAGCGCGCGTCGCGCGCACTCCTTCAGGACCGTCTTCTGCCAGTCGCACACCTGGCGGCGGACCCTGAGTGCCATCTCGGAGGCCACGATGTCCGGCGCCCAGTCGGCAAAGCAGCAGCGCAGCGCGCGCGCGAACCGCGTCGACGCGACCTCCTCCACGTTCATCGAAATGTCATGGAGCTCGCGCGCGTCGGTCCAGATCGCCTGGCTGAGCATGAAGCGTCCGGCCTCGGCGCGAATCCAATCCCCTGGCCCCGCTGCCGTGTTCAGCACCTGGCGCGCAAGGTGCATGGTGTGGTGCAACCGACCCCGGCCATTGACGCGCCGTTGCGCAGGCCACAGAGCATCGACCAGATCGTCTGCCGCCACGCCCTGTGGGCAGGACGCCAGGAGAGCGACGAGAGACCGGACGTGACTGCGGGCCTCCAGGATCGACTGCGCCGCCTCGGCGCCTGGCAGGCCCGAGACACGGATCTGGCCGATTGTTTCGATCACGATGCCTGATTCCATGGCCGGAAGCTCCCTCAATCCGAACCCATTCGCGCCGATAACCGAAAGGAGCCTTATCCGATCAGGCCCGATGAGCCCGTGCCGCGTTGCTGACACGTTGTCGCTTGAAACCTTGATCGTATCCAAGACCCTGCGACCGGCAATGCCCAAACAAACGCCACCACCTGCGAGCCTTGAGATCAGCCCTGAGCCCGCGCAGCGTAGCAAGGCGCGGCCGCCGGAGCACCGTGGCCTGCGGGTCGGCGCCAGGTTGCTGGCCGAGGCGCAAGCCTGCCGAAATCAGATCGCCATCCTGCGCCGCCATCTCAGCGAGCTGCGGGGCCGCGCCGGTGAACAAGGCGTTGGCGGCGATGCGCCATCAGACCTGGACGACGCTATCGCCCAGATCGAAAACATGCTCGAATCCTGCGAGCGGTCATTGGCCTTCATCCCGCCCGAGACCGCGGTTCCTCCCGCCAGTTCGATCACGCCGACTGCCGTACCCGCCAGAGCATGCCGCTGAACCTCTCCCCGGTCCGGGCCTCGCAGACCGCGATCGTCCTGCTCGTTGTCCTGATCATCTCGATGCTGGTGCTGCCGGTGCCGCACCGCCTGCTCGACGGCCTGGTGGCGGTGGGCATCTGCAGCGGCGTGCTGCTCTTGATGGTGGCCTTCTTCGTCTCGAGCCCGCTCGCGTTCAGCACCTTCCCCTCGCTGCTGCTCATCACCACGCTGTTCAGGATCGCACTGAGCGTCGCGACGACCAAGCAGATCCTGCTCACCGGCCATGCCGGCAGCATCATCGAGACCTTCGGCAGGTTCGTCGTCGGCGGCAGCCTGGTGGTCGGCCTCGTCGTGTTCCTGATCATCACCATCGTCCAGTTCATCGTCATCGCCAAGGGCGCCGAGCGCGTGTCGGAGGTCACTGCGCGCTTCACGCTGGACGCCCTGCCCGGCAAGCAGATGGCGATCGACGCCGATGTCCGGGCCGGCAGCCTCACGGCGGCCCAGGCGGTCGAGAAGCGGCGGCAGCTTGTCGCCGAGAGCCAGTTCTTCGGCTCGATGGACGGCGCGATGAAGTTCGTCAAGGGCGACGCCATCGCCGGCATCATCATCCTGGCCGTCAACCTGCTGGGCGGCATCGCCATCGGCACCCTGGTCATGAACATGCCACTGGCCGACGCCGCGCGCAAGTTCTCGGTGCTGTCCATCGGCGAGGGTCTGGTCGGTCAGATCCCGGCGCTCTTCGTCGCGCTGGCGGCCGGCATCGTCGTCACGCGCAGTGCGCCCGAACCCGGCGAAGATGGCGCCGAGGGCTCTGGCAACGACCTGGCGCTGCAGATCGGCGCGCAGTTGCTCGGGAACTCCCGCGCCGTCACCCTGTCGGCCACCGTGATGTTCCTCTTCGCCTGGGTTCCCGGATTCCCGGCGGCAGCCTTCATCCTCCTGGGCATGGTCCTGCTGGCACTGAACGCGATGGTGGTCACCGGGCGCGCCTCCGCCAGTGGCGCTGAGCGCCAGCGGCAGATCTCGGGCGCAGCGCGCGACGGCGAACCTCGCCCCGTGCCCCTGCGCGAAGACCCGGCCGACTTGGAACCTGGGCCATTGCGCCTGGAGATTTCGTCCTCGCTGGCCAAACGCCTGGGTGCAGAGGCGCTGAGCGACGCCCTGTGGGAAGAGCGTAGCCTGCTGCGCATGGAATTCGGTCTGCCCTTCCCCGGGCTGTCGGTGCTCGTCAACCAGAGCCTGCCCGAGGACGGGTTCCGCATGGTGGTTCAGGACTTGCCTGAACCCATGATCAGGGTACCCCCCTCGTCGCAGCTTGTCCTGGGCGAGACCGCGGCGTCAGCGCAGGCCATCGTGCCCGCACCGGCGGCTCTCGCCCCTGCGGGCTGGCTCGGCGAGGCTGAGGCGCAGAAGCTGGCGGGCACCGGCGTCGAAGTACTGCCCGCGCCGCGGGTGCTGGCCCGCGTCGTCACGCGCACGCTGCAGAACCACAGCGCCGCCATCTTGGGCGTGCAGGAGGTGCGCCAACTGCTGAAGGAGATGGAGCCCCGGTTTGCCGATCTGGTGCGCGAGGCGCAGGCCGCGCTGCCCCTGCCTCGCCTGGCCGAACTGATGGCGGCCCTGGCCCGCGAGCGGGTGCCGCTGACCGATCTGCGCAGCCTGCTGCAGGTGGTCGTTATGCAGGGCAAGGGGGCCGACCCCCACGCGCTCTACGAAAGCGTGCGGCTCGCCCTGGCGCGCAGCATCGTGGCGCGCCAGCACAGCCGCGATGCACAAGCGCTGGCCGCCCTGCGCCTGGCGGCTGACTTCGAGGAAAAGCTTCGCGCCGTCCTGGCCCTGCGGCCCGACGGGCCGGTGCTGGCCCTGCCTCCGTCGGACGCCGAGCTCGCCGCCAAGGCGCTGGAGGAGGCCCTGGCTGCCACCCCCGGCTGCAGGACGCTGGTGATCGCGGCCGACCTGCGTCGGGGCGCAAGTCGACTGTTCCGGTCGCGGCTGCCATCCGTAGGCGTCCTGTCGCAAGAAGAGATCGCCGCCAGCGGAGCAGTCTTGCTGAACACGGCTGAGGTGAAGTGGCCTGCTGGGCAGGCTAGCGGCAAGAGCGCAGTGTTCGGTGGGTGACCGCCCGTCCCGAGTTCAGGCGGGGCGATCGCTGATGATTCCCCGGCGATGCCATTGCCGGCCCAGAGCGGGCAGGCGTGCAGCACCCGCGAAAGTTTCAGGTCGGCAAACTCCTGTATCGACTGTCATAGTGTGACTTCCTGCACCGAGCCATCTATCAAGATCCCGCATGGCTCACCGCCTGCTGGCAGGCTGCAGCTTCGAGATCATTTCGGATGGTATCTCTTTCAACAGGCTGTTCAGACTCCGATTGCCTCCATGCACATGCCAGAAAGCAAACAGATCATTAGCTCGAACTTTCTCGATGATGGAAAAGAGTTGTTCTGCTTCGCCTTCCGTCAAGCTCAGGCCGACTCCCTCGATCAATGTCCGCCAAGCATGCAGCCTTTCAGTTGGTTCGAAACTGGACCGTGACAGAACCGCCTCGACATCCACCAATCGCATCAGCTTAGCACGTGCGGAGTCGGTGTCTACCCCAGACTGTTTCTGCAGACCGCGAGAAAGTTCATGTGCTGCGAAAGCCAGCAACGCAGCTGGTTCTTGGGCGTACTGGCGATTGAATGCAATTTGCCACGTACCCTCTGCCTGACGAGTGACATTCACGGGCTCTGTTTCTTGCGAACTCGAACCATACCATCCAACACCCAGCACGACGAGACCTTCCTTCAGCTCTAGTTCAGCCGAGTTCCTGCTGTATCTGAATACTCTCTCCAAGAGTTTGGCGGACTGAAAAGGACCGTCTTGAGAGTTAACGCTCGGGTCCGGTGGATCAAAATATGGATCACGACTGTCCGATATGCCATCTGCGTCGAGGTCAAGATGCTCACCATCAACACGCCAGGGATAATGAAGATTACCTCCGTACTGCTGGCCATCTCGGTGCTCGAATGGGTCTGGCCGATGCTCTACACTCGCAGCAATCTCGGACCAATTCTCTCGCCTGGATATCCCATCGATCAGGTTGGTGATGAATTTATGTCCATAAGAAAAATACGACACTCTGTCTGTGCGAACGACCTGTGCCAAGGGAAGCACTTTGGAAACGTCATCGAAAGGGCCCGCCGTGGCGTGACATTCGTACAGCACTATCAATTTGTTCTGGCCGAGACCCTCATCAAGAGGCTTTCCACGGAAATTCTCCGTGGCGAATCGGCCCCAATTCGAATGACCACTGTAAATCGAGATGTCTGATTTATTTATTTCAGACGGGTCCAAGTATTTTCCATATTCTACCGGCTTTATCCGCATCTCGAAGTCGATTCCATTCCGATTGAATTTATATTTGTATTCTTCCCCTTCCTTAAGAGGTGGAGGCAGACCAGCAAAATTCATCTTGATTAGAAACTTGCCTCAGCATGCCCCCGCCTGACCACCTTTTCCGGCACCGGCTTGCACCGCGCTACATCGACGATGAGGGTGGCAAGCAGCCCGCGCAGATCGAAGCGCCGGTTGAACCGGTAGGCGAAGGCAGCCAGGTAGGTCTGGCCGTACTTTCGGTACTTGAGGGCGTGGAACGCGCCGGACAG
>JBILNB010000103.1:0-11087 GCA_044375195.1 Rubrivivax sp. | reverse complement strand
TTGCTCGACCCCATCGACGTGGCGCGACGCGCGCCGTCGGCCATGCTCCCTGCGACCTGGGCCGAGAGCCGGGAGCGCATGGTGGCAGCCATGCGCTCGCCACTGACACCGGGCTTCCTTGAGCGCCTGGAACACGCGATCGGGCCGGTCGAGGCCCTGGTGCAGCGCGACCCGGACCTGGCAATCCTGCAAGTGATGCGGCAGGAATACCATTCACGGCGTGAGTACGGCATTCGTCATTCGATGCGCGCCGCCGTGGTGGGATTGCTGATCGCCTCGCGCCTGGGCTGGTCCGGCGAGGACAGCAACATTGCCATCAAGTGCGCACTCACGATGAACGTGGCGATGCTCGAATTGCAGGGGGTTCTGGCCGCCTCGGGCGCCGAGCCCGACGCGACACAGCGGCGCGAGATCATCACGCACCCGGTGCGCAGCCGGCAGATGCTCGAGAGCGCAGGCATCACCGACGAGCGTTGGCTGCGCGCGGTGGAACAACACCACGAGCAACCCGACGGCAAGGGCTACCCGGCGGGGATTACAGAGGTCAGCGAGATTGCCTCGCTGGTGCGCTGCGCCGACATGTATGCGGCCACCGTCGGGGAGCGGCAGGGCCGCGAACCGTTGGCACCGGATCGCGCCCTGCGCAAGCTCTACATGAGCGAGCCCAACAACCCCTACGCAGCCGCGCTCGTGAAGGAACTCGGGCTCTATCCGCCCGGCACCTTCGTCAGCCTGGCCTCGGGGGAAGCCGGCATTGTCGTCCGCCGCGGCCCCACCATCACCACCCCGGTGGTGGTAGCGATGACCAACCGCTACCGCCAGCCCTTGCTCGAGCCGGCCCGACGAGATACGTCCCAGCCGGGTTACGGGGTCGCCGGCGTCGTGCCCGCGCGCGACCTGCCCATCCAGATCAAGCCGCAGACGATGACGGCCATCCTGGCCCTCTGACGGCGCGCGAGCGATCCGGGCAAGGCCGGTGGCGCCCGGGCGCGAGAGCCGGACGCGTCCGCACCCCTGGCTGGCCTACAGTTCGGGCATGACCCCGGCCTACCTGCCGCGCTGCGCGGCCCAAAGTCAGTTCCACGCCGTGCGTGGCCTGCGCTACCACGCGCGCATCTGGGGCAAGCCCTTGCAGGCCCGCCGCGACCGCCCCCTTCTGGTGATGGTGCACGGCTGGATGGACGTGGGGGCCTCGTTCCAGTTCGTCGTCGATGCGCTGCCACAGGCCGCCGGGTTCGAGCGCGCCGTGGCCGCGCCCGACTGGCGCGGCTTCGGCCTGACCGCCCCACCCTCCCCCTGCGACAGCTACTGGTTCCCCGACTACCTTGGCGACCTGGACGCCCTGCTGGACGCACTGAGCCCGGACGCCCCGGTCGATCTGGTCGGGCACAGCATGGGGGGCAACGTGGTGATGGCGTACGCCGCCGCCCGCCCTGGCCGGATCCGGCGGCTCGTCAACCTCGAGGGCTGGGGGCTGCCGCAGACCCGCGCGGCCCAATGGCCGCGGCGCCTGACCCAGTGGCTGGACGAACTGAAGACCGCACAGCCCCTGCGTGACTACGCCAGCGCCGACGAGGTGGCGCAGCGCCTGATCAAGAACAACCCCCGCCTGACGCCGGACAAGGCCGCCTGGCTGGCACCCCACTGGGCCGAGCAGCGCGCCGACGGGCGCTGGCACATCCTCGGCGACGAAGCCCACAAGCGCGTCAACCCGGTGCTCTACCGCGTCGAGGAGCACCTGGAAGCCTGGAAACACATCGCCTGCCCCGTGCTCTGGGTCGAAGGCCGCGACACCGAGGTCTCGCGCTGGTGGGGTGAGCGCTACGGCAAGGCCGAGTTCCACGAGCGCCTGTCGGTGGTCCCGGGCGTAGAGCGGCACGAGCTGCCGGCCTGCGGGCACATGCTGCACCACGACCAGCCCGAGGCCCTGGCGCGCCTGCTGGCCGACTTCCTCGCGCGCTGACGGGCGCAAGGCCCTTGCGGCTGACCCGAGATGCGGGTCTGGGCCAGCGTGAGAAAATCTTATGATGGACATCGAACACATCAACGCCATCGGCACGCTGCTCGCCGATCTGAAGGCGCGGACCGGGCAGCTCCGGGGGTATCTTTGACTACGACCGCAAATCCCTGCGTCTGAACGAAGTCAACGCCGCGCTCGAGAACCCGGCGGTCTGGAACGAGCCCAAGCGGGCGCAGGAGCTCGGGCGCGAGAAGAAGACACTCGAGACCGTGGTCGAGACCATCGACCACCTCACCAGCAACCTCGAAGACAACACCGAGCTCTACGAGATGTCGAAGGCCGAGGAGGACTTCGACGGCCTGGCCGCGATCCGCGCCGACGCCGAGGGCCTGCGCGCCACGGTCGAAGGCCTCGAGTTCCGGCGCATGTTTTCCAACCCCGCCGACCCGGGCAATTGCTTCGTCGACATCCAGGCCGGCGCCGGGGGCACCGAGGCCTGCGACTGGGCGCAGATGCTGCTGCGCCAGTACCTGAAGTACTGCGAGCGCAAGGGCTACAAGGCCGAGGTGATGGAAGAGACCGAGGGCGACGTCGCCGGCATCCGCAGCGCCACGCTGAAGATCGAGGGCGAGTACGCCTTCGGCCACCTGCGCACCGAGACCGGCGTGCACCGCCTGGTGCGCAAGAGCCCCTTCGACAGCGCCGGCGGCCGCCACACCAGCTTCGCCAGCCTCTTCGTCTACCCCGAGGTGGACGATTCGATCGAGATCGAGATCAACCCCGCCGACGTGCGCATCGACACCTTCCGCGCCAGCGGCGCCGGCGGGCAGCACATCAACAAGACCGACTCCGCGGTGCGCATCACGCACCTGCCCACCAACATCGTCGTGCAGTGCCAGAACGACCGTTCGCAGCACCGCAATCGCGACGAGGCCTGGGCCATGCTGCGCAGCCGCCTGTACGAGCACGAGATGCGCAAGCAGATGGAGGCCCAGCAGAAGCTCGAGGACTCCAAGACCGACGTCGGCTGGGGCCACCAGATCCGGAGCTACGTGCTCGACCAGAGCCGAATCAAGGACCTGCGCACCGGCGTGGAGATCAGCAACACGCAGAAGGTGCTCGACGGCGATCTCGACCCCTTCATCACCGCCAGCCTGAAACAGGGCCTGTAGGCCTGCGGCCGGCGTACCCGGCAAGACATCCTCCTGGAGATTTCCCATGCGTGAAGGAAGCGCCCCCGTGGTGGTGCGCCGCGCCGAATATGCGCCGCCCCCGTTCCGCATCCGCGCCGTCGAACTGACCTTCGACCTCGACCCGGCCAAGACCCTGGTGTCGAGCCGGCTGACGATCGAGCGCGACCCGGCCGCCGCCCCCGGGCAGGCGCTGCGCCTGCATGGCGACGAGCTGACGCTGCTGCGCGTGCTCGCCGACGGCCAGAGCGTGTCGTTCCGGCACGAGGACGGCTTGCTCGTCATCGACAACCCGCCCTCGGCGCCGAGCTTCAGGCTGGAGATCCGCAACACCTGCGCGCCCGAGAAGAACACCCAGCTGTCGGGCCTGTATACCAGCGGCGGCGGCTTCTTCACCCAGTGCGAGGCCGAGGGCTTCCGCCGCATCACCTTCTTCACCGACCGGCCTGACGTGATGGCCGTCTACACGGTGACGCTGCGCGCCGACCGCGCGAAGTACCCGGTGCTGCTGAGCAACGGCAACCTCGTCGAGCAGGGCCCGCTCGACGGCGGGCGCCATTACGCGAAGTGGCACGACCCCTTCCCCAAGCCGAGCTACCTGTTCGCGCTGGTGGCGGCCAACCTCGTGGCGCGCGAGCAGCGTATCCGCAGCCGCGCCGGGCGCGAGCACCTGCTGCAGGTCTACGTGCGCCGCGGCGACCTCGACAAGACCGAGCACGCGATGCGCTCGCTCGTGGCCTCGGTGGTCTGGGACGAGGCCCGCTTCGGCCTGCCGCTGGACCTGGAGCGCTTCATGGTCGTCGCCGTGGGCGACTTCAACATGGGCGCGATGGAGAACAAGGGCCTGAACATCTTCAACACGAAGTACGTGCTGGCCAGCGCCACCACCGCGACCGACGCCGACTTCGCCGGCATCGAGAGCGTCGTCGCGCACGAGTACTTCCACAACTGGACGGGCAACCGCATCACCTGCCGCGACTGGTTCCAGCTCTCGCTGAAGGAGGGCCTGACGGTCTTTCGCGACCAGGAGTTCAGCATGGACATGGCGGGCGACGCCTCGGCCCGCGCCGTGCGCCGCATCGAGGATGTGCGCGGCCTGCGCGCGGCGCAGTTCCCCGAGGACGCCGGCCCCATGGCCCACCCGGTGCGCCCCGACAGCTACGCCGCGATCGACAACTTCTACACCGCCACCGTCTACGAGAAGGGCGCCGAGGTGGTGCGGATGATGCAGACGCTCGTGGGCCGCGAGGGCTTCCGCCGCGGCATGGACCTGTACTTCCAGCGCCACGACGGCCAGGCCGTGACCTGCGACGACTTCGCGCAGGCGATCGCAGACGCCAACCCGGGCAGCGCGCTGACGCAGCGCCTGCATGACTTCCAGCGCTGGTACGCGCAGGCCGGCACCCCGCGGGTACAGGCGCGTGTGGCCTGGGACGCCGCCGCAGGCACCTGCAAGCTCACCCTCACGCAGCGCTGCCCCGCCACGCCGGGGCAGCCGCACAAGGCGCCCTTCGTCATCCCGGTGTGCGCCGGCCTGCTGGCACGCGACGGGCGCGCACTGCCGGTACGACTGGCCGGTGACGACGCAGCCGCGCCCCAGGAGCGGCTGCTGGTGCTGGAGTCCGCCGAGCAGTCCTGGACCTTCATCGGCCTGCATGGGTTGGACGCGGCCCCTGTGCCCTCGCTGCTGCGCGGCTTCAGCGCGCCGGTGGTGCTCGAGGCCGATGCCGGCACGCTGGACGACGCAGCGCTGCGCGTGCTGCTGTCGCACGACACCGACCCCTTCAACCGCTGGGAGGCCGGGCAACGACTGCTGCTGAACGCGCAGCTCGCGGCCGTGCGCGGCGACGCACCAGCGGCGCTGGACGAAGCCACGCTGGAGGCGCTGCGCGGTGTGCTGCGCGACCCGGGCCTGGACGCCGCGTTCAAGGAACTCACGCTGCAACTGCCCACCGAGGGCTACGTGGCCGAGCAGCTCGAGGTCGTCGACCCGCAGCGCATCCACGCCGTGCGCGAGGCCCTGCGCGACCAGCTCGCGCAGGCCTTGCACGCCGACTGGCTCCAGGCCTGGGAGGCGAACCAGGTGCGCGCCGGCTACGAGCCCAGCCCGGCACAGTCCGGCCAGCGGGCCCTGGCCGGGCTGGCGCTCGCCCACCTGTGCCGCCATGCGGTGCGCACCGGAGACCCGGTCTGGCCCGGGCGCGCCTACCGGCAGGTCAAGGACGCCTCCAACATGACCGACCGCCTGGCCGCGCTGTCGGCGCTCGTGGAGTCGCACGCCGAGCTCGCGACGCCGGCCCTGGAACGCTTTCACGCACTGTTCCGCGACGAGGCCCTGGTCGTCGACAAGTGGTTCATGCTCCAGGCGCGTGCGCCCGAGCCCGTGGGCGCGGGTGCCGGAGCCACCTTCACGCGCGTCAAGGCGCTGATGCAGCACCCCGACTTCACGCTGAAGAACCCGAACCGCGCGCGCAGCCTGCTGTTCGCGCTGTGCATGCACAACCCGGCGGCCTTCCACCGTGCCGACGCCGCGGGCTATGTCTTCTGGGCCGAGCGCGTGCTTGAGCTCGACGCCTTCAACCCGCAGGTCGCCGCGCGCCTGGCGCGCGCGCTCGACCGCTGGAAGGCCCTGGCCGAGCCCTGGCGCGGCGCGGCGCGCGAGGCACTCGCGCGCGTGGCCGCGCGGCCGGACCTGAGCGGCGCCACGCGCGAAATCGTCGGCAAGGCATTGGGGGAGTGAGCCCACCATGAGCAAGCGCATCAGCCTCACGCAGTACCTGGTGGAGCAGGAACGCCAGCATGGCCACATCCCGGGCCAGCTGCGGCTGCTGATCGAGGTCGTCGCCCGCGCCTGCAAGCGCATCGCGATCTCGGTGAACAAGGGCGCGCTCGGCGACGTGCTGGGCAGCGCCGGCAGCGAGAACGTCCAGGGCGAGGTCCAGAAGAAGCTCGACGTCATCGCCAACGAGGTGCTGGTGGAGGCCAATGAGTGGGGCGGCCACCTGGCGGCGATGGCCAGCGAGGAGATGGACTCGATCCACGTCGTGCCCAACCGCTACCCGCAGGGCGAGCACCTGCTGCTGTTCGACCCGCTGGACGGCTCGAGCAACATCGACGTCAACGTCAGCATCGGCACCATCTTCAGCGTGCTGCGCAAGGTCGGCCACGCGCGCGGCGTCAGCGAGGAGGACTTCCTGCAACCCGGTCGCCACCAGGTGGCGGCCGGCTACTGCGTCTACGGCCCGCAGACCACGCTCGTGCTGACGGTCGGCGACGGAGTGGCGATGTTCACGCTCGACCGCGAGCAGGGCTCCTGGGTGCTGACGCAGGACGGCGTGCAGATCCCGGCGGACACGAAGGAGTTCGCCATCAACATGAGCAACATGCGCCACTGGGCGCCGCCGGTGCGGCGCTACATCGACGAATGCCTGGCCGGCCGGGAAGGCCCGCGCGGCAAGGACTTCAACATGCGCTGGATCGCCAGCATGGTGGCCGACGTGCACCGCATCCTCAGCCGCGGCGGCATCTTCATGTACCCCTGGGACAAGCGCGAGCCCGACAAGCCGGGCAAGCTGCGCCTGATGTACGAGGCCAACCCCATGGCCTTCCTCGTCGAGCAGGCCGGCGGCAGCGCCACCAATGGCGCGCAGCGCATCATGGACATCGTGCCGACCAAGCTGCACGAGCGCGTGAGCGTGATCCTCGGCTCGCGCAACGAGGTCGAGCGCGTGACGGGCTACCACCAGCCGGGCGGCTGAGGCGTAGAGCGCCAGCCCCGCGAGGCGGCCCCAGGTCCGCGCGTCAGCGCAAGGTGAACAGGCGCCCGCAGCCAGGCGCGCGCGCGTCCCATCCGCCCAGGCGCACGACGTCCCGGAAGCCGGCCGGCGAGCTGGCTGTCACCGGCACGCCCAGGCGGTCCTCCAGCTGGCGAATGGCCTCCAGCGTCAGCAGCCCGCCGCAGGAGATGAAGATGCCGTCGGCGGTTTGATCCTGCCGGTATACCTCGGTCGACAGGTCCACCAGCGTGCGCGTGCTGACCTCCCCCATCGCCTCGACCCCCGTCATCTGCAGACCGCGGATGGCGCTCACCTCGAAGCCTGCGGCGCCAAGGTAGGCCACGAGGCGCTCGTTCAGCGCGTCGATGTAGGAGGTGGCCACCGCCACGCGCCGGATCCCCAGCGCGCGCAGCGCGTCGACGATGGCGTGGCTCATCGTCGTGCAGGGCAGGCCCGTGGCCTGCGCCATCGCCTGCCGCAGGCCGTCGGTGTAGGCCGGCCCGCGGTAGAAGCTGATCGAGGTGCCCATCAGCGAGATCACCTGCGCCCCGTCACGGCGCAGCGCCTGCGCGCGCTCGAGCACGGCGTCGATCACCGAATCGAAGCCCTCGGGCGACACCGCCGGGATGCCGACGCCGCGGGCGATGAAGCGGAAGCGGTCGCCGTAGAGCTCGACGGCGTCCTGCGGTACCTGGCCGTGCGCCGGCGGGACGATCAGGCCGATGCAAGGCCCCGGGCTCATTGGGCCGTGATCTTCTGCTGGCGGATGAGGTCACCCCACTGGGTCGATTCGCGCGCCAGCATCGCCGCCAACCCGGCAGGGGGCTGGTAGGCGGGCACGACGCCGATCTGGGCCGCGGCCTGGACGAGCTCGCTGCTCGAGAGCACGGCGCGCACCGCCTCGTCAAGGCGCGCCACGATGGCTGCGGCGGTGCCGGCCGGGGCGAGGACGAAGACGCTGGGCGCGACGTCGAAGCCGGGCAGGGCATCGGCCAGAGCGGGCAGGTTCTCCGCGCCAGCGAGCTTGCCCGTGCTGAGCTGCGCAATCGCCTTGAGCCGTCCCGCGCGAGCCTGCGCCATGCCCGCAGCTACGCTCACCACTGCCAGCGGCACCTGGCCGCCGATGACGTCGGGCAGGATGGCCGAGGCGCCCTTGTAGGGCACGTGCACAGCCGCAGAGCCGGTACGCGCCTTGAGAATCTCGAAGCCCAGGTGATGCACCGTGCCCACGCCGGAGGTGGCATAGGAGTGCTTCGTCGGCTCGGCCTTCAACAGGGCGACGAGCTCCGCCGGCGTCGAGGCCGGGAAGCCGTTGTGGGCGACGACCATCAGGGGCGCCTGGAACGCCCCGGCCACCGGCGCAAAGGACTGGATCGGGTCGTAGGGCACCTTGGCCCCGAGCAGCGGCGAGATCAGCATCGCCGATTCACCCACGAGGAGGGTGTAGCCATCGGCCGGAGCCTTGGCCACCGCGTCGTTGGCGATCGCACTCGCTGCGCCGGGCCGGTTCTCAACGAGCACCTGCTGACCGAGCAGCGGGGCGAGCCGCGTCGACAGCAGCCGCGCCATCGCGTCGACGCCGCCGCCGGCGGCGTAGCCCACCAGCAGGCGGACCGGCTTGTTCGGGTAGGCCTGCGCCAGCGCGAGCGGACTCGTGCATGCAGCCAGGGCGCCGGCCAGGACGGTACGGCGGCGCAGGCGGGTTGGGGTGAGGTTCATGGTTTCTGTCTCCTTGGCAAACGTTCAAGCCTTGCCCGCGCCGCGCGAAAGGGGTCGGCGCGCGAGTTCGGCGATGCGCTCCCGGTTCGGCCGGAAACCGAGGCCGGGCGCCTCGGGCAGCGTCAGCACACCCTGGACGGGCTCGGCCAGGTCGTCGAAGACGAGGCGGCAGCACTCGAGTGCCGCCGCGTGGTACTCGACCAGCGTGCCGTTGGCCAGGCCAGCGTGCAGGTGCATGTTGTGGTGCGGCCAGGCACCGCCATTGGCGAACTGCGCCTGGTGGGCATAGGCCAGCGCGGCGATGCGCTGGCACTGGGTAAAGCCGCCGGTGATGCAGGCATTGGGCTGCACCACGTCCACCGCCTGGGCCACGAGCAGGTCGCGGAAACGGCTGGCCAAGGCCTCGTTCTGCCCCGCGGCCAGCGGGATGCGGGTCTTGGCCCGCAGCTTGGCGAGCGTGGGCACATCGTTCTGCGAGACCGGCTCCTCGAAGAAGCCGATGCCCAGGTCCTCCGCCCGCTGGGCCAGCCACAGGGCATGGGTGTAGTCGAGGCTGCAGTTGGCGTCGATGAACAGCTGCACCTCGGGGCCGACGGCCTCGCGCACCGCGCGCAGGCGGCGCAGATCTTCGGCCACCACGTCGGCCAGCGGCCGCGGCTCGTCACGGCGCTGCAGCGCGTGGTGTCCCACCGTCATCTTCAGGCGCGTGAAGCCGCGGTCGACCCAGCCGCGCGCCGCCGCCGCGAGTTCGTCGCGGTCGAAGAAGGCGAAGCCGAAGGTCGCGTACACCGGCACCTGCGTGCGGGCCCCGCCCAGCAGCCGCCAGCAGGGCTGGCCCAGGATCTGGCCCTTCAGGTCCCACAGCGCGAGGTCGATCGCGGCGATCGCGTGGCTGGCATAGCCCGACTGCCCGCGCGGCGCGAGCAGCCAGTACAGGCGGTCCCAGGCCTGCTCGTGGCGCAACGGGTCCATCCCCACGAGCGCGTGCGCAGCGACCTCATTGACGATGCCGGCGACGACCTCCTCCTCGGTGATGCCGGTCATGCCCGTGCCCACGCGCCCGTCGTCGAGCTCCACGTCGACGAGGCACAGGGACAGCGAGGTCGACTTGCGCTGCCCCGAGGGCAGGGGCAGCTCCACCGGCAGGTTCAGCGGCGTGGCGCGGACGGCAGCGATCTTCATGCCGCGCAGTCTGGGCAAGGCGTCACCCCCTGGCAAGGGGCTGTGGCGAACGGGGTTTTCGCGAAAGACGAAACCCCAGCTCAGACCATCCCCTCGGGGCGGCAGGTGCCGGCAGCTGGTTGCGCCGCCGCGAACCGGGTGCCGCAGGTCCCGCGTCCGGAGCCGGGGCGGGTCTGCGGCTTCGGCGCCTCACGCTTGCGAGAGCGCCTGCACCAGCGTACGCGCCGCGGCCGTCGCCGAGGCGCCGGCGCGCAGCGCCAGATGGTGCGTGCGCCGGGCCCAGGCCTCGTCGATAGGGACGGCACGCAGCGGCAGGTGCGCCAGCTGCGGCGCCAGCGCCTGGCGCGGCATCACCGACACCCCGTGCCCCGCCGCCACCAGGCGGCAGGCGGCGTCGAAGCTGCGCATGCGCATGCGCACGTCGAGCGAGCGCCCCACCAGCGAGGCCGCGTTGAACAGCCGCGTCGACACCGCGTTGACCCCCTCGAACACGATGAAGGCCTGCTCCAGCAGCGCTTCCAGGTGCACGCGGTCCTGGCCTGCGAGGGCGTGTGACGCGGGGACGACCAGCACCAGGTCGTCGTGGCAGAAGGGCAGGAACTCCAGCCCCTGGGCCGGCCGGGCGGCGTCGACGATGCCGACGTCGGCGCGGCCCTCGGCCACCTCGCCCAGGATGTGCAGGCTGGTGCCCTCGGCAACGTCGACGCGGATGCGCGGGTGCGCGCGCGCGAAGGCTTCCAGGCGCTGCGGCAGAGCCTGCAGCAGCGCCGAGGCGTTGGCCAGCAGGCGCACACGCCCGGCCAGGCCCTGGCCCCAGTCCCGCAGCTCGGCGGCCAGCCGGTCGGCGTCGGCCAGCACCTCGGCGCCGCGCTGCACGAGACGGCGGCCCGCCGCGGTCAGCTCCACGCCGCGCGGCGAGCGCTCGAAGACGCGCACACCCAACTCCGACTCCAGGGCCGAGATGCGCGCGCTTGCCGCGGCCAGGGCCAGGCCCAGCCTGTGGCTGCCGGCGCTGATGGAGCCCGCCTCGGCAACAGCCAGCACCACGCGCAAGGTCTGCAGATCCAACGGCCCGTTCACGCCTCGCTCCCCGCCCTCCAGCCCACGCTAGAATAGCGGCTTTCGCCGGTGTAGCTCAGTTGGTAGAGCAGCGCATTCGTAATGCGAAGGTCGGGAGTTCGACTCTCTTCACCGGCACCAATGAAAACAACGGGTTGGCTTCGAAAGGGGCTGACCCGTTGTCCTTTGTGCTCGCCGATG
>JBILNB010000166.1:0-2883 GCA_044375195.1 Rubrivivax sp. | reverse complement strand
ATGGCCGACGCAGGGGGCGTGCGCCCCGCGCGCCGTCGACCGCGCTACGACCCCACGCCTGCCAGCACCGCCACGCCGATGACGGCGAACACCGCCGCGGCGATGCGGTGCACCCATTCGATGGGCACGAACTTCACCGCCTTGTCGCCCAGCAGCACGGCCGGGACGTTGGCGATCATCATGCCGAGTGTCGTGCCGGCGGTCACCGCGAGCAGCGCGTCGTAGCGCGCGGCCAGCATCACGGTGGCGATCTGCGTCTTGTCGCCCATCTCGGCGAGGAAGAAGGCCACCACCGTGACGCCGAACACGCCCAGCCGGCCCGAGCTCGCGCCCTCGGCGTCACCGGCCTCGTCAGGGACCAGCATCCACACCGCGACCGCCAGGAAGGACAGGCCCAGCACCCAGCGCATCCACGTCGGGTCGATCACGCGGGTCAGCCAGGTGCCCAGGGCCCCGGCCGCGGCGTGGTTGGCCAGCGTGGCCACCAGGATGCCGGCGATGATGGGCACCGGCCGGCGGTAGCGCGCGGCCAGCAGCAGTGCGAGCAGCTGGGTCTTGTCGCCGATCTCGCCGAGGGCGACGACGCCGGTGGAGACGGTGAAGGCTTCGAGCATCGTGGGTGGGCGGCGCGGCCCGGGGCGCGCCGGCGTGTGTGCGCGGCGACAGCCGGGATAGGACGTGAGGAGCGGGCCGGTGAGGGGGTTCAGCGGTCCAGCCAGACCGCCATGCCCTGGGCGTTGAGCTCGATGTCGATCGCCAGCGCCTGCGCGATCTCGGCCTCGGGCATCGTGCAGCCATGGTCGCGCAGGCTGCCCACGTACAGCGACGTCAGCTCGCGGCACAGCGCGGCGTGGCGGTCGGGCGCCGTCTTCAGGGCGTGGCCGATGGCCACCATGCGGTCCAGCAGCGCCAGCATGCGCCCGGCCAGCACGGCGACGTCGCCGACGCGCCCGTAGTGCGTCAGGTAGACGCTGCGCGGCGCGCGCTCGAGCAGCCGGCCGACCGAGGCGCGCAGCGCCTCGGGCTCGAACTGCACGGGGGTGGACGTGGGCAGGATCCAGGCGCCGTGCCCGGGGTGGTCGAACTCGCGGTAGCTCAGGCCGAAGGTGTCGCCGGTGAACCAGCCGCGGGTGTGTTCGTCCCAGATGCAGTGGTGGTGCCTGGCGTGCCCGGGGGTGTCGATCAGCGTCAGCGGCCGGCCGGCGAGCTCCACCGTCATGCCGTCGCTGCTGGCCACCACGCGCTGGGCGTCCACGCCGACGAGCCGGCCGTAGGAGCGGTCCATCTCGGCCTGGCCGTAGACGGCGAGCGCGCCCTGGTACAGCGCCGAGGGGTCGATCATGTGGCGCGCGCCGCGCGGGTGCACGAGCACGCGCGCCGCGGGCAGGTGCTGCATCAGCAGGCCCACGCCGCCGGCGTGGTCGAGGTGGACGTGCGTCGGGATGACCCAGTCCACGGCCTCGCGCTTCAGGCCCAGCGCCTCCAGCGCGCCCAGCAGCCGTGGCACCGAGAAGTTGGTGCCGGTGTCGACGAAGGCCGCCCGGCCGTCCTGCACCAGCAGGTAGGCGGCGTCGAAGCGCTCGCGGTGGAAGCCGGTGTCGACGACATGGACGCCGTCGCCCAGGGGCTCCAGGTAGGCAGGCAGAAGCATGCGGGGGATTGTAGGCAGGGGGGTGCTGTGGCCGCCGCTCGGGGGGAAGGCTGCTCCGGATGGCTTGTCATACGCTCCGCCGCCGCGCAGGCCCGGCCGCGGGGCCTGGTCGGGCGCTCGGCCCTGCGGGCCGACTCCGCTGCGATGCTCGCGTCGGGGTCGCGCCGCCGAACTCCTGCCGAAACGCCGGGCCGCCCCAAGTTTCGGCATCCCCCTCGGGGGGCCGGTCGCGCGCAGCGCGGCCTTGGTGGCACCATTTCAGCTCGCCTTTGGCGCGCTGCGCTCGGACAACGGCGGCGAGTCAGTCTACGAAGCGCACTGCGCGCGCCGACCCCGACGCTGCGCTTCTCGCCGCCCTAAAAGGCCCCGCAGCTGGGCCTGCGCGGCGGCTGCGGGGGGGGACGATCGCGAAGTCCGCAGCAAGCGACTGGAATCGCCAGACGGGCGTACCGCCTGCGCCGACACGGTTAGCTTCACGTTCGGCCTCACAACATGCGACGCGGTGGGGCATAGGCCAAGGCTGGCTCCTCTCTCTTTTTGTACATACAATCAACCTGTGCGGATTACCTTCGACCCAGCCAAGAACGAGCGTAATCTACGTCTTCGCGGGCTGAGCTTCGAGAGGGCCGCCGACTTGAGCTTCGACACTGCGGTCTTTGCCGTAGACGATCGAAAGGAGTACCCGGAAACCCGATACGTCGCCTTGGGTCTTCTCGGAGATCGAGTCCACGTCCTGTGCTTCGCTGAGACCGACGACGGGATCCGTGTCATCAGCTTCCGCGAGGCCAACCCGAGAGAGGTGAAGCGTTATGCCCAAGCGCGTTCCACTGATTCGCCCTGATGGCGAGGTTCGAGAACTGAAGACAGAGGACATCAAGGCATTCAAGCCTGGTGCCGCCCTTCCACCCTCCCTGCAGCAGAAGCTCGGCGTGCGCGGGCCGCAGAAGGCGCCCACCAAGGAACGAATCACGATTCGGCTCTCCAGAGACGTCGTCGAGCGTTTCCGAGCCACAGGCGATGGCTGGCAATCTCGAGTCGATGCAGCGCTGCAGGACTGGCTCAAGCGCCAGAAGCGCGGCCCCGTACAGTGAGGCCGAACCCCTCCACACGGTCGTCCCCCGGTGTCAAGAGCGCCGCGTCATTTCATGCTCGGGGGCGAGTGGGTCGACTCATGATCGGTCAGGCGTCGAAGACAAGCGCCGCGCAGGGCACGCGGCGTCTGGTGTGGCACG
>JBILNB010000050.1:0-36252 GCA_044375195.1 Rubrivivax sp. | reverse complement strand
AGGGCGCCGACCATCAGCACGCTGAGCACTCGGTACCAGGCCTCGCTGACGCGGTGCCAGGCACCGTGCCGGCGCAGGCCTGATCCAGTCATTGCGGCAGTCTGGGGCTCAGGCCGCGAGGATCTTCTCGTGCACCACGGTGGCGTCGATCTCCTTGGCGTAGGCCGCCATCACCGGGTCGACCAGGCGCTTCATGCCGGCGCGGTCGTTGAAGGTCACGCGCTTGAGGCGCCCGGCCTTCTCCAGCGTCTCCAGCCGCTGCCCGTCACTGCCCGACTCGAGCTCGCCGCCGTACAGGCCAGCCTCCTTGCCGGCGCGGATGACCGCGTCCTGCAGGGGCTTGGGCAGGTTGGAGAAGGTCTTGACCGAGAAGCACAGCGGGCGGATGGTGATGGCGTGCTGCGTCATCGCGAGCTGCGGCGCGACCTCGTAGAACTTCATCTGCTCCACACCCGCGGCCTCGTTCTCGCCAGCCTGGATCACGCCGTTCTGGATGGCGTTGTAGACCTCGTTGTAGGCGATCACGGTCGGTGCCATGCCGGCGGCGGCAAAGGTCTTGCTCCAGATCGGGGCACCCTGCACGCGCACCTTCAGGCCGCGCATCTCGGCCAGGTTGGACACCACCTTGTTGGCGAAGATGTTGCGCACGCCACCGCCGCCGTAGCCGATCAGCATGACCCCGGCGCGCTTGGCGATGTCGTCCGCGATCGGCTTGAACAGGTCCTGGTCGAGCACCTTCTTCCAGTGAGCGAGGTCGCGGAAAAGGAAGGGCGCGTCGATGAAGGGCGCGGCCTTGGAGAACGTGGACATGTGCGCCGGCGAGGCGACGGCGAAGTCCACCGCGCGGCCCGCGGCCATGTACTCGACGTACTGCTTCTCAAGCCCGAGCGCGCTGTTCTTGTGGATGACGAAGTTGACCGGCTGGTTGTAGTAGCGCTTGATCAGGTCGGCGAAGCGCTGCATCGCCATCGTGTAGGGATGGTCGTCATTGAACTGCGAGGCGCCGTTGAGCGTCAGCGCCTGGGCCTGCGCGCGGCCGAGGAAGGCGAGGCTGGAAACGGCGGCGCCGGCAGCGGCGGCGCGCACGAGGGTTCTGCGTTGCATGGTGGCTTGTCTCCTTCGATGAGCCGGGCACCCGGCAGGGGGCGGCCCGATGCAATCGTTCGGTCGCCGGCGGACCAGTGTAGACCCGGCTGCCGCGGGCGCCCAGCCCTCGCCCCCCGGTGTTTCCCCGGGGTTGGATCGGGCGGCCGCCAGGGCTGCGGGGCGACTGGGACTGGCTGGACTACGATGCCGTCCCGACCGCAAGTGCCGCCCCCGAAGCCCCCATGTACCGCCTGCAGCCCGGACAACTCGACACCCTGTGCGCCATCGCTGGCGCGGCAGGCCGTGAGGTGCTGAAGGTCTACGCCGAGCCGTTCGAGAGCTGGACCAAGGACGACGGCAGCCCGGTGACGGCGGCCGACGTGCGCGCCGACGGGGTGATCCGGCAGGCGCTGGCAGCCGCCTTCCCGGGCGTCTTCGTGGTCTCGGAGGAGTCGGTGTCGCAGGGACCCGGTGCAGTCGAGACCTTCTTCCTCGTCGACCCGGTGGACGGGACGAAGGAGTTCCTGCAACGCAACGGCGAGTTCACGGTCAACATCGCCCTGGTGGACCGCGGCGAACCAGTGGCAGGCGTCGTGCTCGCGCCCGCACTCGGCCAGTTGTATTGGGCCGCGCGCGGCCTCGGCGCCTGGCGGCGCGCCTGGTCACCGGATCCGGCCGCAGCGGCCACGCAGGCGACGCCGCTGCATCCCAGCCTCTGCGGCGACGGCTCCGTGCGCGTGCTCGTGAGCCGCTCCCACCGAGACGACCGTACCGACGCCTGGCTCGCGCGCCTGCCGCGCCGGTACACGACTCTGGCGGCGGGCAGTTCGCTGAAGTTCTGCCGCCTCGCCGAAGGCGCAGCCGACCTGTACCCGCGCTTCGGCACCACTTGCCCCTGGGACACGGCGGCCGGCCATTGCGTGCTGGCCTGCGCCGGTGGCGCGGTTGTCGACCTCGGCGGAAAGCCGCTGAGATACGGCTCCCGGCATACCGACCGCAACCCCGACTTCCTGGCCCTCGGCGACCCCGCCTGGCTGCGCATGTTGACACCCTGACCCCGCAAGCGCGCGGCCGTGCCCGTGCGCTTGCGCACCGTCAAGCCCCCGCGAGGGCCTGCAACTCCGCCGCCGCGGGCGCAGGCACAATCGATCGAGACGAGCCACCCACGCCCATGCTCTACCGCTTCCGCAGCAAAGCCACCGGCGACACGCTGATGCTCGGCCCCCAGGCCGAGCAGTTCTTCGGCGCGCTCGGTCGCGACCCAGCGCCGCGCGGCATCATCGAACCCCAGACCATGGACGCGGCGTTGCAGGCCTTGCGCGCCGCCATCGAGGCCGATGACGCGGCACGCGCGGCCCGTGCCGGGCTGGACGACGGACAGCGCGAGGCCGAGGCCGCGGGCCGGGACTCTGTGACACTGCGGCAGCGCTTGTGGCCCATGGTCGAGATGCTGCGCCGCGCCCAGGAAGCCGGGGAGCCGGTGGTCTGGGGCGCGTGAGCGGCTGAGCCGCGACGCAGACAAGGCCTGCGCGCGCGTACACGACGAGCACCGTCGATCCCGAGGAACCGCACGATGAAGCTGACGAGCAGGAGTTGGATCAACGGGGACCGCATCCCCGCGCGCTTTGCCGCCGGGCGTCTGGCGGAAGACGGGTCGGTCGGGTTCTCCGACAACATCAACCCGCAGCTGGCCTGGAGCGAGCTGCCGACCGGCACGATGTCGCTGGCGCTGATCTGCCACGACTTCGACGTCCCGAGCCGTGGCGACGACGTCAACCAGCCCGACCGCGAGGTGCCGGCCGACCTGCCGCGCGTGGACTTCTTCCACTGGCTGCTGGTGGACCTGCCGCCCGCGCCGGCGGAGATCGCCGAAGGTGAGTTCAGCCGCGGCTTCACCGCGCGCGGCAAGCCCGGCCCGCAGGCACTGCGCGGCGCGCGCCAGGGGCTGAACGACTACACGGGCTGGTTCGCGGGGGATGCACAGAGGGCCGGGCAGTACTTCGGCTACGACGGTCCCTTCCCGCCCTTCAACGACTCCCTGGTCCACCATTACGTGTTCACGCTGTACGCCGTGTCGATGCCGCGCCTGCCGGTCGAAGGGGCCTTCGGCGGGCTGCAGGTGCGGGAGGCGCTGGCGCGTTGCACGCTCGGGGCCGCCACCTTCTCCGGCACCTACACGCTGAACCGGCGCCTGGCGTGATGCTGCGCCGTGACGAACCCGCCGCCGCTGGCGGCAGCGAAGGCGCGTACACCCAGGTGCTGGCCATCCGCCATGGCGAGACCGACTGGAACGTGGGTGCCCGCATCCAGGGCCACACCGACATCCCGCTGAATGCGCGCGGCGTCGAGCAGGCGCGCCGCTTGGCGCTGGCACTGGCCGGGGAGGAACTGCACGCGGTCTACTCGAGCGACCTCGCTCGCACGCGCGAAACCGCGCGCGCCCTGGCGCAGGCGCGCGGCGTGCCGCTGGTCGAGGACGCCACGCTGCGCGAGCGCCACTTCGGCGCCTTCGAGGGCTACACCTTCGAGGAGATCGAGCAGCGCTGGCCCGAGCAGTCGGCGCGCTGGCGCCGTCGCGACCCCGGCTTCGGGCCCGAGGGCGGGGAGTCGCTCGAGGCCTTCTACGAGCGCTGCGTGGCCGCAGCGCAGCGCTGTGCCGCCGCCCATGCCGGCCAGACCATCGCCCTCGTCGCGCACGGCGGCGTGCTCGACTGCTGGTACCGGGCCGCCGTGCGGCTGGGCCTGCAGGCCCCGCGCACCTGGCAGATCGGCAACGCCACCGTCAGCCGCCTGCTCTGGAGCCCCGGAGGCTTCTCGCTCGTGGGCTGGAACGACGACGCCCACCTCGCGCCCCTGGTCGAGCCTGCGTCCTGAGCCTGGGCTGAGCGCGAATCCGACCCTGACGCCGGTCAGGCCGATGTGGCGGACGCCTCCGCAGCCTGCTCCTCGAGCGTGAATGCGATCTGGGTGCAGACCGTGCGGCAGATCGTCGCCGCCTGCTCGTTGACGATGCGGTAGTAGATCTGGGTCGAGTCGCGCCGCTTGCCCAGCACGCCGGCCCGGTACAGCGTGGCCAGATGCTGGCTCATGTTGGGCTGTGTGGTCTCGATCTCGTCCAGAAGTTGCGAGACGTTCTTCTCGCCCTGGCACAGCGCGCTGATGATGCGCAGGCGGATCGGCGTGGCCAGCACGCCGAAGAGCTCGGCGGCGCTGGCGAAGATGCGGTCCGATTCGTCGTCGGGGCGTGTCATGGCTGTCGGGGGACCTGGGGCCGGGGCTGCGGGGTGAGCCCGAAGCGGTAGTGGTCGCGGTTGAGCACCGCGGCCACCGACGTGACCTCTTCCGGGAACAGGCTGAGCTTGAGCTCGACGCTGCACAGGTCGACCATGCCGCGTAGTGCCCCGGGGGTGTTGATGCGTCCCTGCGGCCGGTAGATCGCCGAGCCGTCGCCGCCCACGCGCCGCACGTGACAGGCGGCGCAGGCGTGTTCCTTGATCAACTGCTCGCCCAGCGGCAGATCGGCGTCGCGGAAGATTTCCGGCGTGGCGAGAACGGGCATCGCGAGCGCTGCCGCGCCCCAAAGAGCGGCGGCGGCCCGGCGCACCGTCGGGCGCGGGGGGGTCAAGGGTGGACGGGCCGGCAGGCGCATCGGTGGTCTCCTCGGGTTCGGGGGGGCCGGCATCACGCCAGCCGCAGCCACTCCATCACGTCTTCCTCGAACATCTCGCCCGGGATGACCTGGCGCAACCGGCCCGAACGCTCGACGACGGCCGTCAGCGGGATCACCCGGCGCATCGACAGCGCCGCGCCCATCGGCCCCTGGTCCAGCGTGACCTGGAAGCCGTAGCCGTGGCGCGCGAGGTAGGCGCGCACCGGGGCCGGATCGCGCTCGCGCGCGACGGTGAGGATCTCCAGCGGTCGCCCGGCGGCGGCGCGGCGCAGTTTCTCGATGTGGGCGTTGTGGCGCAGGCAGAAGGGGCAGGTGGTCGACCAGAAGACGACGATCACGGCCTTGTCCTGGGCCTGGACCGCGCCCCAGCGGCCGCCGTCGAGCAGGGCGACCTCGGGCCAGGCCACCGGCTGCCCACGCTCGGCCGGCGCGGCCTGCGCACAGCCCGGCCAGGCCGCCGCGGCCGCGGCACCACCCAGCAGCGCGAGCGCGTCGCGGCGCGGCAGGATGTGCGGTACAGGAGCGGAGCAGGGCTTCACTTGGCGCTGCGCTCCATCAGCAGGTAGGTGTTGTAGGCGTTCATGCGGTTGGCCACGCCGAACAAGGGCAGCTTTTCGAAGCGCGACCAGTCGGTGCGGGCATAGGCCTCGTCGAAGGGCTCCATCTCGCGCGCGGCCTCGCCCATGGTACGCCGAAGGTGCAGCAGGTAGTCGCGCGTGAGCTCGAGGTCGGAGCGCGCGCTCGCCGACACCGGCCCGTGGCCGGGGACGATGGTCTGGGCCTCGTAGGCCAGCAGGGCGTCCAGCGCTTCGACCCAGTGCGCGCTGTCGGCCTGCCCGACGAAGGGGATACGGCCGCGGAAGACGAGGTCGCCGACGAAGAGCACACGCTGCGCCGGCACCCAGACGACCAGGTCCTCGGGCGTGTGCGAAGGCCCGGCGGGACGGATCTCGAACACCTGCCCGCCCACGCGCAGCACCGACGGGCCGTCGAGCCAGAGGTCGGCCTCGACGAGCCGGGTCGACTCGTCGATCCAGGGGAACAGTTCCTCGCGGCTGGCCTTCAGGCGCTGCAGCGCGGTGTCGGAGTTCAGGTACAGCAGCGCCTGCCGGTGCGCGACGATGGTCGCGCCGGCCTCCTTGAAGACCTGCAGGCCGTAGATGTGGTCGGCGTGGTAGTGCGTGACGATGACATGGGACACCGGCAGCGCCGTGACGCGGGCGATCTCGGCGCGCAGCTCGCGCGCGAGCTCCGGCGAGCCCAGCGCGTCGATGACGACCACGCCGCCCGGCGTGACGACGAAGGCGGCGTTGGAGACGAAGTTGCGGTTGGCCGCCGAGCCCAGTGCCGACAGGCCCTGGACCATCCAGGTGCCGGGCGCCACCTGCACGGCCTGCGGCCGGTCGGATGCCGGCAAGCGAACGGGCGCGCTGTCCGTCTGGGCCTGCGCAAAGGCGGCGGCAGCGGCCAGGATCAGGGCAAACGTGGAGCGGAGAAGCCCGAACATCAGCATGTGTTCATATTACGATGTTTGCGGGTGTCGCACAGGCCTGTCGGGCGTCAGCCAGATCGGCGCCCCATGCGTCCCGAGACCTGAGGATTGGGGCAATTGCCTATGCGCGACGGGGTGACGGCAGCCGCGCTTTCGCGTCCAATCAAGGGTCAGCGGCAGGGTGTCGGACGCACCCCGCCACGGTTTCACTGCAAGAGGAGAAGCACGATGCACGACGAGGTTCGCTCCGCGGCGCGAGTCGCGGCCCTGGCCGGCGTGATGGCGCTGGCCACCGCCGCCCAGGCCCAGACGCCGCCCGCGCCCCACCCGCACCTGGCTCGCAACCTGGCGGCCACCTGCGCCAACTGCCACGGCACCAACGGCAATGCACGCGGCGAGATGAAGCCGCTGGCCGGCGTGCCCGCCGACAAGCTGGTCGCGACGATGGCCGACTACAAGGCCGGCAACCTGCCCGCAACCATCATGCACCAGATCGCCAAGGGCTACACCGACGAGCAGATCAGGCTGATCGCCGGCTACTTCGCCGCTCAGCAGCCCAGGAAGTGAGGGAGCACATCATGCACAAGCATTCCATCGTCCAGGACCCGGCACGCCGCCGCCTCATCGGCGCGGGCGCCGCCCTCTCCGGCCTCGCGCTGGCCGGCTGCGCCACCGGTCCTGCAGCGGGCCCGTCCATCGGGCGCGTGGTCGTCGTCGGCGGCGGCTTCGGCGGCGCCACCGCAGCGCGCTACCTCAGGATGTGGGGCGGCAACGTCGACGTCACGCTCGTCGAGCGCAACACCGAGTTCGTCTCCTGCCCGATCAGCAACCTCGTGCTCGGCGGTCACAAGCAGATCGCCGACGTGACACGCGGCTACGACGGCCTGAAGGCCATCGGCGTCAAGGTCGTCCAGGGCGAGGTCACCGCCATCGACGCGGCCGGGCGCAAGGTGCGTCTGGCCGGCGGCGGCGAGATCGCCTACGACCGGCTCATCGTCTCCCCGGGCGTGGACTTCATGCTCGAGCAGGTCGGCGGCCTGCAGGCCGCCCTGGACAGCGGCCGGGTCACGCACGGCTGGAAGGCGGGCCCGCAGACCGTGGCGCTGCGCCGGCAGCTCGAGGCCATGCCCGATGGCGGTGTGTTCGCGATGTCCATCCCGCGCGTGCCCTACCGTTGCCCGCCCGGGCCCTACGAGCGCGCCTGCATGGTCGCAAGCTACCTGAAGACGGCCAAGCCGAAGTCCAAGGTGCTGGTGCTGGATGCCAACCCCGAGATCCAGTCCAAGAAGGCGCTGTTCGAGCGCGCCTTCCAGCAGCACTACGCCGGGATCATCGAGTACCGCGCCAACGCCGAGCTGCGCGAGGTCGCCGGCAACGTGGCCAAGCTGGAGTTCGAGGACGTGCGCGCCGACGTGCTGAACGTCATCCCGCCGCAGCGCGCAGGCGATCTGGCCCGCACCTCCGGGCTGGTCAACGTCAACAACCGCTGGGCCGGCGTGGACTGGCTGACGCTGGAATCCACGGCCGTCAAGGGCGTTCACGTGCTCGGCGACGCCACGTTCTCGGCGCCCGCGATGCCCAAGTCGGGCCACATGGCCAACCAGCACGCCAAGGTGGCGGCCGCGGCGATCATCCAGCTGCTCAAGGGCGAGGCCGTGAACCCGACGCCGGTGGTGATGAACACCTGCTACAGCTTCGTCACCGCGCGCGACGTGGTGCACGTGGCCTCGGTGCACCAGTATGACGACAAGGACAAGACCTTCAAGGCCGTACCCGGCTCCGGCGGCGTGTCGGCCGCGGCAAACCAGCTCGAGGGCCGCTACGCCCTGAGCTGGGCCGACAACATCTGGGCCGACATGCTGGCCGTCTGAGGTGCGCGCCCCGCCGGGGGTGCCCCGCGTGCGAAACCCCTCCCCTCACCGGGGCGGGGTTTCTTCATTCCAGACCGCTGATGTAGGACGACACCGCCTTCATCTCGAACTCGGTGAGCTTGCTCGCGATCAGGTGCATGACCGCGTTGTCGTTCGTGCGCTGGCGCTGGTTGAAGGCCTTGAGCTGGTTCTCGGTGTACCGCGCGTGCTGCCCGGCCAGGCGCGGCAGGACTTCGGTGCCGTGGCCCTGGGGGCCGTGGCAGGCTGCGCAGGCGGCCACGCCCGAATAGGGGTTGCCGCGCTGGAAGATGAAGCGGCCCACCTGCGCGAGCTCGGCGTCCT
Source organism: Rubrivivax sp. (assembly GCA_044375195.1). Classification (GTDB taxonomy): domain Bacteria; phylum Pseudomonadota; class Gammaproteobacteria; order Burkholderiales; family Burkholderiaceae_C; genus Rubrivivax. Next base: position 27,791 of record JBILNB010000050.1, on the reverse strand, counting down.
CCACCGCGTGCGCCTGCGGCTTGCGCGAGGCGAACCACGCCCCCAGCGCCTTGAAGTCGGCGGCGTTCAGGTCCCGGACCATCGGCTGCATGGCGCTGCTCACGCGCTTGCCCGACTTGTAGTCGGACAACTGTCGCGCCACGTAGGCCGCGTTCTGCCCGGCCAGACGCGGGAACACCGGGCTCGAGCTCTCGCCCTCCGCGCCGTGGCAGATGAAGCACTGGCCCTGCACGATCTCCTCGGCGCGCGCCAGTTCGGCGCTCTGGGCCTGAGCCGTGGTGCTGGCCAGCAGCAGGATCGCGATCGAAAGCCAGGCGCGAGGGGTCTTCATCGATGTCTTCTCCAATGTCATGGCCGGCGGGGGCGAGCCGCGCAGCTCAAGCGATGCCTGGGTTGCCTTCGACGCCCACGATGCGCGGCGTGTTCAAGCGCCGCGGCGTGACACGCCCGCCCGGGCGCGCCTTCAGCCAGGCCTCCACGTGCTCCCACACCGGCTTGTTGCCGGCACGCGCTGCCTCCTCGGCCACCGGCGCCCAGCCAGCCACGCGGTAGGTCTTTCCAGCCTCGATGAGGCTGCCACCCAGGCGCATGTCGGAGATGCGGGCGCCGGCGCGCGCGCCCGGCGTGATGGTGTACTCGAGCCCGCCCACGCGCACCATGTCGCCGCCCTGCTGGTAGTAAGGGTCGGGGTTGAACAGGTTGTCGGCCACGTCCTCGAGGATGGTCTTGATCATCTCGCCGCTCATCGGCGTGACGGTGGCGTAGGGGTAGGTGATGGCGAGCTGGTCCATCATCAGCTCGCGCGTGATGGCCTGCCCGGGCAGCAGGCTGGTGCCCCATCGGAAGCCGGGGCTGAAGGCGATCTCGGCGCCCTGGGTCTCCATCAGCGCGTCGCACAGGAGCTGGTCCCAGCTGCCGTTGAAGTTGCCGCGCCGGTACAGCAGGCCGTCGGTCACGGCCAGCGTCTCACCGAGCCGGGCTTCGTAGGGCGCGCGCACCTTGCGGATCAGCGCGTCCATCTCGGGGTCGGCCTTCAGCACCTGGCTGAAAACCGGCAGCAGGCGCCAGCGGTGCTGGACGACCTTGCCCGCGCGGACCTGGAAGTCCATCACGCCGAGGAACTTGCCGTTGCTGCCGGCGTTGGTGACGAGCGTGGTGCCACCGGGGTTGCGCACCGGCACCGCCACCGGCACGCCGTCGTGGGTGTGGCCGCCGAAGATGGCGTCGATGCCGCGAACGCGCCCAGCCATCTTCAGGTCCACGTCCATGCCGTTGTGCGAGATCACGACCACCAGCTGCGCGCCCTTGCCGCGCGCCTCGTCCACCGTCTTCTGCATCTCGTCGTCGCGGATGCCGAACTCCCAGTCGGCCACCATGTGGCGCGGGTTGGCGATGGGCGTGTAGGGGAAGGCCTGGCCGACGATGGCGACCGGCACACCGTTCATCTCCTTCAGCACGTAGGGCTCGAAGACCGGGTCGCCGAAGTCGGCGGTCTTCACGTTCTGGGCGACGAAGTCGATGCGGTGCGCCGTCGCGCCGCTGCCCGTGCCACCCTTGAAGTCCTTCTCGACGATCTCCTTGACGCGCTTCATGCCGTAGGTGAACTCCCAGTGGCCGGTCATCACGTCCACCGTGAGCGCCTTGCAGGCGTCGACCATGTCCTGCGCGTTCGTCCACAGCGAGGTCGCTGAACCCTGCCAGGTGTCGCCCCCGTCCAGCAGCAGCGCCCCCGGACGCGAGGCCTTCAGGCGCTTGACCAGCGTGGCCAGGTGGGCAAAGCCGCCGACCTTGCCGTAGCGCCGGGTCGCGGCCTCGAAGTCGAGGAAGGTGTAGGCGTGCGCGAGCGCCGTGCCGGGCGCGACGCCGGCGGCCCTGAGCAGGTGCTCGCCCACCAGGTGCGGGATCTGCCCCTGCATCGACCCGACGCCCAGGTTCACGCTCGGCTCGCGGAACTGGATGGGCAGCAGCTGCGCGTGGCAGTCGGTCATGTGCAGGAAACTCACATGACCAGCGCCCCGGCCCAGCGGAGGCAGGTCGTACAGCGCCTCTTCGGCGGTGGCCGCGTCGGCCTCGGCGTGGCGGGCCAGGCCCATGCCGGCCGCCGAGGCCACCGCGAGGACCTGCAGGAATTCGCGCTTGCTCAGGCTCACGATTCAGTGTCCGCTGATATTCAAGGGTGAAGAAAGCCCGGCCGGGGCCGGGCTGGAGGGTCGAGGCTCAGGCGGTCACTGGTTGACCGGGGAGCGCGGGTCCAGCAGCAGCGACATGATGTGCCGGATCTGCTGCTCGTCCAGCACCTTCATGTGGCCGAAACGCGGCATGTTGGAGCAGGCCGCGTAGGCCTTGCTGTTCCACAGCTTGGCCCAGGTGTACTGCACGATGGGCGCCGCCGTCGGGGCGGTCACGTCGGTGATGCCGCGCAGCTTGCCGTAGTTCCACAGCGAAGGACCGATCGTCCCGTAGGACAGCTCCTTCTTGTCGATCTGGTGGCAGTTGTAGCAGTTGCCGCCGTTGTTGCGCGTCTCGGCCGAGGCGTCGGTCCAGGTCATGCCCCGGCCGCTCTGGGCGATGCGCTCGCCGTCGATCCAGTTGCCGAAGTACTGCCCGCCAGCCGGCCAGCGGATGGACGCGAGTGCCTCGTTGCGGATGCGCTCGGCGACCTCGTCGGAGACCTCGGCATCGGTCGAACAGGCGGCCTGACCCAGGTCCTGATTCAGGCGGTCGACCTTGGCGATGCCCTGGTCGCGGAACGAAGCCTTCATCAGGGCCATGGCCTGCTGGTCGAGCTCGGCCTTCGAGGGGCCGGTGGCGCAACCGGCCAGCAGGACGGCAGCACCGGCGGCCGCTGCGATGAGTGCGAATCGAGTGTTCATGCGGCGTCCCCTTCAGCGCTTGATGGCCGGCGCGATCGACTCGGCGCCCTTGGCGTTGACACCCATGTAGGTGCCCAGTGCGACCGTGATCTCGGAGCCGAAGCCCGGGTAGGGGAAGCGCTGCTGGCGGTAGCAGTCGTTCAGGCGCAGCTGCATGCTCCACATCTCGCCGTTGCTGACCCGGTAGGCCGGCCAGGCGGCGAAACCGATGCCGTCGCCCGGGTTCTTCGTCAGGTTGGGCAGGTCCTGCAGGCGGATGCGCTGGCCGTCGGCCGAGTGGCAGGCGGCGCAGGAGAAGTCGTGCGTGCCGCCGCGGAAGAAGAAGACGCGCTTGCCGATCTCGTAGCTGCGCCGCTCCTCGGCATGGGCCTGCGAAAGGTTGAACTTCATGCCGCGCGACATCGAGGCGACCCAGGTTGCCAGCGCCGTCACATTGGCCATCTCGCCCTGCCCGAATCGGGTCTTCGCGATTTCGGCCGCATCCAGGCCCTGCAGGGTGGCCATGCAATGCACGAGCCGGGTCTCGAGGTCCTGTACCTTGCCGGTGTCCGCAAAGAAGCGCGGCAGTTCGACGAAGGCGCCCTTGACGACGCCCGGGCCCTTGCCCAGGTCGCACTGCTCGAGCGAGGCGTTCTTCGGGCCGCGCTTCTTCTTCCAGAGGTCTTCGCCTTTGGCTTCAAAGAGCTCGGCCGGGTTGCCGTCCTCGAGCATCTTGCGGTACTCGGCGATGCCGTCGGCAGCCGACTTGGCCTGAGCCCAGGCCGCGCCGCAGAAGGCCGCGGCGACCACGGCCGCCAAGGCCGCACGTGTGATGGGTTTCATGTGTCTCCTTTCGGGGTCGGGGAGGCGGCGCCCGCAGCCTGCGTGGGCTGCCGGTCGCCGCACAGGCAGCAGAGCCCGGCGAATCGCTTGCGTCTCAGCTCACCGTCGCTTCGTCGGTGCGCTTGTCGCCCTTGTTGTCGGTCCAGTGGATCGTCACCTTGTCGCCGGCCTTGGCGCCACGCACCGAGAACTGCAGGAAAGGGTTCTTGGACACCGAGGGGCTCCACTCGGCGCGCATCACCTGCTTGCCGTTGTGCTCGGCCCTCACCTCCTGGATGAACCAGGCCGGGATCACCTTGCCCGCGGAGTCGCGGCGCTGGCCGGTCTCCATCTCGTGGCTCATCAGCACGCGCACGGTGGCCTTGCCACCGGCAGCGGACTGGGCGCGGATACGCATCGGGTCTGCCATGTCTATGCTCCTTGATCGTCGATCGTCAGATTCGTGCTCAGGCCGCCCGTGACCGGGCCGCCGCGGAGCTCAGCCGCCACAGCCGCCGAGCGTGACCTTGATCTCCTTGACGCCGTACAGCACCTTGCCGTCGTTCATGATGGCCACGGCGTAGACGTTGGAGGACTGCCCCATCTTCACGCGCGTGCTGAAGTTGGCGTCCACGGCGTCGCTGACATCGAAGACCGCGGCCAGCGCGTTCGGGTTCTTCTCGACCATGATGGCCATGCGCTTGACGCCGGTCAGCGCGGTCGAGCAGCCCACCGGCACGACGGCGCCGTTCTCGGCGATGTCCGGGCCGGTGATCGTGACGTCCTTGCTCTCGGCTGGCGCGCCGCCGCCCAGGGCCTTGGCCGCGTCGGCCAGGCTCTTGGCTTCGAAAGCGGTCTGTGACCAGGACGCTTGGGCATGCGCGGGCAGCAGCCCGGCGGTGGCGAGCAAGCCGAACAGGGCGGCGCTGTGCGTGAGCGCCTCGCGACGGGATGGGTTCATGGGCTTCTCCTTCGGGGCAATGAACGACGGATGATAAAAGGCCGGGGGCACGACGAGCAGGACGAAAACCCCTTCAGCGCGCAGCGCCGCCGGCGATCCACTGCGCCAACGCCTGCGCATCGGTCTTGGGAATGTTCTGCGCCGGCATCGGGATCGCGCCCCAGGTACCCGCGGCACCGCCGAGGATCTTGCCCGCGAGGTAGTCCACGCGGTCGGCGCGGGCGGCGTGCTTCTTGGCCACCTCCTGCATGCCCGGCCCCAGGACCTTGCGGTCCACGCCATGGCAGGCGGTGCAGTTGTGCTTGGCGAACAGCGCCAGCGCCGCCGCGTTACCGGCCGAGGGCGCGGCGGGGGCTGCTGGCGCCGCCGGACGCGCTGGCGCGGCGGGGGCTGCAGCCACGCGCGGGGCCTCACCTGTCGCCGCCGGCGGGCGGGTCGTGTCGGCACCGAGTTGCGCGCCGACCATGCGGTTCTGCTCGGCCAGGTTGCCGTGGGCGTTGCGCGCATGGTCGGGCAGGAAGGACGCGACCTTGGCCTCGGTCGCGCAGTCTTTCATGCATGCCACCGCCTTGACGTCGGGCTTGCCGCCGTTGCCCAGCGCCTTGCCCGGCCAGAGGCCGTGGTCGGTGCTCATGCCGTTGCGGTTGGGCAGCAGCTTCTGCACCTCGGCGATGTTGCGGTCGGAGAGGGTGAAGTTCTCGGGCACCACCTCGCCCAGGTTCAGCAGGTAGGCGGTGACGGCGTAGACCTCATCGACCTTCAGCGACTTCGGCGCGTTCCAGGGCATCGCGCGGTAGATGTAGTCCCAAAGCGTCGACACCGTGGACAGCTTCATCATCGTCGTGCGCCCGGGGAAGGACTCGTCGGTCAGGCGCCTGACGCGGCCGGTCCTGACATCGTCCTTCGTCGTGCCGCCGATGATGGGCGCGAACACCTCGTTGCTCTCGCCGAAGACGCCGTGGCAGGAGGCGCACTTGGCCTCCCAGACGTCCATGCCCTGGGCCACGCTGCCGCTTCCCTTGGGCAGGCCCTTGAAATCGGGACGCACGTCGATGTCCCAGGCCGCGATCTCCTTGGCCGTGGCCGCGCGACCGATCCCGGGAAAAGACGAGCCGGCCTGAGCCCAGACTGAACCGGCCGCGGCCACCAGCGCCAGCACGGCACCCGCAAGGACCGCCGTGCGCGAGGTCCGGGCATCACGACAGCTGGACATTCTTCACCTCCCCGCCTTCCTGCACGAGCCAAGTCTGGACCGCATTGTTGTGGTAGATCGAGCGCGAGCCGCGCACCGCGCGCAGCTGGCGGTAGGTGGGCTGGACGTAGCCGGTGTCGTCCATCGCCCGGCTCTGGATCAAGGCGGGCTTGCCGTCCCAGACCCAGTCGAGGTTGAATCGCGTCAGGCACTTCGACAGGACCGGCGTTTCCAGCCGCGCCGTGCGCCAGTTGGCGCCGCCGTCGACCGAGACGTCCACGCGCCGGATGCGGCCGCGGCCCGACCAGGCCAGGCCGCTGATGTTGTAGAAGCCTCGGTCCAGCAGCACCTGCCCGCCCGAGGGCGTGGTGACCACGCTCTTGCACTCCTGGATGCTCGTGTACTGGCGGTGGCGACCGTCGGGCATGAGGTCCACGTAGTGCAGCACCTCGTCCTTGGCGGCGTAGGGCTGGTCGCCGACCTCGATGCGGCGCAGGTACTTGACCCAGCTCACGCCCTGCACACCGGGCACCACCAGGCGCAGCGGGTAGCCGTTCTCTGGCCGCAGCATCTCGCCGTTCTGACCGTAGGCGACGAGGACCTCGCCGCTCTCGACCATCTCCATCGGGATGGTGCGCGTCATCGAGGAGCCGTCGGCGCCCTCGGCGAGCACATAGCGGCCGCGCTTGAAGTCGACCCCGCACAGCTCGAGCAGGATCTTCAGCGGCACGCCGGTGAACTCGCTGCAACTGATCATGCCGTGGCTGTACTGGCAGGTCGGCACCGCGACGTTGCCCCACTCCATGCCGGTGTTCGCGCCGCACTCGATGAATTGGAAGCGGCTGACCGAGGGCAGGCGCATCACTTCGTCCATCGTGAAGACCTTGGGGGTCTTCACGAGCTTGTCGTCCGAGCCGTTGACCATCAACCGGTGCTTGGAAGGATCGACGTCCCACCAGCCCTGGTGATGGCGCTCGAAGTGCAGGCCACTGGGCGTGACGATGCCGAACAGGCTCTGCAGCGGCGCGAACGACACCGAGGCCTGCGCCGTCTGCGTCAGCCCCGGGCTCTGGCGCCGCTGCACGTTGGCCTCGTACTTCGACGGGCGGCCGTAGCCGTCGGTCACCACTGGCTGGCCGAGTCCCGCGGTGTGGGCCGGCAGGTTCAGGATGTTCGGGTCGCCGCCCTCGGCCGGGACCGGGTTGGACTGCGCCCGGGCCGCTGCGGCGGCGCCGCCTGCCGCCGCCGCCGCGAAGGCGGCGCGGATGAAGTCACGCCGGCCCGCACGGGCTTCGGCGAAGACCGTCCTGACGTCCTGGGGAGCGATGAAGTTCTCCGGCGCCTTGATCAGGCGCCCGCGCTCGGGTGTGGGGTCGGCCACGTGGTTCCTTCCAGCCTCGGCTTGTTCTGGATATAAGCAAGTATGAATATAAAGAGCAAGCCCCGCCACTGGGGAAAGCCCCGAGCCTCGGGGCTGAGAAATGTCAAGCTCCTGTCAGCCTTGCCCGATGACCGACGCCGTGGCCACCAGCTCCTCGAACAGCGCCAGCGAGACCTTGCCCGAGACCGAGTACGGGTCCAGCGTGGCCGTGGCCGAGTACTTCAGCAGCAGCGAGGGGTTCAGGCGCGACATGTTGACCTGGCCCATGGACCAGCTCGCGAAGCGGCGCTCGCCGATCTCCTCGTACAGCAGGACTTCGACATCCGTGTGGCGCGGGTCGGCGGCGATGCGGTTGTACAGGCGGTTGACGGCGCTGCGCCCCCCCTCGAGCACCTGCAGGAAGATGCCGCCGGAGAAGCACAGCACCCCGGTCACGCCTACCGAGGGGTTGTGGGTCTTGCTCTGGCGCAGGATGGTGACCAGTTCCTCGTGGTCGATCGCCGGGACGGCGCGGCTGGCGTACAGCAGACGGACGAGCATGGCGTTCAGCTTCCCTTGCGGTTGGGCAGCAGCGAGAGGAACTCGCGCCGCAGGTTGGGGTCCTTCAGGAAGGCGCCGCGCATCACGCTGTTGACCATGGCCGACTGGGTGTCCTTGACGCCGCGCCAGTGCATGCAGAAGTGGTCGGCCTCCATCACGATGCCCAGCCCGTCGGGCTTGACGCGCTCCTGCAACTCATTGGCCAGCATCGTGACCGCCTCCTCCTGGATCTGCGGCCGGCTCATGATCCAGTCGCAGATGCGGGCGTACTTCGACAGGCCGATCAGGTTGGAGTGCTCGTTGGGCAGCAGCCCGATCCACACCCGGCCGACGATGGGGCACAGGTGGTGCGAACAGGCGCTGCGCACCGTGATCGGGCCGACGATGAGCAGTTCGTTCAGGCGCTCGGCATTCGGGAACTCGGTCACCGAGGGCATGGGCCGGTAGCGGCCGCGGAAGACCTCCTCGACGTACATCTTGGCCACGCGCTTGGCGGTCTCGTTCGTGTTGTGGTCGCTGTCGGTGTCGATGACCAGCGCGCGCAGCACCTCCTGCATCTTGGCCCGGACTTCGTCCTTCAACTCCTCGAGCTCCCCCTCGCGCACGAAGTCGGCGATGTTGTCGTTGGCGTGGAAACGCCGGTCCGCCGTGACGAGGCGGTAGCGGATGCGCTCGGAGGCGCTCATTGCGGAGAGTTCTTCCTCGGTGCGGAAGATGCGGGCGGCGCCGTCCTGCGGCGCGCGGGCTGTGGGCTTCATCGTTGACCTCCAAGCGGGGCCGCAAAGGGCCGCCAAATCCGGGCCGAGGCGGGCGTGAGCGCGGGTGCGCTCGGGGCGGGGGCGGCTGCTGCGCGGCGGCGGCAAGGAAGACGTCGACCGCAGGCCCCTGCAATAGACTGCCCGGATGCAACCAGTGTACGCCTCGCCCCCGCTCTCGCGCACCTTGTCTTCGTGCGCCGACGCAGTCGGTGCGGTGCAGGCCGGGCGCTCGCTCGCCGACGTGCTGCCCGAGGTGGCGGCCGAGCTGCGACCGGCCGTGCAGGCGCTGAGCTTCGAGGTGCTGCGCCGGCTCGGAGGCGCGCTCGCCGTGCGCGCCCTGCTGGCGCCGCGCGACCCGCCGGCGCGCGTGGACCATCTGCTGGTCAGCGCGATCGCGTTGCTGTGGCCCCAGCCCGCCCCGCCCTACCCGGCGCACACCCTGGTCGACCAGGCGGTGGTGGCCGCGCGCGAGCGCACCCCCGCCGCGGCCGGCTTCGTCAATGCCGTGCTGCGCCGCTTCCTGCGCGAGCGCGAGGCGCGCGTGGCCGAGGCCGAGCGCGACCCGGTGGCGGCCTGGAACCACCCCGCCTGGTGGATCGCGCGCCTGCGCCAGGACTGGCCGGCCCGCTGGCAGGCCCTGCTGACCGGCGCCGCCGAGCACCCGCCGATGGTGCTGCGCGTGAACGCGCGCCGCGGCAGCGCGGCCGACTACGTGCGCCGGCTCGAGGCGCAGGGCCTGCCGGCCTGGACGCTGGACGACCCGGCGCTCGGCGGGCAGGCCGTGGTGCTGGCGCAGCCGTGCCCGGTGCAGCGCCTGCCCGGCTTCGCCGACGGCGACGTCTCGGTCCAGGACGCGAGCGCACAGCGCGCGGCCCCACTGCTGCTGGGTCCGGCCTCGGCACCCGGCGTGGCGCCGGCACCGCTGCGCCCGGGCGCGCGCGTGCTCGACGCCTGCGCCGCCCCCGGCGGCAAGACCGCGCACCTGCTCGAGCGCGCCGAACTGGACCTGCTGGCGCTCGACAGCGACCCACGACGCCTGGCACGGGTGCGCGAGACCCTGGACCGCCTGCACCTGCGCGCCGCGACCGCCTGCGCCGACGCGCGCCAGACCGCCGCATGGTGGGACGGCCGGCCCTTCGACGCCATCCTGCTGGACGCGCCCTGCAGTGCCTCGGGCGTCGTGCGACGCCACCCCGACGCGCGCTGGCTGCGCCGGCCCGAGGACATCACGCACCTCGCACGCACGCAGGACGCCCTGCTGCAGGCGTTGTGGCCGCTGCTCGCGCCCGGCGGGCGCCTGCTGTACGCCACCTGCTCAGTCTTCAAGGCCGAGGGGGCCGACCGCGTCGACGCTTTTTTGCAACGCCTGCCCGCGGGCCAGGCGGCGCTCGACAGCGCCTCGCCGGGTCACCTCGGGCCCGTCACCGACAATCTCTACCCGGGGCCCGCAGGGCGCCCGCGCACGGCCGGCGACGGCTTCCACTACGCCCTGATCCACAAACTCTCCTGATGCGCCGCCCGCACTCGACGCAGCCACCACACCTGCCCGTGCGCGCGCCCGCCTTGCCCCCGGCCGGGGCCGGGCGGCGGCGCCTGCTGGCGTTGCCGCTGACCTGGGCCCTGGCCAGTGTCGGCCGGACCTGGGCCAACGCCACCCCCGGCATCGAGGTCCTCGCGCTGCGCGTGCAGCGTCAAGAGGCCGGCATCACACTCGACTTCTCCCCCCGGATCATGCTCTCGCGCACGGTGCAGGACGCGCTCGAGCGCGGGGTACCGGTGTACTTCCTGGCGCAGGCGACCCTGCTGCGCTACCGCTGGTATTGGCGCGACGAGCGTCTGGGCCGGGTGCAGCGCTCGTGGCGACTGGCATTCCAGCCGCTGACCTCGACCTGGCGCGTCGGCTCCGGCGGCCTGAGCCAGACCTTCCTCAGCCTGGATGAGGCCCTCGCGGCCATCCGGCTCAGCGCCTGGAAGGTGGCCGACCCGGCGCAGATCGAGGCCGACCAGCGCTACCGAGTCGAGTTCGCCTTCCGGCTCGACACCACCCAGCTGCCCGGGCCGATGCAGATCGGCCTGACGGCCCAGACCGACTGGTCGCTGGGCATCGAGCAGTTCGTCAACGTCGAATGACGCCCGGCGGCAGCCCGATGCACGCCGGCCCCGCCGAGGGCGGCCGGCGCAGCCGTCGGGCCGGGCGCTGGGGCTTCATCGTCGGCGCCCTCGCGCTGGCGGGCGTGGCCCTGGTCATCACCTTCGTGCTGTCCTTCGGCGGCACCGGCGAGAGCTTCTACGAGCGCGAGTTCGCCTGGCTGTTCTGGATCAACGTCGCCATCGCCACGCTGCTGCTGGGCGTGGTGGCCTACGTCGTCGCCCGGCTGGTCACGCGCGTGCGCGCCGGACGCTTCGGCAGCCGGCTGCTGATCAAGCTGGCCGGCATCCTGGCGCTGGTGGGCATCCTGCCGGGGGCGGTGATCTACACCGTGAGCTGGCAGTTCGCCGAGCGCAGCATCGCAAGCTGGTTCGACGTGCGCGTAGCGCAGGCGCTGGACGCGGGTGTCGCGCTCGGCCGCGACACGCTCGACACCTTGAAGTCCGACCTCGCGGGCAAGGCGCGCGTCGCCGCCGCCCGCCTGGCCGAGCAGGGCAGCGCCTCGGGCCCGCTGGCGCTGGAACGCCTGCGCGAGCAGCTCGGCGTCGAGGAACTGGCCCTCGTGGACGAAGGCGGCCAGTGGCTCTTGAGCTCGGCGGCCCGTCGCGGCGAGCTCGCCATCGAGCGTCCCCCGGCCATGCTGCTGCGCCAGGCGCGCGCGGCCGGCCTGGCCAGCCAGATCGACGGGCTGGAGGAAGGCTCGCCCGCGGCGCGCATCCGCGTCCTGGTGGCGGTGCCGAGCAATGAGATCGCTCTGCGCACGGCCGAGAGCCGCTTCCTGTGGCTGGTGCAGCCGCTGCCGCGCGCGCTGGCCGCCAATGCGCTGGCGGTGCAGGCGGCCTACAGCGAGTACCAGCAGCGCGCGCTCGCGCGCGAGGCGCTGCGCCGCATGTACCTGGGCACGCTGACACTGGCGCTGGTGCTGGCCGTCTTCGGCGGCGTACTGCTGGCGATCTTACTGGGCAACCAGATCACGCGCCCGCTGCTGATGCTGGCCGATGGCGTGCGCGAGGTCGCCGCCGGCAACCTGCAGGCTCGGCCGGTCTTCCCGTCGGCCGACGAACTCGGCGGACTGACGCGCTCCTTCGCGGCGATGACGCAGCAGGTCGCCGACGCACGCGCGCAGGTCGAGCGGGGCATCGCCCAGCTCGAGGCTGCGCGCACCCGGCTGCAGACCATCCTGGACAACCTGACCGCCGGCGTGATCGTGCTCGACCGCGACGGCCGCATCGACACCGCCAACCCGGGCGCGGCGCGCATCCTCGGGCTGCCGGTGGAGCCCGCCGCCGGGCAGATGCTGACCCTGGCCCTGCCGCAGGCGGCCTTCGCGCAGGCGGTGCTCGAGCGCTTCGACGCCATGGCAAGCCACCCCGAGCCGGCCGAGCGCGAGCGCTGGCAGGACTCATTCACCCTCGAAGGCGGCCCGGCCGGCGGCGCGACGCTGCTGGCGCGCGGCGCGCTGCTGCCCGGACAGGCACGCCTGCTCGTCTTCGACGACATCACCGACATCGTCTCGGCGCAGCGCGCGCAGGCCTGGGGCGAGGTGGCTCGCCGCCTGGCGCACGAGATCAAGAACCCACTCACCCCGATCCAGCTCTCGGCCGAGCGCCTGCAGCTCAAGCTCGAGCCACGGCTGGAGGGCGCCGACCAGGCCATGCTGGTGCGCAGCGTGGCCACCATCGTCGACCAGGTGGAGGCCCTGAAGCGCCTGGTCAACGAGTTCCGCGACTACGCCCGCCTGCCCTCGGCGCAGCCGCTGCCGCTGGCGCTGAACGGCCTGGTCGCCGACGTGCTGGCGCTGTACGGCCAGGCGCAGGAACATGGGCAACTCGCGGCGCAGCTGGCCGACGGCCTGCCCGACATCCTGGGCGACGCGGCCCAGCTGCGCCAGGTGGTGCACAACCTCGTGCAGAACGCGCTGGAGTCCGTGGGCGACCAGGCCGCCGCGCGCGTGACGCTGCGCACCGAGGCCGCCCGCGACGACACCGGCCAGACCACGGCCGTGCGCCTCGTGGTCGAGGACAACGGACCGGGCTTCGACGCGCGCGTGCTGCAACGCGCCTTCGAGCCCTACATGACGACCAAGCCGCGCGGCACGGGGCTCGGGCTGGCGCTGGTCAAGAAGATCGCCGACGAGCACCGCGCGCGCGTCGCGCTGCGCAACCGCCATGCCGCAGATCGGCCCGAAAACCCCGTCATCGGGGCACGAGTTTCGATATCATTTTTTGCCCTCGCCCAGACCGCGCGCGAAACCGCGGCGGCGCCGGCCTGAAGCGCCCCTCCACCCACCTTCGACACAGCCCCGATGTCAACGATTCTGGTGGTCGACGACGAGCTCGGCATCCGCGCGCTGCTGTCGGAGATCCTGACCGACGAGGGCCACACGGTGGAACTCGCCGAGAACGCCGCGCAGGCCCGCGCCGTGCGCTCGCGCCTGCGGCCCGATCTCGTGCTGCTCGACATCTGGATGCCCGACGTGGACGGCATCACGCTGCTGAAGGAGTGGGGCGGCCTGGGCCAGATGACGATGCCCGTGGTCATGATGAGCGGCCACGGCACGCTGGACACCGCCGCCGAGGCCGCGCGCTACGGCGCGGTGGCCTTCCTCGAGAAGCCGATCACGCTGCAGAAGCTGCTGAAGGCGGTGGACCAGGCGCTGGCGCGCCCGGGACCGGCCGCGCACGCAGCCGGCCCAGGTGCAGCGCGCGACACGCACCCCTCCGCGCCGGGCGCGCTGCCCGCAGCCGCCGCAGCAGCGCCCGGGCCTGATCAGGCCGCGGCCCTGGCCTGGACAGCATCCCCCGGCCCGGGCGCCCAGGAGCCGCCCGCGCGCCAGGTGTTCGACCTCGACCGCCCGCTGCGCGAGGCGCGCGACGCGTTCGAGAAGAGCTACTTCGAGTTCCACCTCGCGCAGGAAGGCGGCTCGATGACGCGCGTGGCCGACAAGACCGGCCTGGAGCGCACCCACCTGTACCGCAAGCTCAAGCAGCTCGGCGTCGACCTCGGCCGCGGCCGGCGCGGCGGCTGACGCCGCGCAGCGCAGGCGGCCCCGCGGACGCTATACTCCGCGCCCTTGGCCAAGTAGCTCAGTTGGTAGAGCAGCGGATTGAAAATCCGCGTGTCGGTGGTTCGATTCCGCCCTTGGCCACCAGACCCCTCGGAAACCGTCGTCTTGCCTGTCGAGACGACGGTTTTTTCGTCTTGCGGGCGTGTCCTCGCGTGCGATCCACGCCGGCCGCACTCTGAATCGCCCCGGGTTGCGCGCGGGGCTGGCGTCTGGCCACCACCGTCTCGACGGTGATGGCGTGATCGGCTCTGCAGCCCGCTAACTCCAGTTCCAGGCGATGAGGGAGTTGTTCGCCAAAGCGGCCGGCAGAGAGTGCGAATGGCAATCGCTCCAACACGCCCTTGAGGTACTGGCATGGCCAGCGTCTACCCTCACGGAGTGCACCAAGCTCATCACATCAGCCGCACGCCTGCCCACACGCAGGCTCCCGGCGCCCCCTGGTCGAACCGTCCGCAAACCGGTGGGACCAGCTCATTGCACCTTGCGCAGCAGGCGCCGCGCATTCGGCGCGAGTTCCACGCCCAGCGTCGAGAGCTCGTCCGCCTCGGGTTGGTCCCAGCCGGCGAAATTGGTGCCGTAGACCAGGCGGTCGCGGCCGACCAGGTCGGACAGCAGGTCCAGCGCGCGCGGCTCAGCGCTGTGCGCGTCGAACCACAGCCGCCTCAGCGTCGCCCGGAAAGCCTCCGGGCCGCGGGTGTGCTCCGGCGCCCACGGACGCACCCGCCCGGCCTGGGCCAGCCGCGCTGCCAGCACCGGGATCGAGCCCCCGGCATTGCTGATGCATATGTCGAGGCCCGGATGGCGCTCGAGCACGCCGCCGAAGATCAGCGAGGCGACCGCGATGGTCTCCTGGCCCGCGAACCCGGCGACGATGTTGAGGTCGTAGCGCAGCAGGTTGGGGTCGCCCTTCGGACCATCGACGCCGGCCGGCGCCGGATGCAGGAACAGCGGCACGTCGAGATCGACGCAGGCCCGGTAAAGCACATCGAAGGCGGGGTCGTCGAGTGGGCGCGTCGTATCGGTCCCGACGTAGCCGGCCCACAGGCCGAGTTCCTCGACGGCCCGCCGGAGCTCGTCAGCGGCCGCCGCCGGGTCCTGCATCGGCAGGGCTGCTGCCCCCGCAAGGCGGTCCGGGAAGCGGCCGACCAGGCGGGCCAGCGCGTCGTTGTGTCGTCTGCAGAAGGCGATCGCCTCGGGCGCCGGGATGTAGTGAAAATAGGTCAGCGGGTTGGGCGAGAGCATCTGGAAATCTATGCCCGCTGCGTCCATGCGGGCGAGCCTGACCTCGGGGTCCATGAAAGGGCTGCCGCGATAGCGCACTCCCGAGAGCGTGTAGTCACCGACCCGGTACCAGGGCACGCCGTTGGCGTCTGCGCCCATCTCCGGGCCGAAGCGCCCCGCCGCCCCCAGGGTTTCGTCAAGCACAGCGTGCGCGTGCAGGTCGATGAGCCGCGCTGAAGCGATACCGGACATGCTGTCTCCCTGGCGTGGTGGATTGCGGCGGCTGCCGCGCAGACAAAGGTCTATTCCGGCTCGATGCCCGCATCGCGGGCCGCCTTGGCCCACTTCGCGCGCTCGGCCGAGAGGTACTCTGCAAACTGGGCCGGGCTGCTCGTCATCGGCTGGAATCCGAGCGTGGCCAGGCGTTCGACGACCTCGGGCAGCACCATGATCCTGGCCATCTCACCGGCGATCCGCGCGCTGACCGCAGCCGGAAGGCCACGCGGGCCCATCATGCCCATCCAGGTGACGACCTCGTAGCCCGCAAGCCCCGCCTCGGCAGCGGTCGGGACATCCGGCAAGGCGGTCACGCGCCGAGGGCCGGTGGTGGCCAGAGCACGCAGCCTGCCGGCCCGGACATGGGCCACAACAGTGTTGTCGAAGGCCACCTGGATCTGGCCGCTGAGCAGGTCGGTCAGCATCGGGGCGCTGCCCCGGTACGGCACATGCTGGATGTTGACACGGGCCATGCTGTTGAAGAGCTCGCCCGCCAAGTGCGGCGTCGTGCCCTTGCCCGAGGAGCCGAAGTTCAGCGCGCCCGGCCTTGCGCGGGCGTGCTGCACCAACTCGGCCAGCGTCTGTGCGGGCACGGAGGGGTGCACGGTGATGAAGAAGGACGTTCCCGCCGCCAGGCTGATGGGCGTGAAGTCGGCCACCGGGTCGTAAGGCATGTTCTTGTAGGCACTCGGCGCGATCGCATGGCTGCTCACCACGCCCATCAGCAGCGTGTAGCCGTCGGGCGCTGCCTTGGCCACCGCATCGGAGCCGATCAGCCCGCCGGCGCCGGGGCGGTTCTCGACGACGAACGGCTGTCCCGTCGCACGCGCAAGATGCTCGGCCAGCAGCCGCGTGACGATGTCGGTGGCGCCCCCCGGCGGGTACGCGACGACGATGCGTACGCCCTTGGACGGGTAGGGCTGGGCGACGGCGGCGCCCATGATCAGAGCGGCACCGAAGGCGGCAAGCAGTCTGCGGATGATGTGCATGGAGGGTTCCCAACGCTGGGGGGCTGACCTGTCACTCTGCCGGGAGACGACAAGACACAGTTGGAGACCGTAGCTTCCTGGAGTCGGGCGTCGACGGCTCCCCAGGGGACCCCTTACCTTGATCACGGGATGATAGGAAGTTCGATCATTCCAGGCAAGCCCCGCGTGCAGGCCGACGCGCGTCCGACTCCGACGCACCGGCGGCCCCACCCGCGGAATCCCAACCTTGAAAAGTAAGCCACCGAGCAACGACCTCTCGGAAGTGAGGGAGTCGCTGGACGGGAGGCTGTCCCAGGGTGCGTTCAATGGTCGTGCACGCGGGCCCCGGCACTGCCGGTGCGCCACGACCAGGAGACCGTCGTCGAGCGGCCGATGGATGCGATGCTCGCCTCGACCAGCCAGGTCAGATCACACGGGAACCTGCTGCGGAGCCCGGGAGTGCTCAACCCACGCAACCCGGCATGGTCGCAGCCTCTCGGTGGCCGGCGATCCAGAAGCGCGGGCAAGGACAGGTCCATGATGCGTCGCTCTGCGTTGCGCAGCTTATCCGCCCTCACTTTGCTGGCCGCCGTGCCCTGGCTTCGAGCGCGCAGCAATGGCTACCCGACCGCTGCGGCCGCCGTGCGGAGCGCCCAGGAGGTCGAGATGGGCGTGTACTACCGCTACACCGAGTTCGGGCGCAAGGCCCGGCAGGAAGGGTATCTCGGCATCGCCTATCTGTTCGTGGCCTTCGGCTCCGCCGAGTTCATCCACGCCAGCAACTTCGGCCGCATCTTTGCGCGGCTGAACGTCGAGGTGGCGCCGATCCAAAAGCCCGAATTCAAGGTTGGATCCACACGGGAGAATCTGCTCGTTGCGGCCAACACGTTTTTGGGCTCCGTACAGCCATCATGTGGCCGGCGGTACAGGGTTCTCGGCCCGGACAAGCCCTCGTCAGGGGCGCACGGTGCCCAGCGGCGCACTTGCTGGACTACCCGGTGTTGTACGGGAGGGTTGCGTTCACCAACTCGTGAACGGTCCCGCCCACTGTCAACCTTTGGCCGCGGACCCTCCAAGGCCTGGGTGCACCTCACGCTCTCCCCATCGTCTCTATGCCACAGGGCTCTCCAGCCCGTGGAATGGGCCTGGCTAGCGGGTAAGCTGTTGCGCTCAAAGTCATGACAGGTGACCAGCAAAGGGAGTGCGATGGCAGACCCACGTCTTGACCACCGTCAGCCGGTACATCAGCCTAGCATCGGCACTGCGCATCATTCGCGCCAGTGCGCTCACCCTACTGCCACCGGAGACCTGGGACGACGGGAACGATCGTCATGATGATGGCCACCTACAAGGAGGCCAAAAAGCTCGAGTCGCTGGTCGCGCTGTGCTTCACCGAGGCCGGCGAGAGCATGCAAGTGGTAAGCCGGCGTTCCAGGATTCACAAGAAGATGGAATTGCGGGGTCCGCCTCGCGACGTGACGATCAAGTCGCAACACGACTGCTGGGGGACCTTGGCGAGCTGTCGGCGCCCAGATGTACAGGCGCCGGTCTCACTCACCCACGCGCTGCAGCACCGTGCGGATGACTTCTGCGGCGATGCGGAAGTCGGAACGGTGCAGCCGTTCCATCACCGGCTTGGCGGCTGTCACCAGGCCACGCTGCTTGGCCATGCCGATGAGGGCGGCTGTCCCGGCCACCTGCAGCCCGAATTCCTGAGCGACGGCACGACCCGCGCGTTCGTCCATCAGCAGCAGCGCTGGGACGTTCGCGGCCAGGGCCAGGCGGATGCAGGCGGCCTCGCCCTCGTCGAGGTCAGGCAACGCAGCGTCAACAGCAGCCGGTCCCGTGGGCAACAGCCAGCCCGCCGTGACGGCGTCGGCGATGGCGGCTTCGCCACGGAAGTGTCTCCCGACCACCTCATGCAACACCTCCTCGGGAATCGTCACGGTTCCGAACAGAGTGCGCAGCCAGGGAATTCCGTCCACCAGGGAAAGCCCGATGAGCGGGCTGGCGTCGGTCAGGACGAGGCGAGCCATGCATCCAGGGTGTCGAGGTCGCGCGCGGCTTCCGCCGCATCGAGGCGGACCACCGGGATGCCCAGGCGGGACAGGTGCGCTGCGAAGTCCGCCACGCTCATGGTGGCCAGGCGCGCGGCGCGCGTCAGCGAGAGGTGACCATCCCGGAACAGGGCCGTGGCGAGCGCAGGCCGAACGCCAGCGGCGCCCAGCACACCGGACGACTCCACGCCCACCATCCACGCATCGGGCTGGTCCCGATTCATGACCACCACCACGTCGCGACGCGCCAGGCGAAGAGCTTCACTGGGGTTGTTCTTCAGGCCGCTGACATTCACCGCTTCCATGGTCTTGCACCCTGGGATACCCGTATAGGAAGATGATAAGGCCATCTCGATGGGCTGGAGCCGGCGCATTCAATCGCGCCCGATGGTGGCGTCCTGGCGCCATGGTTCCTTCAACCCGGCTCGTCGAGCACCGTCAGCCGCGCGCGGGTGTCACACTCAACTGCAGACCGACGGCGCTTAGCACGCTCGTGAGCGTGGCCAGCGTCGGGTTGCCCTCCTCGGCCAGCGACTTGAACAGCGTCTCTCAGCCTGGCTCCGGCCGTTGACCGCTCGTCTCCGCTGGCAAATGCTTGACCACGCTGAAGACTCCGCCCACGGCCTGCTTCACCCGAGGGTGAGACCGCTGCACACCCGATCGAGCCGCTCGCGGCCAGGGCCAGGCGGACGCAGGCGGCCTCGCCCTCGTCGAGGTCAGGCATACCAGGGTGATCCGGTGCCGGGTCCGTGGGCAACTGCCGGCCCGCCGTCACGGCCTGCCTCCGCACTGCGCCGCCGGTGCTACCCTCACCCGTCAAGCGACTCCACCGGACGATCACGATGAGGACCACCTCGCTCCAGGCGACAGCCCTTCCAGCCACCCTGCTCCTGTCGATCGCGGCGGCCTGGGCGGGCGCGGCCCACGCCGAGCCTGCCGCGGCCCCCGTGCCCAAGGTCGGGGCCTGTCCCAGCGGCTACAGCACCAGCGGCAATTACTGCACGCCCGGCGGCTCGGCGCGTTTCGCGCTGGCCAAGGTGGGCGCCTGCCCCAGCGGCTACAGCACCAGCGGAGCCTACTGCCTGGCCGGCGCCGGCGCGCGGCACGCGGTGCCCAAGACGGGCAGCTGCCCCAGCGGCTACTCGACGAGCGGGGACTACTGCCTGTCTTCCCGGTGAGCCACCGGTCGAGCGTGACCGTGTCCGCCAGCCGCTCAGCGGGAGCCTGAAAGGAAGGGGCGCTGAGGGAGGGGGGCTGAGCGCTCATCAACTCGCCTCGCTGCAGACTCGCACCAGGCGTCCTTCAGGCAGAGCCGTCGCTCGACGAGCGCTGTCAGACAGATGGCATATGACCGAGGGCAGATGTCTGCAATCACAGGCACAAGACAGAACGTGACTGTGATTGCATGCTTGATGCGCCCCGAGCTGCAGCGTCTGGACTTCTGTTGGCACGCAGGCAACCGCGTGGGCGCGCTGGACGTGCGGGAGGCGCGCCACCTCGACCTTGGCGGCCGACCGGTCATGCTCATCCGGCGGTTCGACCGCTACTGGGTCCACACTGGCCAGACGCTGCCAGAGTTGCCACATGGCGCGTTGCACGACACTCGCCACGAAGCACGAGCGCGTCCTGGCAGCGCTTCTTCATCGCCGGCATCTCGCAGACCGCGACCTCTTCGCGAACGTCGGTCAGCTGCAGCGCGGGCGCCGCGGCCTTGGAGGTGACGTGAGTGGGCGCCTTCTCGGCGACGGATGTCACCCCGCGCCGTTCGACCAGCGCCTGGCCGCGCCCGCTGTGGAGGCGGCTGCCGTGACCGGGCCGGTCGCAGGGGGTGTCAGACCGCACGGGACCCTGCTGCAGAGCCTGGGCGTGCTCAACCCACGCGACGTGGCCTGGTCGCAGACTCTCGGTGGCCGGCGATCCAGAAGCGCGGGCAAGGACAGGCCCATGATGCGTCGCCCTGCATTGCGCAGCTTATCCGCCCTCACTTTGCTGGCCGCCGTGCCGTGGCTTCAAGCACGCGGCAATGGCTACCCGACCACTGCGGCCGCCATGCGAAGCGCCCAGGAGGTCGAGATGGGCGTGTACTACCGCTACACCGAGTTCGGACGCAAGGCCCGGCAGGAAGGGTATCTCGGCATCGCCTATCTGTTCGTGGCCTTCGGGTCAGCCGAGTTCATCCACGCCAGCAACTTCGGCCGCATCCTTGCGCGGCTGAACGTCGAGGTGGCCCCGATCCAGAAGCCCGAATTCAAGGTTGGATCGACACGGGAGAACCTGTTGGTGGCGGCCGAGAGAGAGGCCCATTCGGTCGATGGCTTCTACCCCAGGCTGCTGGAGCGCATCACGCCAGAGGGCCACGAGGACGCGATGACTGCCGTGCGCTTCGCCTGGGAAACCGAAAAACAGCATCGCGACAAGATCCGTCAGATCCAGCGCTGGTCGCCTGCCTTCTTCGAACAGGTGGCTGCGGAGATCGACAGGAAGTCTGGAAAGTACTTCGTCTGCCAGATCTGCGGCAACACGGTCAACGTCGTGCCGACGCCCCGCTGCCCGGTGTGCAGGAACGCGTCGACACACTTCCGGCTCATCGATCCGCCCGCATGACCTGGCAAGGGGCTTGGCCCTGCGGGGCCGGGCCAAGCCTGGCCCACCCGACGGCCGCCTATGGTGGATCTCTGCCGCTGGCCGAGCCGGCGACAGCGCTTCGCGCGGGCCTGCCGGCGCTACCCCTCCCGCACCGCCCGCACCGCCGCCACGCGCAGGCCGGCGGCCTGCAGCCATCCGGTGTAGTCGTCCACCGAGGCGACCTCGGAGAAGCGCATGCCGTCGGATTGAACATCGAGGCCGTCGAAGGCGGGACGAAGATCCTCGCGACGGGTTCTGCCTCAGTGTCGTTCGATGATGTCGATTCGACCAAAGACGCGAGGATCGACGCGGAAATGGAGTCGAAAGCCTTCATCGCCAAGTTCATGCAGGAGGGCATCCAGCGCGACACGACGATCACCAAGGTCGTTCAGGAATCAAAGTCCACGACTGCGGAGGGCAGGCGGGCGGGCTGGCATGAGGTGATCAAGCGTGTCCAGACCATGCGCAGTTCGTCCCAGGCACTGCTGCGTGGCGTGGTCCCGCTATCGAGCTGCTGCACCCAGAGGCGTGAATTGCAGGTGAGTGTCGGCATCACGCCCGAAACGATCCGAGCCGCAGGCTCGATGGCCGGGGCCATCTCATCCTCGCTCGGCGCGAATCCGACCCCTGGTACCGCCGGCAGCCAGTCTGGTGCCGCGGCATGCCCGCCCAGGCCCGAAGGGATGCATGCCCAGCACCTGAAGGACAGGCAGATCGTGCGCGTGGTTGCACGCGAGGAACTGCTCGAAGTAGGCGACCTGGAGAGAGAATTTGCCATCAGTTCCGCGGAGTTGAAGGCCAAGACGATGCTGATCGGCAAGGGCACCAACGCCGCACTGCTCTGCGGCGACATACGGGATTTCGTCTGCACCGACCAGGGCTTCGTCTACGTCGGGATCAGGATCGACAGCGAACACCTGAAGCAGGCTTCCGCGCTTCAGCAAATGATCGCCGAGCCGCTGCGCGCGAGCGCGACGCCCGGCGCCAAGGAGACCCCCCCGGGCCGCTGAGCCGACACCTCGCATCGGGGGCAGGATGCCGTCCGTTCCGATCGCGTTGCGGCTTGTCGCCGGGTTGATCTTGCATGCCCGGACCGTGCCTGCCGCCCTGGCATGATCCATCGCCGCGAAGCGCGCCGCGGCACATCCATTCAAGCCTGAGGAACACTATGCCGCTGATCAAGCCTCGTACGTCTGGACGTCGCGCCACGCTGGCGCTGGCAGTCCTCGCCGCCCTCGCGGGCCTGGCCCACGCCGAGCCCGCGGCGGCGCCGGCGCCCAAGGTGGGGGCCTGCCCCAGCGGCTACGGCACCAGCGGCGCCTACTGCCTGGCCAGCGCCGGCGCACGGCACGCGGTGCCCAAGACGGGCAGTTGCCCGAGCGGCTATTCCACGAGCGGGGACTACTGCCTGGCTTCGCGCTGAGCGCGGGCAAGGCCATCTGCCACACGAATTGGCGCAACGGCTCCAAGGCCTGACGTCAGGCCGCTCGAAAACTCGCCGGTCGGGGGTCAAGCGCTCGTTCAGGCTCAGGCCATTCCCACCTGCGGCAACGCAGCCGTCTGGTCGGCGGGGCGCGCCGCGATCATGTCGAGCAACTCCCGGCGAACCGCGGCGTAGGCTGGGTCGTCGAAGCAGTTGCGCATCTCACCAGGGTCCTCCTGCAGGTCGTACATCTCGCCCGCGCCGCTGATCTGCTCCAGGGTCAGCTTGTGACGGCGGGTGCGCACGGTCTGCAGCTGCAGTTCGACACCGGATCGCGATGGGCGCAGATGCCACTCCGACCGCGCGAAGTCCCGTTGCGACTGGCCCGATTCGATGAGGCCCCGCAGGCTGCGCCCGTGGACGGGCACACACAGCTCCGACCCCGCGTAGTCGCAAAAGGTCGGCGCCAGGTCGAGGGTGGAGACCGGGTCGCCGATGCACTGCCCGACCGGGACGCCCGGGCCCTCGACCAGAAGCGCGACCCTCAGGAGCCCCTCGTACGCCATCGGCCCCTTGACCAGCAGCCCGTGATCCCCCAGCCATTCGCCATGGTCGCTGGTGAACACGATCAGGGTGTTCTCGGCGAGGCCGAGCTCTTCGAGTGCGATCCTGATCCTGCCGACCTGATGGTCGATCAAGGAGATCATGCCGTAGTAGTTGGCGATCAGGGCTCGCAGTTGTGAGTCCGACTGGACCGGCGTCCGCGACACCTTTTCGCGCACCTGCCGCAGCCCCTCGTCGGCCAGTTGCGGCCTGCCTTCGAGGCTGGCCCGGTGCCACCAGGGACGCCGCTCGAGATCGCGTACCCGGTGCGGCGGGAGATCGACATCGTCGGGGTGATGCAGGTAGCACCAGGGCGCGGGGGCATCGAAGGGTTGATGTGGATCCGGGAACGATGCCCACAGGCAGAAGGGCTCCTCGCGATGAGCGCGCAGGTAGTCGATGGTGCGATTGCCGACCCAGGTGGAGTTGTGCCACGCCACTGGCAAGGCCGAGTTCCAGGTCTGGTGCGCATCGGTGCAGGGAGGCAGGGCCGTCTTGTAGAGCGCGATCCGCTCCGCACCACGGCCATCGCCGTGGAACCAGCGCTCGTAGTGCTGTCCCGCCGGCGGGGCCATGGGCGGGAAGTTGTTGTGGCCCTCGAGCATCAGCTCCACGTGCTGGAAGCCCATGTAGGGCCCGTGCCAGTTCGCTCCGTAGTCGGCACTGCTGAAACGACACTCGGGCGAGCCCGTGGGCTGAAAGGTCTGGAAGGTGCTGAAATGTGCCTTGCCGATGAAGCCCGTCGCGTAACCGTCTGCGGCCAGAGTGCCGGCAAATCCGCGTTCTCCAACCTGGCTGGGCAGTTCGATGCCGTTGTCGGACACGCCGTGGGTCAAGGGCAACAAGCCGGTGAGGATGGAGGCACGGGACGGCTGGCATACCAGGTTCGGGGTGATGCAGGCCGAGAAACGGGTGCCCCTGGATGCCATGGCATCCAGGTGCGGCGTCCGTACCCGACGCCCCTCGAAGCCGTAGCTGTCACCACGATGCTGATCGGAGCTGATCAGCAGGATGTTCATGCGGCGCCTGGCCTCGCTCATGGCTCACTCCGGCTGGATGCCGGCGCGCCGGACTGCAGGCTCCCACTTCTTGATCTCGGCGATCAGCATGGCGCGGTATTCCGCGGGGCTGGCGCTGGTGCGGGTGTCGTCGATGCCCGCCTCCTCCAGCTTCTTGCGCACATCGGGCTGCCGCATGATGCGCACCAGTTCAGCATGCAGGCGGTTGACGATCGGTGCCGGGGTCCCCGCGGGGGCCAAGATGCCTTGCCACTGACCCGTCTCGAAATCCGGCACCCCGGACTCGGCAACGGTAGCGACGTCGGGCAGCACCAGCGATCGCGACTTCCCCGTGGTCGCCAGCGCGAGGAGCTTGCCGCTTCGGATGTGCGGCAGGACCGGGGCCATGCCGAGCATGCCCAGCGTGACCTGTCCACTGACAAGATCGACCACGGCCTGTCCGCCGCCCTTGTAGGGCACGTGCACCATCTCGGCACTGTGATGGTTCAGGATCACCTCCATGCTCAGGTTCTGAGGCGATCCGGCGCCCGGGGAGGCATACGAGAGCGTCCCGGGTCGGGCCTTGGCCAGTTGGAGCACCTCCTGCAAGGATCTGGCTCCCAGCGAGGGGTGCGCCACCAGCACCAGCGAGGCCTGCCCCAGCAGCGTCACCGGCTCGAAGCTGCGAATCGGGTCGTGGTTCAGGCGCTTTCGCGTGTAGGGGAACAAGGTGTTCACCGGGGTGGCCAGCAGCAGCGTGTAGCCATCGGGCGCCGCCCTCGCCACGAACTCGGTGGCGATCAATCCACCTCCGCCAGGCTTGTTTTCGACGACCACCTGCTGGCCCAAGACCTCTCCCAGGGGAGCGGCGACGACCCGCGCCATGACGTCGGATGCCCCGCCTGGCGGCGAATTGACGATCAGCTTGACCGGCCTGGCAGGCCATGGCTGCGACCACGCCGGGCCGCCCATCGACGCCAACAGGAACGCGAGCCAAGCCGTGAGGAAACGGAAGGTCCCTGACATGCGGTCTCCTTGATGCAAACGCTGGCCGTCGTCCACCGCTGGGATACGATCTTTCGGCTCTGAAATTCTAGGAAGGTCGGTTGGTGATGCGTCTGATCCGTTCACCGATATCAGCTTTTCCGGTTTGGAACTCCTCGACCGCAGGACCGGCACACACGGCCTGCCCACGGGCCTGCTGATGGAGATTCGGGACCTTCGCCTGTTCCTGGAAGCGGCTGCGGCCGGCAGCGTGCTGCGCGCGGCCACGCAGCTTGCGGTCAGCCCGTCCTCGGTGAGCAAGGCCATCACGGCCCTGGAACGCGAACTGTCGTCGCGTCTTTTCGAACGCACGGGCCGGGGCGTCTTCCTGACGGCTGCGGGACTGGCCTTGAGACCCCAGGCCGAGGCGGTGATCGCAGCCGTCAACGGCATCCGGGACAGTCTGTGCGCGGCCGATGTGCCCGTGAGCGGTGTGGTGCACCTGGGCATCCAGCCATCGGTCAGTTGGCCCCTCGTGGCGGATGTGCTCGACCTGCTTCACCGCAGCAACCCCGGAATCAGCCTCGACGTCTACGAGGGCACGGCCCACCAGATCGATGAATGGCTGGCTGCAGGCCGATGCGATGTCGCGCTGCTGTCACGCAAACCGCTACCAGCGCATGCGGACTCCGAGGAATTGCTCCGACTGTCCCTGTTCCTGATCGGCCGCGCCGGCAGCGCCGAAACGGCAAACCCGACCGTCAGCTTCTCGACCGTGGCGCGACTGCCACTGGTTCTGGCAAACGCCCCGAGCGGGGCTCGGCCCCTGCTGGAGGAGCGAGCCCGACAACTGAACTTGACCCTGAACGTCGCTCACAACATCAACTCCGCCCACCTGAAGAAGCGGCTGGTGGCTCAGGGCCGGTACTTCACCGTGGCCACGGCCTCGACGCTCCATTGGGGTAGCTTGGAGCCCGAACTGTCCTGCGCGCGGATCGTGGACCCGGAGTTCGAACTCGCCTTCCACCTGGCGATCGCCGGCAGGCGCAGGCCGCCAACCGCGGTTCAGGTTGTCGCCCACCTGCTCAGGACATCGGCAAAAGCCCTGACGCAGGAGCCGCCCGACGGGCCACGCCCCTCGCGTCCGGGCCTGCCCTAGCCCTCCCGCACCGCCCGCACCAGCGCCCCGCCCAGCACGCCCGACTGGTACAGCCCCACGAAGTGCTCGTAGGCCTGGTCGTAGCGCTCGAAGTGCTCGCGCCCCAGGCGCTGCACGGTCTGCGCCTGCAGCGAGCGGTACATCGCATGGCGTTCGCGCAGGATGCGCGTCCACTCCTCGCTGAGGTCGAGCACCGCCGCCACGCGCAGGCCGGCGGCCTGCAGCCAGCCGGTGTAGTCGGCCACCGAGGCGATCTCGGAGAAGCGCATGCCGTCGAACAGGCGCTGCGCGTCGGCCGCCGGCAGGGCGCCGCGGTGCAGGATGTCGGTGAAGACCAGGCGCCCGCCCGGGCGCAGAACGCGGGCGCACTCGCGCACGAGGCGCGGCTTGTCGGGGATGTGGGCGAAGGCCTCCTGCGCGATCGCCAGCGAGAAGCTGCCCGCGGCAAACGGCATGTCCAGCGCGTTGCCCTCGACGAAGCGCACGCGGTCGGACAGGCCGGCCAGTTCGGTCAGCTCGGTCGCGCCCTGCACCCGACTGCGCGTCAGGTCCAGCCCGGTGACGCGGCAGCCGCGCTTCCAGGCCAGGTAGCGCGCCGGCCCGCCCATGCCGCTGCAGACGTCGAGCACCTCGTCCGCGGCGCCGACGCCGGCCTCGGCCATCAGGCGGTCCACCGCCGCGGTGCCGCCGTAGTGGTCCTGGTCGTGGTGCTGCAGCACCTCCTCGGTGATGGCGGCGTGGTCGATGCCGCGCGCGGCCACCGCAGCCAGGATCTGCTGGGCGCTGATGGGGTGGAAGTCGTAGAAGTGGACGACGGCCTGCAGGCGGGGATCGGTGGTCATGGCGTCATGTGCTGTCGGCTCCGGGGTTCCCATGCTATCCAAGCCGGACGGTCCGGGGCGGGTCGGGCCGCCCGGCGCCGCGACCTTGCGCTTGCGGGGGTTCCCGCCGCCCCCGCCGCGTTCCGCCGCGTTCCGCATTGAGCCTGATCACTGGCACGACGCCCGCCCATCCCTAGTATCTCAACCCGGTCACCAACATCCGGCGGCCGTTCGTTCGACAAGGAAGGGAAACGCATGCAGAAGAGGACTCAAGGTTCGCATCCCGGGGCGCGCTGGCTGGCGCCAGCAGCAGGGCTGGCCCTGGCTCTGGGCAGCCTGGGCGCGCAGGCCCAATCCACGGCCACGGGCCAGTTCAACGTCAACGTCACGCTCACCCCCCGGTGCGAGGTCTTCAACACGGGCGGGGTGACCACCTCCATCCCCGACCTCGCCCTGAGCTACACCTCGTTCCAGACGTCGGCCAGCACCGGCAGCACCAACTTCAAGGTGCGCTGCACCAACACCCTGGGCTACGGGCTGGCACTCGACACCGCCTCGCTGACCGACGGCACCACCGGGCTGCAGCTGGCTCTGGCGCTGTCCAGCAGCGCCACGCACAGCGCCACGCCGACGGCGGCGTTGTCCACGCTCACGGGCAACGGCAACGCAGGCCAGACCTACTACGTGCACGGCACCCTGGCCGCGAACCAGGACGGCTCCAGCACGCCGGGTACCCCCAACAAGCTGCGCACGCTGACGATCAGTTATTGAGCACGCCGCCACGTCATGATCGACTTCGATGCAGACATCGCCGGCCCGGGCCGGTGGAATGCCGGCGACACGGCGCGGCCCGGCGCCTGGCGGCGCCTGCGCCGGGCCTGGGCTGCGGCGCTCCTCGCCGCAGCACCGGGGCTGGCCGGCGCAGGCGGCTTCT
>JBILNB010000165.1:0-2908 GCA_044375195.1 Rubrivivax sp. | reverse complement strand
ATGGGCGCGGGCATGATGCCGATCGCGCTCGGCCTCGGGGTGGACCCGAGCTTCCGCTCGCCGATGGCCATCGTCGTCATCGGCGGGCTGATCACCTCGACCTTCCTGAGCCTGCTCGTGATCCCGGTGCTGTTCACCTATGTCGATGACGCGGTGCAGGGACTGAAGCGCCTGCTGTCGCGCCGACGCCCGGTGACGGAGCCGGCGCCTGCCGCGTCCGAACCCGTGGCCTGAACGGCTGTTCAGGCCGTGGGCTTCGACCGTTCAAGCCGCGGCCTTCACGACCGCGTAGCGCTGCAGCGTCTTCGCCCGCGCCACGTCGTGCTGTACGACGGGCTCGGGGTAGGTGCGACCGAGCACCACGCCCGCGGCCTGCAGGTCGACCGGGCGCGCGAGCCAGGGCGCGTGCAGCAGGGCGTCGGGCAGCGCGGCCAGGGCCGGCAGGTAGCGCCGGATGAAGCGGCCCTGCGGGTCGAACTTCTCGCTCTGGTTGACCGGGTTGAAGATGCGGAACCAGGGCTGGGCGTCGCAGCCCGAGGACGCCGCCCACTGCCAGCCGCCGTTGTTGGCCGCGAGGTCGAAGTCGTTGAGCTTCCCGGCGAAGTAGGCCTCGCCGCGCCGCCAGTCGATACCGAGATCCTTGGTCAGGAAGCTCGCCACCACCATGCGCAGGCGGTTGTGCATGTAGCCGGTGTCGTTGAGCTGGTGCATGGCCGCGTCCACCAGCGGGTAGCCGGTGCGGCCCTCGCACCAGGCCTGGAACAGCGCGTCGGCGGCCTTGCCGGTCTCCCATGCGATGCGGTCGTACTCGGGGCGGAAGGCGTGGCCGACCACGCGCGGGTGGTGGTGCAGCACCTGGTGGTAGAAGTCGCGCCAGATCAGTTCGGACAGCCAGACCTCGGCGCCGCGCGAGCCGGCCTGCACACGCGCCCAGGCCTCGCGCGCCAGTCGCCGCACCGAGACCGTGCCGAAGCGCAGGTGGGTGCTGAGGTAGCTCGGGCCCTTGACCGCGGGGAAGTCGCGCGTCTCGGCGTAGCGGTCGATGCGCTCGTGCAGGAAGTCCACCAGCAGCTCCTGCGCGCCGGTGCAGCCGATGGGCAGCTTCAGCGCGTGCAGGTTGGTCGGCTCGAAGCCCAGCGCCGCCAGCGCCGGCACGCCGTCGGCCAGGCCGGCGGGCGGCGGGGCCAGGCGCCCAGCCAGCGGCGCGACCGCGTGCTCGCGCAGCGGCGAGGCCTCGGGCTCCTGGGCCTCGAGCTCGCGCAAGCGCCGCAGCCAGGCGTTCTTGTAGGGGGTGAACACGCCGTAGGGCGTGCCGCTGGCGGTGAGCACCTCGCTGCGCTCGAACACGACATGGTCCTTGACCGTGTGCAGGGCGATGCCGGCCTGTGCCAGCCGCCCACGCACCTGGGCGTCGCGCTGCAGCGCGTAGGGCTCGTCGTCGTGGCTGGCGTAGACCGCCTGCACGCCTAGGCGCGCCGCCAGCGCCGGGACCTCGTCGACCGCCTGACCGTGGAGGCACAGCAGGCCCACCCGGTTGGCACCTTCGACGCCGTGCGCCAGCGCCAGCGCGCGCAGCTCGGCGTCCAGCACCGCCAGGCTGTCGCGCAGGAACTCCACGCGCCGGTCGGCGCGCGGCAGCGCGTCCAGGATGGCGCGGTCGAAGACGAACCCGATCCAGACGCGGCGCGCGCCGCGCAGCGCCTGGTGCAGCGCCGCGTGGTCGTCGGCGCGCAGGTCGCGACGCAGCCACACCAGGGCCGCCGGAAGTGGGGTTTCCGCAAGGGGTCGGATCATGTCCAAAGTGTCGCGCGGAATAGAATCTGCCGCATGCCTGAGGAACCGATCAACCTGACGAACCAGTTCCTCATCGCCATGCCCGGCATGGCCGACGACAACTTCGCGCGCGCTGTCGTCTACCTCTGCGAGCACTCCAGCAACGGCGCGCTCGGCCTGGTCATCAACCGGCCCACCGACATCACGCTGAAGAACCTGTTCGAGAAGGTCGAGCTCTCACTGGACCGCGAGGATCTGGCCGCCCAGCCCGTGTACTACGGCGGCCCGGTGCAGACCGAGCGCGGCTTCGTGTTGCACGAGAAGACCGGCCTCGAGGACAGCCCCTACACCTCCACGCTGGCCATTCCCGGTGGCGGGCTCGAGATGACGACCAGCAAGGACGTGCTCGAGGCCCTGGCCAACGGCGCCGGCCCGCGCAAGCTGCTCGTCACGCTCGGCTACAGCGGCTGGTCGGCCGGCCAGCTCGAGGAGGAGATCGGCCGCAACGGCTGGCTCACCGTCGACGCCGACCCGGCCGTGATCTTCGACACCCCGGTCGAGCAGCGCTACGACCGCGCGCTCGGCCTGCTCGGCTTCGACCCGCGCATGCTCAGCCTGGAGGCAGGTCATGCCTGAACAGGCGCGGCAGGGCGCTGCCGTGCGCTCGTTCCTCGCCTTCGACTTCGGCACGCGCCGCGTCGGCGTGGCCAGCGGCAACACCGTGCTCGGGTTCGCCCAGCCGCTGCGCACCATCGCGGTGGAGGGCGAAGCGCGCTTCGCCGCCATCGGCGCGCTGCTGCGCGAGTGGCAGCCCGATGCGCTCGTGGTGGGCGTGCCGCTGCACCCCGACGGCGCCCCGCACGAGCAGACGCGCCGCGCGCGGCGCTTCGCGAACCAGCTGCGCGGGCGCTTCGGGCTGGCCGTGCACGAGGTCGACGAGCGCTACACCACGACCGAGGCCCTGGCCGCGGGCGCGCCCGACGCCGACGCCGCCGCGGCCGCGCTGATCCTCGAGCAGCACCTGCGCGCGCTGGCTGCGCAGCCCGCCCCGGAACATGCTTCAGCTTGACGCCGAGGCCCTGTACGCCGACCTTGCGCGCGGCGTGCGCCCCCTGCTGCAGGCGGACGCGGCGCT
>JBILNB010000049.1:0-36538 GCA_044375195.1 Rubrivivax sp. | reverse complement strand
CCCCCACCTTCAGCGCCTGCGCCTGCGCCGTGCTGCCGTCCGACAGCGTCAGCGCCACCGGCGCGGCCGCCTTGTCGAAGGCGAAGTCGCCCTCGACCTGCACGAAACCGAACACGTCCAGCGCCACCCGGCCCTCGGCCCGCAGCAAATCGCCGCGCGCGCCGTCGATGGACAGGTCCAGCTCGCTGGCCGGGCCGGTGAGCACGGTCAGCTCGGTCGCCCCGTCGGCGTAGTCCACCACCGTGCCGTCAGCCGCCGCGCGGTTGACCTGCACGCTCAGCTCGCGCACCGACGCCGTCAGCCCGTCCACCCCCACCAGCGAGGCCGCGCCCACGTCGGCCTGCAGGCTCGTCCACTTGCGCGCCGTGGCCGTGCTGCCCGCAGCCAGCTTCTCGCCCAGCACCGCCAGCCCGAAGTCCACACCCTCCAGCGCCAGCCCCGTGGCGTTGGCCTGCCCGCCGTTGAGCCCCGCAAAGGCCTGCAGCCCGGAGCCGCCCACCAGCAGCATGTCCACCGCTACCGGCTGGGCCGACTCGTCGGCCTCGGTGCCGGACTTGTCGGCCAGCGTCACGCTGCCGCTCTTCTTCTCGATCCCGAAGCCGCCCGCCACCTGCACGAAGCCGAAGACGTCCACCTCCAGGTTGCCCGTGGCCCGCAGCAACTGCCCCTCACCCGCGTCCATCGCCAGGCGCAGCGAGCCAGGTTCGGCGCCGGCACCCGTCTGTACGGCCAGGTCCTGCGCCGAGTAATCGATCAGGCTGCCGTCCTTGGCTGCGCGGTTCACTTCCACGCTGACCGTGTCGCCCGACAGCGTCAAGCCCTGCACCCCCTCGAACGCGGCCGCGCCGCCGGCCATCACGCTGGTCCAGCGGCGCGTGGCGTCCTTGCGGTCGGTGACGAGTGCGGCAGCCAGCTCCAGGCCCGACAGGGCCAGACCGGTGCGCTGGGCGGTCCCCGCGCCCAGGCCCGCGAAGCCGCTGAGCGCGCTGCCGCCGATGCTCAGCACCTTGGCGTCCACGTCGCTGCCGTCGGCCAGCTTCAGTGTCTGCGCGCTGTCGCGCACGACGAGGTCGCCCTCGGCGTGGACGAAATCCGCGATCGTCAGGAAGGCGTCATCCAGCACGACGCCGCGCAGGTCCTCGGCGCCCACGCGGCCGAAGGTGTGCTCGACGGAGCCGATCTTCAGCGTCTTGCCGGTCCAGTCCTTGCCGGTGCTGTTGTAGAAGACGGTGGCCTGGGCGGCGCCCAGCGTAGCCAAGCCGCCCAGATCGGCGTGCAAGGCACCGCTGCCCTCGAAGGCGATGCCGTCGCCGTCGATGACCAGGCCCAGATCGGTGTCGAGGGCGCCGACCTCGAAGCCGCCCACCGAGAGCGTGACATCGATGTCCTGGCCCAGCACCGACAGCCAGTTCGGCAGCTTCTCGAACCCGAACTTGCCGCTGAGGACGAAGCTGTCGCCGAAGGCGAGGTCCAGATCGCCGAAGATCCTGAAGCCCAAGTTCTGCAGGTCGAGGTCGAAGGGCAGCTTGCCGATCAGGCCGTCCAGGCTAGGCAGTTTGGGCAGTTCGATGCCGAAGAGCCCGAAGTCCAGCCCCGGCAGGTCCATCTGCGGCAGCTTCAGCAGGAACTGCAGCACGTCCAGCTCGGCCCAGTCCACGTCCAGGCCGGGGAAGGCCAGCTCGCCCAGCTTGACGTCCGGCCATTCGGGCAGGAGCACGCTGAAATCGAAGCTCAGCTGCAGGCCCTGCAGGTTCAGGCGCGGCAACGCGAACAGGAACTCGGGGACGCTGAGGTTGGCCCAGTCGATCTTCAGGCTGGGGAAGGCCAGCGCCAGATCGGGAAGGCGGATCGTGTCCCAGTCGACGCTGCCGAAGTCCGGCAAGGAGAGGCTGACGCCGGGCAGGCTGGGCAGCAGGTTCTTCAGCGCCGTGAGCAGATCGCCCAGGCTCACATCGCCCAGTTGCGGCAGCGTCAGGCTGGGCAGGGCCACGTCGGGCCAGGTCACGCCCGTCAGGCTGGGCAGCTTCAGGGCTGCCCAGTTGAAGCCGAACTCGGGCAAAAGACCCGACAGATCCAGATCGAAACCCGGGATGTTCAGCCGCGGCAGCGCGAACACCAGTTCGGGCAGCGTCAGGTTCAGCCAGTCCAGCCCCAGTTCGGGCAGGCGGGCCGTCAGTTCCGGCCAGGTCAGCCCCAGGAAGCCCAGGTCGAGGTCGGGCAGGCTCAGGTCCAGGCCGGGCAGGCTCAGCAGGGTCAGCCCGAGCTCGGGCAGTGTCAAGCTGGCCCAGTCGATGTCCAGGTCCAGCGCGCCCAGCCCCGGGAGGTTGAAGCTCGGCAGATCCGGCAGGCTCAGGTCCAGGAAGGGGAAGGAGCCCAGAGAGAGATCGATCTCGGGCAGGTCCAGCTCGGGCGTCAGCCCGCTCAAGTCGAAGGTGTTGAAGTTGAAGGGAAGGTCGCGCAGCCGCAACTCCAGATCCGCCACCAGCGGGGTAACGCCGTCGGCCTTGGTCAACGCCACCTCGCCCACCTGCAGCGAGCCGGAGAACCCGGTCTTGCCGTTGACCTGGGCCACGATCACGCCGCCCTGCAGGCCCTTCAAGGCCAGCTTCGCGCCGCCCGGGGGTGAACCCACCGTCAGTGCCGTGTGCGCGTCGAAGGCCGACAGCACCCAGCCATGCTGCGGCTGGTCCTTCAGGATGGTCATCTGCTCGCGGCTGATGCCGAAGCGTCCGCCGAGCTCGTAGCTCACCCCGCCGAAGGACAGCCCCAGGTCCAGGTCGGCCGAGACCGAGAAGAAGTCGTGGTGCTGGGCCGCGCTGTAGTCGAAGGCGAAGGCGCCCACCTGGGTGTCGACCGCACGCCCGGTGGTGTTGAAGCCCAGGTGCGCGCTGCGGATCGCGGCCACGTCCAGGCCTTGCAGCGCGGCGCCGTCTTCCTGCATCAGCTCAAGGCTGCCCACGCGCAGCACGCCGGCTGAGCCATCAGCCTCCAGCAGCAGCGCGCCCTCGATGTTGCTGGCCGCGAGCTTCACCCCGCCGGCCACGAGTTCGAAGGCGCCGTCTTCCAGCGTCAGCTCCAGCCGGTCCGGGTGGGTCGAGGTCTGGCGCGCCGTCACCCGGCCTTCGAGCGTGCTGCCGAACAGGCCGAACGTCAGCGTTCCTGCCGCTTCGATGAGCGCACCGTCGTCGCCATCCATCTCCAGCGCGATGGAGGTGCCCGGGCCGGTGGACAGCGTCTTGCTGTTCGCTCCGGCGAAGTCCAGCACCGTGCCGTCGGCTGCGGCGCGGTTGATCCGCACCTCCAGCGCCTCGCCCGTGGCCGTGACCGTGTCCACCCCCACCAGCGCTGCCGAGGTGGCCGTGGCGCTCAGCGCGCTCCACTGCTGCGCCGCCTTGCCCGCCGCCGGGTTGCGCTCGGTGTACAGCGCCAGCCCGAAGTCCAGTTCCTGCACCTGCAGCCCCAGCGCCTGCGGGGTGCCGCCGTCGATGCCGGCGAAGGCGCTCACCCCGCCGCCGCCGATGCTCAGCTTGTCCACCTGCACGCTGCGGCCGGTGCTGTCCACCACCGTGTCGGTGGCCTTCTCGATCGCAAAGCTTCCGTCGATCTGCAGGAAACCGAAGACATCGAGTTCGAGCTCGCCGGCCGCGCGCGTGAGCTTGCCCAGCGCGCCGTCGATGTCGAGCGTGTAGTGCGCATCGGCCGCCACCAGAACGTCCAGCGGCTTGAGCCCGAAGTCCACCACCAGGTTCGGGTCGGCGTCCAGCACGCGGTCGGGCTGCGCCACCGTGGCGCCTGGCTGCACCACCGTCAGCGTGGCGCTGCCTTGCGCGGCGATGCCGCTGACCTGCAGCAGCGCCAGGTCGCGCCCGCCCAGGCTGCCGCCGAAGCTGATGTCGTAGACGCCCGCCTCGGGCGGCGTCACCGCCACCGTCGCCCCGGCGAGCCCGCCCGCGCTCAATGCCTGGCTGAGCGCCTGCTGCACCTGCGCGGCCGTGGCGTCCAGCGCGAGCGCGGCCGTCGTGTAGGTCTGGCCCTCGTGCGCGAGCGCGAGCGTGAAGCTGCCGCCCTCGCCGCTGACCGTCACGCGCTGCAGCTCGTCCACCGCCGGCGTCGTGACCGTCGTCGTCTGCGTGCGCGTCTCGCCGCGCTGCAGCACCGCCAGGTCCACGCGCGCCGGCGCCGGCTGCGCCGTCACCTGCACCGGGGCGACCGCGCCGCCGGCGAGCGTGCCGCCGAAGGTCAGCGTCCAGTCGCCTGCGCTGCCCGTGACCGTGATGCCCGCGCCAGCGGTACTGGTGGCCGAGCGCAGCGCGGCCTGCACCTGTGCCGCCGTGCTGGCCAGGCTCAGCGCCGCCGTCGTCACCCGCCCGGCGCCCACGTCCAGGCTGATCGTGAACGTGCCCTGCGCCCCGGCCGGCGCCTGCACGCGCTGCTGCGCCGCCGTCTTCTGCAGCACCGGCGTCACCGTCTTGGCCTGGCCCTGCTGCGCCGTGCTGACCTGCACCGTCACGCCGCTCTGGCTGGCCACGGTGAACTGCGGCACATCCTTGAAGGCCAGGTCGCCGGTGAAATCGACGAAGTAGCGCGGTGAGGCCGCGGTGGAGCTCTGGTCGAAGCTGACGCTGGCCCGGCCCTTGCCGAGCATCGTGTCGAGTGCCGCCTGCAGCGTCGTGCGGTTCTGCGTCGGGCTGGACTTGGAAAAGTCGATCAGGCCGGTGGCCTTGGCGTCATCGCCGCTGCCATAGCCCAGGCTGTAGCGCACGCCGGTCTTGGCCGTGGCACCGCTGAATTCGATGACCTGGCGCTCGCGCACGTTGGTGCCGCTGCTCGTGCTGCCGGTCTGGACCGTGCGGCCCTCCTGCACGCTCGTGACCTGCAGCGCAAGCGCCGGCTGCTGCAGGCTCACCGCCAGCGCGCTGTAGTCCTGGCCCGCGCGCGTGCCGCCGAACTCCAGCACGTAGCCGTCCGCGCGCGTGCCCGTGACGGTGACCACGCTCGCGCCCACGCCGGGCAGCGACTCCAGCGCCGCGTCGATCTTCTGCGCCAGCGCCGCGTCGGTGTCGGCCGCGGCCAGCGCCACGTCGGCCGTCGGCCCGCCCAGGCTGAAGCGCAGCGTGCCCGAGGCTCCTGCCAGCGTCATGCGCAACTGGCTGTTCTGCTGCAGCGGCGTCAGCGTCACGTTGTTGCGCGCGGCCTGCCCCGCCACGCGCTCGCTCGAGCCGGCGCTCACCGTGGCCGGCTCGGCGCGCACCGTCAGCGCGGAGTAGTCGCTGCCGGCCAGCGCGCCGCCGAAGACGATGGTGTAGCCGTCCTCGCGCGTGCCCGTGATGTCGATGGCACCGTCCACGTCGGCCTGGGTGCGACCGGCGCCCACCAGCATCTGCTCCAGCTTGCGCCGCAGCTCGTTGCGGATCGACTCGCTGCTGCGCGTGGCCGTCAGCGCCAGCGCCGCCTGCTGCGCGCCCAGCGCCAGGTGCAGCGTGCCCTCGGCCAGGTCCGTGTCCAGGCGCAGGATGGTCTCGTGCTTCAGCGCCGGCTGCGCCTGCGTGCCCCCGGTGGTGGCCAGGTTGCGGTTGATCGCCAGCTGCAGGCTCTGCGCCTGCACCGTCAGCCCGTCCACGCCCACGAAGGCCGCCGAGCTGACGTCGCTCTGCAGCGCCATCCACTTGCGCGCCGCGTTGGCGCGGTCGCTCATGATGGCCAGCGCGAAGTCTGCCTTCTGCAGGTCCAGCCCGAGCGCGTTGCTCGCGCCGCCATTGAGCCCGGCAAACGCCGAGATCTCCTTGCCGCCCAGCGTCAGCACGTTCGCGTCGACCGTGCTGCCGTCCGACAGCGCGAGCTCGGCGGTGGTGCGCTCGAACGCAAAGTTCCCCTGCACGCGGAAGAAGCCGCCCACGCCCAGCGTCAGCAGGCCAGCCGCGCGCAGCACCGGGCCGGCCGAGGCCGCGTAGGCGATCTGGATCGAGCCGTTCCCGGTGGCCACCGTCACCGGCGTCAGCGCGAAGTCCACCAGGCTGGCGTCGCCGGCCGCGCGCGTGACCTCCAGCTTCAGGTTCGATGCCTGCAGCGTCAGCTCCGGCACGCCCAGCACCGACACCGCGCCGTCGCTGGGCACCACCGCCTGCAGCGCCAGCCAGCGCCGGGTCGCGTCGGCCGCGTCGCTGGCCAGCACCAGCGCCAGGTTCAGCTTGGTGATGGCCAGGCCCGTGCGGTCCGCGCCCTCGCCCACGCCGGCAAAGGCGCTCAGGTTCGAGCCGCCAAAACTCAGCACCTTGGCGCTGACGTCGCTCGTGCTCGCCGCCGCGCCGCCCGTGCCCGGCTTGAGCACCTTCAGCGTCTGCGTGCCGTCGCGCACCGCCAGGTTGCCGCTGGCCTGGATGAAGTCGCCCACGCGCAGGCTCGCGCCGGTGAGTGTGGCGCCGCGCAGGTCGGTGCTGCCCAGGGTGCCGAAGGTGTGCGAGACAGCGCCGATCGTCAGCGTCTGGCCCGTCCAGTCCTTGCCCGTGCTGTTGTAGAAGATCGTGGCCTCGTCGGCCCCGAGTTCGACCGCGCCGCCCAGGTCGGCGTAGAGCTCGCCCACGGCCTCGAAGGCCAGGCCCGAGGCGTCGATCACCAGCCCGATGTCGGCGCCGGTGGCGCCCACCTCGAACCCGCCCGCGCCCAGGATCGTCGTGGCGTCCTGCGCCAGCACGATGATCCTGTCGGTATTGCGGTCAAAACCGAAGTTGCCGCTGAGCTTGAGGTTGTCGCCCAGCGTGATGTCCAGCGCGCCCGAGATGCTGAAGCCGCCCTTGGCCAGGTCGAGCTCGAAGGGCAGCTTGTCCAGCAGCCCGCCCACGAAGGGCAGCTCGGGCAGGCGCAGGCCCAGCAGCTCGAGGTTCAGCCCCGGCAGGTTCAGCCGCGGCAGGTTCAGCACCAGCTCCGGCAGGCTCAGCGCGCCCCAGTCGATGCGCCCGGGCGCATCCACGCGGCCGCTGCCGGCAAACCACGCCTTGAGGTTGGGCAGGCTGACGTCGGGCCACTGCGGCAGCAGCACGTCGAAGTCGAAGTCGATCCCCAGGCCTGAGACGTTCAGCCGCGGCAGCGCGAACACCAGCTCGGGCAGCGTCAGGTTCGGCCAGTCCAGCTTCACATCCGGGAACAGCGCGCCCAGGTCGGCCAGCTTCTTGCCCGACAGCGTGCCCCAGCTCGTGGGCAGCGTGATGTCCAGGCCCGCAAGGTTCAGCCCGCGCAGCTGACCCACCAGATTGGGCAGCGTCAGGTTGGGCCAGTCGATGCCGGAGCCCACGCCGCTGGAGGCACCGGCCAGCGTGGACAGCTTGAAGTCGGGCCAGTTGATGCCGTTGGCCTTGAGCAGGCCCGACAGGTTCAGGTCCAGCCCCGGCAGGTTCAGCCGCGGCAGCGTGAACACCAGCTCGGGCAGCGTCAGCGCGTTCCAGTCGATGGCCGCCAGCGCCGCCGCGTTCGGCCCGCCCAGGCCCGCAAAATACGACGCCAGCTTCGACAGCCGCAGCTCGGGCAGCCCCAGCGTGAAGTCGAACGGCAGCTTGGGCAGGCTGGGCAGCCTGATGCCCATGAGCTTCAAGTCCAGCGCCGGCAGCTCCAGCCGGCTGAGGTTGTAGACCAGCTCCGGCAGCGACAGCTTGCCCCAGTCGATGTCCAGCGCCAGCCCGGCCACGGGGCTGCTCTTGCCTGCGCCCGTGCGGAAATACTCCGCCAGCCCCGACAGCGACACGTCCGGCCAGCCCGGCAGCAGCGTGCTGAAGTCGAAGTTCAGCGACACCCCCGGCAGGTTCAGCCGCGGCAGCGACAGCAGCAGCTCCGGCAGGCTCAGCGAGGCCCAGTTCAGGTCCACCGACGGCAGCCGGGCCCGCAGGTCCCCCAGCGTCAGCGTGCCCAGCGAGGCGCCGCCCAGGCTCAGGCCCGACAGGTCCGGCAGCGTCAGGCTCAGGCCCGGCAGGCTGCCCGCATCGATGCGCGTCTTCAGGTCCGTCAGCAGCGCCGCCAGGTTCAGCGTCCCCCAGCCCGAGGGCAGCGCCGTACCCCAGCCGAAGTTGTTGAACTTCTCCAGCAGGTAGGAGAAGTCCGGCGTCAGCCCCGGCAGGTTCAGCCGCGGCAGGCTGAACACGAACTGCGCCAGGCTCAGGTTGGGCCAGTCCAGCCCCAGGCCCGTGCCGTCGCCGGCCAGGCTGGGCAGGCTCAGGTTGGGCAGCTTCAGATCGAAGCCCGGCAGGTTCATGCCGAAGCTGGGCAGCAGCGAGCCCAGTTGCGGCAGGCTCAGGCTGCTCCAGTCGATGCCCGGCCCGAACGAGCCCAGGCTGGGCAGGTTGAAGCTCGGCAGATCCGGCAGGCTCAGGTCCAGGTAGGGGAAGGACAGCGCCGACAGGTCGAACTTCGGCCAGGCGAACGCGGGCTTGTCGCTCTCGGTGAAGTCGAAGGTGTTGAAGCTGAACGGCAGGTCCAGCGGCAGCATGCTCAGTCCGGGGATCAGGTCGCTGCCGTCGTCGCGCGTCAGCGCCACGCTGCCGATCTTGACGTTGCCGATGGTGCCGAACTGCCCGCGCACCGTACCCAGCACCGCCCCGCCCTGCAGGCCGCCGAGCCCGAGCTTCACGCCAGCGGCCGTCAGCGCCGTGGAAGCGTCCTTGACCGACAGCATCAGACCGCGCGCGGCCGTGCCATCGACCTCGAAGTCCGTGTCGCCCAGCCCGAAGCGCCCCGACAGCGTGTAGGCCACCGGGCCCACCGTCAGCTCGAGGTCCAGATCGGCGTCCACCGCGAAGAAGTCGTGGTGCTCCTGCGCGCTGTAGTCAAAGGCAAACCCCGGCAGGCTGCCCACCACCGAGCGGCCCGTGGTGTTGAAGCCCACGTGCACATCCCGCACGCCCGACAGGTCGATCCCTGCCAGCGGCGAACCCGCATCGTCCGTCAGCGCCAGGCCTCCGACGCGCAGGACACCCGCGACACCTGCAGAAGACAGCACGAAGCCGCCGTCGATCCCGCTGGCCGACAGCCGGGCTCCGCCGGCCGACAGCGCGAACGCGCCGTCGTCGATGGAGACCTCGACCGTGCCGCCGCTGCCGGACGGAATGGCCACGGTCACGTCGCCGGCGAGCGAGACGGGACCGACGTCGATCGCGCCGTCGACCTGCAGCAAGGCGCGCTCGCGCTCGCTGTCCCAGGACAGGCGGAAGTTGCCGGCGTCGATGTCGAAACCACCGACGCGCAGGTCGGCGGAGAAGTCGAGCGCCGGCAGGCTGCCGGCCAGGAAGTAATCGGCGTTGAGCAGCTGGCCGAACTGGTCGAGCACGCCGGCGGGGCCGGCAAGCTGCGACAGCGGCAGGGCCTCGCCCGCACCGGGCAGGAGATCGCGCGCGACGAGCTTGAGCTGGCCGGCGGTGGTGAAGTCACCCGTCTGGACGAGGTCGAACCAGACGTTGCCATGCAGACCGAACAGGCCTTCCACGGCGTCGAAGCGCCCCTGGACAGCGCTGTAGCTCAGCACGACGAACTCGTCGCCGGCTTGGGGCGTGAACCCGTTGAGCAGCTCGATGTCGAGCGTGCCGTCCAGTCTGGCCAGCCCGGCGACGTCGATGCGGTCGTGGAAGGCGCCCGTGCCGTGGTCAGCCAAGGTGGCCGGGGCGGTGCCGCCGAGTTCGATGACGGTACGCGTGGCGTCCGTCAGCGTCAGGCCGTTCTGGTACGAGATCAGGCCGGGCGAGTACCCCGGCGCGAGCGTGCCCTCGACCCGCGTGGGGGCATCGATGGTGCCGCTGCCTGCCAGCGTGGCGCCCGCGCCGACGACCAGGGTGCGCAGGTCCAGGCCGGCGACCTCGCGCGCGAGACGGGCCGCATCGAACAGGCCCGCATCGAGATGAAGCTCTCCGTCCCGCGAATTCAGCGCCGGCGCGCCGTCCTGCGGCGTGGTGGCTGCGACACCGGCATCAGCAGGCCCGACAGCCGTCCATGGCCGGGCGGCCGGGGCGTCGCGCAGCGCCGCGGACGTGGCGTCACCATCCTGCTGCAGCACCTGCACCGACAGCACGCCGTCGATGAAGCGACCGTACTCCGGGTCGGCCAGCGCCAACGCCGAATCCATGAAGGCGGCGCGTGTCTGGGCGAGCGCAGCGTCGAAGGCGCTGGCGTCCACCGCGAACGGGGGCACGGCCGCCGGCGCCGGCTCGACCGCGGGCAGCGCGGCCTCGCCGGCGCGCGCAGCGCGCTCGAGCGCGTCGAGCTCCGCCGCGGCGCGCAAGCCGTTGTCATAGAGGACATGCTCCCCGTCGCGCAGCGCGAGCGCCTGCGCCGTGGCCCCCAGCGGGTCGGCCGACAGCAGGATGCGCTGCTCCAGTGGCTCGACCTGGAAGGTCGTGCGCAGCAGCTTCTGCAGCAGCCGCGACATGCGCGGCTGTGCGTCAGCGTGTCTGGAGCGGGGCATGCCCGGCAGGCGTCAAGGGGGCCGGGAAGTCGTCGAAAGCGTGCCGCCCGCTCAGTTCATCGGCTTCTGGGCCGCGGCGCGCTCTTCCTTCAGCGTCATCAGGCGCTCGATCTGCGCCAGCGACACGAGGTGGGCGTAGACCGCGGGCAGGTAGCGGCGCTCGCGCATCTCGAGGAAGCGCTCGTTCGAGAGGTTGTTCAGGCGCTCCTCGTTGACGACGTAGCAGCCGCTGATGTTCTTGGCCGTTTCGCCCTGGCGCACGCGCATGTTCAGCGGCGTGAACAGGTTGTGCTCGGCGAAGTACTTGCAGAAGGCGCGCGTGAAGACGTCCATCTGCTG
Source organism: Rubrivivax sp. (assembly GCA_044375195.1). Lineage (GTDB taxonomy): Bacteria > Pseudomonadota > Gammaproteobacteria > Burkholderiales > Burkholderiaceae_C > Rubrivivax. The sequence continues at coordinate 25,761 of JBILNB010000049.1, read as the reverse complement.
CAACTCGCCGAGGTAGCGCTTGACGTTCTCGATCGCCTCGGAGGGCTCGCCATCCTCCTTGAACAGCGGCACGCCCTCGCTGTCGTTGACGAGCGCGCTGCCCTCGTCGATGCAGACGGTGTACTGGCCCTCCTGGCCGGTGCTGGCCAGCGCGAAGGGGTAGCGGCGGATGATGGCCGGCACGTAGGAGGCCTGCCACTTGCCCGCGGCATCGACGAACAGGTTCTCGCCCTCGTCCAGGCCCATCAGCGCCACGGGACGGAACTCGTCCTGGGCCTTGTCCTCGAGGAAGACGACAGGGTAGATGGCCGCGGCGCGCGCGAACTCGTGCACCATGACCGAGGCGATGTGGAAGCGCGAGGCGAAGCCGAAACCCTCGATCTGCTTGATCTTCGTGCCCGAGTGGCGGGCCTTGTTCACGGGGACCAGTTGCTGGAACATTCGAAACTCCTCTTTGGATACATGCGGGTGAGGGGGCGGCCCAAGCCCGCCTGACAGGCCGCGCGCCGCTCCCCAGGAACACGCGACTGTAATTCCCCAATCAGGCCAGAATCTACCGGAATCTCCCCCGGGCTCGGAGCAAGGTGTCAGGAAATGTCAGAACTCGCGCGACGCCTTCGCCACCGGCCCGGCCGGCCCGCCCTGTGGCGAGCCTGGCTGCTAGCCTGGCTGCTGTGCTGGGGCCTCGCCGGCACCGCCCTCGCCGCCCCGGACGGCGGGCGCCAGGTGCTGGACCGCGGCTGGGCCGTGCTGATGGACTCCGAGGAAACCCTGGACCCCGCCCAATTGACGGACGCGGAAGTGAGCAGCAGCTTCCGCCCTCTGCCGGGCGCGCCCTCGCTCGGCTACGTGCGCGGCGCGGCCTGGCTGCGGCTGACGCTGCCGCCGGGAGACGGCGCCGCCGGCGATCGGCTGCTCGAGCTGCAGTTCCCGCCCATCGACGAGGCCACGCTGTACTGGCCGGGCGCCAGCGGCCTGCTGCCCGGGCGCACCGCGGGTGACATGCACCCCCTGGCGCAACGGGACTTCCCGCACCGCAACATCGTGTTCCGCGTGCCTCCGGCCAGCGCCGAGCCGCAGACCTTCTACCTGCGCGTGCGCGGCACCAACACGCAGAACTTCACCGTCGTGCTCTGGGAGCCGCAGCGCTTCCAGGCCGAGATGCAGACCGAGCAGTTGCTGTGGGGCGTGGTGCTGGCCGTGCACCTGGTGCTGATCCTGAGCAACCTGTGGTTCTTCCAGGCCACGCGGAACGCGCCCTACGGCCTGTTCGCGCTGTTCACGAGCCTGAGCTTCCTGAGCGTGGTCTCGCTCGAAGGCTTCGCCTGGCGCCACCTGCTCCACACGATGCCGGCGCTCAACGACGCGCTCGTCGTCGCCTCCTGGATGCTGGCCATGCCCGCGGCTTTCCTGTTCGTGCTGCGCTTCATCGGTCTGGTCGGGCCGCGGGGCCGCGCCTGGGCGCGGGTACTGCTGGCCGGGCTGGCGCTGTTCTCGGTCTCGATGGTCCTGGCCGACCAGGTGCTGCGCGCGCCCTGGGCGCGCCCGGCCTTCACCGCGGTGCACCTGCTCACGGTGCCGCTGATGGCCGCCATCCTCGCCGTGCAGACCTGGCGCGGCTCGGCGGCAGCGCGCCTGATGCTCGTGGCCATGCTGCCGATGATGCTGGCCGTGGGCGCTCGCCTGGGCCGCAACCTGGGGCTGCTGCCGCCGCACCCGCTGTTCGACCATGGCTACTACATCGGTCTCGTGGTCTACCTGCTAGTGCTGAATTACGCGGTCAGCCGCGGCCACCAGGCCCTGCGCGAGGCCGCCGACGCGGCGCAGGCCCGGGCGCTGGCCTTGTCGCAGCGCAACGCGCGGGAACTCGAGGCCCGGGTGGCCGAACGCACCGCCGACATCGCCGCGGCCATGCGGCAGGTGGAGGGCTCGCTCGCGCTCGAACGCAGCCTGCGCGCGCGCCAGCGCGAGTTCTTCGCCACGGTGTCGCACGAGCTGCGCACACCGCTGGCGGTGATCGACACGAGTGCGCAGAACCTGGCGCTGGCCCAGCCGCCGCTGCCCGAGGCCGCGCACGGGCGGGTCGACAAGATCCTGGCGGCGGCCCAGCGCCTGGCGGCGCTGCTGGACCGGCAGTTGCGCGACGAACCCGGCACGGACGAGGCTCCTGCCGCCCATCCGCGCACGTGCGCGGTGGCCGACCTGCTGCGCGAGGCCACGGCGTCCGCGCGCCTGCTCGGCGACGACCACCGCCTGCAGATCGACGCGCCCGCCGACGGCGAGAGCTTCGAGTGCGACCCGGAACTGACCCGCCTGGCCCTGGCCAACCTGGTCGAGAACGCGGTGAAGTACACCCCGGCGGGCACGACGGTGAAGGTGCGCGCCCGGCGCGAGGGTCAACGGACCACGGACGCCTTGCTGATCGAAGTCGTCGACGACGGCCCGGGCATCCCGCCCTCCGCGCGCCCCAGGCTCTTCTTCGCGCCATGGCGCGGCGAGGCCGCCGCCGGCGTGGCCGGCACGGGCCTCGGGCTGATGCTGGCGCAGCGCATGGTCCAGGCCCAGGGGGGCACACTGGAACTGCTCGATCGGGACGGTGGGGGCACCGTGGCGCGCATCCGGCTGCCGACAGGCCCGGCGGCCGCTCACCCCTCCTCGACCATCGCCGCGAACTCGTAACCCTCGCGATGCAGCGTGCGCAGCGGCAATTCCCGGCCGGTCTTGCGCTGCCAGCGCGCGCGCAGCCGGCTGACCAGGGTGTCGATACGGCGCAGGTCGTAGGTGGCCCAGTCCTGGCGCAGGGCCTCGACGATCTGGCGCCGGCTCACGGCGCCGCCGCCGGCGCGGGCGAGCAGGCCCACGAGGACGGCCTCCTGGTCGGTCAGATCGATCGCCAGGCCGGCAGGGTCGATCAGCAGGGCGCGACGTGCCTCGAAGATCCATTCCCGCCCCACGCGCCGCAGCAGCGCGTCGATCACGGCCTCGAGCTCGAGCAGCCTGAAGGGCTTGACGAGGTAGTGGTCGGCGCCGCCCTGCAGGCCGGCGACGCGGTCGCCCAGAACGCCGAGCGCGCTGAGCATGATGATGCCGGTGCGGCCGGAGCGGGCGCGCAACTGGCGCGCCGCATCCAGGCCGCTGCCATCGGGCAGCATGAGGTCGAGCACGGCGATCCGGGCCTGGTCGGCCAGCGGCGCGAACTCCGCCAGCGAGCCGGCCTGCAGCACGCGATGGCCGCGCACGGTCAGGAAATCGGCGATCTCCTCGCGCAGGTCGACCTCGTCCTCGAGCAGGGCGACCGTGGTCATCGCCCCTCCGGCGCGAGCGCGCAGCGCACCGGGCGCGCGCCCAGCGGCCCGGCCAGCACGGCCGGGTCGATGCCGACGAGGAAGCCGCGGCGCCCGCCGTTGATGTGGATCCTGGGCAGCGCGAGCACGGTCTCCTCGACGTAGACCGGCATCGCCTTCCTCAGCCCGAAGGGCGAGGTGCCGCCGACGAGGTAGCCGCTGTGGCGTTGCGCCACCTCGGGCTTGCAGGGCTCGACCGACTTCGCGCCGATGGCGCGCGCGAGGTTCTTGGTGCTGACCTGGCAGTCGCCGTGCATCAGCACCACGAGCGGCTGCGCGCGCTCGTCCTGCATCACCAGGGTCTTCACCACGGCGTGCTCGTCCACGCCAAGCTGGCGCGCCGACTCTGCCGTGCCGCCATGCTCGACATAGTCATAGGGGTGCTCGGTGTAGGCCACGCCATGGGTGCGCAACCATTGCGTGGCCGGGGTCTCGCTGACGTGCCTGTCCTTCCTGCTCATCGGGGCATGTTGCCATGGCGGGCCCGCGGCGGGCGGGGAAGGCCGGCGCCGAATGAGGGTATCGTGCGGGCCCGATCGCCCATCCCCCGCGGAGAACCTGGATGCCCGCACCGACGACACCCCAGCGCCCGAACTTCGTCTTCATCGTCGCCGACGACCTCGGCTACGCCGACCTCGGCTGCTATGGCGGCCGGGCGGCGGATTTCGGGGCCGTGTCGCCGCACATCGATGCGCTGGCCGCGGCGGGCCTGCGCTTCACCGAGGGCTACTCGAACGCGCCGGTGTGCTCGCCCACGCGCTTTGCGCTGATGACCGGGCGCTACCAGTACCGTCTGCGCGGCGCGCTCGACGAGCCGATGAGCAGCCGCACGCGCGACAGCGCCGTGCTCGGCCTGCCGCCGGCGCACCCGACGCTGCCCTCGCTGCTGCGCTCGGCAGGCTACCGCACGGCGCTGGTGGGCAAGTGGCACCTGGGCTACCCGCCGCACTTCAGCCCGCTGCGCTCGGGCTATGAGGAGTTCTTCGGCCCGATGTCGGGCGGGGTCGACTATTTCACCCACTGCACCACCAGCGGCCAGCACGACCTGTGGCTGGGCGAGCAGGACCACCCCGCGATCGGCTACCTGACCGACCTGATCTCCGACCGCGCCGTCGACTATGTGGAGCGCACCGCCGGGGCCGGCGCGCCCTTCCTGCTGAGCCTGCACTACACCGCGCCCCACTGGCCCTGGGAGACACGCGACGACGCGCACCTGAGCGAGGAGGTGCGCGCCAACCTGTTCCACGTCGACGGCGGCAACATCCACACCTACCGCCGCATGATCCACCACATGGACGAGGGCATCGGCCGCGTCGTGCAGGCCCTGCGGCGCCGGGGCGTGCTGGAGAACACGCTGATCGTCTTCACCAGCGACAACGGCGGCGAGCGCTTCTCGGACAACTGGCCGCTGGTGGGCGGCAAGATGGACCTGACCGAGGGCGGCATCCGCGTGCCATGGATCGCGCACTGGCCGGCCGCGGTGGCGCCCGGCGGCACGAGCGCCCAGCACTGCCTGACGATGGACTGGACGGCCACGATGCTGGAGGCCGCCGGCGTGGCCGCCGACCCCGGCCACCCGCTGGACGGGGTGTCGCTGCTGCCGGTGCTGCAGGGCGACGCGCCCTTCGAGCGCCCGATGCACTGGCGCATGAACCACCGCGGCCAGCGCGCCCTGCGCCGCGGGCGCTGGAAGTACCTGCAGGTGGACGGGCACGAGTACCTGTTCGACATCGAGTCCGACGCGCGCGAGCGCGCCAACCGCGCCCCGCGCGAGCCGCAACGCCTGGCGGCCATGCGCGAGGACTGGCTGCGCTGGAACGAGAGCATGCTGCCCATCCCCCCCGACGCCACGGTCAGCCTGGGCTACGGCGCGAAGGACATGCCGCAGCGCTGAGGCGCTGAGGAAGGGCCGCCTTCGGCCCCTCTCCCCTTGCGGGAGAGGAGTTGGGGGAGAGGGGGGGAACCCCAAGGTCTTGGCGCCCGCCCCCCTCTCCCCCACCCCCTCCCCCACCGGGGGGAGACGGATGCGCCTGCCACGAGGACAACGCGGTCTCAACGCACCACCTCGGTGCACGCGACGCTGGCACGCTTTGTGCTGCACCTGCTTGTATACCAAGCGGCGCACCAAAGATGGTTTCCTCCCTCGGCTCTCCTGCACAAGACCCGGCCCTGCTGCCCACCGTGGGCGGTTGGCTCGAAAGCGTGGCCGCCGGGGAGGACGTGGTGCTTATGGCGCAGGCAGCGCGCGCGCGGGCGCTGGCCGACGCGCAGACCGACGCCGGACGCCCTGTGTGGATCCATCTGTGCGACGACGCGGCCTGGGCAGCGCAACTGGCGCTGCTCTCCGCGCGCCTGGCGGCCTGCGGCACGCGCGCCGAGGCGCTGCGACGCCACCCGTTGCTGGGGGTGCCGTTCGCGGCGAAAGACAACATCGACATCGCCGGCGCGCCCACCACGGCCGCCTGCCCGGCGCATGCGCACGTGCCGGCGGACAGCGCCACCGTGGTGCAGCGCCTGCTCGATGCCGGCGCGCTGTGGCTGGGCAAGACCAATCTGGACCAGTTCGCCACCGGGCTGGTCGGTACACGGTCACCCTACGGCCGCCCGGCCAGCATCGTCGACCCTGAGCGCATCAGCGGCGGGTCGAGTTCAGGCTCCGCAGTGGCCGTGGCACGCGGGCTCGTGGCCTTCGCGCTCGGCACCGACACCGCCGGCTCCGGCCGCATACCGGCGGGCTTCAACGGCCTGGTGGGCCTGAAGCCCACGCCCGGACGCGTGTCCACTGCGGGTGTGCTGCCGGCCTGCCGCACGCTGGACTGCGTCTCGATCTTCGCGCACGAGGTGGCCGACGCCGCCCACGTGCTGTCGGTCGCGGAGGGGCCAGACAAGGCAGACCCCTACAGCGCCTTCGCACCGGGGCCGGCCCGCCCGCCACAGCGGCTGCGCCTGGGGGTGCCGGCGCGGCCGCGCTGGTTCGGCGATGCCGGTTACGCCACCGCCTGGGCCGATGCGCGCGCGCGCGCCGCCGCGCTGGGGCACACGGTCGTCGAGCTCGATTTCGGGCCGCTGGACGAGGTGGCGGCGCTGCTGTACGAGGGTCCCTGGGTAGCCGAGCGTCACGCGGTGCTGCAGGCGCTGATGGACAGCCAGCCCGAGGCGCTGGATCCGACCGTGCGCCGCGTCGTCGCGCGCGCCACCGGCTTCAGCGCCACCGACACCTTCCGCGCGCAGTACCGCCTGCAGGCCCTGCAACGGCAGCTGGCCGGGCTGTGGGCCGACGTAGACGCCCTGCTCGTGCCCACCGCGCCGGGTCACCCGCGCTTTGCAGAGGTTGACGCCGACCCTGTGGGCACCAATGCGGTGCTGGGCGCCTATACCAACTTCGTCAACCTGCTGGGCTGGTGCGCGCTGGCCGTGCCCGCCGGACGCACGGACATTGGCCTGCCCTTCGGCGTGACCTTCGTCGGCCCGGCCGGCCACGACGCCGCGCTGGCCACGTTAGGTCAGGCCTGGACAGCGACGCCCGCCGCCGCCAGCCCGTTGCGCACGCCGGTGAGCGAGCCGGTGCTGCCCATCGCCGTGGTGGGCGCACACCTGAGCGGCCTGCCCTTGAACGGGCAGTTGACCGAGCGCCGCGCCACGCTGGTGCGGCGCACGCGCACCGCGCCGTGCTACCGGCTGCACGAGCTGCCCGGCACCGCGCCGCCCAAGCCCGGGCTGCAGCGCGTGGCCCAGGGCGGCGCTGCCATCGAGCTGGAAGTCTGGGCGATGCCGCAGGCCGATGTGGGCTCCTTCCTGGCCCTGATCCCGGCCCCGCTGGGGCTGGGCAGCCTCGAGCTCGAGGACGGCAGCACCGTGCACGGCTTCCTGTGCGAGGCCCATGCCCTGGCCGGCGCGCGCGACATCACGGCCCACGGCGGCTGGCGCGCCTGGCTGGCCGCGCGCGGCACAGCCCTCGCAAGCCCGGTGCAGGCGGGCACGGATCCTGCACTGAAGACCTGACAGCCTGAGCCGGCCAACCACGCTCCCGGCCCGCCCCGCCTCAACCCCCACCGCACCGAAGGGAGTTCCCCCATGGACCGTCGCCACTTCCTCTCCACCGGCGCTGCCGCCGCCGGAGCCACCCTGCCACTGGGCGCGGCGGCGCAGGCGAGGCCGAAGGACGTGCTCATCGTCGCCAACGAGTTCGGACCGAACTCGCTGGACATCCACACGGTGGGCGCCAACCGTCCCGCGTACGGCGTGTCATGGCTGTGCTACGACCGCCTGATGACCTATGCCAAGAAGAAGCTGCCCGACGGCCGGGTGATGTACGACATGGACAAGCTCGTGCCTGAGCTGGCCGAGAGCTGGCGGATCGCCCCCGACGGCAATTCCGTCACCTTCAAGCTGCGCAAGAGCGCGAAGTTCCACGATGGCACGCCCGTCACGGCCAAGGACGTGAAGTGGAGCTTCGACCGGGCCGTCACGGTGGGCGGCTTCCCCACCTTCCAGATGTCCGCCGGCTCGCTGGAGAAGCCCGAGCAGTTCGTCGTCGTCGACGATCACACCTTCACGGTGAAGTTCATCCGCCGCGACAAGATGACGATGAACAACCTCGCCGTGGTGGTGCCCTGCGTCTTCAACTCCGAGCTCGTCAAGAAGAACGCCACGGCGCAGGACCCCTGGGGCCTGGCCTGGACCCGCAACAACACCGCCGGCGGCGGCGCCTACAAGGTGGAAGCCTTCCGGCCCGGGCAGGAAATCGTCTACGTCCGCAACGACGACTGGAAGAACGGCCCCGCCCCGAAGCTGCGCCGCATCGTGCAGCGCGAGGTGCCCAACGCGGGCAACCGGCGCGCGCTGCTCGTCAAGGGTGACATCGACATGACCTACGACATGCCGCCCAAGGACTTCGCCGAGCTGGCCAAGGACGGCGGCTCGGTCAAGGTGGCCACGATGCCGATAGAGAACTCCATGTTCTACCTGGGCATGAACGTGACGAAGCCGCCCTTCGACAACGCCAAGATCCGTCAGGCGGTGGCCTGGGCGCTTCCCTACGACAAGATGTTCGACACCGCGATCTACGGCCGCGGCGCCAAGCTCTACGGCGCGGCCTCGCCGCAGGTCAAGACCACGGCCTGGCCGCAGCCCACGGGCTACAAGACCGACCTCGCCAAGGCCAGGGCCCTCATGGCCGAGGCCGGCGCCGCCGCCGGATTCGAGACCACGCTGTCCTTCGACCTCGGCGGGGCGACCGTGGGCGAGCCAATGGCCGTGCTGGTGCAGGAGGCGCTGGCGCAGATCGGCATCAAGGCCACGATCAACAAGATCCCGGGCGCGACGTGGCGGGCGGCGCTGCTGAAGAAAGACATGCCGCTCATCATCAACCGCTTCGGCGGCTGGCTGAACTGGCCCGAGTACTTCTTCTTCTGGTGCTACCACGGCCAGAACGCCGTGTTCAACACGATGAGCTACCAGAACCCCAAGCTGGACAAGATCATCGACAACGCGCGCTTCGCCGAGAGCAAGACCTTGTACGACGCCTTCGTCAAGGACATGATCCAGCTCGGCTACGACGAGGTGCCGCGCGTGCCGCTGTTCCAGCCCACGCAGGACGTGGCGATGCAGAAGAACGTGCAGGGCTACACCTACTGGTTCCACCTGCAGCCCGACTACCGGGACCTGTCGAAGACCTGAGTCCCGCCGCAGGCGCCGCCATGGACTTCGACCAGTACGCCGAGCAGGCAGCGGCCGCCGTGGCCCTGCCGCTGGCAGCCGACCACCGGCCGGGTGTCGTGCTCTACCTGCGCCTGGCCGCGGCCATGGCCGCGCAGGTGGACGGGCTGGCGCTGGGCCGCGACGACGAGCCCGCCACCGTCTTCGTACCGGTGGCCCCCGAGGACCTGCCGGAGACCGCCGCATGAACCCATGCAGCGCCACGAAGGCCGTCCGCCGCAGTCTGGACCGCATCGCCGCCACCGACGGGCGCGTCAACGCCTTCACCTCGGTGCTGGCCGAGCGCGCCACCGCGCGCGCGCAGCGGCTGGATCGTGAAGGCGCCGAGGGCCCGCTCGCAGGGGTTCCCTTCGCGGTCAAGAACCTCTACGACATCGCCGGCGTCACGACGCTGGCAGGCTCGAAGATCGAGCGCGACGCGCCGCCCGCCGCGCAGGACGCGCTGCTGGTGCGTCGCCTCGAGGCGGCGGGCGCGGTGCTCGTGGGCGCGCTCAACATGGACGAGTACGCCTACGGCTTCACGACCGAGAACACGCACCATGGCGCCACACGCAACCCGCACGACCTCTCGCGCATCAGCGGCGGCTCCTCGGGCGGCTCGGCCGCGGCGGTGGCGGCCGACCAGGTGCCGCTGAGCCTGGGCTCGGACACCAACGGCTCGATCCGCGTGCCCGCGGGCCTGTGCGGGGTGTTCGGCCTGAAGCCCACCTTCGGCCGCCTGCCGCGAACCGGCAGCTATCCCTTCGTCGCCAGCCTGGACCACCTGGGCCCGATGGCGCGCAGCGTGCGGCTGCTGGCGCAGGCCTACGACGCGATGCAGGGCCCCGACGCAGCCGACCCGGCCTGTATACCCCGGCCCGTGGAGCCCACCGCCTGCACGTTGGACCGCGGCAGCGAAGGCCTGCGCGTGGGGGTGCTGCAGGGCTGGTTCACCGAGCAGGCCGGCGATGCGGCGCGCGCTGCCGTGCAGCGCGTGGCGCAAGCCCTGGGCGCCACGCAGCCCGTGCACTGGCCCGAAGTGGAGCGCGCCCGCGCCGCCGCCTTCCTGATCACCAACGCAGAGGGCGCCGCGCTGCACCTGCCCGACCTGCGGACGCGGGCGCAGGACTTCGAGCCCTTGTCGCGCGACCGCTTCCTCGCCGGAGCGCTGCTGCCCGCGGCCTGGATCGCGCAGGCGCAGCGCCTGCGGCGCTGGTTCGCGCGCGAGGTGGCAGCCAGCTTCCGCGGCGTCGACCTCGTGCTCGCACCGGCCACGCCCTGCACCGCCCCGCCGATCGGCACCGAGTGGCTGGAGATCGCCGGCCAGCGCCTGCCCGCGCGCGCCAGCATGGGGCTGCTGACCCAGCCGGTCTCGTGCATCGGCCTGCCGGTGGTGACGGTGCCGGTGTGGGGCTGCGACCCCGCGGCACCGCACCTGCCCATCGGCGTGCAGGTGATCGCCCCGCCCTGGCGCGAGGCGTGGTGCCTGCGCGCCGCGCGCGCGCTCGAGCAGATAGGCGTGGCCCAGGCGCCCGTGGCCCGCATCGACACCCCCACCCCGTCCGCCCCGGCGGCTCCGGGGGCCCCGGAAGTTCGCTGAAGCCCTGAACCCATGGACATCAACACCCCCGACGTGCTGGCCGAGGTGCAGGCCGTCTTCGAGCGCTACGAGGACGCACTCGTGAACAACCGCGTCGAGGTGCTCGACGAGCTGTTCTGGACCAGCCCGCTGACGGTGCGCTACGGCACCGCCGAGAACCTCTACGGCATCGAGGAGATCCGCGCCTTCCGCCAGGCGCGGCCCGCCGCCGGGCTGGCGCGCGCGTTGCGCCGCACCGTGATCACCACCTACGGCCGGGACCACGCCACCGCGATGACCGAGTTCGTGCGCGCCGGCAGCACCAAGGTCGGCCGCCAGAGCCAGACCTGGGTGCGCCTGCCCGAGGGCTGGCGCGTGGTGGCGGCGCACGTGAGCGTGGTCGAGCTGGCCTGAGCACCTGCACACCGCGAAGCTCGAACTCTGCCCGCAGCCCCCCCCAAGCACCCGATCTCCTCCCGACGTTTCCCCAAATCCCTTCCCCCTCCCCCACCCCGAAAGGAAATCCCGTGAACGACCGCATCCTGACCCTGTCCGACGCCTCCCGCCGCCGCCTGCTGACTGCAGGCGCCCTGGGTGGCGCCTCGCTGGCCCTGCCCGGCGCGCTGCGCCAGGCCTTCGCGCAGGCGCCCATCACCGTGGGCATGATCTACGTCGGCCCGCGCGACGATTTCGGCTACAACCAGGCGCACGCCGAGGCCGCGGCGCAGCTGAAGAAGATGGCCGGCGTCAAGGTCGTCGAGGAGGAGAACGTCCCCGAGACCCAGGCCGTGCAGAAGAGCATGCAGGGCATGATCTCGCAGGACGGCGCGACGCTGCTCTTCCCCACGTCCTTCGGCTACTTCGACCCGCACATGCTGGCCGTGGCCGGCAAGAACGACAAGATCCGCTTCGCCCACTGCGGCGGCCTGTGGACCCAGGGCAAGCACCCGGCCAACACCGGCAGCTTCTTCGGCTACATCGACGAAGCCCAGTACCTCAACGGTGTGATCGCCGGCCACATGAGCAAGAGCAAGAAGCTCGGCTTCGTCGCGGCCAAGCCCATCCCGCAGGTGCTGCGCAACATCAACGCCTTCACGATGGGCGCGCGCTCGGTCGACCCGAAGATCACGACGACCGTGATCTTCACCGGTGACTGGTCGATGCCGGTCAAGGAGGCCGAGGCCACCAACAGCCTGGCCGACCAGAACGTGGACGTGTTCACGATGCACGTCGACGGGCCCAAGGTGGTGGTCGAGACGGCCGCCAAACGCGGCAAGATGGTCTGCGGCTACCACGCCAGCCAGGCCAAGCTCGCGCCCAATGCATACCTGACCGGCGCCGAGTGGAACTGGCTGACCGCCTACACCACCATCCTCGAGGCCGCGCGCACCGGCAAGCCGCACCCGAACTTCGTGCGCGGCGGCCTGCGCGCGGGCTTCGTCAAGTCTTCGCCCTACGGCAGCATGGTGAGCGAGGCGGCGCGCAAGAACGCCGATGCCGTGCGCGCCCGCATGATGGCCGGCACCTTCGACATCTTCGCCGGCGAGCTCAAGGACAACACCGGCAAGGTCGTGATCGCCAAGGGAGCGACGCTGAAGCAGACCGACGTGGTGCTGGAGTCGATGAACTACCTGGTCGAGGGTGTCATCGGCAAGGTCTGACCCGGCCCTCCAGTCCCCTCCCCGCCCGGGCCTGGCGGCCCGGGCGGGTGCTTGGTCCGCCCCCTCACGTCATGAAATCCGCCGCGGAATCCCTGCTGCTGCCCGTGCTCGCCCTGCTGGGCGGCCTGGCGCTGTTCGGCGTGTTCGTCTGGTTCGACGGCCACAGCCCCCTGCAGGCCTGGACACTGCTGTTCCGCGGCGCCTTCGGCGACGCCTTCTCTCTGCAGAACACGCTGCAGCGGGCCGCGCCGCTGATGCTCACCGCCCTGTGCGTGGCCCTGCCGGCGCGCGCCGGGCTCACCGTCATCGGCGGCGAGGGCGCGCTGGTCGTCGGCGGACTGGCCTGCGCCGCGCTGCCCTACGCCTTCACGCCGCCGGCCGGCAGTCTTGGCACCGCCATGCTGCTGGCAGCCGCGGCCGCCGCCGGGGCGGCGTGGATCGCGCTGGCCGGCTGGCTGCGCCAGTGGCGCGGCGTGAACGAGACCATCTCCAGCCTGCTGCTGGGCTACATCGCGATCTCGCTGTTCAAGCACATCGTCGAAGGACCGCTGCGCGACCCCGCGAGCCTGAACAAGCCTTCGACGCTGCCGCTGGCCGAGCCGCTGCGCATCGGCATGATCGGCCCCTGGGACGTGCACTGGGGCCTGGCCTTCGGCGTGGTGGCCTGCGTGGCCGCGGCCGTGTGGCTGTCGGCCACGACGCACGGCTTCGCCACCCGCGTGGTCGGCGGCAACCTGCGCGCCGCCCTCGGCGTGGGCCTGCCCGCGCACCGCCTGATCGTCACCGCCTGCGCGCTCGGCGGCGCGGCAGCCGGCCTGGCCGGCGGCATCGAGGTCGCGGCCGTGCACACGGCGGCCAATGCCTCGCTCATCGTCGGCCTGGGCTACACCGGCATCCTGGTGAGCTTCGTCGCGCGCCACCACCCGCTGGCGATCGTGCCGGTGGCCATCCTCTTCGGCGGCTTCCTCGCCGCCGGCAGCCTGCTGCAACGCCGCATGGGCCTGCCTGACGCCTCGGTGCAGGTGCTGATGGGCTTCAGCTTCGTGATCATCCTGGCCAGCGAGGCCTGGCGCGGCCGCCTGGGTGAGCTGTTCGTGCTGCGCCGCCCGGCCCAGGGAGCCACGCCGTGACCGACTCCGTCGTCTTCGACGTGCTGCTGGCCGTGCTCGGCGGCGCCATCCGCGTGGGCACGCCCTTCCTGTTCGTGAGCCTGGGCGAGTGCCTGACCGAGAAGGCAGGGCGCATCAACCTCGGCCTCGAGGGCGTGCTCGTGTTCTCGGCCATGGCCGGCTTCGGCGGCGCCTACCTCAGCGGCCTGTGGTGGGTGGGCGTGCTGCTGGCAGCCGCCAGCGGCGCGCTCGTGGCGCTGCTGCACGGCCTGGTCAGCAGCCTGCCGCGCGTCAACGACATCGCCGCAGGCATCGCGATCATGTTGTTCGGCGCCGGCCTGGCCTTCTACCTCGGCAAGCCGCTGATCCAGCCGCAGGCGCCGCAGATCCCCTCGCTGCCGCTGGGCCTGTGGCTGGGCGCGGCCCCCGGCAGCCCGGCGCAGGCGGCGCTGGCGGTGAACGTGCTGTTCCCGCTGGGCGTGGCGCTGGCGCTCGCGCTGACCTGGGCCCTGGCCCACACCGGCTGGGGCCTGAAGCTGCGCATGGTCGGCGACTCGGCCGACGCGGCCCGTGCCCTGGGCACCTCGGTGGCCGGCGTGCGCATCGCCACCACCACGCTCGGCGGCTTCATCGCCGGGCTGGGCGGGGCCTCGCTGTCGCTGTACTACCCAGGCAGCTGGAACGAGGGCCTGTCCAGCGGCCAGGGCCTGATCGCGGTGGCGCTCGTCATCTTCGCGCGCTGGCACCCGGTGCGCTGCCTGTGGGCAGCGCTGCTGTTCGGCGGCGCCGGCGCGCTCGGGCCGGCGCTGCAGTCCATCGGGGTCAGCGGCTACACCTACCTGTTCAACGCCGTGCCCTACGTGCTCACGCTCGCGATCCTGGTGTGGACCTGCTCGCCGCGGCGCAGCCTGCAAGGCGCGCCGATGGAGCTGGGCGTCACACGCTGAACCGGCTCACACTGACCCTCTCGAACCGCCCGGAGAACCCATGAACGGACTTGGTGGACTGAACAAATCGCCCCACGGGGTGGTCGTCGGCCTGGTGCAGCTGCAGTTGCCGGTGGTGGACACCCCCGAGCAGCTGGCGGCGCAGGCACGGCGCATCGCCTGGATGGTGGGCAAGGCGCGGCGCAACCTCGGCACGATGGACCTGGTCGTGTTCCCCGAGTACGCGCTGCACGGCCTGTCGATGAGCACCGCCCCGGAGCTGATGTGCACGCTGGACGGGCCGGAGGTCGCGCTGTTCCGCCAGGCCTGCATCGAGCACCGCATCTGGGGCTGCTTCTCCATCATGGAGGCCAACCCGCACGGGAACCCCTACAACACCGGCCTCATCATCGACGACCGCGGCGAGCTGCGCCTGTACTACCGCAAGCTCCACCCCTGGGTGCCGGTGGAGGCCTGGGAGCCCGGCAACATGGGCGTACCGGTGTGCGAGGGCCCCAACGGCAGCCGCATCGGGCTGATCATCTGCCACGACGGCATGTTCCCGGAGATGGCGCGCGAGGCGGCCTACAAGGGGGCCGAGATCATCCTGCGCACCGCCGGCTACACGGCGCCGATCCGCCATGCCTGGCGCATCACGAACCAGGCCAACGCCTTCCAGAACCTGGCGCAGACGGCCAGCGTCTGCCTGTGCGGCAGCGACGGCAGCTTCGACTCCATGGGCCAGGGCATGTTCTGCAACTTCGACGGCACGGTGATGGCCGAGGGCGGCAACCGGCCCGACGAGATCATCACCGCCGAGCTGCGGCCCGACCTGGTGCGCGAGGCGCGCGCGCTGTGGGGCGTGGAGAACAACCCCTACCAGCTCTGGCACCGCGGCTACGTCGCCGTGCAGGGTGGCGCCCAGGACTGCCCGTATACCTTCATGCAGGACATGGTGGCCGGCCGCTACCGCCTGCCCTGGGACGCGAGCATCCAGGTGCGCGACGGCACCCCCTGCGGCTTTGCCGCGCCGACGCGGCGCTACCGCGGCGCCGAGCCCAACCCGCTGGAGACCGCGCCATGAGCACGATCGCGAGCACCCCCTACCGCTGGCCCTTCGACGCCGACCTGCGCCCGTCCAACACGGCGCTGGTCGTCATCGACATGCAGACCGACTTCTGCGGCATCGGCGGCTACGTCGACAAGATGGGCTACGACCTTTCGCTGACGCGCGCCCCGATCGGGCCGATCACCCGCGTGCTGGCGGCGATGCGCGAGCGCGGCTTCCCCATCATCCACACCCGCGAGGGCCACCGCCCCGACCTGTCGGACCTGCCCGCCAACAAGCGCTGGCGCTCGCAGCAGATCGGCGCGGGCATCGGCGACCCGGGCCCGTGCGGCCGCATCCTGGTGCGCGGCGAGCCGGGCTGGGAGATCATCCCCGAGCTGGCCCCGCTGGCGGGCGAGGTCGTCATCGACAAGCCGGGCAAGGGCAGCTTCTGCGCCACCGACCTGGAGCTGATCCTGCGCACCCGCGGCATCCGCAACCTGGTGCTGACCGGCATCACCACCGACGTGTGCGTGCACACGACGATGCGCGAGGCCAACGATCGCGGCTTCGAGTGCGTGATCCTGTCGGACTGCACCGGCGCCACCGACCTCGGCAACCACGAGGCGGCGCTGAAGATGGTGACGATGCAGGGCGGCGTCTTCGGCGCGGTGGCCGACTCGGCCACGCTGATCGCGGGCCTGGCGGCGCTGCCGGTCGTGGCGCGGGCATGACGCCGACCTCCGCCGCGCGCGCGCCGGCGCTGGCGCTGGCCACCTACCGCCTGGGTAAGCGCTTCGGCGACTTCACCGCGCTGGACGACGTCTCCATCGAGGTGCGGCCCGGCAGCGTGCACGCGCTGCTGGGCGAGAACGGCGCCGGCAAGAGCACGCTCGTGAAGTGCCTGGTCGGCTACCACCGCCCCGACAGCGGCGCCGTGCTGCTGGACGGCCGCGAGCAGGAGATCCGCGCCCCGGCCGACGCGCGCGCGCTGGGCATCGGCATGGTCTACCAGCACTTCACCGTCGTGCCGGGCATGACGGTGGCCGAGAACCTGCTGCTGGCGCGCGGCCGGCTGCCCGCGGTGGTGCCGTGGCGCCGCCTGCGCGCCGAGCTCGAGGCCTTCATGGCCGCGGCGCCCTTCAGCCTGCCGCTGGACGCGACGCCGCAGCAGCTCTCCGCGGGCGAGAAGCAGAAGCTCGAGATCCTCAAGCAGCTCTACCTGCGCCCGCGCCTGCTGGTGCTGGACGAGCCGACCTCGGTGCTGACGCCGCAGGAGGCCGACGAGGTGCTGGGCGCGCTGCGGGACCGCGCCCATGCCGGCGACTGCACGGTGGTGCTGATCACGCACAAGTTCCGTGAGGTCACGGCCTTCGCCGACGACGTCAGCGTGCTGCGTCGCGGGCGCCTGGTGGCCAGCCGCGCCGTGGAGGGCGTGGCATCCGCCACGCTGGCCGCGCTGATGGTGGGCGGCGCGGCCGGTGCCGGGGCCGAGATGCCGGTCAACACCGGCGCCGGGACCGCGCCCGCCGCAGCGACGGCCGATGACGCCAAGGACGCCGCCCGCGAGGAGGCCTCAGGCCTCGCGCCGCCACCCGCACCCTTCGCCGGCGCAGGCCCGGTCAGGCTGGACGTCCGCGGCCTGCGCGTGGCCGGCGACCGCGGCGAGACCGCCGTCGACGCCCTGGACCTGCAGGTGCGCGGCGGCGAGATCGTCGGCGTGGCCGGTGTCTCCGGCAACGGCCAGCGCGAGCTGATGGAGGCCCTGGTGGGCCAGCGCCGCCGCGACGCCGGCGAGGTGCGCGTGGAAGGCCGGCCCTACCGCGCCACGCGCGCCGAGAACCGCGCGCTGAAGGTGCGCAGCCTGCCCGAGGAACCGCTGCGCAATGCCTGCGTGCCCGAGCTGAGCGTGGCCGAGAACATGGGCCTGCGGCGCTTCGACGAGCCGCCCTACGCCCGCGCCGGCTGGCGCCGGCCGGCGGCGCTGCGCCAGCGCGCGCGCGAGCTCATCAAGGCCTTCGGCGTGCGCACGCGCGGCGAGGGCGCGCCCATCCGCTCGTTGTCGGGCGGCAACGTGCAGCGCGCGGTGCTGGCGCGCGAGCTGTCCGACGACGCCGCGCTGCTGCTCGTCAGCAACCCCTCCTTCGGGCTGGACTTCACCGCCGTCGCCGAGGTGCACGCGCGGCTGCGGGGCGCGCGCGCGCGCGGCAGCGCCGTGCTGATGGTCAGCGAAGACCTGGACGAGCTGCTGCGCGTGGCCGACCGCATCGTCGTGATGAGCCGCGGCCGCATCGTCCATGAATGCCCCGCGGCCGGCAGCGACCGGCGCGAGATCGGGCGCCACATGGGCGGCGGCACCCACGCCTGAAGCACCTGCCGACCCGAGCCCCACCCGCCCCGACCGGCCACCACCCCATGCCCGACATCGCCATTCCCGCCCGCCCCTATGCCTACGCGCTGCCGCCCGGGCGTTGCGCGCTGGTGCTGATCGACATGCAGCGCGATTTCGTCGAGCCCGGCGGGTTCGGCGCCTCGCTCGGCAACGACGTGTCGCTACTCGGCGCGGCCGTCGAGCCGGCACGCGCGCTGCTGCAGGCCTGGCGCGCCCGCGGCTGGCCGGTGATCCACACCCGCGAGTCCCACGCGCCCGACCTGTCGGACTGCCCGCCCGCCAAGCGCGATCGCGGCCAGCCCGCGCTGCGCATCGGCGACCCGGGCCCGATGGGGCGCCTGCTCGTGCGTGGCGAACCCGGCTGCGAGATCGTGCCGGCGCTCGCGCCGCTGCCCGGCGAGACGGTGATCGACAAGCCCGGCAAGGGCGCCTTCCACGCCACGCCGCTGCAGGCAGTGCTGCGGGCCCAGGGGATCACCCACCTGGTCTTCGCCGGCGTGACCACCGAGGTCTGCGTGCAGACGACCATGCGCGAGGCCAACGACCGCGGCTACGAGTGCCTGCTCGTCGAGGAGGCCACGGCCAGCTACTTCCCGCAGTTCAAGGCCGCGACGATCGCGATGATCGTCGCCCAGGGCGGCATCGTCGGCTGGGCAGCCGGACTGGCGGCGGTGCTGGAGGCCCTGCACCGCGACGCACCGGTGGTAGCCACGCCATGATGCGCCTGATCCTGCGCCGCCTGCTCGGCGCCCTGCCCAACCTGGTGGGCGTGATCGTCATCACCTTCGTGCTGACGCGCGCGCTGCCCGGCGACCCGGCGGCCTACTTCGCCGGCGGCGCAGCCACGCAGGAGGCTGTCGCCCAGGTGCGCGCCCAGCTGGGCCTGGACCAGCCGCTGCCCGAGCAGTTCCTGCGCTACGTGGCCGCGCTCGCGCGCGGCGACCTGGGCCTGTCGCTGACCACGGGGCAGCCGGTGCTGCAGGAGCTGCTGTCGCGCCTGCCAGCCTCGCTGGAACTCGTGCTGCTGGCGCTGGCGATGGCCTGCGCCGTGGCGCTGCCGCTGGGCGTGATGGCCGCCGTGCACCAGGGCTCGTGGATCGACCAGCTGTGCCGCGTGATCACGACGCTGGGCGTGTCGCTGCCGACCTTCTTCACCGGCCTGCTGCTGGCCTACGTCTTCTATTTCCTGCTCGGCTGGGCCCCGGCGCCGCTGGGCCGGCTCGACCCGATGCACTCGCCGCCGCCAGCCGTCACCGGCCTGTACCTGGTGGACGCCGCGCTGGCGCGCGACCCGGCGCTGTGGTGGGCGAGCCTGCGCCAACTGGTGCTGCCCACGGTGACGATGGCGCTGTTCGTGCTGGCGCCGATCGCGCGCATGACGCGCGCCTCGATGCTGCAGGTGCTGTCGGCGGACTTCGTGCGCACCGCGCGCGCCAGCGGCCTGTCGCAGGGCACGGTGCTGGTGCGTTACGCGCTGCGCAACGCGCTGCTGCCGGTGGTGACCACGCTGGGCATGGTGTTCGGCTTCATGCTCGGCTCCAGCGTCATCATCGAGAAGGTCTTCGGCTGGCCAGGCGTGGGCAGCTACGCGATCGACGCGCTGACCGCCAGCGACTACGCGCCGGTGCAGGGTTTCGTGCTGGCGATGGGGCTGCTGTTCGTCGGCCTGAACCTGCTCGTGGACCTGCTGTACACGCTGATCGACCCGCGGGTCAGCCTGGAATGAGACCGCTGCGGACCCGGCCATGACGACACGCAGCACCACCCTCGCCCACGTCCGCCACGTGCTGGCCGACAACCCGGTCACGCTGGCCGCGGCGGCGCTGTTCGCGCTGTTCGTCGGCATCGCGCTGCTGGGCCCCTGGATCGTGCCCTACGACCCGCTGGCCACCAACTCGGCCGTGGCGCTGCAGCCGCCCTCGGGGGCGCACTGGTTCGGCACCGACGCCCTCGGGCGCGACATCTTCTCGCGCACGCTCGCGGCCACCCGGCTCGACCTGGGCATCGCGGTGTCGGCGGTGCTGCTGTCCTTCGTGATCGGCATCCCGCTGGGGCTGGCCGCGGGCTACCTGGGCGGCGCCTGGGACACCGTCGTGACGCGCCTGTCGGACACCATCATGGCCTTCCCGCTGTTCGTGCTGGCCATGGGCATCGTCGCCGCGCTCGGCAACACGGTGGGCAACATCGTGCTCGCCACCGCCGTGATCAACCTGCCCTTCTACGTGCGCGTGGCGCGCGCCGAGACCAACATCCGGCGCAACGCCGGCTTCGTCGAGGCGGCGCGCCTGGCCGGCAACACCGACGCTCGCATCCTCGCGGTGCACCTGTTCCCGAACATCCTGCCGCCGGCGATGGTGCAGGTCAGCCTGAACATGGGCTGGGCCATCCTGAACGCCGCGGGGCTGAGCTTCATCGGCCTGGGCGTGCGCCCGCCCGAGCCCGAGTGGGGCATCCTGGTGGCGGAAGGCGCGCAGTTCATCGTCTCGGGCGAGTGGTGGGTGAGCTTCTTCCCCGGGATGATGCTGATGCTGGCGGTCTTCTCCTTCAACCTGCTCGGCGACGCGCTGCGCGACATCTTCGACCCCCGCAGGCGCACATGACGGCCACCGCCCAACCCCCGCTGCTCGAGGTGCGCGACTTCGGGCTCGAGTTCCGCACCCGCGCCGGCACGGTGCGCGCCCTCGAGGGCGTGAACCTGCAACTGCGCAAGGGCGAGATCGTCGGCCTGGTCGGCGAGTCGGGCTCGGGCAAGTCGGTGCTGTCCTACGCGATGCTGGGCATCAGCGATGCCGCCGCCCGCGTGACCGGCGGCAGCGCCCGCTTCGGCGGCATCGACCTGCTGGGCGCCGATGCCGGCACGCTGGCCGACCTGCGCGGGCGCGAGATCTCGATGATCTTCCAGAGCCCGCGCACGGCGTTGAACCCCATCCGGCCGGTGGGGCTGCAGATCGAGGACGTGCTGCGCCGCCATGCGGTGGCGCTGCGCGGCGGCACCGGCCCGGAACTGCCGCGCGCGCTGCGCGAGCGCGCGGTGCAGGCGCTGCGCGAGGTCGCGATCGCCGACCCCGAGCGCCGCTTCGACGCCTACCCCTTCGAGCTCTCGGGCGGGATGTGCCAGCGCGTGATGATCGCCATCGCGCTGGCCTGCCGCCCGAGTCTGCTGATCGCCGACGAGCCGACGACGGGCCTGGACGTGACGACCCAGGCCGCGGTGATGGAGCTGATCACCGCGCTGGCGCGCGAGCGCCAGATGGCCACGCTGTTCATCACGCACGACCTCGCGCTCGCCGCCGACCACTGCGACCGCATCGTCGTCATGCATGCCGGCCACGCGGTGGAGGCCGCGCCGACGCGCGCGCTGTTCGCCCAGCCGCGCCATCCCTACACCGCGCGGCTGATGACGTCCACGCCCGGTCCGGACACGGCGCTGCAGGCGCTGCGCCCGGTGCCGGGCCAGCTGCCCGACCTGCGGCGCGCCGACCTGCCGGCCTGCCGCTTCGCCGAGCGCTGCGAGCGCGCGAGCGCGCGCTGCCGCACCGAGCGCCCGCTGCTGGACGCCGCCCAGCCGCACGCCGTGGCCTGCTGGCACCCGCTGGAGAACGCCCATGGCTGAGCCGCCGCTGCTGCAGGTCGAGCGCCTGTCACGCCGTTTCGCCGTGGCCGGCCGGCGCGGCGCGCAGCTGCACGCCGTCGATGACGTGTCCTTCGAGATCGGCGCGGGCGAGAGCCTCGGGCTGGTGGGCGAGTCGGGCTGCGGCAAGTCCACGCTCGTGCGCGTGCTCGCGCGCCTGCTCGACGCGAGCGAGGGCCGCATCGTCTTCGACGGCGAGGACCTCGCGGCCATCCCGGCACGGCGCTTCGCGCGGCACCCGCTGCGCGCGGCCGTGCAGATGGTCTTCCAGGACCCCACCGACAGCCTGAACCCGCGCTACACGGCGCAGGACACCATCGCCGAGCCCTGTCGCCTGCTCGCCGGCATGAGCGCGGCCCAGGCCCGCGAGCGCGTGGCCGAGGTGGCGGCGCAGGTCGGGCTGCCTTCGGAGCTGCTGTCGCGCTTTCCGCACCAGCTCTCGGGCGGGCAGAAGGCGCGCGTGGGCATCGCGCGCGCGCTCGCTGCGCGGCCGCGCCTGCTGATCCTGGACGAGCCGACCGCGGCCCTGGACGTCTCGGTGCAGGCCGTGGTGCTGCAGCTGCTGGACCGCCTGCGGCGCGAGCTCGGCCTCTCCACGCTCTTCGTCTCGCACGACCTGAACGTGGTGCGCCTGCTCACCGACCGCGTGGCCGTGATGTACCTGGGCAAGCTGGTCGAGCTCGGGCCCGCGCAGCAGCTCTTCGGTCAGCCGGCGCACCCCTACACGAAGGCGCTCGTGTCGTCGATCCCGGGTCAGGGACCGCGCATCCGCCTCGAGGGCGAGGTCTCGAGCCCGATCGACCCGCCACCCCAGGTGTGCCGCTTCCGCAGCCGCTGCCCGGCGGCGCAGGACCGCTGCGCGCGCGAGGCGCCCGAGCTAGCGGCCGTGCCGCAGGCGCCGCCCGCGCGGGCCGGCACGGCTGCCGCGGACGGCGCTCCCGGGGTTGCGGGCGTCGCGCCGCTGCCGGCGGCTCACCGCGCCGCCTGCCACTTCGCCGCGGTGGCGCCGCCCGCCGGCGGCCTGCCCGCCTGAGAGTCCCGCCTGAGGGCCCGGCCCGGCGCATCGACGACACTCAGGGCCCCTATCCGTGACGCGCGTCCTGACTCTCGTGACCTCCCCGCACGCTTCGGCCGCCCCTGAGCCGCCGGCCGGCACCGGCGCCCGCGGCGCGCTGGCCGACCAGGTCTACGCCGCGCTGAAGGCGCAGATGCACGGCTTCCGCCTCGTGCCCGGGGACCGCTTCACCGAGCTCGAGGTCGGGCGCCAGCTCGGGGTGAGCCGCACACCCGTGCGCGAGGCGCTGTTCCGGCTGCGCAACGAGGGCCTGCTGGAGGTGGAGTCCAAGACCGGCTGGTTCGTGCGGCCGATCGATTTCGCGCGCCTGGACCAGCTCTACGACCTGCGCGTGATCCTGGAGCGCGCCAGCATCGAGCGCATCGTCGCGCTGCCGGCGACACCCGCCGAGCTGGAGGCCTTGAAGGCGGTCTGGCTCGTGCCCGCGGCCGAGCGTCTGGCCGACGGACGCCTCGTCGGCCAGCTCGACGAGGCCTTCCACGCCACCCTGGTGCGCGCCACCGGCAACGAAGAGGCAGCGCGCGTGCATCACGACGTGACCGAGCGCATCCGCATCGTGCGCCGGCTGGACTTCACCCGCGCCGACCGCATCGAGGCCACCTACGCCGAGCACGGCAGGATCCTGCGCCAGATCATCCAGCGCAAGGCCGAGTCGGCGCAGAGCCTGCTGCAGGCCCACATCGAGCAGAGCAAGGCCGAGGTGCGCAAGATCACGCTGGCCACGCTGCACGAGGCACGGCAGCGCGCTCAGTCTGCGTAATCCGGGTCGGTCCGTCCCAGCCCGCGCAGCAGGGCCGGCCACTCGTCCTCGCCCTCGGGCGCGTCTGTCGGGCCGGCCCACTGGCGCTGCGTCAGCGCCAAGACCTCGGGCGCCACGAGCCGCGGCGCGCCGCCAGTGGCCGCCATGGCGGCCAACTGCACCTGGGCCGCGCGCTCGAGCAGGTGCATGAGCACGAAGGCCTCGGCCACGGTGCGGCCCACGAGCAGCGGGCCGTGGTTCTCGAGCAGCACGCCGTCCAGCGGGCCCAGCGCGGCGACGAGCCGCTGCTGCTCGTCGGGCGTGAAGGCCAGGCCCTCGTAGGCGTGGCGCCCCAGCCGCCCGACCAGGCGCAGGGCCGGCTGCGAGCACGGCAGCAGCCCCTGGCGCAGCGCGGCCAGCGCCTGGCCCCACAGCGTGTGCAGGTGCAGCACGCACACCGCGTCCGGGCGCGCGGCATGGATGCAGCCGTGAATCGCGAAGCCGCTGGGGTTGACGCGCGCGCCCGAGCCGTCGACCACCCGGCCCTGCACGTCGACCTTGACCAGGCTCGAGGCCGTGATCTCGTCGAAGCGCTGACCGAAGCGGTTGATCAGGTAGGCGCCGGGCGCGCCCGGTACGGCGGCCGAGATGTGCGTCCAGACGATGTCGTCCCAGCCGCGCCGGGCTGCCAGGCGGTAGGCGGCCGCCAGATCGCGGCGCATCAGGCGTTCGGCCTCGGGGATCTTGTCCATGCGCGGGATTTTCGGGGCGAGCTGAGCGCCACGCCTTGGCGTGCGTTGCTGCTGCGCGGGCCCGGGCGCGGGGCCTGAACCGGGCGGTCGGCCCTGCGGGCCGACTCCGCTGCGATGCTCGCGTCGGGGTCGCGCCGCCGAACTCGCACCGCTCACTGCGTTCGCTTTGCTCGGACAACGGCGGCGAGTCAGTCTACGAAGCGCGCTGACGCGCGCCGACCCCGACGCTGCGCTTCTCGCCGCCCTCGAAGGCCCCGCGCCCGGGCCCGCGCAGCAGCGAGGCGAAGGTGTTCGCGGCGCGAATGCCGCACCCCGCACGCAGCGCGCCGGCCTGCGTTACAACACGGGCCCTTTCGACCCGTCCCCCCGTGCCCCCGGAGCCCCGAATGCAATACCGCCGCCTCGGCCGCAGCCCGCTCGAAGTGTCCGCCCTGTGCCTGGGCACCATGATGTTCGCCGACCAGACCGCCGCCGCCGAGGCGGGCGAGATCCTGGCGCACGCGCGCGATCACGGCGTCAACTTCATCGACACCGCGGACATCTACTCGCTCGGCAAGAGCGAGTCGATGCTCGGCGAATTGCTGCGCGGCGGCGCGCGCGAGCACTGGGTGCTGGCCAGCAAGCTCGGCAACCCCATGGGTGAGGGGCGCAACCGCTCGCGTTACTCGCGCCGCTGGGTCGAGAGCGCGTGCGAGGCCAGCCTGCGCCGGCTCGGCACCGACCACCTGGACCTGTACTACCTGCACCGCGACTACACCGGCATGGACCTGGAGGAGCCGCTGCGCGCCATCGAGGCCCTGCTGCGCGCCGGCAAGATCCGCGCCTGGGGCCTGTCGAACTTCCGCGGCTGGCGCATCGCCGAGGTGGTGCACACGGCGCGCGCCATCAACATGCCCGCGCCGGTGGCCTGCCAGCCCTACTACAACCTGCTGAACCGCCAGCCCGAGGTGGAGGTGCTGCCGGTGTGCGGCCACCACGGGCTGGGCGTCGTGCCCTACAGCCCCATCGCGCGCGGCGTGCTGACCGGCAAGTACGCGCCCGGCGCGCAGGCGGCCGAGGGCACGCGCGCCGGCCGCGGCGACAAGCGCATGCTCGAGACCGAGTTCCGCGCCGAATCGCTGGCCGTCGCACAGCGCCTGCGCGAGCACTGCGCCGCCCGTGGCGTGGCCCTGTCGCATTTCGCCGCGGCCTGGGTGCTGGCGCACCGCGGCGTCAGCTCGGTGATCGCCGGCCCGCGCACGCTGGCGCAGTGGCAGGACTACTTCGGCGCGCTGGACTGCGCCATCGGTCCCGAGGACGAGGCCCTGGTCGACAGCCTGGTCAGCCCCGGCCACCCCTCGACGCCAGGCTACAACGACCCTGCGTACCCCTGGGAGCCGCGGCGCTGAAACTCCGGGGGCCCGGGCGCCGCCCCGGGCCTGCCCTGCCCGCCTGCCCCATGGCCTCCGCCCGCTCGGCATGACCCCCGGCACCACGCTCGTCTGGCTCAAGCGCGACCTGCGCCTGGCCGACCACGCGCCGCTGCACGAGGCGCAGCGCCATGCGCGCGCGCTCGTGCTCTTCATCGTCGAGCCCGAGTGGCTGGCCAACCCCGACTGCGACCCGATGCACGTGGGCTTCGCGCTCGAGTGCGTGGCGGAGCTGCGCGCGCGCGGGCTGCCGGTGCTGGTGCGCGAAGGCCCGGCCGTGGCCGTGCTCGAGGCCCTGCGCCAGGCGCACGGCGTGACGCGCCTGCTCAGCCACGAGGAGACCGGCCCGGGCTGGAGCTACGCGCGCGACCGGGCCGTGGCCGCCTGGTGCCGCCAGCA
>JBILNB010000048.1:0-36630 GCA_044375195.1 Rubrivivax sp. | reverse complement strand
CCCTGTTCCTGCCGGCCCCGGCGGCGCCGACGGGGCCGCGCGCGGCCGGCCCTGAGACCGCCGCTCCCCGCGCCGTGCAGGGCGTGACGCCCGGCCCGCCCGCGGCGGCGCCCGGTGTGGCGGGCCCTTCGCCCTCGCGGTCGCCCGATGCCGCCGCGACCGCCCGGGAACCCGACGCCGGCCGCCTGGCGTTCAGCCCCTCCCCCGCCAGGGGGGATGGGAGCCAGGCCCTCGCTCCCGGGGCGCCGGCCGGGGGTGCCGAAGGTGCCCCGCTCGCGAGGGAGGCGCCTGTCCCGGGGCGCGCGAGCGCGGAGCAGGCGCCAGGGGTGGCTGCCGTGGGCCAAGCCGCCCCGGCGCCCGCGGGCGGCGACGAGCCCCTGCCCACCTACGCGGTGCGGGTACCCCCCGCCTTCACCCAGGGCTATGCGCTGCGGCGCGGCGGCCGCGAGGGCCGGGCCGAGATGGTGCTGGCGCGTGACGGCTCCCGCTATGCGATGAGCCTGCGTGGGTGGGTCGATGGTGTCGAGGTGCTGGGCTACGACAGCCGCGGCGGCTTCGACGGTGCCGGCTTCGCGCCCGAGCGCTTCGTCGAGCGGCAGCGCGGGCGCGACCGTCTCGCCGCCAACTTCGACACCGCCCGGCGCCGGGTCAGCTATTCCGGCCCGGCGCAGACCCACCCCTACGCGCCAGGGACGCAGGACCGCCTGAGCTGGCTCGTGCAGCTTGCGGCCATCGTCGGCGCCGATCCGGCGCGATTCACGCCGGGCGCCGAACTCGTGCTCGCGGTGTCGGGCGCCCGCGCCGACCTCGACCGCTGGCGCTTCGAGGTCGGCGCGCCGGAGGCGCTGGCCTTGGCCGACGGCCGCATCGTCACCGCGCTGCCCTTGCGGCGCGAGCCCGCCCGGCCCTACGACCTGCGCGTGCAGGTCTGGCTGGACCCGGCGAACCAGCACCTGCCGGCACTGGTGCGCTCGAGCGTCGTGCCCGGCGGGGCCGCGCTCGAACTGCTGGCCGAGCCGGACGCCGCGCACGTCCCGACCGCTGCACCCTCGCCAGCGGCCCCGGCCAGTGCCCTTCCACCGGCCGCCTCGGCTGGCGGCGGCTGAGCCGCGGGAGCCGGCGCCGGGTCCTCTGCATTCCGGCGGCACTGCCCGGGCTTGAAATTTGCATCCCCGCTCGCAGCTAAGGATCAAAGGAATCACCGCCATGCAGATGCTCTACCAGTCCGACCATTACGTGGTGATGCAGTTCCTCGTGCCCGCCACCCACGACGACGCCCAGCCGCAGGTGCGCGGGGGCTACGAGATCGTCGACAAGGCCGCCCGGTGCGAGATCTTCCTCGAGGGCGCGCTGGCCGAGTGCTTCCGCGCCGGGGTGGAGGCGCTGATGCGCGAGGACGAGCGTACGCCCGAGGCCTTCGACGACTACATCGCCGGCTTCAGCGGCCTGGCGCAGCACCCGCTGTCGATGCATTGAGCCGGCCGCCGGCGGCCCGCCGCGCCCGCCGGCGATGTTTGCGCCACGCCACAGGCAAGCACGCGGTCAGCCCCGGGGCTGCACGATGACGGGCCGTCTTCCTACAATCCACGTGATGTCCATGACCTTGGCCGCCCCCGCGTCGGCGCCCGCCTACACACGCGGCGCGGCGCTCCCCGCCCTGATGCGGCAGCGCATCGTCATCATCGACGGCGCGATGGGCACGATGATCCAGCGTGAGAAGCTGGTCGAGGCCGACTTCCGCGGCGAGCGTTTCGCCGGCCACCCGAAGGACCTGCGCGGCAACAACGACCTGCTGGTGCTGACGCGCCCCGACGTGGTGCGCCGCATCCACGAGCAGTACCTGGAAGCGGGCGCCGACATCATCGAGACCAACACCTTCGGCGCGACCTCGATCGCCCAGGACGACTACGGGCTGGGCGGCATCGCGCGCGACATGAACCTCGCCGCCGCGCGCCTGGCGCGCGAGGCAGCCGACCGTCACGCCACGCCCGACCGTCCGCGCTTCGTGGCCGGTGCGCTCGGGCCCACGCCGCGCACCGCGAGCATCAGCCCCGACGTCAACGACCCGGGCGCGCGCAACGTCAGCTTCGACGAACTGCGCGCCGCCTACCGCGAGCAGGCGCAGGCGCTGCTGGACGGCGGCGTCGACCTCTTCCTCGTCGAGACCATCTTCGACACGCTCAACGCCAAGGCGGCGCTGTTCGCGCTGGACGAGCTGATGGAGGAGCGCGGCGAGCGCCTGCCGCTGATCGTCAGCGGCACCGTGACCGACGCCTCGGGCCGCATCCTCTCGGGCCAGACGGTGGGTGCCTTCTGGCACTCGGTGCGCCACGCGCGCCCGCTGGCCGTGGGCCTGAACTGCGCGCTCGGTGCGGCGCTGATGCGCCCCTACATCGAGGAGCTGGGCAAGGTTGCGGCCGACACCTGGATCAGCTGCTACCCCAACGCCGGCCTGCCCAACCCGATGAGCGAGACCGGCTTCGACGAGACCCCGGAGGTCACCGCCGGCCTGATGGAGGGCTTCGCGCGCAGCGGTTTCCTCAACATCGCCGGCGGCTGCTGCGGAACCACGCCCGAGCACATCGCCGAGATCGCCCGCCGCGTCAGCGCCTACCGGCCGCGCAGCCGGCAGGACCCCTTGTTCGGCATGTTGCAGGCGGCCTGAGCTCATGAACCGGCAGCCCGGAGGTGGCGCTGCCAGCGGGGCCGGACCCCGCCGCGGGCTGCACCGCTTCGGGGCCTGCACGCTGGACGAGGCGCGCGGCGAGCTCACGGCCGGGGACGGGCGGCGCTCGGGGCTGCGCCCCAAGACCCTGGCCCTGCTGCTGCTGCTGCTGGAGCGCGCGGGCGAGGTCGTCTCGCGCGAGACCATCCTCGACGCCGTCTGGCCCGGGCTCGTCGTCACCGACGACAGCATCACGCAATGCGTGGTCGAACTGCGCAAGGCCCTGGGCACGGCCGACGCCGGCATGCTGCACACGCTGCCGCGTCGTGGCTACCAGCTCCAGGCCGGCATCGGCAAGTACCGCGTGCTGTCCAAGCTGGGCGACGGAGCCACGAGCGAGGTCTTCCTCGCGCGCGACGACTTCGCCGACCGCGACGTCGCCATCAAGCGCCTGCGTCCGGCGCCCGAGCCGGTGGGCGAGGGGCAGGTGTCCGAGGTCTCGCGCCACGCGGGGCTGTTCTTCGCCGCCGAGGCGGCGCTGGTGGGCCGCCTGCGTCACCCCAACGTCGTCGAGATCCTCGACGCTGTCGAGGACGGCCCCGCGCCCTACTTGGTGATGGAGTACGTGCCCGGGGTGACGCTGCGCCGCTTCTGCCGCCCCGATGCGCTGCTGCCGCTGGACCAGATCGTCGAGATCGGCTTCAAGTGCGCGATGGCACTGGGCTACTGCTGGCGCCAGGGCCTGATCCACCGCGACATCAAGCCGGCCAACGTGCTCGCCCTGGTGGACGGGCCGCGCGTGGTCGATGTCAAGATCACCGATTTCGGCAGCGTGCTCGACCTCGGGACCGACCGCACCCAGGTGCTGGGCGTGGGTTCGCTGGCCTACATGTCGCCCGAGCAGCTCGACGGTACGGACCTCGATGCGCGCGCCGACATGTATTCGCTGTCGGCGGTGCTCTACCACCTGATCGCCGGACGCCCACCCTTCGACGCGCAGCAGCAGACGGCGTTGATCCGGCAGATCCAGCAGGGGCATCCGCCGCCGCTGACCGGCCTGCGCGCGGGCGTGAGCCCGGCCCTGGACGCGCTGGTGCGCAAGGGCCTGGCGCGCCAGCGTGAGCACCGCTTCAAGGACTGGGACGAGTACGCGCAGCAGCTGTCCTCGCTGGTGGCGCGCGGCGAGATCCCGCGCGCCACCGAGGCCGAGGTGCTGGACTCCGAGCGTTTCACGCTGCTGCGCTCGCTGGAGTTCTTCAGCGGTTTCGGCGACGTGGCGCTGTGGGAGGTGGTGCGCCGCGGGCGCTGGGAGCGCCATGCGTCGGGGCAGGCGCTGTACCGCAAGGGCGGCCGCAACAACACCTTTCACATCATCGCCGAGGGTGTGGTCGAGGTCTGGCGCGACGGCCGCAGGATCGTGACGCTGGCCGCCGGCACCTCGGTGGGCGAGATGGCCTACCTGGCGCCCGACCCGGAGCTGGCGGTCAACAGCGCCGACGTCACGGTGGCGAGCCCGTCGACGATGATCTCCTTCACCCCGGACAGCCTGCGCCAGCTCAGCCTGCCCACGCGCGCGCTGTTCGACGGCGCTTTCATCCGCGTGCTGGTGCGCCGTCTGCATGCGGCGTGGAACGGGCCGGCCCGGCCCGCTCACCCCGTCATAGACTCCGTCGTGTCTCCCCACCGCCCACCCAGAGAGGTGTCCCCATGAGAACGCTCCTTGCCCTGACCGTCCTGTCCCTCGGCCTCGTGGCCGCCCCGGCGTACGCCGCCGACGCTGCGGCCGCCTGCGAGGCCAAGGCGGCCGAGAAGAAGCTCGCCGGCGCGGCGAAGAACAGCTTCGTGAAGAAGTGCACCGAGGACGCCAAGGCGGCCACCCCGGCGGCGGCTGCCGGCGCCGACGCCTGCGAGAAGGCGGCCGCCGAGAAGAAGCTCGCCGGCGCGGCCAAGAACAGCTTCGTCAAGAAGTGCACCGAGGACGCCAAGGCCGGCGCGACCAAGAAGTGACCCCGGCCTGCGGGCGGTGAGGCCGCCGCCCCGCGCGCGGGGCGGTGACGGTGCCCAGCCTCAGCCCCGCCAGTAGGCGGGCCGCCCGTAGGTGTGCTTGAGGAAGTCGATCCACAGCCGCACGCGCAGCGGCAGGTGCCGTGCGTGCGGAAAGACGGCGAAGATGCCGTTGGGCGGCGCCGCGAAATCGGCCAGTACCGCCTGCAGCCGCCCCTCGGCCACGTCCGAGGCCACCTCCCAGGTGCTGCGCCAGGCGATGCCCAGGCCCTGCAGGCACCACTCGTGCAGCACCTGGCCGTCGCTGCAGTCCAGGCGACCGCGCGGGCGCAGGTGCGTGACCGCGCCGTCGATGCTGAAAGCCCAGCCGCGCGATTGGCTCGCGTCGGAGCTCAGCGTCAGGCACTCGTGGCGCATCAGCTCGGAGGGGTGCTGCGGCACCCCGGCGCGCCGCAGGTAGGCCGGCGTGGCCACGCACAGGCGGCGGTTGTCGGCCAGGCGCACGCTGATGAGGCTGGAGTCGGGCAGGTCGCCCACGCGCACGGCGCAGTCGTAGCCCTCGTTGGCGATGTCGACGACGCGGTCCGACAGGTTCAGCGAGACGCTGACGTCAGGGTGGCGGGCAACGAAGCGCGGCACCAGCGGCGCCACGTGGCGCCGGCCGAAGCCCGCCGGCGCGGT
This sequence comes from Rubrivivax sp., assembly GCA_044375195.1. Classification (GTDB taxonomy): domain Bacteria; phylum Pseudomonadota; class Gammaproteobacteria; order Burkholderiales; family Burkholderiaceae_C; genus Rubrivivax. The sequence goes on along the minus strand of JBILNB010000048.1, from coordinate 31,280 downwards.
GACGCGCAGGTGCCCGCTGGCCTTGACTCCGCCGGCGCTGACGCTGGCCTCGGCGCTGGCCAGCTCGGCCAGCAGGCGCTGGCACTGCTCGAGGAAGGCGCTGCCCTCGTGCGTGAGCGAGATGCGGCGCGTGGTGCGCACGAGCAGCTTCACGCCCAGGCGCTCCTCGAGCGCGTCGATGCGTCGGCCGATCACCGCCGGCGCCACACCCTCGGCGCGGGCGGTGGCGGTGAGGCTGCCCTTGGCTGCGACGGCGACGAAGGATTCGAGCTGCTTGAGCTTGTCCACGATGCGATTGTCATGCGGCCGGGGCCATTCATGCGTTTTTTGCAGGAATACTCGGCTTTCGCCTTCAGCAATTGCTGTTGGCGGTTCGAATAGAGTGCATGCCTGAATCAGCGGCTCTTCCAGGGTGCCCTATCGGCTTCCGGCTGCTTGACCCCCTTTCCCCGTCCACCGAACAGGATCGCCCATGACCGCCCGTACCACCGTCCACGGCCTGCAGGTCGCCACCGTGCTCAAGGACTTCGTCGACCAGCGCGTGCTGCCCGGCACCGGCCTGGAGGCCGATGCCTTCTGGCAGGGCTTCGCGGCCATCGTGAACGACCTGGCGCCGAAGAACGCCGCGCTGCTGGCCGAGCGCGACCGCCTTCAGACCGAGCTCGATGCCTGGCACGCCAAGCACCCGGGCCCCGTCCGCAACATGGCGAAGTACCGCGCCTTCCTCGAGAAGATCGGCTACCTCGTGCCGGTGCCGGCCAAGGCCCGCGCGACGACGAAGAACGTGGACGCCGAGCTCGCGCGCCAGGCCGGCCCGCAGCTCGTGGTGCCGATCACGAATGCGCGCTACGCGCTGAACGCGGCCAACGCGCGCTGGGGCTCGCTGTACGACGCGCTCTACGGCACCGACGCGCTGCCCGAGGCCGACGGCTGCGAGCGTGGGCCGGGCTACAACGAGCGCCGTGGAGCCAAGGTGATCGACTACGCGCGCCACGTGCTCGACCGCACCGCGCCGCTGGCCGGGCGCGGGGCCTCGCACGTGGGCTCGCGCAGCTACCGCATCGAGCGCGGGGCGCTGGTGGTGACGCTGGCCGACGGGCGTGAGACGGGGCTGAAGAAGCCGGCGCAGCTGGTGGGCTGGCAGGGCGAGGCGGCGGCGCCTTCCTCGGTGCTGCTGCAGCACCACGGCCTGCACCTGGACATCCGCATCGACCGCAGCACGGCCATCGGCGCGGCCGACCCCGCGGGCGTGAGCGATCTGGTGCTGGAGTCGGCACTGTCGACCATCCTCGACCTGGAGGATTCGGTGGCGGTGGTCGACGCCGAGGACAAGGTGCTGGGCTACGGCAACTGGCTGGGCATCCTGAAGGGCACGCTGACCGAGCAGGTCAGCAAGGGCGGCAGCACGTTCACGCGCGGGCTGAACCCGGACCGCATCTACCAGGCCCCGGGCGGCGGCACGTTGACGCTGCACGGGCGCTCGCTGCTGTTCGTGCGCAACGTCGGCCACCTGATGACGAACCCGGCCATCCTGTGGGGCGCCGAGGCCCGCGAGATCCCCGAGGGGATCATGGACGCGGTGGTGACGACCACGATCGCGCTGCACGACCTGAAGGGCCTGGGCGCGCCTGGCATCCGCAACAGCCGCACGGGCAGCGTCTACATCGTCAAGCCCAAGATGCACGGCCCGGCCGAGGTGGCCTTCGCGAGCGAGCTCTTCGCCCGCGTGGAGCGGCTGCTGGGGCTGGCCGACGGCACGGTGAAGCTGGGCATCATGGACGAGGAGCGCCGCACGAGCGTGAACCTGAAGGCCTGCATCGCCGCGGCGGCGCACCGGGTGGCCTTCATCAACACCGGCTTCCTGGACCGCACGGGCGACGAGATGCACACCGCGATGCGGGCCGGGCCGATGCTGCGCAAGGGTGACATGCGCGCCACGGCCTGGATCCAGGCCTACGAGCGCAACAACGTGCTGGTGGGCCTGGCCTGCGGCCTGCGCGGGCGGGCGCAGATCGGCAAGGGCATGTGGACGGCCCCGGACCTGATGGGCGCGATGCTGCAGCAGAAGATCGCGCACCCCAAGGCCGGCGCCAACACGGCCTGGGTGCCCAGCCCGACGGCCGCGACGCTGCACGCGCTGCACTATCACCAGGTGGATGTGTTCGGGGTGCAGAAGTCGCTGGAGAAGGTGGACCTGGCTGCCGAACAGGATGCGCTGCTGGAGGCCCTGCTGACGGTGCCGGTGGCGAAGAAGCCGAAGTGGACCGAGGCCGAGAAGCAGCAGGAGCTGGACAACAACGCGCAGGGCATCCTGGGCTACGTGGTGCGCTGGGTGGACCAGGGCGTGGGCTGCTCGAAGGTGCCCGACATCCACAACGTGGGCCTGATGGAGGACCGCGCGACGCTGCGCATCTCGAGCCAGCACATGGCCAACTGGCTGCACCACGGCGTGGTCGACAAGGCGCAGGTGCGCGCCACGCTCAAGCGCATGGCCAAGGTGGTGGACAAGCAGAACGCCGGCGATGCGGCCTACCAGCCCATGGCCGGCCGCGCCAAGGCCTCCGCCGCCTTCCAGGCCGCCAGCGACCTGGTCTTCAAGGGCCTGGCCCAGCCCAGCGGCTACACCGAGCCGCTGCTGCACGCGTGGCGGCTGAAGGTGAAGGCGGGGGCGGGCGCGAAGGCTTGATGGGTGCGGGTGGGCGCGTGTTTGCGTCCACCCGGGTTTGCCTGACTTCTTGGCCTTGGCGGGCGCCTCGCCGCCGCGCCGGCCCGGCCGCGGGGCCTGATCCGGGCGATCGGCCCTGCGGGCCGACTCCGCTGCGATGCTCGCGGCGGGGTCGCGCCGCCGAACTCGCACCGCTCACTGCGTTCGCTCAGCTCGGACAACGGCGGCGAGTCAGTTGACGAAGCGCGCTGACGCGCGCCGACCCCGCCGCTGCGCTTCTAGCCGCCCTCGAAGGCCCCGCGGCCGGGCCTGCGCGGCGGCGAGGGATGGCGCGTGCGGTCCTGGGGTCATGCGGCACCCGTGACCTCATGGCTGTAGACGATGAAGCCAAGGTGCTTCGCCACTTTGTCGTAGAGCAGGCGACCCGCGGAGTTCGTGACATGCGTTTGCCAATAGACGCGAGTAGCCCCGGCTTGCGCCGCCTGCCGATACACCGCTTCGACGAGTGCGCGGCCGACTCCTTGGCCACGGGCCGGCGGTGCCGTGAACAGGTCTTGCAGGTAGCAGACCGGCTCGACACGGGTCGTGCTGCGGTGAAACAGGTAGTGGGCCAGTCCGAGCAACTGCCCATCGTGCTCCGCCACCAGCGCGAAGACGGGTTCGATCGGATTGAAGAAGCGTGACCACGTCACAGCCGTAATCTCTTCCGAAAGGGCGGTCGGACCGCTACGGGCGTAGAACGCGTTGTAGCCGTCCCACAGGGGACGCCAGGCCTCGAGGTCGGCGGGAGCAACCGGCCGGACTTTCAGTGCTTCGATGACGCGCATGCAGGAGTATGCGACGGTGTCGATCTGCCGGATACCCTGCCGTCGCCTACTGATCATCCTGATGACCAAGACCGACTCGGTCGGCATGCGCAAGCGCCGCAAGAGCGCTTCACGTGATCACGGCCATGGCGACCCCCCATGCTGGCCGCTCGAGTCCCGTAACCCCTCGCCGCCCCCCAGGCCCCGCGGGCGGGCCTGGGGGGCGGCGAGGCGAGTACCCAGGCGAGGCCTTTCCCAACACGGACGACCCCATGAGCAACTCGCGAGGCTTCAGCGAGTGTTGCGTGATCGTCGCGTCGACGAGTTCGCCGTGGACCGGCTCACCGCCTCAAGGCCCACACCACCCCGGCCACGAGCAGCGCCACGCCGGCCAGGGCCGGGGCGTCGGGACCGTGGCCGCGCAGGACCCAGGCGTAGCTGAGTGCGGCCAGGGTCTCGAAGACGATGAGCTGGCCGGCCAGCGTGGTGGGCAGGCGCTGGCTCGCGGCGTTCCAGCACAGCGTGCCCAGCCAGGAGCCCAGCAGGCCGATGGCGAACATCAGCGCGACGTAGCGCTCGGGCGCCGGGCCCAGCGGCATGGGCCAGTCGGGGGCGGCCAGGGCGCTCCAGCCCCAGAACAGCGCGTAGGCCAGCGCCGCCAGCGGCAGCGTGGCCAGGCCCTGGGCCGTGGCCCATACGCGGGCCGGGCGCCCGGGGTGGGCGCGCAGCCAGTCCGCGTTGCGGATCGGGTACCAGGTCCAGCAGATCACGGCCCCCACGGCCAGCAGCCCGCCCCAGGCGTAGCGGGCGAGGTCGGCGTCGGCGCTCGTGCGCAGGCGGGCAAGCTCGGTGTGGTTGACGAGCGCGATGCCCGCGCCCAGCAGCAGCAGCGAGGGCGCGAGCCGGCGCCAGGCCAGGGGGGCGTCGAGGCTGGGGGAGGCGTCCGCTGCGGCGCTCTGCGCCGCGCCTGTGGCCGTGCCCGATGCGGTGTCGCATGCCGTGCCGGGGCTTGCAGAGACGGGCCCGGGGGCAGTCGCGGCCCGGGCGGCGGCACGGCGCCGGTCGCGCCAGTTCGTCGCCAGCGCGATCACCACCGGCAGCGTGCCGATGATCACGGTGGGCAGCGGCCCGCCGGCGCGCTGGATCGCCGCGGCCAGGAAGGCGTAGTACAGCAGGTTGCCCACCAGCGAGAGCTTCAGCGCCTCCAGCCAGTCGGCGCGGGAGAGCTGCGCCAGCGCGGCGCGGTCCCACCAGGCCAGTGGCAGCGCGATGAGGCCGAAGGCGAGGTAGCGCGCCGCCGACAGCAGCAGCGCCGGGTAGTCCGGCAGCAGCAGCGGGGCGATGAAGACCAGCCCCCACAGCAGGCCGGCGGCCAGCGCCAGGGCCGTGCCGCTGGCCAGCCCGGCGTTCGGCGCGGGCGGGCTCAAGCGCGCGCCGCTTCGCGCCCGCCGATGCGCTCGATCCAGTGACGCGTCAGCGGTGTGGCCGGCTTGGCCAGCAGGCGCTCGTTCAGCAGCGCGCGGCCCAGCGCGCGCCGGCTGCCGCGCGCGGCCGCGGCGAGCAGCGTCTGGTCGATCAGGTCGCGCTGCGCGTGGCTGCCGCCGAAGCGCTGGGCAATGCCGCGCACGGGGTGGATCAGGTCGACCGCGCCGTCGGCGTCGCCGCGCTCGAACGCGAGAAGGCCGCGCATCAGCGGCAGGCCGACCTCGCGCGCCATTGCGTGGTTGGCGCGGCGCGCGTCCTCGGCATCGAGCGCGCGCTGGGCGCAGCGCGCGAGCCAGGATTCGGCGCGCCCCACCTCGCCGGCGGCCAGCAGCGCGGCCATCGCGTGCACGTCGTTGAAGGCGTAGTAGCCGGCCTGCGCGTCGTCCAGCGGCCAGCCCTCGGCCAGGCCCCGGGCCGCGGCCTGCACATCCTCGCCCAGCAGGTGCAGCCGCCACAGGATGGCCGCCGCGTCCACGCGCTGCAGCGTGATCTGCAGGCTCTCGCCGCTGAGGTGCGCGTCGACCAGACGCAGCACGCCGGTCAGGTCGAGCACCTCCAGGCGGAACAGCGCCTTGTGCCACCACAGGTGGCCGGCGAAGCCGTTGCCCTCGGCCCAGACGCCCTGGTGCTGGCGCAGCCAGGACGCCCCTTCCTCGCAGCGGCCCTGCATCTCCATCACGTGCGCCACCGCGTGCACGGCCCAGGGTACGCGCGGCTCGATCTGCAGCGCGCGGCGGCCGGTCTCCTCCGCCTGCGGGTAGAGGTTGCACTCCTCCAGGCCGAAGGCGTGCAGCGCGAGCACGTGCGCGTACAGCGGGTCGGCCTCATCCCACTCGGGCAGCACACGCGCCGGGCGCAGGCGCAGCGCGGGCGCGTCGCCGCGGTAGAAGTCCCACAGGTGCGCCCACTGCAGCGCCAGCGCGTCGCGGGGGTGGTCCAGCAGCAGTTCGTCCCAGGTGCGGCAGGCAGCCGCCCAGCGCCCCGCCTGCACCTGGCTCAGGGCCTGCAGGTGGGCGCGTTCGCGTGGCGTGGCCGAGCGTTCCAGGGCCTGCGCGGCGGCCAGGTGGGCGGCGGCCTCGCCGACGAGCCCGGGCTCGGTCAGGCTGAGCAGGAAGCCGGCCTTCATCAGCGGCGGCAGCATCCAGTGCGGGTCGGCTTGCGCGGCCGCGTCCAGGTCGGCCAGCGGCGTGTCGTAGAAGGACATCATGCGCCACAGCGCGCGCTCGGCGTGGTCACGCGCCGCGGCACAGGCTGTGCCGGCGGGATTGCCGCGCAGGTCGGGGGCCGTCATCGTCGCGGGTGCGGGCAGTGAAGGCTCATGGTCGGGTCCGGCCGATGTCACACCGCAGGCGGCACCGGCCAGGGCCGCGGCGCCGGGCGCATGCGTTCCCAGGCGCGGGCCAGGCGCAGCACGCCCAGGTCGTCGTGGCGGCGCCCCACGATCTGCAGGCCGATCGGCAGCCCGGCTGCGGTGTGGCCGCAGTTGATGCTCGCCGCCGGCTGCTCGCTCATGTTGTACGGCAGGGTGTAGGCGATGTGCTCGAAGGGGCGCTGCGGGTCGTTGATGGGGCTGGCCCACTCGGCCGGGTAGCCCGGCACGGGGTTGACGGGCGAGAGCACGAAGGCGTAGGGCTGGCAGGCGCGCACCGCGGCCTCGCGCAGGGCGCCCATCTGGCTGTAGCCGTGGAAGACCTCGGCGCCGCCGAGCGTGGCGCCGGTGGCCACCCACTGCCGGATGTAGGGCAGCACGCGCGCCTGGCGCTCGGCCGGCAGCGCCGAGATGTCGAGGTAGGAGCGGATGCGCCAGAAGCGGTCCAGTCCGTCGATCATCTCGCGCGTCGAGAAGGGCGCGAGCGGCTCGACGATGGCGCCGGCGGCCTCGAAGGCGCGCGCGGCGGCCTGCACGGCGGCGGCCGTCTCGCCGTCCAGCGGCAGCCCCCAGCCGGCGTCCATCAGCAGGCCCAGGCGCAGGCCGCGCACGTCCATGTCGAGCTCGCCCCAGGCGATGTTCTGGAAGGGCAGGCTCATCGTGTCGCGCCAGTCGGGGCGCGTCAGCGGCCCCATCATCAGCGCCGCGTCGGCGACGCTGCGCGTCATCGGCCCGGCCACGCGCCCGGCATACGGGGGCTTGATCGGGATGCGGCCCAGGCTGGGCTTCAGGCCGAAGACCCCGCACAGGCCCGCGGGCAGGCGGATCGAGCCGCCGATATCGGTGCCCATGTGCAGCGGCCCGTAGCCGGCGGCGGCCGCGGCTGCCGCGCCGGCGCTGCTGCCGCCCGGGTTCAGGCGCAGGTCCCAGGGGTTGCGCGAGAGATGGTGGAAGCTCGACAGGCCCGAGGTGAGCATGCCGTAGTCGGGCATCGTGGTCTTGGCCAGCAGCACGCAGCCGGCCTCGCGCAGGCGTGCGGCCGGCGGCGCGTCCTCGGGTGCGGGCGCGATTTCGGTGGCCGCGGTGCCGGCGGGCAGCGGCACGCCGCGCGTGGCGATGTTCTCCTTCAGCGTCAGCGGCACGCCGTCCAGCGGCGACAGCGGCGCGCCTGCCTGCCAGCGCGCCTCGGCCGCGCGCGCGGCGGCCAGCGCAGCCTCGGGGTCGTAGGCGTAGAGCGCGCACAGGCGCGGCTCCCAGCGCGCGATGTGGTCGATGACGGCGTGCACCGCCTCCACCGGGGAGGCGGCGCGCGTGGCGTACAGGCGCGACAGCTCTGCCGCGCTCAGCTCGTGCAGGCCGGGCATGGCGCCGCGTCGGGCGTCAGCTCCAGCTCACCGCGCTGAGGTCGTTGGCGAAGATCGGCGAGCTGTTCCACAGGCCCTTCAGACCGCGGCGGAAGACCGCCACCTGGGCCGGGTTCCAGATCCAGGCGTTGACCGCGTCGTCGGCGAGCTGGCGCTGGATCTCGCCCCAGATGCGGGCGCGGTCGCGCGCGTTGCCGGTGGCGGCCAGCGTCGAGACGAGGTTGCGGAACTTTGCGCTGTCGTAGCCGAAGTAGTAGTTCGGGTCGGCGTAGGCGGTGGCGTAGTCCAGCGGCTCGACGTGGTTGATGATGGTCAGGTCGAAGTTGCCCTTGAACGGCCCCGACAGCCACTGCGCCCACTCGACGTTCTCGATCTTGGCGTTGATGCCCACCTTGGCGAGCTGGGCCGCGATGATCTCGCCGCCCTTGCGCGCGTAGGGCGGGGGGGGCAGCGTCAGCGTCAGGTTCAGCGGCGTGGTCACGCCGGCCTCGCGCAGCAAGGCGCGCGCGCGGTCGGGGTTGTGAGGGTACTGGCCGCTCAGGTCGATGTAGCCGTCGTCGGTGGGCGCGAAGTGGCTGCCGATGGGCGTGCCCAGGCCTTCCTGGGCGCCGTCGATGAAGGCCTTGCGGTCAATGGCGTGCGTGATCGCGCGGCGCACGCGCACGTCGTCCAGCGGCTTCTTGCGGTTGTTGATGGCGAGCACGCCCTTGCCAGCCGTGTTGCCGACCTCGACCGTGAAGCGCGCATCGCCCTGGAACTGCCTGATCGCCTGCAGCGCGCCGAAGCGCGGCATGCCGTCCACGTCACCGGCCAGCAGCGCGGCCACCTGGGCGGCGCTGTCGTTGATGATGCGGAACGTGGCGCGCCGGATGGCGATCTTCGCCGCGTCGCGGTGCCCGTCCCACTTCACCAGCGTGATCGAGCTGCCCTTGTTCCAGCCCTCCAGGCGGTAGGGCCCGGTGCCCACGGGCTTGGTGGCGGCCTCGGCCGCGGTGCTGGGGTGCAGGATGACCGCGGTGTTCTCGCCCAGGCGGAAGGGCAGCGTCGCGTCGGCCCGCGCCAGCGTCAGCACGACCGTGCTCTCGTCCTGCGCGACGACGCTGGTGATGTTGTCGAACACGGCCCTCTTGGCCTTGTTCGTGCTGTTGGGCGCGCGGGCGCGGTCGAAGCTGAACTTCACCGTCTCGGCCGTCAGCGCCGCGCCGTCGGAGAAGCGGATGCCGCTGCGCAGCTTGAAGGTGTAGGTGCGGCCGTCGGCGCTCAGACCCCAGCCCTCGCACAGCAGCGGCGAGACCGAGCCGTCGACGTTGATCTTGGTCAGGCCCTCGAAGATGTTGTAGTGCACGACCTCGCCGATGGCGGCAGCCGGCGCGATGGTCGGGTCCAGGCCGGGCGGCTCGAGGATCATCGCGAGCACGACGGTGTCCTTGCGCGCTTGCGCGAGCGCATCGGGCAGCGCGCCTGCGAGCGGCAGGCCGGCGAGCAGGGTGTTCAGGTGGCGGCGTGACAGGTCCATGGCGGTCTCCTTCCTCGTGATGATGCGGATTCTGCGCCAAGCGCGGGGCAGTTCCGGGGTCCGGCGGGGCGGGGTTTTCTCGGAGTGGCGGCTGGATCCGGCCTCACGCGGCGGCGGCGCCCACAGGGTGCGGCGGCTCCATGCCCGGCACCGCGGCCAGCAGGCGCTGCGTGTAGGCGTGCTGCGGCTGCGTGAACAGGCGCGCGGGCGGCCCCTGCTCGACGATGCGCCCGCCCTGCAGCACCACGACCTCGTCGCACACGAGCGAGATCACGCTCAGGTCGTGGCTGATGAAGAGGTAGCTCAGCCCGAACTCGTCCTGCAGGTCCTGCATCAGGTTCAGCACCTGGGCCTGGACCGAGACGTCGAGCGCGCTGACGGGCTCGTCGGCGACGATCAGGCGTGGGCGTGTGATGAGTGCGCGCGCGATCGCGATGCGCTGGCGCTGGCCGCCGGAGAACTCGTGCGGGTACTTCGCCAGGTCGGCCGCGCGCAGGCCCACGGCCTCCAGTGCCTGCGAGGCGCGGCGCTGCTGTTCGTCGCGCGGCGCGCCCTGCAGCAGGGCCAGCGGCTCGGCCACCGTCTGGCCCACGGTGCGGCGCGGGTCGAGCGAGCCGTAGGGGTCCTGGAAGACCATCTGTACCCGGGTGCGCGCCTGGCGCAGCGCCACGGGCTCCAGGCGGTGCAGGTCCTGCCCGTCCAGCAGCACGCGACCGCCGCTGGGAGCCTCCAGCGCCATCACCAGGCGCGCGAGCGTGCTCTTGCCCGAGCCCGACTCGCCGACGATGCCCAGGCTGCGCCCGGCCTGCAGCGTGAAGCTGACGTCGTGCAGCGCCTGCACCACCGGCGGCGCGGCGAACAGGCGCTCGCGCGGCAGGCGGTACTCCTTCGAGACGTGCTCGACAGCCAGCAGCGGCGCGTTCGTCATGGGGCCACCCCCGGCTTGATGCAGCGCACGTGGTGGCCGACGCCCACCTCGGCCATCGGCGGCGCTGCTGCCGCGCACGCGGGCTCGGCCCAGGCGCAGCGCCCGGCGAAGGCGCAGCCCGGCGGCAGCTCGGCCAGGTCGGGCACGCGCCCGGGGATGGTGGCGAGCCGGGTGCCGCGCGCCAGGCCCAGGCGCGGCCGCGCCGCGAACAGCCCGCGCGTGTAGGGGTGGGCCAGGCGGCGGAACACGTCCGCCGTCGGCCCGCTCTCGACCACGCGGCCGGCGTACATCACGAGCAGGCGGCGCACGGTCTGCGCCATCACGCCGAGGTCGTGGCTGATCAGCAACAGGCCCATGCCGTCGGCGGCGACGAGTTCGCCAATCAGCTCCAGCACCTCGCGCTGGATCGTCACGTCCAGCGCCGTGGTCGGCTCGTCGGCCAGCAGCAGGCCGGGCCCGCAGGCCAGCGCGATGGCGATCACCACGCGCTGGCGCTGCCCGCCCGAGAGCTGGTGCGGCCAGGCGTCCAGGCGCTGCACCGCCTGGGGCAACTGCACGCGCTCCAGCAGGCGCAGGGCCTCGGCCCGTGCCGCCGCCGCCGACAGGCCGCGGTGCAGGCGCAGCGGCTCGGCGATCTGCCGGCCTATCGTGTGCAGCGGGTTCAGCGCCGTCATCGGCTCCTGGAAGACCATGCCGATGCGCGCGCCGCGCAGCGCGCACAGCGCGCGCTCGTCCAGCGTGGTCAGCTCCTGCCCGTCCAGGCGGATCGAGCCCGAGACCTGCGCGCCCTCGGGCAGCAGGCCCATCAGCGCGAGCGCCGTCATCGACTTGCCGCAGCCGGACTCGCCGATGATGCCCAGGGTCTGCCCGCGCGCCATCGTGAAGGAGACGTCGCGCAGCACCTGCACCGGCCCGCGCGCGGTGGGCAGCGTCACGCTGAGCCCGCTCACCTCCAGCAGCGGAGGGGCGGCGGCCGGGGCGGCCTCGCGCTCAGCCCCAGGCCCGTAGCCTGCAGCCGTCGAGGACACGTCGTCGAGCATCGTGGGTCCGCTCTCGCCTTGTCTCTGGCGCTCAGGCTGCGTGCGCCAGCGGGGGCGCGAAGGCGGCCTCGAGCTCGCGCCGCAGCGCGTAGGCGCGCGTGCACGTGTCCACGGCGACGTCGGCCCAGCTCAGGCTCTGGCCCCGCGCCACCGGGCGCACGACGCGGATGCCGTGCGCCAGGCCCAGCGGCAGCCCGCCCCGGGCCACCGAGGTGGTGGCGGGCAGCAGCTTGCCCCACACCGTGTAGCCGCCCTCGCCGTCGAGCAGCTCGCCGGGTGCGAGGTCGCGCTTGGCGGTGGCCACCACGTCGGCGTTCCAGCCCGTGGCCACGCCGGTGGGCTCGCGCCGCAGCGCGACGCTGGCCACGCTCAGGCCCACCTCCAGGCCGATCAGGTGCCAGCGCTTGTAGAGCGTGAAGTAGCGCCCGCTCGGGTCGGTGTGGGCGTTGTATTCCTCGAAGCAGTGGCGCACGTAGTCGGTCTCGCCCTCGACCGTGACCCACACTCCCATGCGGATGTCGTAGGGGATCTTGCGCCCGTCGGGCTCGAGTGACGAGATGACCTCGACCATGCCCTTGCGCTCGAGCACGCCGCCCTCGCTCCTCGGGCGCGTGACGTAGGGGATGTCCTCGACGCTGGCCGGCGGGTAGAGCAGGCCGTCCGAGGGCACGGCCAGCCCGGTGGCGTTGCTCACCGCGGTGCTCTCGATCGCGGGCTTGGAGCCGTCGAGGAAGCTGTTGAACATCTTCGGGTTCAGCCCGCCGCGCGCGGCCTGCTCGGGGGTGAGGCCGTAGTGGCCCCAGACCGTCTCGGGCGTGGACTCGCAGAAGTGCGGCAGCCACTTGTGCCCGCGCCCGGCCGCCACCACCGGGAAGCCGCAGGTGCGCGCCCAGTCGACGAGGTCGCAGATCATCGCCGGCTGGTCGCCGTAGGCCAGCGAGTAGACGACGCCGGCCTGCTGCGCGCGCCTCGCCAGCAGCGGGCCGCAGAAGGCGTCAGCCTCGACCGTGACGTTGACGACGTGCTTGCCGTGGGCGAAGGCCTCCAGGCAATGGTCAACGGCGGCGATGGGGTGGCCGGTGCACTCGACGACGATGTCGATCGCCGGGTGCGACACGAGCGCGCGCCAGTCCTCGCCGACGTGGGTGCGGCCGTCCTTCAGCGCGGCGTCGATGGACGTGGCCTGCGCCTGCTCGGGCGCCCAGCCCACGCGCGCGAGGTTGGCGCGCGCCGCCTCGGGGGAGAGGTCGGCGATCGCGGCCAGGTGCACGCCCGGGGTGCGCGGCACCTGGGCGAGGTACATGGAGCCGAACTTGCCGGCGCCGATCAGGCCGACGCGGATGGGGCGGCCCTCGGCGGCGCGTTGCTGGAGTTGGCGGTGCAGGCTCATGGGGGCGTTCCACGGGGGGATTGCGGGGAGGCGCCAGGGCGATCGATCCCTTCTTGGCGCGGCGTGTACGGTGGCAGGTTGCTGCCGTCTGTCGGCGTTGCGCGCCGACGCGCTCAGGCGGCCTGGCGCTGGCCGAAGTCCACCGCCTCGGGCGAGGTCTGCAGCGCGCTGGCTGGCACGCCGTCCTTCCACGGCAGGTCCACCGGGTAGTCCCGCAGCAGGCAGTCGTCGGGCAGGCACTCGATGGGCGTGAAGTCGCGGTGTGCGATGTACTCGGGGCGCTTGTGGCGGCGGATGTGGTTGGACACCGCGCACAGGCTCAGGTAGACGCTGACGCGGTCCCAGGGCGAGAGGTTGCTGGTGGAGGCGTGCACGAGGCAGCTGTGGAACAGGATCATCGAGCCCGCCGGCCCGGTGGGGCTGACGATGCCACCCTGGCGGCCGCCGGCGCGCTCCACCAGTTCGGTGATCAGCCCGTTGCTGACCGTCCACAGCGGGTAGCTGGTGGTCGTGAGGTCGTGCTTCGCGTCCACCACGCCGCGCCGGTGGCTGCCGGGAATGAACATCAGCGGCCCGTTGAAGGTGTTGACCTCGTCCAGGAAGATGGCCACGTTCATCGCCCGCGGCTCGGGCATCCAGTCGTCGTTGAGCCAGGTGCCGTAGTCCTGGTGCCACTGCCAGACGTCACCCTCGAAGGCTGCCTTGCCGTTGATCTTGAACTGGTGCATATACAGCTTCTCGCCGAACAGCTCCTCGACCGGGCGCACCATGCGCGGGTGGCGCGCGAGGCGGGCGAAGGGGGCGTTGTACATGTGGGCGGCGAAGTTGGTGCGCACCGCGTCCGAGCCTTTCTCGCGCACGTTGTAGGCCTCGCGCCGGGCGTAGAGCTCGGGCACGGCGGCGTTCAGCGTCGCCACCTCGGCCGGAGAGAACAGGCCGGGGAAGAAGAGATAGCCGTCGCGGTCGAACTGCGCGCGTTGCTCGGGGGTCAGCTGCATCGGGGGTCTCCAGGGTCGGGTCGGGCGGAGGGCGGCGAGGGGGCGCTGGCGGAGCTGCCGCTCTCGGTTGCCGCGGCCTGCGGCACGAAGTTCGCCGAGGATACGCCGGCGGCGCGCAGCAGGTCGAGGTAGGCCCCGGCCAGGCGTGGGGCATCGGCCAGTCCCAGCGCCTGCATCAGGGCCTGCGCGATGGCGGTGCCCTCGGCGTCGGACTGGCCTTCGCGCAGCACGACCTCGAGCTCGATGAAGTCGCCCAGGCCCTCGACGCGGTCCAGGTGGATGCGCGTCTGCCCGGCGCGCAGCAGCCAACGCTGCTTGCGCACCCGCCCGGTCACGCCCAGGCCGCGCGCGAGCGCCTCGCGCAGCGCGCCGGCGTCGGCCACCGGGACGCGCACGTAGTCGCTGGCGCGGGCTGTGGTAGCGTCGGCGCGCTCGTAGTGGATGAGCTCGCCCGGGACGGTGCCCGTGCAGCTTCCCTCGGTGCGCAGCTTCAGGCGCCCGTGCGGTGCGGCGAAGAAGGTGTCGTCCTGCTCCAGGAGCCGGGGCGGGCCGTCGGCCAGGGCCTGGGCGCGCGGGCGCAGCGCGTCGATGCCGGGGACGCGGGCCTTGATCTCGATGTTGCGCGGCATGGCGTCGATGCGGCCAGGGCGCGTGCGCCGAGCGTGCGGGGTTCAGCCCTGTGCGGCCGCAGCCAACTGCCGCAGCGCGCGCTCGAAGACCTCGGGCGGCTGCCCGCCCTGGATCAGGTGCCGCTCGTCGATCACGACGGACGGCACCGAGCGGATGCCGGCCTGCTGCCAACGCGCCTCGGCGGCGCGCACGTCGGTGGCGAACTCGTCGTGCTCGAGCACCTGCTGCGCGCGCGTCACGTCCAGCCCGGCAGCCTGCGCGCACCCCAGCAGCACGGCCGTATCCCCGGGGTTGCGGCCCTCGCCGTGATAGGCCTGCAGCAGCGCGTGCTTCAAGGCGCGCTGCGCGCCGGGCCCGCACTCGAGCCCTGCCCAGTGCAGCAGGCGGTGCGAGTCGAAGGTGTTCCAGATGCGCGGTCGCTCACCGAAGGCGAAGCCCACCTCGGCTCCACGCGCGCGGATCGCGGCCTGGTTGCGCGCGATCTGCGCCGCGTCGATGCCGTACTTGGCCGACAGGTGCTCCACCGTGTCCTCGCCCTCGGGCCCGAGCGCGGGGTTGAGCTCGAAGGGCTGGAAGTGCAGCGTCACCGGGATGTCAGGCTCCAGGCGCTCGAGCGCGCGTTCCAGGCTGTTCAGGCCCACGGCGCACCAGGGGCAGGCGATGTCGGAGACGAAGTCGATCTGCATCGGAGCAGTGTAGGGGGCTTCAGCCGCCGCCGCGCTCAGGCAGGAAGTCCTGCCAGCCCAGCGCCCGGGTGGGCTGGCCGCAGGGGAAGGGCGGTGGCGGCAGGGGCTGACCGTCGGGCCCGGCGGTTGGCCTCTCGCACGGGGCGAAGAAGGCGCGCGCGGCGGGGTTGCGGAACTCCCGCAGGCGCTGGGCGATGTACAGGGCGCGTTCGCGGTCGCCCGCCTGCTCGAACTCGCGCGCCCAGGCGATCATCAGCCGCGTGTCCAGGATGTGGCGAGAGGCCACGTCGAAGCCCTGCCGGCGTTGTGGCGGCGGCAGGGCGGCGGTGGTGGCGGCGGCGTAGTGGGCGTGGTGGGCGAAGAACACGCTGCCCCGGCCCTCGTCGATGCGCTCGGCCAGCGGCGGCGCGTCGGGCCAGGTCTGGAAGACCTGCGCCACCCGCAGGTAGTCCTGCACCGCGAAGCCGGCGCCGAGGGCGCACAGCAGCCCTGCCCCGGCCAGGGCCCGCGCGGGCCGGCCCCGCCCCGCGGCAGGGGGCGGCGGCGCCGGCGGAGCGGGCCGTGCCCAGGCGCGCGCCTGCGCATGGCCCCAGGCGAAGGCCGCCGGCAGCAGGAAGTGCGCATACCACAGCGGGTACTCGAGCAGGCTGTGCAGGCCGACGACCAGGACCATCATGAGGGCGCAGCGCGCCGCGCCCTCGCCTGCGCCCGCGCCCCGGCTGCGGCGCCAGGCGCGCCACAGGCCCCAGAGCGCGAGCGCCAGCAGCCCCGCGGCGGCCGGCACCCCGAGTTCGACCGCCCATTGCAGCGGCAGGTTGTGCGTGTGGTCGAAGAAGGCGACGGGCCGCGTCGGGAAGGGGCTCAGCGACCAGGCGAAGTTGAACTGCCCCCAGCCGACCCCTGTCCAGGGGTGCTGCTGGAGCAGGGCCCAGGTGTCGGACCAGATACCGAAGCGCGAGGCCGAGATGTCGCCTTCGGCCAGGCGTTGCCGGGCGCCCAGCGCGGTGCCGTGGACGACCGACCACCACGAGACCCCGCCCCAGGCCAGCGCGCACAGCGGCGGCGCGGCCAGCAGCGGCAGCCGCGCCGGCCAGGCCAGACGGCGGTCGAGCAGGCCCCAGGCGGCCAGCAGCGCCAGCCCGACGAGGCCGGTGCGCGAGCCGCTGAGCACCAGGGCCAGCATCAGCGCGGCGACGAGGGCCAGTGTGGCCGCCGTCTCCACCCTGCGCTCGCGCGCGAGGCCCGGCTGCCCGGCCGCGGCCAGCGAAGTTCCGTCCCGGGTTGCGTGCCGGGCCTGCAGCCAGGCCACCAGGCCCGCCAGGGCCCACAGCAGCACGGTCGCCAGGTGGTTGGGCTGGCGCAGGTTGCCCACCGCCCGGCCCGGAAGGCCCGAACGCGCGATCCACCAGCTCTCGCCCGCCGGTGGCGCGAAGACCTGGATGACCGCCACCGCGGCGCAGGCGAGCCCGGCAAGCGCCCAGGCCGCGCCGAAGGCACCGAACGCGCGCGGGCCGTCAGGGCGCGTGGCCGTCCAGGCGCCGGCCGCGGCGGCCACGGCGGCTGCCAGCAGCAGGGCCTGTGTCGTCAAGGCCAGCGACAGGGGCAGCGGGTGCACCGCCCAGGAGGCGAGCGCGCACACGGCCACGGCCAGCGGCAGCGCCGCCGCACCGGCGATGGCGCGCACAGAAGGGCCACCTTGCTCGTGCCCCCACCCGCCCGGGGTTGATCCAGGCAGGGCGACGATGGCGCAGGCGACCAGACCCCACAGGCCGACCGCCAGCAGCTGGTTGAGCGCGGTCGTCGACGGCGGGACGCTGTAGGCCAGCAAGGCCGGCACTGCGGCGGCGGCCGTGAAGGCAAGCACCAGGGCTCGCAGGGTGCGGTCTGGGCTGGGCGGTCCGGTCAAGGGCATGCGGTTCTTCGGCCGGTCCACGGGGCCGACGGACGGGCGCCGCTCAGAAAAGCGCAAGGGCCCACCAGGGCCCTTGGCGCCACGGTCTCGCGGACCGCCTTACTTCACGTAGCCGTTGTCGACGCACTTGCCGGAGTGCGCCCAGGTCAGCGTCCCGGTGCCAGCCGTAGGCGTCAGGTCGCAGGTCTCGTCCGTGGCGATGCCGCGGTACGCCTTGGGCGTCATCGTGATCTTGGCCGTGCTGGACGCGATCTCGATCTTGTCCAGGGCGTTCGTCCCGGCAGGCAGGGTGACCCCGAGCTTGGCGGCCGTGTCGCAATCGCCGAGCGAGCCCTTGACATTGAAACACTCCGAGATGGCCAGCTTCACCGGGTTGGCCCCGGCCAGCACCTCGGTGTAGGCCGCCTTCTTGACGTAGTTCTGGTAGGCCGGAATGGCCACGGCAGCGAGCACGCCGATGATCGCCACGACGATCATCAGCTCGATCAGCGTGAAACCCTTCTGTGCCTTGCGCTTCATGTTCATGAATGTCTCTCAGATTGACGATGCCACCGCCGGGACCGGCCCGACCTGTGCGGCAAGTATGCTCCCCAAACCGCGTTTGCGGTGCATTTTAGTCCCCGGGAAATCGGGTCGAAATGAATGCGCTGTGACGAGCGCGCGCCCGCGTCGGTCTCAGGCTCTCAGCCGCCGATGAACTGCAGCCGCGTGCCCATCAGGTCGACCAGGTCGCCGTCGTGCAGCGGGGCGCCGGCCCCGGGCAGCGGGGCGCCGTTGAGGCGGGCGCGAATCTCGCCTTCGACCTGGCTCAGCACATGGGCCTGCCCCTGCCTCTCGATCGCGACCACGAGCACGCCCGGCTTGCCGAAGGTGGTGCGCTCCTTGGTCAGCAGCACCTCGCGGCCGGCGGCCGCACCGTCGAGCACGCGCACGACCGCGGGCTGCGCGACCGCGTCTGCGTCCGCCTCGGCGCGGGCAGGCGCGCCGCCTGCGGCCGGCAGCGTGACCGGGCCGTTGCTGTCGGGCAGGGCGTCCTGCCCCGCCGCGGGCTCGGCATCGGCGACGAGCAGACGGAAGCGGCCCACGCCGATCGCGTCGCCCGGGCGCAGCAACTGCTGCTCGACCGCCTGGTCGTTCACGTAGGTGCCGTTCGTGCTTTGCAGGTCCTCGACGCGCAGCCCCTGCGGCGACTGCACCACGGCCGCGTGCTCGCCGCTGACGCCGAGGTGGTCGATGACGATGTCGTTGTAGGCACGCCGGCCGATGGTCGTCCTCGGCTTCGAGAGGGGAACCTCGTCGAGCACCTTGCCGTCCAGGGAAATCACGAGCCGCATCACGTCACCAGGTCTCCATCGTCACGGGTCAGCACGACCGACACGTTGTCCGCCCCGCCGGCGGCGTTGGCGGCGTCGATCAGGCGCGCGCACAGCCCCTGCAGGGAGCTGTCGGTGGCCAGGATGGCAGCGATCTCCTCGTCGCCCAGCATGTCGGTCAGGCCGTCGGAGCACAGCAGCACGATGTCGCCGGGCTGCGCCTGCAGTGCCAGGGTGTCGAGCTGCACCCCGGCCTCGACGCCGACGGCCCGCGTGACGATGTTGCGCTGGGGTGCGGTGGCCGCCTGCCGGGGCGTCAGCAAGCCGGCATCCACCTGCTCCTGCAGCAGGGAGTGGTCGCGTGTCAGGCGTTCGAGCCCGTCGCGGCCGAAGCGGTAGGCGCGCGAATCGCCCACATGGCCGACGAGCACTGCGTCCCCGACCACGAGCAGCACCACCACGGTGGTGCCCATCCCCCGGCACTCGGGGCGCGTCAGGGCGGTGTTCAGGATGGCCTGGTTGGCATGCGCCACGCCGCGCGCCATCGCCTGCAGCGCGGCGGCCTGTGAGATCGTCTCGGGCCAGGCGCGGCGCCAGCGCACCAGATCCTGGCAGACGATGGCGCAGGCCATTACCGAGGCTACCTCTCCGGCGTTGTGGCCCCCCATGCCGTCGGCCAGCACGGCCACGCCGGCCATGGCGTCGATGGCCACGGCGTCCTCGTTGTTGCGCCGGGCGCGGCCCGCGTCCAGGGCCGAGGCGAATTCACGTGCCACGCCTGCCCCCGGTCGATGTGCTCTGGTCGAACCCGCGGGGCCGGCAAGCCTGCGCGGCCTTCAGGTGGCGGCGCGGCGGGCCATGCCCTTGCCCACGGCCAGCACCAGCAACGCGCCGGCGATGCCCGCACCGTAGCGCACCAGCGCTTCGACTTCGGGCATCTTCCCAGGTTGTGCCGGGCTGGCCAGCGGCATCCAGTCCACCACGGCGGGGTCGGTGACGGCCATGGTGCCGGCGATCCAGCCCAGCAGCATGCCGCCAGCGACGATGACCATCGGGAAGCGGTCCATCAGCTTGATCACGAGCTGGCTGCCCCAGACGATGATGGGGATGCTGACCAGCAGGCCGAAGATGACCAGGGGCATCGTGTGGTCGCCGCCGGCAGATTCGGCCGCGCCTGCGATGGCGATCACGTTGTCCACGCTCATCACGAGGTCGGCGACGATGACGGTCTTGACCGCGGCCCAGAGCTTGTCGCTGGCCTGGATCTCGCCGTGGGTGTCCTCTGCCTCGGGCAGCAGCAGCTTGACGCCGATCCAGATCAGGAGCGCGGCGCCGACGAGCTTGAGGAAGGGGATCTGCAGCAGCGTCAGGGCGAAGAAGATCAGCACCACGCGCAGCGCGATCGCGCCGGCCGTGCCCCACAGGATGCCCAGGCGGCGCTGCGCGGGCGGGAGCTTGCGGCAGGCCAGCGCGATGACGACGGCATTGTCGCCACCGAGCAGGATGTCGATCATGATGATCTGGCCGACCGCGATCCAGAACTCGGGGCTCGTGAACATGTCCATCTTCGGTGCTCTCAGGGTCTACGGCTTCAACGGGTGCGAGTGTAGTGGCGTCCCCATCAACGCGAACGCCCCGTCGGGGCGGGGCGTTCGCCAGGGCCTCGGGTGCGCCGTGTCAGAGCAGGCTCTTCAGCAGCCTCCCCATCTCGGAGGGGTTGCGCGTGACCTTGAAGCCGCAGTCCTCCATGATCGCGAGCTTGGCGTCCGCCGTGTCGGCACCGCCCGAGATCAGCGCGCCGGCATGGCCCATGCGCTTGCCCGGCGGGGCGGTGACTCCGGCGATGAAGCCGACCACGGGCTTCTTCATGTTCGCCTTGCACCAGCGCGCGGCCTCGGCCTCGTCGGGGCCGCCGATCTCACCGATCATGATGACGGCGTCGGTGTCGGGGTCGTCGTTGAAGAGCTGCATCACGTCGATGTGCTTCAGCCCGTTGATCGGGTCGCCGCCGATGCCCACGGCACTCGACTGGCCCAGACCGATCTCGGTGAGCTGAGCCACGGCTTCGTAGGTCAGCGTGCCCGAGCGACTGACCACGCCGATGCGCCCCTTGCGGTGGATGTGGCCGGGCATGATGCCGATCTTGATCTCCTCGGGCGTGATCGTGCCCGGGCAGTTGGGCCCGAGCAGCAGCGTGCGCTTGCCGCCGGCGGCCTCCTTGGCCTTCATGCGGTTGCGCACCTCCAGCATGTCGCGGATGGGGATGCCCTCGGTGATGCAGATGGCCAGGTCCAGGTCGGCCTCGACGGCCTCCCAGATGGCCGCGGCGGCGCCTGCGGGCGGCACGTAGATCACGCTCACCGTCGCGCCCGTGGCCTGCTTGGCATCGCTCACGCTGGCGTAGATCGGGATGCCTTCGAAGTCCTCGCCCGCCTTCTTGGGGTTGACACCGGCGACGAAGCAGTTCCTGCCGTTGGCGTACTCGCGGCACATGCGCGTGTGGAACTGGCCGGTCTTGCCGGTGATGCCCTGGGTGATGACCTTGGTGTTCTTGTCGATCAGGATGGACATGTTCGCTTCCCCGGGGCGTTTACTTCACGGCTGCGACGATCTTCGTCGCGGCCTCGGCCATCGTGTCGGCGCTGATGATGGGCAGGCCCGATTCGGCCAACATCTTCTTGCCGATGTCCTCGTTCGTGCCCTTCATGCGCACGACCAGCGGCACGGTCAGGTTGACCGCCTTGCAGGCCGCGATCACGCCCTGGGCGATGGTGTCGCAGCGCATGATGCCGCCGAAGATGTTGACCAGGATGCCCTTGACGTTGGGGTTGCCGAGCATGATCTTGAAGGCCTCGGTGACCTTCTCGGCGGTGGCGCCGCCACCCACGTCGAGGAAGTTCGCCGGCTCGCCGCCGAAGAGCTTGATCGTGTCCATCGTCGCCATCGCCAGCCCGGCGCCGTTGACCAGACAGCCGATGTTGCCGTCCAGGCTGATGTAGGAAAGATCGAACTTGCTGGCCTCGATCTCGGCCGCGTCCTCCTCGTCCAGGTCGCGGTAGGCGACGATGTCCGGGTGGCGGAACAGCGCGTTGGCGTCGAAGTTGAACTTCGCGTCCAGGGCCTTGATGCCGCCGTGGCCCTCGAGGATGAGCGGGTTGACCTCGGCCAGGCTGGCGTCCGTGGCCATGTAGCAGTCGTAGAGCTTGCGGAAGACCTCGCGCGCCTGGGCCTGGCTGTCGGCCGGCACGCCGATGCCCGAGGCGAGTTCCTGCGCCTGGGCTTCTGTCAGGCCGGTGAGCGGGTCGACGAAGACCTTGATGATCTTCTCGGGGGTCTGGTGCGCGACCTCCTCGATGTCCATGCCTCCTTCGGAGCTGGCCATGAGGGCGACCTTCTGCGTGGCGCGGTCGGTCAGCGCGGCGAGGTAGTACTCCTTGCGGATGTCGGCGCCTTCCTCGATCAGCAGGCGGCGCACCTTCTGGCCTTCGGGACCGGTCTGGTGGGTCTTGAGCTGCATGCCCAGGATCTGGCCCGCGAGCGTGCGGACCTCCTCGACCGAGCGCGCGATCTTCACCCCGCCGCCCTTGCCGCGGCCGCCGGCGTGGATCTGGGCCTTGACGACCCAGAGGCTGCCGCCGAGCTTCTGCGCGGCCTCGACCGCCTCCTGGACCGTGAAAGCGGGCAGTCCGCGCGGGACCGGCACGCCAGCCTGGCGCAGCAATTCCTTGCCTTGGTATTCGTGGATCTTCATGGCCCTCGTCTCTGGCGTGTCGCTGGAATTTTGGGGGGTGCGCCCTGAGCTCAGGGCTGCCGGTTGGCCGGCTCTGCGCCGGGATTGTCGTTGCCCTTGTTGGCATGGGGCTGACGGGCCCAGCGCGGGTAGTGCAACCGCACGACCTCGCCGTCGCGGCTCAGCGCGTGGCAGCGGTCGAGCTGGAAGGGCGGGGTGTCAGCGTCTTCGCTGTCCCTGGGATCGATGGTTTCGCCCACGAGGCCCTGGATCACGGCCGAGGGCAGCACCTGCGCGAGCTCGGTCAGGTGCGTGCAGCCGCGCACGCCGCCCAGGCGTTCGCCCAGTGCGCGCCGGAAGCCGCGCCCGAGGTTCAAGCCGACGAGCGCCGCATAGGCGCCGCCGTGGTGCTCGCAGTGGCCAGGGTAGGGGACCCAGGCAGAGGTGGAGCCGGCCTCAAGCACGTTCAGCCCGGCGTCGACGACGACGCGCACACCGAGCTGGTGGATGGGAGTACCTGCCGGGCGCGGGCCGTCGACCATCATGCGATCGCTGGTCTTGACGTCCACGAGTTCGGCGCAGGCCTCCCAACGCCCGTCGCCCAACGCGGCCACCTCGACCTGCAGCGTGCGCCGGTGCAGCAGCCGGCGCGTGGGCGTGTCGGGCGGGAAGGACATGAACGGGAGGGGAGGGTTCGGTGCCGCAGGCACCGATGCCGTGATCGGCCTGCGCCTGAAGTGCAGCGTGTCGTGTCACCCGACGCCTGACCTGCGCAGCGCGGAGACTGTAGCACGCGACCCGGCCGTGGCATCGGTATCGTCGGCGTCCGTGCGGTCCTGCGCTTGCTCGTCATGTCTGAGCACGCGGACGATCGTCTCGGCGCCGAAGCCGCGGCCGGCCAGGAAGCGCATCTGGCGCGTCCGCTCCGCCGGGGTGGTGGGCGGCTGGCCGAACTTGCGCGCCCAGACGGCATGGGCACGGTCGAACTCGGTGGCACGCAGTTCGCCCTGCAGCGCCGGCGGCACCGCCGCCCCATGCTGGCGCAACTCGTGCTCGATGCGGCGGTTGCCGTATCGCGCGGCGCGCGCGTGCACGCGGGACTCTACGAAGCGGGTGTCCGACAGCAGGCCGCGCTGCTGCAGGTGTTCGAGCAGTGCGTCGACATCGGCCTCGGACGGCGCGGGTGCCTCCGCTTGCGCGGCCTCAAGCCCGCCGCCGCCCGCCGGCCGCGCGGCGTTCGCGGCGGTTTCCAGGGCTTGCGCCCAGCGCAGGAGCTTGGCGCGAAGGTCGGCGCGCGTGTGCTCGCGCTGGGCCAGGTGCTGCAGCGCGCGCTGGCGCAGCGTGGGGGGCGGACGGCTGGGCATGCGCGGGTGTGTGAGGATGCCCCGGCGGGCCCTCCCTGGCGCCTGCGTCGGCCGGCAGGGCCGTCGCCCGGGCAGGGGGGCTCGCGGCTCAGGCCGCCGGAGCTTCGCCCGTGGGGACTGGCGGGATGCCCATGGCCTCGCGGACCTTGTTCTCGATCTCGCGCGCCAGATTGGGATTTTCGCGCAGGTACTCGCGCGCGTTGTCCTTGCCCTGGCCGATCTTCTCGCCGCTGTAGGCATACCAGGCGCCGGATTTCTCGAGTACACGGGCGTTGACGCCCATGTCGATGATCTCGCCCTCGCGGCTGATGCCCTCGCCGTAGAGGATGTCGAACTCGGCCGCCTTGAAGGGCGGGCTGACCTTGTTCTTGACGACCTTGACCTTGGTCTCGCTGCCGATGACTTCCTCGCCCTTCTTGATGCTGCCGGTGCGGCGGATGTCCAGACGCACCGAGGCGTAGAACTTCAGCGCGTTGCCGCCGGTGGTGGTCTCGGGGTTGCCGAACATCACGCCGATCTTCATGCGGATCTGGTTGATGAAGATGACCATGCAGTTGGTCTTCTTGATCGTGGCCGTCAGCTTGCGCAGGGCCTGGCTCATCAGCCGGGCCTGGAGCCCGGGCAGGGAGTCGCCCATCTCGCCCTCGAGTTCGGCCTTGGGCGTGAGTGCAGCCACCGAGTCGATGACGATCAGGTCGACCGAGCCCGAGCGCACGAGGGCATCAACGATCTCGAGCGCCTGCTCGCCGGTGTCGGGCTGGGAGATCAGCAGTTCCTGCAGGTTGACGCCGAGCTTCTGGGCGTACTGCGCGTCCAGCGCGTGCTCGGCGTCGATGAAGGCGCAGGTGCCGCTCTGCTTCTGCATCTCGGCGATGACCTGCAGCGTCAGCGTGGTCTTGCCCGAGGACTCCGGACCGTAGATCTCGATCACGCGTCCGCGCGGCAGGCCGCCCACGCCGAGCGCGATGTCCAGGCCGAGCGAGCCGGTGGAGACGACCTGGATGTCCTCGATGGCCTCGCCGTCGCCCAGGCGCATGATCGAGCCCTTGCCGAACTGCTTCTCGATCTGCGCCAGTGCTGCCTGCAGCGCCTTGGCCTTTTCCGTGTTCAGTGCCTTCACCGGTGCGTCCATCTTGGTGCTCCTGATCGTGTCCTTGGGTGGGGGTGCCATGAGTTCAGTATCGCAGAAACTGGATGGATGTACAGCTATATCGGGGTGGGTTGGCTGCGTCTTTCGGGTTCCCCCGTTCGGGGGAGACGCGCCGGCCCGGGCCGGGCCGTCCCGCGGTGGCCGAGGGCGGCAGTCACGAAAGAAAGCTGCCGGCGTGTTGGAGTCACTCCTAGAATCCCGCCAAAAGGGTCATCTGGCGGAGCGACTGCGCGCGCGCCGGCGGCCCTGGCGGCCGCCAAGAGGCGCCCCACCGGAGGAGACTGCCGTGCGCATACTGATCGCCGAAGATGACCAGGTGCTGGCCGACGGCCTGTTGCGGGCCTTGCGTGCGGCGGGCTACGCCGTGGATCAGGTCGCCAGCGGGGTCGAGGCCGACGCCGCGCTGGCTTCGCACGAGTTCGACATGCTCATCCTCGATCTCGGCCTGCCGCGCATGAGCGGGCTGGACGTGCTGCGCCGCATGCGCGCCCGCGGCTCCACGCTGCCGGTGCTCATCCTGACCGCGGCCGACAGCGTCGAGCAGCGGGTCAAGGGTCTGGACCTGGGCGCCGACGACTACATGGCCAAGCCCTTTGCGCTGCAGGAACTCGAGGCGCGCGTGCGCGCGCTCACGCGGCGCGGCCTGGGCTCGGCCTCGGCCCTGATCCGGCACGGGCCGCTGACCTTCGACGCCACGGGGCGCGTGGCCTACCTCGACGACCGCATGGTCGAGCTGTCGGCGCGCGAGCTCAGCCTGCTCGAGGTGCTGCTGCAGCGCGCAGGCCGGCTGGTCAGCAAGGACCAGCTCGTCGAGCGGCTGTGCGAGTGGGGCGAGGAGGTCTCGACGAACGCGATCGAGGTCTACATCCACCGCTTGCGCAAGAAGATCGAGCACGGCCCGGTGCGCATCGCCACTGTGCGCGGCCTGGGCTATTGCCTCGAGAAGATCTCGGGTTGACCCGCGCTGCCTCCGCAGCCCGGGCTGGCCTGGACACCGGACGCGGTTGCCGCTGACCGACGATGCGACGACGTCGGGAGCAGACCTCCCTCTTCGGCGAGATCCTCGACTGGATGCTCGTGCCGCTGCTGCTGCTGTGGCCGATGAGCCTGGGCCTGACCGGGCTGGTGGCGCAGCAGATTGCCAACCTGCCCTACGACCGCGAGCTCGGCGAGCTCGCGCGCCTGCTCGCCAGCCAGATCGTCGTCGAGGAGGCGCCGCAGCGGGGTGACCTGGCGCGCGTGCGCCTGCGGCCCGACCGCGCCCTGGAGCTGCTGCGCGCCGACGACACCGACCGCGTCTACCTGCAGGTGCTGGGCGTGCGCGGTGAACTGGTCTCGGGCGATCGCGACCTGCC
Organism: Rubrivivax sp.; assembly: GCA_044375195.1. Taxonomy (GTDB): domain Bacteria; phylum Pseudomonadota; class Gammaproteobacteria; order Burkholderiales; family Burkholderiaceae_C; genus Rubrivivax. The sequence continues at coordinate 5,579 of JBILNB010000048.1, read as the reverse complement.
CGTGCCCGCGGAGGAAGCCCCGGCCGACGGCGTGGTGCGCTTCCGCGACGACGAGATGCGCGACGAGCCGGTGCGCGTGGCCTACCTCTGGCTACCGCTGCCGGGCCGGGGCGACAGCGCTGGCGCCCTGGTGCAGTACGCCGAGACCCTGGACAAGCGCTCGCGCCTGGCCACCGAGATCGTCAAGGGCGTGATCCTGCCGCAGTTCCTGATCCTGCCGCTGGCCGTGGTGCTGGTCTGGCTGGCGCTGAGCAAGGGCATCGGGCCCTTGAATGCGCTGCAGCGGCGCATCCGCGAGCGCGACAGCGGCGACCTGAGCCCGATCGACGAGTTCGAAGCGCCCGAGGAGGTGGGGCCGCTCGTGGCCTCGATCAACGACCTGCTGCAGCGTCTGGACCAGTCCCTGGTGCTGCAGAAGCGGTTCCTCGCCGATGCTGCGCACCAGTTGAAGACGCCGCTGGCGGGCTTGCGCATGCAGGCCGAGCTTGTCGGGCGCGAGATCGACGCCGGCCGCAGCGACCCGCAGGCGCTGAAGGCGGCGCTGCGCCAGATCGCGCTGTCGAGCCAGCGCGCCGCGCACTCGGTGAACCAGCTCCTGGCGCTGGCGCGGGCCGAGGACCGCGCGCGCGCGATGAGTTTCGAGCCCGTGGACCTGGCCGCTCTGACGCAGGAGGCGGTGCATGACCTTTACCCAAAGGCGCAGGACAAGCGCATCGACCTCGGCTACGAGGGCGCCGACCCGGGCGGCGCAGCCCGGATGCCCGGGCAGCCGGTGCTGCTGGGCGAACTCGTGCGCAACCTGGTCGACAACGCCTTGCAGTACACCCCGGTCGGCGGCACCGTCACCGCGCGCGTCCTGCCCGACCCCTTCGGCCAGGTGCTGGTGCTGCAGGTGGAGGATTCCGGGCCCGGCGTCCCCGAGGCGGAGCGCGCGCTCGTCTTCCAGCCCTTCTACCGGGCGCTGGGCACCGGCGTCGACGGCACCGGGCTGGGGCTGGCCATCGTGCAGGAGATCTGCCGCAGCCACGGGGCCGAGGTCACCATCGACGTCGCCCACCCCCGCCCGACGCAGCCCGGGCAGGGGCTGGGCGCGCTCTTCACTGTGCGGTTTCCGCTGAAGCGGCTGCAGCCGGGCTGAAGTCGGGGCGGCCGGCCGCGGCCGCGCGTGCGCCAATGGCGAAGGTCGATTCAAGAAATCAAGGATTCCGCCGCGCGGACGGCGATGGAACACTCCGGGCGACGGCGGGGGCGGCGGCCCGCCTGCCGCCGGCGTGGGCCGGCCCGCCGCACGACGACATACGATGACGATGAAGCCCGAGGAGACCGCCTGATGGCCGAACGACAGAAGCTGCACTTGCCGCGGCCGAGCACCATGGTGCCCCCGCTGACGCCCTTCACCGCCGACGGCCGGGTCGATGCTGCCGGTCTGGCCAGGATGGTCGATTATGTGGTCGAGGACTGCCAGGCCGGTCTGGTGGTGGCCGCGGGCGTCGAGGCCCAGGAGTACCAATACCTCAGCCTGGAAGATCGCAAGGACCTGGTGCGGCGCACGATCGACCTCGTCGCCGGTCGGCGCCCCGTGGCTGTGGGGATCTCGCACCCGTCGATGAAGCAGGTGCTGGCGCTGGCCGACTTCGCGCAGGAGTGCGGCGCGCAGGCGCTGCAACTGCTCGCGCCGATGAAGCCCACCGGCGGCGTGGCGCGCCTGGCCGAGCTCGAGCGCTACTTCCGCGCGGTGCTCGACCACAGCCCGCTGCCGCTGATCCTCTACCTCAACGCCGGCCCGGGCGCGGACCTGTCGATCAAGGACACGGTGGAGCTGTCCAAGCTCGAGGGCATCGACTTCATCAAGGAGAGCTCGCGCGACCTGGCGCGCGTCTCGCGCCTGATGGTGGAGATCGACCATGCCGGGCATGCCGGCTACTTCACCACGATGCAGATGCAGCTGGCCAGCCTGATGCTCGGCGGCCCCGGCATCACGCTGCCGCCGCCGGCCGCGCGCATCGCGCACAAGATCAACGTCGCCTTCGCCGCCGGCGACCTGGCCGAGGCCGCGCGCCTGCAGAAGCAGTTCGCGCTCTTCCCGTCGCGCTGGATGGAGTGGGGGCTGGCCGCCACCATGAAGGCCGCGCTGCGCGAGCTCGGCACCGACCTCGGCGACCCCTTCCCCCCTTACGAGCCGGTGCCGCCCGCGGCGCTGGCGGCGCTCGTCGCGCAAATCCGCTCCATGGACTTCTGAACAGGGCCCCACCACCATGCTCACCATCCAGAGACTCTCGATTGCCGAGGCCGACGTCCTCGTCGACGGCGCGCGCGCCGCCTCGCATGCCATGGGCATCCCGATGTGCATCGCCGTGACCGACGAATCCGGGCACCTGATCGCCTTCGAGCGCATGGACGGCGGCAAGATCAGCAGCATCTCGATCGCCATCGACAAGGCCTTCACCGCGGCCGTGGCGCGCAAGGGCACGCACGTCTACAACCAGCTGTGCCAGCCCGGCCAGCCGACCTTCGGCATCCACATCACCAACGGCGGCCACTTCAGCATCATCGGCGGCGGCCTGCCGGTGACGGTGGACGGCACGATCGTCGGCGGCATCGGCATCAGCTCGGGCACCGCCGTCGAGGACCAGAAGATCGCCGAAGCCGCAGTCGCGCACTTCCACGCCACCACCGGCCACCGGGCCTGAGCGGCGGCGCGCTGCTCAGGCCGCGCCGGCGTGCCCGGGCAAGGGCAACGCCGTCTCGAACTTCGCGCGCTTGACGCTGAAGTAGGCCTTGACGTTGCGCACGTTCGCATCCTGCGTGAACAGGCGCTGCGCGAGCGCGTGGTAGGCCGCCATGTCGGCCACCTGCACCACGAGCACGAAGTCCGGCCCGGGCGAGACGCGCCAGACCTGCTGCACCTGCGGCTCGGCCACGGCGCGGGCCTCGAAGGCGTCCAGATGCTCGGCGCCCTGGCGGTCCAGCGTCACCTCCACCAGCGCGGCCAGGGGCAGGCCCACGGCATGTGGGGCCAGCAGGGCAACCTGACGCTCGATCACGCCCGCCTCCACGAGGCGCCTCACCCGCCGCAGCGCGGTGGCCGGCGACACGCCGGCTGCGGCCGCCAGCGCCAGGTTGGACTGCGCGGCGTCTTGCTGCAGCAGGCCCAGCAGTCGCAGGTCGACGGGGTCGAATGCTCCTGGGGGTTGAGCAGCGGGTGCGAAACTTGAATTCATGAAATGACGATTATTGAAATCATTCGACTACATGCATGGTACTCGTAGATTAATTGCATGATCTAAGGATAAGCGCAATTTCGGTTCTTCATGCCTGGGCTAGCATCCGCCGCCACCGTTCTCCCCCTCGGTTTTGGAGCAGCTCCATGTGCGGCATCGTCGGCGCGGTCAGCGCGAACAACATCGTCCCCCTCCTCGTCGAGGGCCTGAAGCGCCTCGAGTACCGCGGCTACGACTCCTGCGGCGTGGCTGTGCACCAGGGCGGCGGGCTGCGGCGCGCGCGCAGCACCGCGCGCGTGGCGGAACTGCAGATCCAGGTGCAGGACGAGGCCATCGCCGCAGGCACCGGCATCGCCCACACGCGCTGGGCCACGCACGGTGAGCCCGCGGTGCGCAACGCGCACCCGCACTTCTCGCCCGGCCCGGTGGCCACCGGGCCGGGGCTCGTGGCCCTGGTGCACAACGGCATCATCGAGAACCACGACGAGCTGCGCGCCGAACTGCGCGCGCGCGGCTACGTCTTCGAGAGCCAGACCGACACCGAGGTCATCGCCCACCTGGTGCATCACTACTACCAGGGGGACCTGCTCGACGCCGTGCAGCAGGCCGTGCCGCGGCTGCGCGGGGCTTTCGCCATCGCGGTGTTCTGCCGCGACGAGCCGCAGCGCGTGGTCGGCGCGCGCCAGGGCTCGCCGCTGGTGCTGGGCGTGGGCACCGGCGGCCGCGCGGGCGAGCACTTCCTCGCCTCCGACCCCATGGCGCTGGCGGGCGTGACCGACCAGATCGTCTACCTGGAGGAGGGTGACGTCGTCGACCTGCAGATCGGCAAGCACTGGGTGAGCGCGCGCGACGCCGATGGCCGCTGGAAGCCGGCGCAGCGCGCCGTGCGCACGGTGCAGGCGCATTCCGGCGCGGCCGAGCTCGGGCCCTACCGGCACTACATGCAGAAGGAGATCTTCGAGCAGCCCAAGGCCATTGCCGACACCCTGGACGGCGTGCACGCCATCGGCCCCGAGCTCTTCGGCGACGGCGCGCACCGCGTCTTCAAGTCCATCGACCGCGTGCTCGTCCTGGCCTGCGGCACCAGCTCCTACGCCGGCATGGCGGCGCGGCAGTGGATCGAGACGCTGGCCGGCATCCCGGCGGCGGTGGAGATCGCCAGCGAGTACCGCTACCGCGACAGCGTGCCCGACCCGCGCACCCTGGTCGTCACCGTCTCCCAGAGCGGCGAAACCGCCGACACGCTGGCCGCACTGAAGCACGCGCGCGCTCTCGGCATGGCGCACACGCTCACCATCTGCAACGTGGCCACCAGCGCGATGGTGCGCGAGTGCGCGCTGAACTTCGTCACCCGCGCCGGCCCGGAGATCGGCGTGGCTTCGACCAAGGCCTTCACCACCCAGCTCGTCGCGCTGTACCTGCTGGCGCTGACCCTGGCCCAGGCGCGCGGCCGCCTCAGCCCGCAGCAGGAGGCTGCCGAGCTGCGCGACCTGCGCCACCTGCCGCTGGCGGTGCAGTCGGTGCTGGCGCTCGAGCCCCAGGTCATCGCCTGGAGCGAGGAGTTCGCGCGCCGCGAGAACGCGCTCTTCCTCGGCCGCGGCCTGCACTACCCGATCGCGCTCGAGGGCGCGCTCAAGCTCAAGGAGATCAGCTACATCCACGCCGAGGCCTACCCCGCGGGCGAACTCAAGCACGGCCCGCTGGCACTGGTGACGAGCGCGATGCCGGTGGTGACGGTGGCGCCCAACGACGCGCTTCTGGAGAAGCTCAAGAGCAACCTCCAGGAGGTGCGCGCCCGCGGCGGCGAGCTCTACGTCTTCGCCGACAGCGACACCCACATCGACAGCGCCCCGGGCCTGCGCGTGATCCGCCTGCCCGAGCACTACGGCGCCCTCTCACCGCTGCTGCACGTGGTGCCACTGCAACTGCTGGCCTACCACACCGCCTGCGCCAGGGGCACGGATGTGGACAAACCGCGCAACCTGGCCAAGTCGGTCACGGTCGAATGACCGGGGCCGGCTTGCGCCGCGCATTGTTCCGACCAAATAAAGTCGTAAACAAGACGAAGTCATCACGCCCGAGTGCCCGGAGTTCCTGGCGGCGTGCTTCGGACGGGTTCACATTGGACCCACCCACAAGGGGAACGTTGAGTTCCAGATTCAGCGGATCAATGCTGCCCGGAAGGAGTTCGAGAACGCCCGAGGTTCACTGCGAAGCCGTGGTCCGGAGGTGGATTCCCAAGTTCGACAGTTCAGCCATGTAAGCCGTTGATTCATAAAGAATCAACCAAAAGAAGTTTTCACTACAACGCGACGGTCGAGGCGGGTTCTGCCAGCTCCTGAGGCTTGGGGGTGGGCA
>JBILNB010000011.1:0-108283 GCA_044375195.1 Rubrivivax sp. | reverse complement strand
TGGCGAGGATTTGCGGCTGGTGTCCCAGGAAGTGGTGTAAGTCCTTCGCGCGCGGCAAGCAGCGGAGGGTGCGGCCCGTAGGGCCAAACCCGTAGCGGCTTGCCGCGCGCGGCGCCGGCCGTCCCGCCATCGGGATGGTCATCGCGATTCCGGATAGGGTTGAGGTGCGACTGACAACCTTGATCCTTGGAAGGAACCACGATGACCGCACCCATGATGACACTGGCCGAGCTGGCTGAGAAGGGCCCCGACATCGACGTGCTGCGCCAGATGGTGCAGTTCATGGCCCAGCGCCTGATGGATGTCGATGTCGAGTCTCGCTGCGGCGCCGGCTACGACGAGAAGGCGCCCGGTACCCGGCTGAACAGCCGCAACGGCTTCCGGGAACGTACCTGGGAGACCCGCGCCGGTACCGTCGAGCTGCAGATCCCCAAGCTGCGCCGCGGCAGCTACTTCCCTGAGTTCCTGGAGCCCCGGCGCACGGCCGAGAAGGCGCTGGCCGCGGTCATCCAGGAAGCCTACGTGCACGGCGTGTCCACGCGCTCGGTGGACGACCTGGTCAAGGCGCTGGGCATGAGCGGCGTCTCCAAGAGCGAGGTCAGCCGGCTGTGCGAGGAACTCGACGAGCGCGTGGGCGCCTTCCTGGAGCGCCCCATCGAAGGCGACTGGCCTTACCTGTGGATCGACGCCACCTACGTGAAGACGCGCGAGGCCGGGCGTATCGTGAGCGTGGCGGTAATAGTGGCGGTGGCGGTCAACACCGACGGTCAGCGACAGGTGCTGGGCATGAAGGTCGGCCCCAGCGAGGCAGAGCCGTTCTGGACGGAGTTCCTGCGCAGCCTCATGCGCCGGGGCCTGCGCGGTGTCAAGCTCGTCATCAGCGACAGCCATGAGGGCATCAAGGCGGCCGTCGCCAAGGTCCTGAAGGCCACCTGGCAGCGCTGCCGGGTGCACTTCATGCGCAACGCGCTGGCGCACGCGCCCAAGACCCAGCGGCGCATGGTCAGTGCCGCAATCGCCACCGTCTTCGCCCAGGAAACGGCCAAGGAAGCGCACGCCCAGTGGCGCGTGGTGGCCGACCAGTTGCGCGGCAAGTTCGAAAGGATCGGCAGCCTCATGGACGCGGCCGAGCAAGAGGTGCTGTCTTACATGGACTTCCCCAAGGCGCACTGGCTACAGATCCACAGCACCAACCCGCTGGAGCGGCTGAACGCCGAGATCAAGCGACGCACGAACGTGGTGGGCATCTTCCCCAATGATCGCGCCATCACGCGGCTGGTCGGCGCCATGCTGCTGGAGCAAAGCGACGAGTGGACCCTGCAGCGCCGCTACATGCAGCTTGAAGGCCTGCAGACCCTCAGCGATACTGCCCCTGCTCGCCTGCCTGCTGTGCAGCGCTGAGCACCGCGTGCATCTCAGCCTGTCCGGGCTGTGGAGTTACACCACGCGATGGGACACGATCCGCTCACCCATCCATCGCCTGAGAAGGCATCTCGAACCTCGGCCCAACACGTCGCGGGCTGCTTCGTACGCCCGCGCGCCCAGGTTCACACGGGGCCTGAGGCTGCCTGCTGGCGTGGTGATCTTTGTCGCCCGCAGCGCCGTGCCGGCTGCGGGTCGCGCCCGGCAGCCTCGGCATGCCTTCGGTGGGTGCGGTGCCGGGCTCAGTGCCCCCAGGCCGGCCCCACCTCGCGCGCCCGGCCACGGGGCGGCGGCTGCGGATCCAGTCCGAGGTGGGTGAGGACCTTGATGCTGCGCTTCGAACACTGGGCATCCTGCGGCGGTTGGGGCTGGTCTTCCAGCCAGTGGAAGTTCCGCTTCGATCCAGCCCGGCCTGGCATGCGCCTGATCGGCTATGAAGCCATGGAATCCGCACGCAACGCCCCCGGCATGGGCCGGCTCAGCATCGACCTGCTGCAGGGTCGGTTCTGGGCGCAGCGGTCCCAGGAGGAGGGGGCCAGCGTGCGGCAGCGTTCAGAGGAGGGCCGGGTGCCGACCGATCCAGCGCTTTACCTGAACGACACCTTGCCGGAATGCATCGTGATGGACCGGTACCTTGCGACCTGCAAGTAGCACCCGCTTGGCTTGACGTGCAAGCTACAAACCAGCGTCGCGGCTCACCGGAACCTCATCGCCGTCGAAGCTGTGGACAGTGACGCCCAGGTCCTGCGGCGATCCATCCAACGCCAAGGCACTGACGCGCCGCTCGAAGGCATCGGGCGTCTCGCCCGTATCCCGCTCTACGATGACGCCGTCGGGCAATGAGTACCTGCGCGGCACGAACACATGCCCTCGCCTGGCCATGGCCCGTATCTTGATGACCATCCGCTCAGGGCGCGCGAGCAGCGCCTTCTCGAGGACATCCAGGCGGCGTTCAAGTCCCGGCATTGCCTTTGCCCTCTAGAGCTTCGACACGACGGATCAGCTCATCGATCTCGACCACGCGGGCAACGGTACCCACAGCGCCGACCAGAGCTGCCGCCTGCCCGGGCGGCAAGACTCCGTCGATGGCGGCACGGATCACCGCGCGACCGGTATCGGCCAGACCGACGTCGGCAGGCACATCGACTTGGACGGCGGACTCCTCGGGCTTCAGGTTCGGCACGACACGCTCCAGCAACGTCCGGGCCGCCTGGACATCGCCTTCGCGCGCCTTGCCGAGCAACAGGGCGATGAGTTCGTCGACGTGCCCCTCGATGCGCGAGCGCACCACCGACGACAGGCTGCTGCGCGGTCGGCCAGCGGGGTTGCCGGACGTGCCCTTCATGAAATGCCCCTTGCTCGTGCGACTCATGCCCCTTCCCCTTCGCGACTCCAGAATCTCGCCGGACACTGCGCGCGCTTGCGCCAGCACCACCAGGGCGACGGCCCCGGACCGCCACTGCGTCCTGATCCGCCAAGCGTGTCATGCTTGGTACGAAGTCGGTCACCCCTCTGCCGGCCTGGTATGCGATGGCGATCGGCGTGTTGCCCTTCTGTCAGTTTTGTCAGTGGCCTCGGTGAGGGGTGTGTGCGAATTTGCGCGGTCTCGGTTGGCCGGCTGGGGAGCAGCCCCTTCGCGATCACACCCCGTGGTGCCATGGTTCGTTCAAGCTGGCTCGTCGAGTCGAAGTCAGTCTGATCGCTGGAGCCCAGACGATCGGACCACAAGGGTCACCTGCAACTGCGTGATGTAACAGGCAATACCCCGACCTCCTCACGTGTTCAGAGGATCTTTACCCACTCGCACCACGATGCCATGCTTGGAGCCGATCGATCTGGCATCGCTTCTCATCACGCCCGTCGCGCCAGCGTGAACGCCGGGCAGCTCTGCGCGGTCGTCGCCAACCCCTTGCCGACCCGTGCGTCGTGCAACTGGGCGGCGTCTGGCTGACCACACCGCCAGGCCTTCAGGTGGCGGCACTCGATGCACATGTGGCGATGATCAGCAGTGATGTCGCGAAGGTGCAGGGTCTCGGCCAAGTCTTCGGCATCCTGTGTGTTCAGACCCAGCCGGACGAAACGGGCGGTCCGCCCTTGGAACCGGGCGATCTCCTCAGGGGTCCACGGGTCCAGATGCGCAGCGTCGGCTTGGCTCGGGGGCAGACGGTAGGGTCGATCGACGCGCGGCTGCGCCGCCTGGCCACGATCATCCCGCGGCACGCCCGGCACGCCTGGTACGTCCGGCCCCTGCAGTCGTGGCGCTTCGATTTCGTCTGCACCCGTAACCTGAGGCACTGACAAAACTGCCAAAACCCTGTGCGGCGGCCGCTTGGACACCAGCATGTCGCGGGCGTAGCCGGGCAGACGTACGGTCAGGAGTGACGCCGGCTCTGAGCCGTAACTCTGCGTAGTTTGTGCAGTCGGCAGGCCAGCCAAAGGGAGGACTGCCGCACTTTCGCCCGAGATCCGGGAGAGCCACCTACCCATGGCGAGCCCCCTCGGTCAGCGCGTAGACCGTCGTCGGGCGGCCGATGGATGCGATGCTCGCCTCGACCAGCCAGCCATGCGCCACCAGCATGTCCAGAGCGTCGCTGATCGCCTCCTTGTGGGTCAAGCCCGACCACTGGGGACGGTAGACATCCCGGGCCGAGAACGGATCAGGCAGCGAGCCGGCCTGCGCCTTGGCAAGCAAGCTCCTGGCGGCCCGAATTCGCGCACGGCGTGCCGCACTGTGCAGGCGTCTGGTGTGGCTCTCGAAGTAGTCGGCCAGCTCCAGGGCGCTGAGGGTGGCTTTCAGCGAGACAGGTCCTCTCACTCCCCGGGAGACCGCATCCACCACGTGGATGACCAGCGCCAGCGCCGGCACGTGGTGCCTGAACTTGCTCAGCGCTCCCTCGAGTCCCTCGCCGTCGGCCTCCAGGATCTTGGCTTCCCATTCCGCCCGCCATTCCCGGAAGGCGTCCCTCGCGTCCGGGGCGAAGCGAAGAAAGGCTGGGCCCTTGACCCGCCCGTTCAGGTCGAGCTCCCGCTCGACACCCAACGGGTCGGCAGACATCACCGACAGCCGCTCGATGACGCCCCATGCCGACTGCTTGGCCGAGGTGTCGGGCCATCGGTCGACTTCGCGCCAGGCTCCTGGCGAGTCAGGCCATGCCACCAGGAAGCGCTCGAGCATGCCATCATCGGCCACGCCACGCCGCGCCCGCTGGATGAGATCACCCAGCGGCCCTGGCTGGATGCTGCCGACCATCGACAGACGAATGTCCTCGATGGCGATGCTGCCGCGTATGACGCGGTCGAACACATAGTGCCCGCCGGACCAGGCCTGCAGATAGAAGCCTCGCGCGGTAGCCTGCTCCTCGGAGCTGAGGTGCAGCAGCAGCGAACGCAGCTCGTCGCGGACACTGAGCACGCCGTCCGGGTTCTCCTCGAGCACTTGGCCGAGTGATTCGTAGGTCGCGTCGTTGACCATGTAGCGCACGCGTGCGGGGACAGGAGGCGCCGCGTCGTCCTTGTCGAAGAACTCGGTGAGGTTCGCGTCGGGGTCCTTACTCAAGGCGGCGCGAGCGCTCTTCATGTCGCGATCGCCCTTCAGCTTGGTGACCTTGGAGACGATTTCCTGGTCCTTCATCAACTTCTTGTACGCCTCCGCAGCGGTCGCCTCCAACCTGAGCATCGGCGCCAGGGCCGCGTTCAGGGCGGGGGACTTCATCAAGCCTGGGCGGCCGACCAGCATGGCCCAGAGGTTGCCGCGCTCGGTCCAGTCGGTCTGGGCCTGCGGCCTGATCGCCACATGTCGCGCCACGAGCGAAGCCGCCGCCACCAGCATGGGCACCGCGACGAACTCCGCGGGACATTGCATGCGCTCGGCCACATCGCTCACCCAGGGTCGAAATGCGTCGGGAAGCGCATCCAGCGGAAACGCCAGCACCGGCGGCAATTCCGGCGGCAGCGGCTGCGGGCCCTGGGGCGAGGCGGCTTGTGCGCCTGCCGCTGCCGTGTCGCTTGCCTCGTACGTCGCCCCGCCCATTGCGAGCACGGCGTCGATGGTGCGCTCGCCGTAGGTGTTGGCACCGCGCTTCTCGTCCCACTTCGCACGCATCAAGCCCGATCGCCTGAACAGGCGATCGAGCTGCGCCCGGTCCCGGGTCCAGAACGCCAGGATGGCCAGGAGCGACGCGTCGGCCGCACTGGGATCCGTGCCGCTGTCGCCCGCCCACAGCCGCATGAACTTCGGCCCGTTCGCGGCACCGCGCACGCGCCGCAGCACCTCCTCGTCGCTGGGTTGGGATCCGTCTGGCGCACGGTCCTGCGCCCGGTCGGCAGCGGTCGGACCGGCATTGCGGGCAGCGAAGTAGGTGTCGTGCAACCAGTCGAGTGCGGCCTGCGTGTCGATCACATCGCCGTCGGCGATGCGATGCCCGGTGACGGTCAGGTAGCGCGGGGAATTGCTGCCATAGACCTCCAGCCGGTTGTCGGGTCCGGCCTTTCCGCTGTGGCGCACGGTTCCGCGGCAGAAGATGCGCAGCCCGTCACCGCCCGGGCTGCGCTCGACATGACAGCCGCGGAATCGATCAACGATCTCCGATGCCCACTGCTCGAACTGACCGGTATCCGCCTCGACCACGTGATCAAGGTCGACGCCGACCAGGTCCTGCGTGATCACGATGCCGATGCCGTCGGCGCCATGCGCCATGGCGGCACGCGCAGTCGCGAAGTCGGCCCAGGTAGCGGGATCGTCGGTGCGGGCGAATCCGCCGCCCTTTGCACGGCAGGGGGGCTTGGTCCAGCGCGTTCCGCGGAGCTCGTAGCGCCAAACCACCCACGCCGGAAGGTCTCGAAGGGCCTGGGGAATGTTCTCCCACTGCGGCGGGAGTGCGATCGGGCGCGCGGGCATCGGCGCGTCGGCGGCCGATTCAGTGTCGGCAACACGGTCCTGCGCATCCATGATCAGGCCCCCAGGATGCGACGCAGTTCAGCCACCGGCCACGCCAGGCGCCCGTGGACTCGCAGTGGCCGCAACGGCCCGTCCTCGCGACACGCCCACAGCCGCAAGGTCTGGGGCGCGCGGTTGAGGTGAGCAGCCGCCTCAGCGGTGGTGAGCGCAGCCCGCGTCTCCCGCGCCAGCGGGACGAGCAAGGCGCGAACCGGGTGGGGCTCAGGGTGCACCGGCGTCTGGCCGTCGGCGTCCGGTTGAAAGGTGGCGTTCGTCATGTCGAGACCCTCGGGTCGGTTGAACATGACGACGGAGTGTTCGCACGCCGACACTCCACGACAAAAACACGACGAACCTACGACATTTCCACGACGAAAACACGAAGGTTTGGGGAATGGCCGTCAGACTCGGTGGCCCCAACGCGGCAAAGAGTCCAGGGTCGGCGTGGTCGAGCCGCGTGACGAGCGCAGTACGCCCGTGTCGCGAGCCCACTGGCATGCCGCATCCACCGCCCATCCCTTGGGCCGGATCGCCGCGGAAGACAGCCCGTTTCGGCTGGCCTCCCGCAGGTGGCGTTCGATGTCCGGCCATTCGTGCTGCAGCTCCGCTACCAGGGCTTTGCGCTTGACGACACGCTCGCTGGGGGCGATGTTCGCGGGTGGAGCGGTTGCCGGTGGAGTTGCCGCCGGGAGGTCTTTCGGTGCTGCGCCATGTGTCTGTGACATGTCCGGGGAGAGATCCGCCTTGACTTCGAGCCCTACGCCTGGAGATGGCTGCGCCGATCGATACGGGGTCGCCAGCAGGCGCGCACCTTCCATCACTGCGGAGGCCAACCCGGAATCGAGTTGGGGCTGTGCGATCAGATCACGGGCCCGGGCGTCGTCCTGCAATTCCCGACGTTCATCAGGATCGAGTTCAGGCTCGTCGAGCAGCATTCGCAGGTGGTCAGGGCCGGACGGGCACGCCCGGTAGGCAGTGGACCACTCGTCGAACCAGACGAAAGCGTCAGCAGGAAGCATGAGCGTCGCACGGAGTCGCCACTCGTCGTAGTCCGGGAAGTCCGGCCGAATGCGGCGAAGCCGGTCAGCCGCAGCCAACCAGTCGCTCGGCTCGACCACAGACCCATCGGCGCGCCATGCTCGAACGCCCGCAAACCGCACCCACTCGACCGTGGCCACCCCCAGCGCGCTCGCGACATCAACGGCGTCAAGGTGCCAGCGCGGGCCGTCGTGGCCAGAAATCCAGGGCAATGCCCTAACCGGGCAGGCACCGCGGCCACCAACCTCGACGAGCAAGCCCATATCCAACCTCCCGTGTTCGACTTGCAATTCGATAAGAGGCGGCCGCTTCAGCTGTGAGCAGGCGTCACGGTCAGGCGCAGCCCAACGGCGCTGAGCACGCTCGTGAGTGTGGCGAGCGTCGGGTTGCCGTCCTCGGCCAGCGACTTGAACAGCGTCTTCTCGCCCAGCTCGGCGCGGCGGGCGACCTCGGTCATGCCGTGCGCGCCGGCGACCTGTCGCAGCGCCAGCAGCAGCGCAGCCTGATCGCCCGTCTCGAGCACCGCGTCGATGTACGCCGCAGCCTCGGCAGGGTCCTGCAGCGATTGCAGCAGGGAGTCTTCGTAGCTCTTGTCGCGGGGTGCGGTCATGGTCGGCCTCTACGCTTCCAGTCTTCGAGATACTCCACGGCCTGGCGGATGGCGCGGTCCTGTTCCGCCTTGTCGCTGGCGCACAGCAGCAGCACCAGCGCTGTGCCCTGGCGGCTCAGGTACACGCGGTAGCCCGGCCCGTGGTCGATTCGCAACTCCTGCACCCCTTCACGCAAGGGCTTGCAGTCGCCCAGGTTGCCGGCCTGCACGCGCGCCAATCAGGCGCGGATGCGGGCGCGGCCGGTGACGTCGCGCAAGGCCGAGAGCCACTCCTCGAACGGCGCACGGCCATCCACGGTCAGGTAGGTGCGAAGTTCCATGATGGTATTCCAAAAGATACCACTTGTTTCTCAGTTGCCGATCACGGCCAACGAAGGGCGCCGGGTCTCGACGGCCGCGTCGTAGTCGAAGACCACACCGGCCTGCTCGAGCATCCAGCGCTCGATCCGCTCGTGATGGACGCGTAGCAGGTCCAGGGGCCGGCGCTTGTAGTGCTTCTCGGCGGTGGCGCTGGGCTTGTGGCCCTGGATCTGCGCGACGACGCCGACGGGCACCTCGAGCCATTCGGTCAAGCTGGCGAAGCTGCGGCGCAGGCCGTGCAAGGTCAGCCCAGGGATACCGGCCACGGCGCAGGCGCGGGAGTGGGGCGTGTTCGGGCTTGCAATCTGCCCGGTGACGCTCTTGTCCAATGAATCGCCCTCTGGCGCTTGGGTGCCCCGGGCAGCGGCCTTTCGGGCGCGGCGGCGCTGGTTGTGTTCATCCATCCGCAGGGCTCGCGTGCTGCTGAAAACCCACGGGTTGCGGCGCGGCAGCGATGCGAGCAATTGCGCCACATACGGAGTCAGCGGAATGACGCGCTTGCCTTCTACCTTGTCCCGGATGGCAAGGCTGTTCCATTGGGTGTCAACGTCACCCCAGCGCAGCGCCAGCACTTCGCCGGGCCGGGCTCCGGTCAAGAGCATGCATTGCAGCGCGGCGGCCACCACCGTGTTCTGAATCTGGCGCACGGCCTTGAACCATGCCGGCAGTTGCTCGCAGTTCAGTACGTCATTCTTGACGCATTGCTTGCCCAGCGCCTCGCGCGTCTTCTTCGTCTTCGCCGGGTTGCGGTCCTGGACAAGGGGCGCGTACTTCGGTTGTTCGGCGCACCAGTTCAGGAACACGGTCAGTTGCCGATGCGCCAGCCGCGCCGATGAAGGGCGGTCCCTGCCTTCGCGGGCTGCCCATTGCTCGATGGTCGGGGCGGTCAAGTCCTTCAAGCGCAGCGCCAGCAGGGGCGCCAGCGGGCCGGGCTTGGTAAGCTTTCCGGACATGCCGCGTTGCTTCGATGGTTGCCCGCCTGGGCTCGCCTTCTCAAGGTGGCTGATGTAGTGCAGTCCGCCCCAATGCGGCCGGCGCTCAATCAGGTAGGCGTCCCACACCTCGCGGGCAATGATGCCGGCCAGTCGGTCGGCTTCGGCCTGGGCGGCGGCGGCGGCTTGCGCCGCTTCGGCCTTCGCCTGGGCTTCGGCCCGGGCCAATTCGGAAGCCTCGGCGCGCTGGCGTTCAAGCTCGCGGGGGTCTGTCTTTTGGTCCACTAGCACCCGCAAGCGGTTGGCTTCGATGCGGGCGGCTTCGATGCTCCAGGCGCTGGGGTTGCCAATGGTCTGGCGCAGCGTCTTGCCGTTCACCTTCGATTCGAAGACATAGGCCTTCGCGCCGGCTGTCGTCACCCGCACCCGTAGGCCGGGCGCCTTCGTGTCGCGCAGGAAGGCTTGCAGCTTCCCGGCCGGGCATCGCAGGGACTCAATCAGCCCCGCAGTCAGTTCGTGCGCCTTGCCCAGGTCAATCGGTGCGTCTGCCTTGCGTCTCGCCATCGCTCACCTCGTCATGTAGCCACCATGTAGCCAGCTTCCCAGCATTTTGGCGAATCTCCATCAACGCGCCGGCTGTATGCTTCACCAGAAATTAGCGCCTAACATGTTGATTTATATAGAGTGTATGCATCGCGTTCAACGCATGCAAATGGCATAAAGACGAGATTGTGATTCTGGTTGTCGTGGGTTCGAGTCCCATCAGCCACCCCAGATGACCGCATGCGACGGCCCCTTGTAGGGGCCGTCGTCATTTCGTGTCGGTCTTCGGTGGCGTGTCGGCCGGCGGCCGTCAGACCAGGCCTTGCTTGGCCGCCAGCACGGCGGCCTCGGCGCGGCTGGAGACTTCGAGCTTGCGGTAGATCGCCTTGATGTGGTCGTTCACCGTGAACCAGCGGATCCCGAGCAGTTCGGAGATCTCCCGGATCGTGAAGCCCTTGCTCAGGTAGGTGAGCACCTCGCTCTCGCGCGCGGTCAGGTGACCCAGGTGGGGCGGGGCGGGGATGAGAGGGGGGGGCGCGACGTCCCCGTCGGACGCAGACGTGCCGGGGCCGAGCGTGGTGAAGCACTGCATCAGGCGGCGGACCACGGCGGGTGACAGGGCGGGCTGGCCGTGGTCCAGGCGCTTGAGCGCATCTATCCAGACGTCCTGCGGGTCCTGCTTGAGCATGTAGCCGTCGATGCCCAGCCTCAAGGCCGCGCGCAGGTGCTCGTCGTCGCCGTGGACCGTGGCCACGATCTTGCGCACCGCGATCGAAGCCAGTTCCGCCAGCAGGTGTGCCCCTGCGCCGTCGGTGGTGGCCGGCTCCAGCACGACCAGGGCAAAGCCGGCGGCGTCGCGCGCTGCAGGTCCATCGTCGCCGACGTCCAGACCGAGGAGGCGCCGGGCCACGCCCACGCCATCGGCCTCGGCGATCTCCGTGTCGCCCGGAAGACCCTGTCGCAGCACGCGACAGAGGAATTGCCGGGCCGCCCGGCTGTCATCGAGAACCAGCACCCTGTCCGTCATCCGCACTCCTGCGCGCCTGACCGAGGGCGCCTGCCGGACATCTTCGGTGAACGGACGTCGCCCGAGGCGCGCGCGCTCAAGGTTCACACTCGCCGGGCGGGGCCTGCCTACAATGGATTGATGAGAATCCTGATTGCGAACGACGACGGTTATCTGGCCCCTGGCATCGCGGCGCTGGCTCGCGCCTGTAGGGACCTGGGCGAGATCGACATCATCGCCCCTGAGCAGAACGCCAGCGGCACTTCGAACTCGCTGACGCTGCACCGGCCCCTGTCGGTGTTCGAAGCCTCGCCCGCCCCCGACCTGCCGCGCTTCCGGGTCGTCACAGGCACCCCGTCCGACTGTGTCCACATCGCCTTGACCGGGCTGCTGCCCCAGCGGCCCGACCTGGTGCTGTCTGGCATCAACAACGGCGCGAACATGGGCGACGACACCATCTACTCCGGCACCGTGGCCGCGGCGATGGAGGGGTATCTCTTCGGCGTGCCGGCAATCGCGTTCTCGCAGGTCGACAAGGGTTGGGGCCAGCTCGAGGCGGCCGCGGCCGCGGCCCGCGCCATCGTCGATAGCGTGCTGCAGGCCGCACGGCCGCGCCTCTGGCTGCTCAACGTCAACATCCCGAACCGGGCCGACGCGGCGACGCTGCCGCGGGTGCTGACCCGGCTCGGGCGTCGCCACGCCAGCGAACCGGTCATCCGCCAGCAGAGCCCCCGTGGTGAGACCATGTACTGGATCGGGCCGGCGGGCGACGCGCGCGAGGCCGGCGAGGGCACGGATTTCCATGCGACAGCTGCGGGCCGGGTATCGATCACCCCTTTGCAGAGCGACCTGACCGACCGCGACGGCCTGCCTGGCTGGGCGTCCACCCTGGGGCAGGGCCGGGGATGACGGGCCGCCCGGTGCGGACGGCGGGTTTCCCTGCCCGGCTCGACCCGGGCAGTGGTTCTGCCCTGCGCCCGCCTGCACACGAGGTGCTGCGGCCGCAGCGCCCTGTGCGCGAAGCCGCGCTCGAGGCCGATCAGCGCCAACTCCCCACGGGCGTCGGGCTGGACTCGCAGGCGGTTCGCCTGCGTATGGTCCAGCGCCTGCGTGCGCTGGGCGTGACGCACGAGGCGGTGCTGGCGGCGATGGCCGAGGTGCCGCGCCACCTCTTCGTCGACACCGCGCTCGCTCCCCAGGCCTACGAGGACACCAGCCTGCCCATCGGGTACGGGCAGACGATCTCCAAGCCTGTCGTCGTGGCGCGCATGCTGCAGCTGCTGTGCGAGCGGACCGGTGCTGCGGCGACGCACCCCTTGGGGCGGGTACTCGAGGTGGGCACCGGCTGCGGTTACCAGGCTGCGGTGCTGGCCCGGCTGGCCCGCCGTGTCGTCTCGATCGAGCGCGTGGAGGCCCTGCACCGCAAGGCGCGCAAGCACCTGGACGCGACCGGCGTGCGGGACCTGCGTCTCGTTTATGGTGACGGTCGTGTCGGGCATGCGCCCCTCGCCCCCTACGACACCGTGATCGCCGCCGCGGGCGGGGACGACATCCCGCCCGTCTGGCTGGAGCAGTTGGCGTTGGGCGGTCGGCTCGTAGCGCCGATGCACAGCGCCGCGCACGGCGGTCAGGTCTTGGTCGTGGTGGACCGTGAGGAGCAGGGTCTGCGGCGCAGCATGCACGGTGGGGTGAATTTCGTTCCCCTGGAATCAGGCGTTTCTCGAGAAAACGCCGGGTCTTCCCCGGGTTTGTCGATCGCCACGGGTGGCGGGCTGGGCGCCGCCGGGCCCTGGGGGCGCTCGTGAGCGGGAGCAGGCTGCGCCTTTCCGCGGGTCTGTTGGCGGCCGGGCTGGCCTGGCTGCTGTCGGCTTGCGGCTCGGCCCCGGTGCGGGCCCCTGTGGAGGCTCGGGGCACGCCGGCCGTGTCACCACCCGTGGCCATCGGCAGCGGCGCCACCGGGGCGCGGTCGCAGGCGCCAGCGCCGGCGGCGGCTTCGGGCTCGGCCACCTCGTCCGGATCGACCGCCCTCAGGGCGGCCGCCGGGGCCGAGAACGCGGGCAAGCCGGGGTACTACACGGTCAAGCCTGGCGATACCCTGATCCGCGTGGGTCTGGACCACGGACAGAACTGGCGCGATGTGGCACGCTGGAATGCCATCGAAAACCCCAACCTGATCGAGGTCGGCCAGGTGCTGCGGGTGCTGCCTCCCGAGCAGGAGGGGGGCGGCACGGTCGCACGCGCCGGTGCCTTATCTCCCGTGCCGAGGCCCGATCCCGTCCCTGCGTCTGCACTCGTCACTGCGGCGCCTGGCCCCGTCTCGGCGCCAGATGGGCGCCCGGCAGCCGCGGCATCGGCGCCGGCTCCAGCGGGAACCGGGGTCGCCGAAGCCCCACCGGCACGTGTAGGTGACGAGGCCGTCGACTGGGCCTGGCCGGCGTCGGGCTCGGTCGTGGCGGGTTTCGACGAGGCCCGCGGCGTCAAGGGTGTGTCGATCGCCGGCCGGGCGGGCGATCCGGTCCTGGCGGCCGCCGATGGCCGGGTCGTGTACGCCGGTTCCGGCCTGCGGGGCTACGGCAACCTGGTCATCGTCAAGCACAACAACACCTTCCTGACCGCCTACGCGCACAATCAGGCGCTGCTGGTCAAGGAGGACCAAGCGGTACGTCGCGGCCAGAAGATCGCCGAGATGGGCGCATCCGACGCCGAGCGCGTCAAGCTGCACTTCGAGATCCGGCGCCAGGGCCGGCCGGTCGACCCGGCCAAGCTGCTGCCGGCACGCTGAAAGCGGCGCCGAACCCCGGCTTCTTCGCGTTTCCGAGAGGGTCGGGGTCTTTTCCCCGGCGCTACCATGCGCTCCGCGATGGTCGGGCGATCCCGCGCGGCCGCATGCTCAGGAGCGAGACGAGATGTTCAACCCGAAGAAGCTGGTGGCGGCTGCCGTGATGGCCTTGACCGCGGCCACCGTGTCGGCACAGGCGACGCAAGGCGTCAGCGCCAACGAGATCGTGATCGGTTCGATCCAGGACCTGTCCGGCCCGCTGGCTGGCTATGGTCGCGACCTTCGCAACGGCATGACGATGGCCGTCGACGAGATCAACGAAAAGGGCGGCATCAACGGCCGCAAGTTCCGAGTGATCTTCGAGGATTCGGCCTACGACCCGCGTAAGGCCGCCCTGGCAGCGCAGAAGCTGGTCAACCAGGACCGCATCTTCGCCATGGTCGGCCACATCGGCACCGCGCAGAACAATGCCGCCATGCCGATCCAGTTCGAGAAGAACGTCATCAACTTCTTCCCGGTCACGGCGGCTCGCGAGATGTACGAGCCCTTCAACCGGCTGAAATACGCCTTTGCCGCCACCTACTATGACCAGGTGCGCGCGGCGCTGCCCAAGCTCGTGCGCGAGCGCAACGTCAAGAAGGTCTGCATCATCTACCAGGACGACGAGTTCGGCCTGGAGGTGCTGCGTGGCGGCGAGGCGGCGCTCAAGACGATGAACATGCAGTTCGCCGAGAAGACGTCCTACAAGCGCGGCGCGACCGACTTCTCCTCGCAAGTGGCGCGCATGAAGGCCGACGCCTGTGAGATGGTCGTGCTGGGCACCATCATCCGCGAGACCATCGGCACCATCGCCGAGAGCCGCAAGACGGGTTTCAGCCCGATCTTCTTCGGCACCAGCGCCGCCTACACCGACCTGATCCACAAGCTGGGCGGGCCGGCGATGAACGGCATGCTCGCGACGATGACGGTGCAGAACCCCTACCTCGACGAAGCGAATCCGCAGCTGCGCGCCTGGGCCAACAAGTACAAGGGGCGGTTCAACTCGGATCCGAGCGTGTTCTCGGCCTATGGCTACATCGCGATCGAGAACTTCGCACGCGGGGTGCAGAAGGCCGGTCAGAACCTGACCACGGATTCCTTCATCGCCGCCATGGACACGATGTCCGTCCCGGCGGACATGTTCGGCAGCGCGCCGGCCACCTTCGGGCCGCAGAAGCGTCTGGGCAGCAATGCCCACCGCCTCTCGCAGATCACTGACGGGCGCTGGAAGGTGATCTCCGACTACTTCGAGCCGCCCAAGGAGTGAGCATCGGCCGCAGCGCCGCGGTCCTCACGGCCGCTGGCGCTGTCGGCTTGACAAGCCGCCCTCGGGCGGCTTTTTCACGCCTGGATAATCCGGTCCGATGACGACACAGGATGATGTGCTCGAGGTCGCCTCGCTCGACCTCGACGGCCGGGGCGTGGCCCGGCGCAACGATGGCAAGGTCGTGTTCATCGACGGCGCACTGCCGGGCGAGCGCGTGGCCGTGCGCGTGACGCGGCGCAAGAACCAGTGGGAACAGGCCGAGGCTGTGGCCGTGCTGCGCGAGAGCCCGCAGCGCGTGCGCCCGGCCTGCCCGCACTTCGGCCTGCACGCCGGCGCCTGCGGGGGGTGCAAGATGCAGCACCTGGACGCGGCCGCACAGGTGGCCGTGAAGCAGCGGGTGCTGGAGGACAACCTCTGGCATCTGGCCAAGGTCCGGCCGGCACGCGTGCTGCGGCCGCTGCAGGGGGCCGCCTGGGGCTACCGGCACCGGGCCCGCCTGTCGGTGCGCCACGTCGTGAAGAAGGGCGAGGTGCTGGTGGGCTTCCACGAGCGCCAGTCCCGCTACGTGGCCGACATGAAGACCTGCCCGGTGCTGCCGGAGCGGATAAGCGCCTTGCTGCCGTTGCTGCGTACCCTGGTCGCATCGATGGCCCAGCGTGACCGCCTGCCGCAGATCGAACTCGCGGCGGGTGACGAGGTCACCGTGCTGGTCCTGCGCCACCTGGAGCCGCTGCCGCAGGCGGATCTAGAGGCTTTGCGCGCATTCGGCGTTTGCCACGGTGTGCAGTGGTGGCTACAGCCTGGGGGCCCGGACAGCGCCCATCCGCTCGACGATGCGCAGGCGGCCGCGCAGCCCCTGGACTATGGCCTGCCGGAGTTCGGGGTGCGCATGCCGTTCCGTCCCACCGACTTCACCCAGGTCAATCCCGACATCAACCGTGCGCTGGTGTCGCGGGCCCTGCGGCTGCTGCAGCCGCAGTCCGGCGAGCGCGTGATCGACTGGTTCTGTGGGCTGGGCAACTTCACGCTGCCGATCGCCCGTCTGGGGGCTGAGGTGCATGGCCTCGAGGGCAGCCAGGCCCTGGTGGAGCGGGCGCGCGCCAATGCGCAGCTCAACGGCCTCGCCGACCGCAGCAGCTTCGAGGCGCGCAATCTGTTCGAGATCGATTCGGCGGGGCTGCAGGCGCAGGGGCGCGCTGATCGCTGGCTCGTCGATCCGCCCCGGGAAGGCGCCTTCGCGCTGGCCAAGGCGCTGGCAGACGCGGTCCAGGCTGGCCTGTCCGACGACCGCCAGGCCTGGCATCCGCCTCGGCGCATCGTCTATGTCAGCTGCAACCCGGCTACGCTGGCCCGGGATGCCGGCCTCCTGGTGCACCAGGCGGGTTACCGCTGCGCGGCGGCCGGTGTGGTCAACATGTTCCCGCACACCGCCCACACCGAGAGCATCGCCGTCTTCGACCGCGACGCCTGAACCCGGCGCGATCCCGGGCCAGAAAGCAGACGGCCGGCGCAAGGCCGGCCATCCTTTACAGCAGGGAAGGGCTTACTCGCGCTCGCCGCCGAAGATGCCCAGCAGCGCCAGAAGGCTCTGGAAGACGTTGAACACGTCCATGTAGACCGCAAGCGTGGCCGAGATGTAGTTCGTCTCGCCGCCGTCGATCACGCGCTTCAGGTCCACCAGGATGAAGGCGGAGAAGATGCCCAGGCACAGCACCAGCAGCGCCAGCATCAGCGCCGACGACTGCAGGAAGAAGTTGGCGAGCATGGCGACGAAGACGACCAGCGCGCCGACCGTCAGCATCTTGCCGAGACCCGACAGCTCACGCTTGACGACGCCGGCCAGCATGGCCATCGCGACGAAGATGGCTGCAGTGCCGCCAAAGGCCGTCATCACGAGCGAGGCGCCGTTGCGAAGCCCCAGGATGCTGCCGACGAGGCGGGCCAGCATCAGCCCCATGAAGAAGGTGAATGCCAGCAGCACCAGCACGCCAGTGCCGGAGTGCTTGGTCTTCTCGATCGCATACATGAAGCCGAAGGCCCCGGCGAGGAAGACGATCAGGGACAGGCCGGGCCCCATCATCGCGCTGATGCCTGTGGACACGCCCACCCAGGCGCCCATCACCGTGGGCACCATGGACAGGGCCAGCAGGCCGTAGGTGTTGCGGAGCACCGCGTTGCGTTGCGCGGCGGGCAGGGTGATCCCCGTGCCGGGGTAGGACGTCAGCTGGTCGTTCATCGTGGCTCCTCTCGGTGTTGCAGGCAGTGCGAGACGGCCTGGGCCGTCGCCGCGAAGTTTCCATTGTCTGATTGGATTTCAAGCTGGATTTTGGTTCCCTTTTCCTTTCTGGAAGACCGTGTCCGCATTCGGGCTTTCCCGGGTCCGAAAGGCGCTGGGCCACGCGAGGACGCCCGAGACCGGGCCGAGGACTGCCCGGGCGAGCGCCGGCGCCCGGATACAATCCCGCGGTTTACCCAAAACCCGCCGCCTCCCCGCGAAACTCGTCTTCCGGTTTCCCCCCGACGTGGGGTCTGTCCCTCGGGCAGGCCGCCGCAGGGAGTGCGCGAACCGGAGCTTTTCTTGCTGCCCGTCCTGCCTCCCGCCGTCCTTGCGCTTGCAGACGGCACTGTTTTCCGGGGCATGTCGATCGGTGCTGCCGGCTCGACGGTCGGTGAGGTGGTGTTCAACACCGCGCTTACCGGCTATCAGGAGATCCTGACGGATCCGAGCTACTGCCGCCAGATCGTCACGCTGACCTACCCCCACATCGGGAACTACGGCGTCAACGCCGAAGACGTGGAGGCGCCGCGCGTCCACGCCGCGGGTCTCGTGATCCGTGACCTGCCGCTGCGCGCCTCCAACTTCCGCCAGACGCTGACGCTGTCGCAGTACCTGCAGCGCGAAGGCACGGTGGCGATCGCCGACATCGACACGCGGCGCCTGACCCGCCGCCTGCGCACCACCGGTGCGCAGAACGGCTGCATCGCTTCCTTCGCGCCCGGGCACCAGGTCACCGACATCGACTTGGCGCAGGCGGTCGAGCGCGCGCGCGCCGCGCCGTCGATGGCCGGGCAGGACCTGGCCCAGTTGGTGTCGGTGGACGCTCCGTTCGAATGGGACCAGACCGAGTGGTCCCTGGGTGTGGGCTACGGCGTCCAGCGCGCGCCGCGCCACCACGTCGTCGCCTACGACTTCGGCGTCAAGCACAACATCCTGCGCATGCTGGCCAGCCGCGGCTGCCGCATCACCGTGGTGCCGGCGCGCACGCCGGCGGCGCAGGTGCTGGCCCTGCGGCCCGACGGCGTGTTCCTCAGCAACGGCCCGGGCGACCCCGAGCCCTGCGACTACGCCATTGCGGCGGCCCGGACGCTCATAGACGCCGGCCTGCCGACCTTCGGCATCTGCCTGGGCCACCAGATCATGGCGCTGGCCTCGGGCGCGCGCACCTTCAAGATGAAGTTCGGCCACCACGGCGCGAACCACCCGGTCAAGGACCTGGACAGCGGCCGCGTCAGCATCACGAGCCAGAACCACGGCTTTGCCGTGGACGAGGCGACGCTTCCGCCGAGCCTGCGCGCCACCCACCGCAGCCTGTTCGACGGCACGCTGCAGGGCTTGTCCCGCACCGACCGGCCGGCCTTCTGCTTCCAGGGCCACCCGGAGGCTTCGCCCGGCCCGCACGACATCGCCTACCTGTTCGACCGCTTCACCGCGCTGATGGCGCAGCAGTCCCATGCCTAAGCGCACCGACCTGAAGAGCATCCTGATCATCGGGGCTGGCCCGATCGTCATCGGCCAGGCCTGCGAGTTCGACTACTCCGGCGCCCAGGCCTGCAAGGCGCTGCGCGAGGAGGGCTACCGCGTCATCCTGGTCAACAGCAACCCCGCCACCATCATGACCGACCCGGGAATGGCGGACACGACCTACATCGAGCCCATCACCTGGCAGGTTGTCGAGCAGATCATCGCGAAGGAACGCCCCGACGCCGTGCTGCCGACGATGGGCGGCCAGACGGCGCTGAACACCGCGCTCGACCTGCACCGCCACGGCGTGCTGGCGAAGTACGGCGTCGAGATGATCGGCGCAAACGAGCGCGCGATCGAGAAGGCCGAGGATCGACTGAAGTTCAAGGAGGCCATGACCTCCATCGGGCTCGATTCCGCCAAGAGCGGCATCGCCCACTCGATGGAAGAAGCCTGGGCCGTGCAGCGGCGCATCCAGGCCGAGATCGGCGGCGCGGGCTTCCCGATGGTGATCCGCCCGAGCTTCACGCTGGGCGGCACCGGCGGCGGCATCGCCTACAACCCCGAGGAGTTCGAGGAGATCTGCAAGCGCGGCCTGGACCTGTCGCCGACGAACGAGCTGCTGATCGAGGAGAGCCTGATCGGCTGGAAGGAGTTCGAGATGGAAGTCGTCCGCGACCGCGCGGACAACTGCATCATCGTCTGCTCGATCGAGAACCTCGACCCGATGGGCATCCACACGGGCGACTCGATCACGGTGGCGCCGGCGCAGACGCTGACGGACAAGGAGTACCAGATCCTGCGCAACGCGTCGATCGCGATCCTGCGCGAGATCGGCGTCGACACCGGCGGCTCGAACGTGCAGTTCTCGATCAACCCGGCCAACGGGCGCATGATCGTGATCGAGATGAACCCGCGCGTCTCGCGTTCATCGGCGCTGGCGTCCAAGGCCACCGGCTTCCCGATCGCCAAGGTGGCGGCCAAGCTGGCTGTGGGCTACACGCTCGACGAGCTGAAGAACGACATCACCGGCGGCGCCACGCCGGCGAGCTTCGAGCCGAGCATCGACTACGTGGTGACGAAGATCCCGCGTTTCGCGTTCGAGAAGTTCCCCGCCGCCGACCCGCACCTGACCACGCAGATGAAGTCGGTGGGCGAGGTGATGGCTATCGGCCGCACCTTCCAGGAGAGCTTCCAGAAGGCGCTGCGCGGCCTGGAGACCGGCATCGACGGCCTGTCCGAGCGCAGCACCGACCGCGAGGAGATCGTCGAGGAGATCGGCGAGCCCGGGCCCGAGCGCATCCTCTTTGTCGGCGACGCCTTCCGCGTGGGCATGACGCTGGACGAGGTGTACGCCGAGACCGCCATCGACCCCTGGTTCCTGGCCCAGATCGAGCACATCGTCGCCACCGAGGCGCAGGTGCGCGCGCGCGCCCTCGAGAACCTGGACGCCGCCGAGCTGCGCTACCTCAAGCGCATGGGTTTTTCCGACCGGCGCCTGGGCGCTCTCACGGGCACGCACCAGCACGCGGTGCGCGCGCGGCGCCACGCGCTGGGCGTGCGGCCGGTCTACAAGCGCGTGGACACCTGCGCGGCCGAGTTCGAGACACGCACCGCCTACATGTACTCCACCTACGAGGAGGAGTGCGAGGCCGAGCCCTCGGCGCGGCGCAAGATCATGGTGCTGGGCGGTGGGCCGAACCGCATCGGCCAGGGCATCGAGTTCGACTACTGCTGCGTGCACGCGGCGCTGGCCATGCGCGAGGACGGGTTCGAGACCATCATGGTCAACTGCAACCCGGAGACGGTGTCGACCGACTACGACACCAGCGACCGGCTGTACTTCGAGCCGGTGACGCTGGAGGACGTGCTCGAGATCGTCGCGGTGGAGAAGCCCGAGGGCGTGATCGTGCAGTACGGCGGCCAGACGCCGCTGAAGCTCGCGCTCGACCTGGAGCGCGCCGGCGTGCCCATCATCGGCACCAGCCCCGACAGCATCGACATCGCCGAGGACCGCGAGCGCTTCCAGCAACTGCTCAACACCCTGGGCCTGCGCCAGCCGCCCAACCGCACCGCGCGCACCGAGGAGCAGGCGCTGCAGCTCGCGCGCGAGATCGGCTACCCGCTCGTGGTGCGCCCGAGCTACGTACTCGGCGGCCGGGCGATGGAGATCGTGCACGGCGACAAGGACCTCGAGCGCTACATGCGCGAGGCGGTGCGGGTGAGCGAGAAGTCGCCGGTGCTGCTGGACCGCTTCCTCGACGACGCGATCGAGGTCGACGTCGACTGCATCGGCGACGGCGAACGCGTGATGATCGGCGGCATCATGGAGCACGTGGAAGCCGCCGGTATCCACAGCGGCGACTCGGCCTGCTCGCTGCCGCCCTACACGTTGAGCGCGGCGCTGCAGGACGAGATGCGCCGCCAGGCCACGCTGATGGCGCAGGCGCTGAAGGTCGTCGGCCTGATGAACGTGCAGTTCGCCATCCAGGGCGAAGGTGACGCCGCCGTCGTCTACGTGCTCGAGGTCAACCCGCGCGCCTCGCGCACCGTGCCCTTCGTCAGCAAGGCGACGGGCCAGGCGCTGGCCAAGATCGCCGCGCGCTGCATGGCCGGGCGCAAGCTCGTCGACCAGCCCGGCGTGCTCGGCTGCGGTCAACAGGGTGAGGTCATTCCGCCGTATTTCAGCGTCAAGGAAGCCGTCTTTCCCTTCAACAAGTTTCCTGGTGTGGACCCCGTGCTCGGCCCCGAGATGCGCTCGACCGGTGAGGTGATGGGCGTGGGGGTGAGCTTCGGCGAGGCCATGCTGAAGAGCCAGCTCGGCGCCGGCTCGCGCCTGCCGGCCAAGGGCACCGTGGTGCTGACGGTCAAGGGCGCGGACAAGGCCCGCGCCGTGGCCGTGGCGCGCGACCTGCACGGTCTCGGGTTCCAACTCGTGGCCACGCGCGGCACGGCGGCGGCGATTTCCGCCGCCGGCCTGCCGGTGCGCGCCGTCAACAAGGTCAAGGACGGGCGCCCGCACATCGGCGACATGGTCAAGGCCGGCGAGATCCAGCTGGTCTTCACCACGGTCGACGAAACGCGTTCGGCAATCGCCGATTCGCGCCACATCCGCACCGCGGCGCTGGCCAACCGCGTGACCTACTACACGACGATGGCCGGCTGCGAAGCCGCCACCGAGGCCCTGAAGCACGGCAGCGACCTGAGCGTGCATTCGGTCCAGGAGCTGCACGCGCGCTTGCACTGACGGTCCGGCTTGCGGGGACGGCGGCGGCCGTCTGCGGGGGGGCACTCGGCCCGCGCATTGCCGCCCTCATGGGCCTGCAATACACTCTCAGCCCTTGACCACCGCCGCAGCGCGCGCCCATGCGCCCTGCGGCGGTTTGCTTCCACCCGAGGATCTCCCACCATGGCCACCATCCCGCTGACCCGGCGCGGCGCCGACAAGCTGAAGGAAGAATTGCACCGGCTGAAGACGGTGGAGCGTCATGCCGTGATCCAGGCCATTGCGGAAGCGCGCGCCCAGGGCGACCTGTCCGAGAACGCCGAGTACGACGCGGCCAAGGACAAGCAGGGCTTCATCGAGGGCCGCATCCTCGAGATCGAGGGCAAGTTGGCAGCGGCACAGGTCATCGACCCGTCGACGCTGAACGCCGACGGGCGTGTCGTCTTCGGCGCGACGGTGGACCTCGAGGAGGAGTCGAGCGGCCAGCGCGTCGCCTACCAGATCGTCGGCGACGACGAGGCCGACCTGAAGCTGGGCCTGATCTCGATCTCGAGCCCGATCGCGCGAGCCCTGATCGGGAAGAGTGAGGGCGACGTGGCGGAGGTCCGTGCCCCAGGCGGGATCAAGACCTACGAGATCGTCGGCGTGCGCTACGTCTGATGCGCGAGCCGCTGCGCTGGTGCGCGCTGCTCGCGGCTGCGTGGTTCGGCGTGCTGGTCGCCGTGGCAGCGATCGCGACGCCAGCGGCCTTTGCGGCGCTGCCCGTGGCCGACGCGGGGCGGGTGGTCGCTCGTGTGCTGGCCCGGGAAGCACAGGCCAGTCTCTTGCTGGGTATCGCGACGGCCTTGGTGTTGCGAGTTCACGCGCGCCGGCGCGCCAACCTGGGGCAGGTGGGTGGTGCCTTCAGCCTTGAGCTCGGGCTTGCGCTCGGCGCGTTGTTCTGCACCGTGGCTGGCTACCATGGCATCCAGCCCTGGATGGCTGAGGCGCGCAGTGGGTCGGGCCGCCTCACGTTCGCGCAGTTGCACGCTGCGAGTGCGGCGTTTTACGGCCTGAAGACCGTGCTGGTGGCCGTGCTCGCGTGGCGCAGCGTCGCGCTGCTCAGCCAGCCGCCTTCTTCTTCGGGCTGACCTGTCTTTGCTGCTTGCGCTTGACCGTCCCCGCTGCGGTGATGCGCTCGTTGCCGAGCACGCGCACCTTGCGCACGGTCGCGCGGTGATTGCCGCTCTTCGAGAAGCTGAGCACCTTCACCACCCGGGGGCCCGGGTTACGGGCTTCCTGCTCGGTCTTCTCGCGCTCAGGCACCGGGCGCCACAGCACGAGCAGCTTGCCGATGTGCTGCACTGCCGCGGCGGACAGGCGATCGGTCAGCGTGCCCAGCATCTCCTCCCGCACCGGGCGCTCGTCGGCGAAGACGCGCACCTTGATCAGGCCGTGGGCGTTCAGGGCGGCATCGGCCTCCCTGACGACGGCATCGGTCAAGCCGTCACCCCCCACCAGAACCACAGGATCGAGATGGTGCGCGTCGGCGCGCAGGGCGCGGCGCTCGGTGGGAGTCAGCGTCAGGGCAGTCATGCCCGTATTATCCCGCCCCCATGAAGACGAGGAACAAGCGCGTCAACCGCGCCTGGCTGCACGACCACCTGACCGACCCCTATGTGCGCCGGGCGCAGCAGGACGGCTACCGCGCGCGCGCGGCCTACAAGCTCGAGGAGATCGACCGCAGCCTCGGTCTGATCCGTCCTGGGCAGGTGGTGGTGGACCTCGGCGCCGCGCCAGGTGCGTGGAGCCAGTACCTGCGGCGCCGCTTTGCACCTGCGGGGGCGGCGGCAGGTGCGCTCGACGGGACGATCATCGCGCTCGACCTGCTCGAGTTCGAGCCGATCGAGGGCGTAAGCTTCCTGCAGGGCGACTTTCGCGAGGAGGCCGTGGTCGCCCAGCTCGAGGCCCTGCTCGCCGGCCGCGAGGTCGACGTGATCGTCTCCGACATGGCGCCCAACCTCTCGGGCATCCCGGCGTCTGACGCGGCGCGCATGGCCGACCTGGTGGAACTGGCGGTGGACTTCTCGCTGCGCCACCTGCGCCGGCCTCAGGGGGCTCTGGTGTGCAAGGTCTTCCACGGCAGCGGCTATAGCCAGCTCGTCGAGCTGTTCAAGCGCAGCTTCCGCACGGTCAAGCCGATCAAGCCCAAGGCCTCGCGCGACCGCTCGGCGGAGACCTTCCTCGTGGGCATCGGGCCACGGTCAAATTGAACCCCCACATCCGGGGTGCGGTCGCCCCCTTTTAAGAGGGCGCCGGGGCCTTGCGTGGACTACACTCGTCCCCAGATAGCGTCATGTTGGCAAGGGTCTGTGTTCCGTCAGGCCGGCTGGCAGTCTGCGAGGAGCTGCGGTGAACAATCAGTGGTTCTCCAAGGTGGCTGTGTGGATGGTGATCGCCCTCGTGCTGTTCACCGTCTTCAAGCAGTTCGACCGTGGTGGAATTCAGGGCAACCAGATCGGATATTCCGACTTTCTGGAAGAGGTGCGCTCCAAGCGTATCAAGTCCGTGACGCTGCAGGAGAACCCGGGCGGCGGCACCGAGATCCTCGCGGTGACGGTGGACGACAAGCGCCTGCGCTCGACGGCCACCTACCTCGACCGCGGCCTCGTCGGCGACCTGATCAGCAGCGGCGTGCGCTTCGACGTCAAGCCGCGCGAGGAGCCCTCGCTGCTGATGAGCATCCTCGTCAGCTGGGGCCCGATGTTGCTGCTCATCGGCGTGTGGATCTACTTCATGCGCCAGATGCAGGGGGGCGGCAAGGGCGGCGCCTTCAGCTTCGGCAAGAGCAAGGCGCGCATGCTGGACGAGGCCAACAACTCGACAACCTTCGCCGACGTCGCTGGCTGCGACGAGGCCAAGGAGGAAGTCAAGGAACTGGTCGACTTCCTCAAGGACCCGCAGAAGTTCCAGAAGCTGGGCGGGCGCATCCCGCGCGGCGTGCTGCTGGTCGGCCCGCCGGGCACCGGCAAGACGCTGCTGGCCAAGGCCATTGCCGGTGAGGCCAAGGTGCCTTTCTTCAGCATCTCGGGCTCTGACTTCGTCGAGATGTTCGTCGGCGTGGGCGCGGCGCGCGTGCGCGACATGTTCGAGCAGGCAAAGAAGAGCGCGCCTTGCATCATCTTCATCGACGAGATCGACGCGGTCGGTCGCCATCGTGGGGCCGGCCTGGGCGGCGGCAATGACGAGCGTGAGCAGACGCTGAACCAGATGCTGGTCGAGATGGACGGTTTCGAGACGAACCTCGGCGTCATCGTCATGGCCGCAACCAACCGGCCCGACATCCTTGATCCGGCCCTGCTGCGTCCAGGCCGCTTTGACCGTCAGGTCTACGTGACGCTGCCCGACGTGCGCGGGCGCGAGCAGATCCTCAACGTGCACATGCGCAAGGTGCCGGTGGGGCAGGACATCCGTGCCGACATCCTGGCGCGCGGCACGCCTGGCTTCTCTGGAGCCGACCTCGCCAATCTGGTCAACGAGGCGGCGCTGTTCGCGGCCCGCCGCAACGGCCGAGTCGTCGAGATGGTCGACTTCGAGAAGGCCAAGGACAAGATCATGATGGGCCCGGAGCGCAAGTCCATGGTCATGCCCGAGGAGGAGCGCCGCAACACGGCTTACCACGAGGCGGGCCACGCCCTGGTCGCGCGCCTGATGCCCAAGACCGACCCGGTTCACAAGGTCACGGTGATCCCGCGCGGACGGGCCCTGGGCGTGACGATGCAGCTGCCCGAGGGCGACCGTTACAGCATGGACAAGGATCGCATGCTGTCGACGATCTCGGTGCTCTTCGGCGGACGTATCGCCGAGGAGGTGTTCATGAACCAGATGACCACCGGCGCGAGCAACGACTTCGAGCGCGCGACCCAGATCGCGCGCGACATGGTCACCCGCTATGGCATGACCGATGAGCTCGGCCCCATGGTCTACGCCGAGAACGAGGGCGAGGTCTTCCTTGGCCGCTCGGTCACGAAGCAGGTCAACGTCTCCGAGCAGACCATGCAGAAGGTCGACCGCGAGATCCGCAGGATCATCGACCAGCAGTATTCGGTCGCGCGTCAGTTGATCGAGGATCACAAGGACAAGATGCACGCGATGGCGCGGGCTTTGCTCGAGTGGGAGACGATTGACAGCGAACAGATCGACGACATCATGGCCGGCAGGCCGCCGCGTCCGCCCAAGGATGGCGCGACGCAGCCACCGCGCTCCGGCGGCGGTGGGGCGCCAGCGGTGACCACCGGTGAGGCCACGGCCGCCGCCTGAGCGGGCCGATGGGCACTCGCTCCTGAGGAATGACGCGTAGGTATTTTGGCACCGACGGCATTCGCGGCACTGTCGGCGAGGAGCCGATCACGCCCGACTTCATGCTCCGCCTGGGGCATGCGGTCGGGCTGGTCCTCAGGCGCCGCACGGACGCTCCCCGCGCCCTGATCGGCAAGGACACGCGGATCTCCGGCTACATGATCGAGTCGGCCCTCGAGGCTGGGCTGGTCTCCGCCGGGGTCGATGTGTTGCTCAGTGGGCCCCTGCCGACCCCCGGCGTGGCCTACCTTGCGCGCGCACTGCGGGTGGACCTGGGCATCGTCATCAGCGCGTCCCACAACCCCTACCCGGACAACGGCGTCAAGTTCTTCTCCGCGCGTGGCGAAAAGCTCCCCGACGAATGGGAGTTGCAGGTGGAGGCCGCGCTCGATCAGGCACCGCGGTGGGTGCACTCGGCGCGCTTGGGCAAGGCTCGGCGC
This sequence comes from Rubrivivax sp., assembly GCA_044375195.1. GTDB lineage: Bacteria > Pseudomonadota > Gammaproteobacteria > Burkholderiales > Burkholderiaceae_C > Rubrivivax. The sequence continues at coordinate 81,605 of JBILNB010000011.1, read as the reverse complement.
ATCGACGATGCCGCGGGGCGCTACATCGAGTTCTGCAAGTCCACCTTCGACCAGGACCTGTCCCTCAAGGGGCTTGGCCTCGTGGTCGATGCGGCACATGGCGCCGCCTACCAAGTGGCGCCCGCGGTGTTCCACGAACTTGGCGCCACCGTGTCATCCATCGGGTGCAGCCCCGACGGACTGAACATCAATGACGGCTTCGGCGCGACGGCGCCGGCGGCACTCGTTGCCGAGGTAAGGTCGCGGCGAGCGGACTTCGGCATCGCGCTGGACGGCGATGCCGACAGGTTGCAACTGATCGATGCCCAGGGGCGCTTGTACAACGGCGACGAACTGCTCTACGTGCTGGCTCTGGGTCGGCTGGGGCAGGGTGACTCCGTGCCCGGCGTCGTGGGCACCTTGATGACCAACATGGGCGTGGAGCAGGCGCTCTCGCGTCGCGGCATCGCGCTGGTTCGTGCCAAGGTCGGTGACCGCTACGTACTGGAGGAATTGCGGCGCCACGCCTGGAAGTTGGGGGGCGAAGGCTCGGGCCACCTGATCGCGCTGGACCGGCACACCACGGGCGACGGCATCGTCAGCGCCCTCCAGGTCTTGCAGGCGGTGCGTCGCAGCGGCCAGACCCTGGCCGAACTTCTGCAGGACGTCATGCTGTTTCCCCAGATCCTGCTCAACGTGCGCCTGGAACCTGGGGTGGATTGGCGCGCGAACGCGCGGCTCGCGACGGAACTGGCTGCCGTCGAGGCCGCGCTCGGCGGCTCGGGCCGGGTGCTGATCCGCGCCTCCGGCACCGAGCCGGTGTTGCGCGTGATGGTGGAGGCCGCCGAGGACGTCGTTGCACGGCAGGCGGCTCAGCGCTTGGTTGAGGCTGCGTCAGCAGCCTGAGTCCCGGCGCGCTTCAGTCGGTCGTGCGGCCGGTGACTGCCGCCGAGGGTGAATTCGTGTGGGCCGCTGGGTCCTGGCCGGGCACAGCCCGGCGGTAGACAGAAGCCACCTCGTTGCGCTCGGTGGGGCGGCGCGTGGTGCCCTGGAGCACCCAACCGCGCGGGGTGTTCATCGCAGGGCCGCGCGTGATGCGTACCAACACCGGACAGGTCGTCGTCTCCGCGGCGCTTGGCCGCGCGTCCACCGGGCGGCCCCAGAAGATCTCGAACGAGGCGCTGAGAGCGGTGTTGAAGTTCATGCCGGCGATGCAGGGGCTGTCACCCACGAGCGCCGTCACGCGTTGCACGAGGGGACGTGCGCTGCGCGCATAGTCGAGCAGGGGCAGCCACAGCGTCATCAACAGGATCCAGCACAAGGCCACACCGCCTGCGGGCAGCACCATGCTCTTCCACAGGGCATGCGGGTGGCGTCCCGTACGCCATTGCACTAGCGCCAGCCATGCCAGCGTGGCGACCATTGCCGGCACCAAGGCTGACCACTGGAAACTCGGGACGAAGTCGATGGCGAGTTTCGCAACATTGGCGGCCGGCTTGGCGGGAACGCCCGTCTGCATGGCGACGTACATGAACCAGATGAACAGCGCCGCAGCGGTGAAGAAGCAGATGGAGAACCAGTCGATTGCAGCCGCCGCACTGCGGGCGAGGGTGGGCAGTGCGAAGGCGGCCAACACCGCCAGACCCGGCAAAGCCAGCATCAGCGCCCGGTCGCTTCCCCCCATCAGGACGCTGACGGTCACCGCGGTGGCGGTCAGGCCTAGAGGGGCGGCCACATGGGGTGCCCAGAGATGCTTGCGCCAGCCCCACAGCGTCCACAGCACAAGCAGCCACGCGGGCCACATGAACCACAGCCACTGCCGCGCGATCAGTCCAGCTTCTTCGAGGTCGAGATCGGGAGCCAGGCGCCAGCGCCACAGTCCCATTGCCGCGGACAGTGCTGCCGAAACCGCGCCGGCCAGCAGGGTCCACCGCGCGAAGCGGCGCCATGCAGGCTGCCTGCTGGCCATGCAGGAGAGCCAGGCGGTGGCGCTCAAGGCCAGGGCGAAGCTCGGTGCGCCGCAGGCCGCCAGCAGGGGCAGGGCAGTGATCGCAGCCAACGGCGGCCACCCCCGCCGGGGCGTGACCGCGCTGCCGGCCAGCGCGGTCAGGAAGAGGCTGGTGGCCGCGAGTTGGGCCAGCTCCGGCGTGGTCTCGTGCCCAAGTTGCAGCAGGCCCAGGGTGGCGATCAGCGCGAGCACCGCCCCGTCAGCGAGGGCGCGCGCGTAGTCCACCGGCCGGGCCTCGCCGCCGAAGGCCAGGGGCAGGGGGCGCGCGGCGCCGGTCTGGGCCAGCAGAAAGGTCGACCACCACACGCCGGCCAGTGTGGCAGCCAACAGCAGCACGAAGGGCAGGCGCGCCGCGAGCATGGGATCCAACCAACCCCCGCTGGCGATGATGGCCAGGGCTCCCAGCCAGTGCGGCAGCAGCGCCACATCTACCGGTACCCCGCCGAGCGAGGGCGACCACCAGGGGGTCCGGCCTTCGGCCATGGCGGCCATGATCCCGTAGGCCTGTACGTCGGCATTGCGCCACGGGTCTCGCCCGAAGACGCCCGGCAGCACCCAGCTTGCGCAGAACAGCCACAGCGCCGCGCGTGGCAGCGGTGTGGCGGCGCGTTGAAGCACCAGCGCAGGCAGGACGTTCACACCGGGAGGCTGGCTGCGGTGACCCTGTCAGGACGGCCCGGTGATGGGCTCCGCACCAGGGGCGCATCGCCATGGCAGACCAAGAAAAAAGGGCAGCCGCTGCTGCCCTTCGACGCCACGCGCACAGCTTACTTCTTCAGACCGACACGCGCGAACTTGTTGCGGAACTTCTCGACCCGGCCACCGAGGTTGTCCACGCTCTTCTGGGTGCCCGTGTAGAAGGGATGCGATTCGCTCGTGCTCTCAAGCTTCATCAGGGGCAGGTCGCGGCCGTCCTCCATCTTGATCGTCTCGCGCGTTTGCAGGCAAGAGCGCGTAACGAACTTGAAGCCGTTGGACAGGTCCACGAAGCACACTTCGCGGTAGGAGGGATGAATACCTTCTTTCATGGAGACCTCGCTGGGGTGTCGGCAGCCACGTCCGCGCGCGGCGAAGCACTTGCCTGGTTGCGAAAACCGCGTATTCTAGCCCGTCCGCGACGCGCGGGCCGCTTGCAGCCTGGTCGGGGCGCGCTGGCTTCAGCCGCCCCGACGCATCATGTCGAAGAAGTCGAGGTTGTTCTTGCTCGCCTTCATCTTCTCGAGCATGAACTCCATCGCCTCGATCTCGTCCATCGGGTACAGCAACTTGCGCAGGATCCAGGTCTTCTGCAGGATCTCTGGCTTGAGCAGCAGTTCCTCGCGCCGGGTCCCGGACTTGTTGATCAGGATCGAGGGGTAGACGCGTTTCTCGGCCATCCGGCGGTCGAGGTGGATCTCGCAGTTGCCGGTGCCCTTGAATTCCTCGTAGATCACTTCGTCCATCCGGCTGCCGGTGTCGATCAGTGCCGTGCCGATGATGGTCAGCGAGCCGCCTTCCTCGACGTTGCGCGCAGCGCCGAAGAAGCGCTTGGGCCGCTGTAGGGCATTGGCATCGACGCCACCGGTGAGCACCTTGCCCGAGGAGGGGAGGACGTTGTTGTAGGCGCGCGCCAGACGGGTGATCGAGTCGAGCAGGATGACCACATCCTTCCGGAGCTCCACCAGGCGCTTGGCGCGCTCGATCACCATCTCGGCCACTTGCACGTGGCGGGCTGCCGGCTCGTCGAAGGTGGAACTGATGACCTCGCCGCGCACGGTACGCTGCATCTCGGTCACTTCCTCCGGGCGCTCGTCGACCAGCAGCACCATGAGGTGGGCATCCGGGTGGTTTGCCGCCAGCGCGTGCGCGATATGCTGCATCATCATCGTCTTGCCCGTCTTCGGCTGGGCCACCAGCAGAGCACGCTGCCCCTTGCCGATCGGAGCCACCAGATCGATGATGCGCCCGGTGAGGTTCTCCTCACTCTTGATCTCACGCTCGAGCCTGAACTGTTCCTTCGGGAACAGCGGGGTCAGGTTGTCGAACATGATCTTGTGCTTGTTCTCCTCGGGCGTGAGGCCGTTGACACGGTCCACCTTGACCAGTGCGAAGTAGCGCTCGCCGTCCTTCGGGACGCGGACCTCGCCTTCGATCATGTCGCCGGTATGGAGGTTGAAGCGGCGCACTTGGCTCGGCGACAGGTAGATGTCGTCGGTGCTGGCCATGTAGCTCGTATCGGGCGAGCGCAGGAAGCCGAAGCCGTCAGGCAGTACCTCGAGGACACCATCGCCGAAGACCTGCTCGCCGGCCTTGGCCCGCTTCTTCATGATCGCGAACATCAGTTCCTGCTTGCGCAAGCGGCTGACGTTGTCAATCTCCAGAGCCTCCCCCATCTTGATGAGTTCGGAGACGTGTTGGGCTTTGAGTTCGGAGAGGTGCATGAGCGATGGAGCGGGAAGGGCCGCCGGGTAGGGGAAGCGCGCGAGACCCCGCCGCGGGGTCAACCCAACCGTACTTTCACGGGAGAGCTCTCCAGACCGTCGTACGGGCCTGCCAGCGGAAGGGTGTCGCGCAAGGCGCAGGTGCCGACGTATGAGGCTACACCTGCCGGAGCCCTATCGCCAGAGGGCGGTGTCCGAGGGCCCGAATCAAGTTGGCGCAATTCACACTGCGCCGAGAGCTCGATACGCTGGATTATAGGTGGCCGTCCAGAAAAGCCGTCAACTGCGCCTTGGGCAGCGCTCCGACCTTGGTGGCGACGAGTTCACCGCCCTTGAACAGCATCAGGGTGGGGATGCCTCGGATACCGAACTTCGCCGGCACCTGCTGGTTCTCGTCGACGTTCATCTTCGCCACCTGGAGCCGGCCGGAGTAGTCCTTCGAGACCTCTTCCAGGATGGGGGCGATCATGCGGCACGGCCCGCACCATTCGGCCCAGTAATCGACGAGAACCGGGCGGTCCGACTGCAATACCTCCTTGTCGAAGGTGGCGTCGCTCACATGCTTGATCGAATCAGCGCTCATGCAAAAAGGCTCCAGATGCCGGCCCTGTGACCACAAGGAGGATCCTCGCTCACCGCCTGCTTCTGTAATGATTCTGGCATAGCGGTCCGGATCGTGAGACCCGCTGCTGTTCTGTCCGCGAGCATGCGCAACACTGGCCTTGACATGCAGGCGGGCGTAGTTCTTGCCACACGCCGTCATGCACGAGCGGGGCGGGGCGCGCGATGCAGGGGGCCTGTTGGCACCGGACTCGAGCGCCAATCGGCGACAATACGAGTGGTCAGAGCGGACCAGAATGCATGATCGAATCGCGTCGGCATCTGCCGGCGCGGCTAGGGTCGTGTCGCTCCGGCGATCGACGTTCTTCACAGCAGTTTCTCCCCAGGCAACGGATCCAAGCGCATGTCAGTTCCCCCAAGCCAGCGGCCGGCAGCCGCACCAGCAGCTTCGGTGCGCAGGCTGGGCCGGTTCGAGTTGCGTGAGTTGATCGGGCGCAGCCAGCGGACCATGGCCTGGCGGGTGCACGACCCGCGCGTCGACCAGGAACTGGTCCTCGTGCTGCCGCGCACCGCCCTGCCCCGCGAGGAGGACCTGAAGTCCTGGGAGTCCATGGTGCGGCGGGCCTCCCGGCTGGGACATCCGCTGCTGGCCCAGCCGGTCGAACTGGGCGCGCACGACCGTTTTCCTTACATCGCCTATGGCATTGAAGGGGCGCCCCTGAGCGCGCGGCTTGCCTCGGGGGCCATGGCGCCGCGTGACGGCGCCGGGGCGATCGCACAGGTCGCCCGCGTTTTGTCGTTTGCCAACGACGCGGGGTTCGTCCATGGTGACGTGCAGCCCTACCTCGTCTTCATGACCTCTTCCGGGCAGGTCCGGCTCGCCGGCCTCGAGGTGGCGTTTGCACCCCTGGCCGAGGACGCCGAGCCCAAAGTGGTCGATGCTCACCGCGAGCAGCATGTGCAGGCCAGCATGCGGGCGGACCTGCTGGCTCTGGGCGTGATGCTGCACCGCATCGCGGCAGGGCGCGTTCCGGCCGAGGATGCTGATGTCGGCGTCACGGCCACACGGCTGCTCTCGGGCGCGGGAGAACCGCTTCGGCTGCCCGCGAGTCTGCCCCACCCCGTGCCCGATCCGCTGCGGGCCATCCTGTCGCGCGCCGTGGATGTTGATGAATCCGTCGGCTACCGGTCGGTGCGCGCCTTGTCGACGGCGCTCGAGGGCTGGTTGAAGGCGGATACGAACAACGGCGAGAGTACGTTCAAGGCGCTGATCGACAAGGTCCGTTCCGACGGGCTGCTGCCCGCGTCCGAGGAGACGCGCGAGCGCATGAGCAGCCTGCGTCAACTCGAGGGCGAATCCACGCGCCAGATGTCGGAGCTGCTGCTCGGGGATCTCGCTGTCGCGCTGGAACTGCTGCGTGCTGTCAACACGGCGCAGCAGCGCAGCGGCCGTGCGGACGGCGCTGCCGGCATCTTGACGCTGCATCGGGCCGTGGCCCTGCTGGGCCTTGAGGGTATCAGGCGCTGTGCACTGGCGCTGAAGCCCTGGCCGGGCTCTTTGCGCGGCGCTGCCGTGGACAGGTTGGCCGAGGTCCTGGAGCGCTGCCGACAGGCGGCCAGGGTGGCGCGGCTGCTGAGGCCTCAGGGTTATGACGCAGAGGCCGTCTACATGGTCGCTGTGATGCAGAACCTCGGGCGCATCGTCCTGCAATATCACTCGCCCGAGCAGGCGATGCAGATCCGCGCCTTGATGTTCCCGGAGGATCGAAGCCGTCGCGCGGGGACGGAAGCTCCTGCGGGGTTGAGCGAGGAAACCGCGGCCTTCTCGGTGCTCGGCGTGGACTTGGCAGCGGTGGGCATGGCCGTCGGCCGCTACCTGGGTCTGGACACAGCCACCCTTATGGCTCTCAAGCGGCTGCCGGCCAAGGGGCCGGTGCTGCCTGCGGCCCGCACGGACGAAGAGGCTCTTTGCCAGACCGCGAGCTGCGCGAATGAGGCGATCGATGCGCTGCAACTGCCGTCGGAGCGTGCTGCGGTCGAACTCAACGCCATCGTTGCCCGCTACAGTCGGACACTGAGGCTGACGGTCAGGGGATTGAAGGATGCGCTCGTGGCCAACGGCTTGACGTCGGAAATCGCTCGCACCTGGCTCAAGAACGTGCCCGGGCTGGCGCAGGACCTGGAAGACGATTGGTGACGAGCCTTACCCCCGGCACTGGTGGCTACGGTTAGGGCTGCTTGGTTCCCCACCTGACCCGGTTGGCCGCGCTCCCATGCGGGGAGGCCCGTCACTGCTGATTGTAGGGCCCCGCGTCGCTGAGGTTTCGCGTTCCAGGCGGTCGCCCCTTGCAGCGCAGTTCAGCGCAAGGCCAGTGAGTCGCCCTCGAAGGTCAGGCCCAGGGGCTCGATGACCACACGCTTCGGTCCCGGCTCGGCCTGGCCGGCAGCCCATGCCTGTATGCCGACTTCCTCCGCGACTTCAACGGTGCGCTCGGCTGCACCGGCCGGGACGAAGAGGGCAAAGCCGGCGCCCATGTTGAAGGTGCCATAGGCCTGCTCGGCATCCAGGCTGGCATGACGCTGGATGTGGCGTAGCACGGGCGGCACCGGGGGTAGCGTGTCGATGCGATAGGTGAGTGGCGCGGTGTGGCGCATCAACTTGCGCCAGCCGTGGCCCGTGATATTGGCGGCGTAGTGTACGGCCACGCCCGCGCGGTGCAGGGCTTCGGTCACCGGCGCGTAGAGCAGAGTGGGTGCGAGCAGCGCCTCGCCGTAGGTCTGCCCGGACTCCAGCTCGCACAGGTAGCCGCCGGGGAGGCGGTCCGCGAGCTTGCGCGCGAGCGACAGGCCGTTGGCGTGGATGCCGCTCGACTCCAGCAGCACGATCGCATCGCCCGGCGCCAGCCGCTCGCCCAGGGACAGGCGCGACTTCGGCGAGACGATGCCGGTGCAACTGGCAGCCAGGTCCATGCGGCCGGGTTCGACGATGCCGGCCAGGGCAGGCGTCTCGCCGCCGCCCCAGCTCACGCCGCAAGCTACGCAGGCGCGCCGCCAGCCGTCGACCAGGGCCTGCGCCCGCTGCGTGTCGGCGAACCACTCGCTGCCGCCCGCGGCCCAGTAGGCCTGCACGATCAGGGGGGTAGCCCCGACCGTGATCAGGTCGTTCACGGCCATCGCGATCGTGTCCTGGGCGATGCCGTCGTAGAAGGTGCGCCCGGTCAGCCGCTGCATCTCGTCGGCCACGAGGGCCTTGCTGCCCAGGCACTCGACGATGCTCGCGATGAGGAAGGGACCGACGTCGACGACGTAGGCCGATTCGCCGCGGGATGCCGCAATCTCGTGGAAGCCATGCGGGGCGAGCTGCGCTGCCGTTCCGGCCGCGGCACGCTGGGCGCCGATCTTCAGCGGATCGATCAGGTCGTAGCGGACGCCGGCTTGCTCATAGGTCAGAGGCTGCGAGGGGTGATCGCTCATGACAATCATTATCCGCATCGCGTGCGATGCGCGGAAAGTCCTGCCGACGTCGATGCCCTTGCCAGTGCTGCCAGTGGCCTGCACGGCGCAGCCGTGCGCCCGTGGATGTTGGCCGAAGGTCGGCCCGTAGAATCAGCGGGTGTCTTACGTCGTGCTGGCCCGCAAGTACCGTCCGCGAAACTTCGCGCAGATGGCCGGGCAGGAGCACGTGGTGCAGGCTTTGATGAACGCCCTGGGTCAGCAGCGCCTGCACCACGCCTATCTCTTCACCGGCACGCGCGGCATCGGCAAGACCACGGTCTCCCGCATCCTGGCCAAGAGCCTCAACTGCACCGGAGCGGACGGGACCGGGGGAATCACCGCCCAGCCCTGTGGCGTGTGCGAGGCCTGCACCGCGATCGATGCCGACCGCTACGTCGACTACATCGAGCTCGACGCGGCCTCCAACCGCAGCATCGAGGAAGTGCGCGACCTGATCGAGCGCGCTGCCTACAAGCCGGCGGTCGGACGCTTCAAGGTCTTCATGATCGACGAGGCACACCAGCTGACACGGGATGCCTTCAATGCCTTGCTGAAGACGCTGGAGGAGCCACCGGAGTACCTGAAGTTCGTGCTCGCCACGACCGACCCGGAGAAGATGCTGCCGACCGTGCTGAGCCGCTGCCTGCAGTTCAACCTGCGGCCGATGGCGCCCGAGGTGGTCACGCAGCATCTGGCGCGCGTCCTGGCCGCCGAGTCGGTGCCTGCCGAGGAAGGGGCGCTGCGCCTGCTCGGCCGTGCTGCTCGCGGTTCGATGCGCGACGCCTTGTCGCTTACCGACCAGGCGATCGCCTACGGCGGCGGCCAGCTCACCGAGGAGGGCGTGGCCGCCATGCTCGGTGTGGCTGGCGCCGGGCTCGTGCTCGAACTGCTGCGCGCGCTCGCGACGCGCGATGCGCGTCAACTGGTGGTCGTCGCGGATGCGCTTCGAGCCGCGGGCGGCTCGCCCTCGTCAGTGCTGGAGCAACTGGCCCAGCGCCTGCAGCAGCTTGCGGTGGCTCAGGCGGTGCTGCGCGACGCCGCCAGCGTCGACCCCGAAGATGCCGACTTCCTGGCTCTGGCACCGGCGTTCGCGTCCGATGAACTGCAGTTGCTGTACAGCCTGGTCGTGCATGGACGGGCCGAGCTTGCCCTGGTGTCCGACGATCACGCCGGGCTGCTGATGGTGCTGCTGCGCTACCTCGCGTTCTCCGCGCCGGTGCCGGCAGGGGCTTCGGGCTCGACGACATCGGTGATGCCGCAGGCGTCGGCAGGCATCCCCCCGCCGGAGCCTGCACGAGCACCGCGCGAGGCCCCGCTGCGGGTCCCGGCTCCGCCCGCCTCGAGTGTGGTGCTGCCCGTCCCCGCACCCGCCCCCCCATCCGTTTCCGTCCCTGAGCCCAGCTTGCCGGTCGACGCCCGAGCACCCGCTGCGATGGCGCGGGCCACCCACATCGACGATCCGGCGCTGGCCTCGCGCTGGGACGAAACGGTGCACAAGCTCGCCGCCGCCGGAGCCCTTTCCGGACTCACGCGCGAGCTCGCGTGGCAGAGTTCGCTGACGGCCCTGGAGCCTGGCCCGCCCGTGCGCTGGCGCCTGGCCGTGGCGCACGATTCGCTGCGTGGGGCTGCTGTCGTCGAGCGTCTGGCCGAGGCTCTGCGCACTGCGTCGGGCGGCGAGCTGTCGCTCCAGGTCGACATCGGGGATCCACAGGACACCCCGGCCCGGCGTGACGCCGCAGAGCGCTCGCGCCGCCAGGCCCAGGCTGACGAGGCCATCCGAGAGGACCCCTTCGTCCAGGAATTGCTGCAGCAGTTCGGCACGGCCCGGGTGGTCCCGGGGTCGGTCAAGCCGCTGTGAACCCGATCTTCCGCCCCAGAAAGGAATCGAGATGATGAAAGGACAATTGGCCGGCCTGATGAAGCAGGCTCAGGCCATGCAGGACAACCTGCGGCGCGCGCAGGAGGAGCTGGGTTCGATCGAGGTCGAGGGTCAGTCCGGTGCGGGGCTGGTGAAGGTGACGATGACGTGCAAGCACGATGTGCGGCGCGTGGCGATCGACCCCAGCCTGCTCGGTGAGGATCGCGACATGCTCGAAGACCTGGTCGCGGCGGCGTTCAACGACGCGATCCGGCGCGCCGAGCAGGTCAGCAGCGAGAAGATGTCCCGCCTGACCGCCGGGATGCCGCTGCCCCCTGGCATGAAGCTGCCTTTCTGATGGGGTGACGAGTATGGCGGAGGGGCGCCTGGAGGCCCTGGTTTCGGCGTTGCGCCGGCTCCCGGGGGTCGGTGTGAAGTCGGCCCAGCGCATGGCCTTCCATCTGTTGCAGCACGACCGCGACGGCGCGCTGCAGATGTCCAGGGCCCTGGCCGAGGCGGTGGCGCAGGTGGGTCACTGCAGCCGCTGCCACACCTTCAGTGAGAGCCCGGTCTGCGAAACCTGCCTGGATCCCCGGCGTGACCGGCGGCTGCTGTGCGTCGTCGAGACCCCGGCCGATCAGGCCGCGCTCGAGCGGACGGGCAGCTTCCGCGGGCTGTACTTCGTGCTGATGGGCCAGCTCAGTCCGCTGGAGGGTCGCGGGCCGGATGACATTGCCGCGCGTGAGCTGTTGGGCCGCACCGGGGACGGCGAGGTCGAGGAGGTGATCCTGGCCACGGGCTTCAGTGCCGAAGGCGAGGCCACCGCCCATGTGTTGGCCGAAGCCCTGCGCGCCCGCGGCTTGCGCGTGACGAGGTTGGCCCGCGGGGTTCCTGCGGGAAGCGACCTCGAATACGTCGACCCCGGCACGATTGCCCATGCGCTGGCTGACCGCCGCTGACCACGCCGCAAGCTGTCCTGGCCCGGTCGCCCCGAACCTCACCTGGAGTCCGACATGACCGTCGCTTCCTTCTGCCTCCTCGTGGCCTGCGTGCTGCCCATCGTGTGCGCGGGCATCGCCAAGTCGGGCACCTTCTCGACGCCGCGCTCGCAGGGTGGCTATGACAACCGTGATCCCCGCGCATGGCTGGCGCGCCAGACGGGGCGCCGTGCCCGTGCCAACGCGGCGCAGGCCAACAGCTTCGAGGCCTTGCCGCTGTTCATCGCGGCCGTGCTGGTGGCCCAGCAGGCCGGGGCCGTGCAGGGTCTCGTCGATACGCTCGCCGTCGTGTTCGTGCTGCTGCGCGTCGCCTACATCGCGATGTACGTCGGAGACCGGGCCGCCCTGCGGTCCGTGGTGTGGATCGCCGCCTTTGGGGTCTGCGTCGCGATCTTCCTGTTGCCGCTTACGTGAGCCACGTCGGCCCGGGCGCTGCGGGCCGCGGCGGCGCGCTCAGCGCCGGGGACTGGCCTGCGACTGGGCGACCCTGACCCGGGGAGCGGCCTGCTGCCGCGTGGATCGTGGCGCTGCGCGCTTCTCCCCGGCTGGCCGCGATGACGCAGCCGGCGCGAGCACCACGAGCTGCTGCCGGGGCTTGAGCTGCGCGCTGGCGGAAAGGCCGTTCCAGCGCGCGAGTTGGGCGGCGGAAACGCCGTGGCGCTGCGCGAGCCGAGCCAAGGGCTCGCCGCGGGACGAGGCCTGGATGGTGCGCCTGCGCTGAGCCTGTCTCTCGGGCACCAGCGCGATGCTGGCCTCGTCGGCGACGCGCTCGCTGACGTTGGCCTGGGCGCCCTGGGAACGGTGGATGAGCAGCGTCGAGCCTGCACGCAGCTTCATGCCCGCAGGGATGCGGTTGACGGTGCGCAGCTGCTGCTCGGACATGCCGGTCAGCTTGGCTGCCTCAGCCATCCCGAGCGTGCGCGGCGCCACCCAGGCGGTCCAGGTGGCCGACGGTCCCGTGTGCCCGGCCAGGCCCTCGCGGAAGGCCTTGGCGTTGTCGTAGGGCAACAGCAGTTGCGGTGTGCCTGCGGCCAGGATGACCGGCTTGTTCAGCTGCGGGTTCAGGGCGTGGAAGTCCTCCTCGCTGAGGCCCGACAAGCGCGTCACGAGCGCGACGTCGATGTCGCTGTCGATCTCGACAGCGACGAAATAGGGGTGGTTTTCCAGGGGCGGCAGCTGGAGGCCGAAGCGCTGCGGGTTCAGGACGATGTTCTCCACCGCCTGCAGCTTGGGCACGTAGTTGCGCGTCTCGTCGGGCATGCGCAGGTTCACGTAGCTGTCGGGCTGTCCGGTCCGGCGCGCCCGCTGGAGCGCTCGCTGCACGTTGCCCTGGCCCCAGTTGTAGGCCGCCAGGGCCAGGTGCCAGTCGCCGAACATGCGGTGCAGCGATTCGAGGTAGTCCAGCGCGGCGCGCGTGGAGGCCATCACGTCGCGCCTGTCGTCGCGGAACAGGTTTTGCCGCAGGTCGAAATCGCGCCCCGTGGCGGGCATGAACTGCCAGATCCCGGAGGCCCGCGCCACCGACAACGCCTGGGGGTTGAATGCGCTCTCGATGAAGGGCAGCAGCGCCAGCTCGGCGGGCAGCCCGCGCTTGTGAACTTCCTCGACGATGTGGAAGAGATAGCGCGCGCCGCGCTGCGTCATGCGCTCGACGTAGTCGGGCCGTGACGCATACCACTGCTCCCAGCGCCGCACCAGGTCGCCCTCCAGATCGGGGATGCCCACGCCGCCGCGCACGCGCTGCCACAGGTCGGAGCGGTCTTCGGCTGGCGCGTCCGCGCCCACGGGCGGCAGGCCAGGGGCTGGAGGATGCAGACGCAGCTCATCGGCACCGGTCTCGGGAGGCAGGACGCCCGGAGCACCCGGCAAGGGCTGCCATTCGGGATCGAGACCGCTCGGCAAGGGCAGCCGCACCGCCGGTGCTGACGGCGCTGACGCCTGCAGGAGATCCGGCGCGCCGGCCTGGGGCTGCGGACCGCGCGGGTCGGCCTCGCTCGCAGCGGCAGGCGCCACGAGCAGGCCGCAGGACAGCAGGCAGGCGCCGAACCGCGCGCGCAGGGCGGGCCGTGAAAGAGCTGTCATCGGAATTCGTTCTTCCACGTCCGGAGGGTCGCGAACACGGTCACGGGGTCGTCCTGCGCGGCGCCGCGCGCGTGCGCGCTCGCTCGCACCTCAGGCCGTTCGCAGCGCAGGAAGGGGTTGATGCGGGCCTCGAGGCCCAGCGTCGAGGGCAGTGTGGGCAGGTCGCTTGCGCGCCGGGCCTCGCACCACTGCCGGTGGGCCTCGAGGGCGGCGTTGCCGGGCTCGACCGCCTGCGCGAACCGCAGGTTGGACAGTGTGTATTCATGGGTGCAGCACACCCGCGTGTCTGCGGGCAGGCCCGCGAGTCGCTGCAGCGACGCGTGCAACTGCGCAGCAGTGCCCTCGAAGAGGCGCCCGCAGCCGGCCGAAAACAGGGTGTCGCCACAAAACAACAGCGGTGCGTCGGGCGCGCCAGCCGCGAAGTACGCCACATGGCCCGCCGTGTGGCCCGGGACGTCGATGACCTCGAAGCGCAGGCCCAGCGCCCGTATCTCGTCGCCGCCGCGCACCGCCTGCCGCGGTTCGGGCGTGCGCTCTGCGGCCGGTCCCCAGACCGTGCCCTCGAGCACCGGACGCAGCGCGTCGACGCCGCCGGTGTGGTCACCGTGGTGATGCGTCACTAGAATCGCCGCCAGTCGCAGGCCGCGCTTGCGCAGAGCCTGCAGCACCGGCCCGGCCTCACCCGGATCGACGACCAGCGCGTCCCGGCCGTCGTCAAGCATCCAGATGTAGTTGTCGGAGAAGGCCGGTAAAGCTGAGAGGTTCATGTCGGGGAAGCCTGAAATTATAGAGAGCGGCCCGGGTGCCTTCCCTTGGTGGGAAACGCCCGCCGGGCGGCAGGTCGTCCAGTGGGAGCAGGCCTGGGCGGATGCCGCCCTCGCAGACGCCTTCGGCTTCCATGCCGTGCAACTGGGCCTGCCGGCCCTGGCTGCGCTGAAGGCCAATCGCATCTCGAACCGCTGGCTGGGTCTGCAGGCCGGGCCGGACGCGTTGGCCGGATCCGTGCTTGCCCGTCGGACCTCGCCAGGGGCGGACGGCGCAGACGCGGCGGCGCTGCACTGCGATTTCGACGCCCTCCCGTTCCCGGGGCGCAGTCTGGACCTCGTCGTGCTGGCGCACGCGCTGGAACAGGCGCGCGATCCGCACCTGGCGCTGGCCGAGGTCGAGCGCGTGCTCGTGCCCGAGGGCCGCCTGCTGATCTTCGGCCTGAACCCCGCGAGCCTCTGGGCCTGGCGCCGGCCCGGCAGGTCCTCGGCCCCGGTTCACCCGATCGGCTACCGGCGCCTGCGCGACTGGTTGCGTCTGCTGAGTTTCGAGGTCGAGGCCGCGCGCTTCGGCGGCTTTCGCCCGCCGCTGGCGCGCGCAGACTGGCTGGATCGGCTGGCCTGGATGGAACGCACGGGCGCGCGCTGGTGGCCCGTGTTCGGGGCCGTCTATGCGATCCAGGCCGTCAAGCGCGTCCGCGGCATGCGGCTCGTGGGGCTGGCCCGCCGCCAAGCGCGGTACGCCAGCGCGCCCCGCCCCGCGGTGACGGTGCGTCAGCGCCGCCAGGGCCCTCCGCTGGCATGAGGCACATGCCAGGCACGCGCCGTCCGGATGAACCCCCACTGCGCGCAAGATCCGCGCCCGCCCGGCCATGACACAGACGGCGACGAAACCCGTGGTGATCTACACGGACGGCGCCTGCAAGGGCAACCCCGGTCCGGGGGGCTGGGGCGCCTGGTTGCGCAGCGGTGCGCACGAGCGCGAGATCTGGGGCGGCGCGCCGGCGACGACGAACAACCGCATGGAGTTGACCGCGGTCATCGAGGCCCTGGCGGCACTCAAGAGCCCCTGCCACGTGAGCCTGCATCTGGACAGCGACTACGTGCGCCAGGGCATCACCACCTGGATCCACGGCTGGAAGCGCAAGGGCTGGCGCACGGCCTCCGGTCAACCGGTCAAGAACGTGGACCTCTGGCAGCGCCTGGACACGCTGGCGCAGGCGCACCGGATCGAATGGCACTGGGTGCGCGGACATTCGGGTGACCCCGGCAATGAACGGGCCGATGCGCTGGCCAATCGCGGCGTCGACAGCGTGCGCGGCCGGGCGGCCTGATCGGCTTTCGGAGACCCTGACGTCGAAGAGGGCTCGGCCGGGTACATTGGAGACAACCTCGGAGTTCCAGCATGGCGGGAAAGAAGATCCATCTCGTGGTGGCCCTGGTCGGCGTCGTCGTCGCAGGGGGCGCTGCATGGTGGTACCAGAACCAGGGCCCAGGCGCGACCGCGCAGGCCGCGCGCGGGCCGGCTCCGGGTGGTGAGAGCGCGCCGGCTGGCAGCCCCGGTCCCGGCGGAGGCCCCGGCGCGGGCGCTGCGGGTGGCGGTGGTGCGGGTGGTCCGGGCGGGGCGGCCGGCGGTGGCGCGCCGGGCGCGGGCGGCAAGGGTGACGCAGCCAAGGGGCCGGGCGGCGGCGGCCCGGCGCCAGTGGAGGTGGCGCGCGTCGAGCCCGCGCGCCTCGAGGACGACACCCAGGCGGTGGGCACGCTGCGCGCCCGCCAGGGCGTGATCCTGCGGCCCGAGGTGAGCGGGCGGATCCAGGCGCTGAGGTTCGCCGACGGCCAGCGCGTGCGCAAGGGCCAGTTGCTGGTGCAGCTCGACGACACGCTGCAGCAGGCCCAACTCAAGCAGGCTGAGGCCTCGGCGTCGATCGCGCGCACGAACCTGCAGCGCAGCCGTGAACTGGCGGCGCAGAACTTCGTCAGCCAGAGCGCCGTCGACCAGAACGCGGCCGCGCTCGAGGTCGCTCAGGCCCAGGTCGCCCTGGCGCAGGCGCAGATCGGCCGCATGAAGGTGCTGGCGCCCTTCGACGGCATTGCCGGCATCCGCAGCGTGAACGTCGGCGACTACGTCAAGGACGGGGCCGATCTGGTGACGATCGAGGACCTGTCCTCGGTCTGGGTCGACTTCCGGCTCCCCGAGCGCTTCCTGACGCGCTTGAAGACCGGGCAGTCGGTCGAGTTGGCCATCGACGCGATCCCGGGCCGAAAGTTCGCGGGTCGGGTCGAGGCCATCGACGCGCAACTCGATGCCAATGGCCGGTCCATCCTTGCCCGGGCGCGGGTGACCAATGCCGACGGCACTCTGCGGGGCGGCATGTTCGCGCGGGTCCGAACCGTCTTCGACGTGCGCGAGCAGGCCCTGGTCGTGCCAGAGGAGGCGCTCGTGCCGGTGGGCGAGCGCCAGTTCATCTTCAAGGTGGTCGACGCCCCGACCGGTGGCAAGGTCGCGCAGCGCAGTCCGGTCCGTATCGGCATGCGGGTGCCAGGCAAGGTCGAGATCCTCGAGGGCGTGGACGCGGGCGATGCCGTGGTCGTGGCGGGCCAGACACGGCTGATGCGTGGCGAGAGCGTCCCTGTGAGGGTCGTCGACCTCAACCGTCCCGGCGGCGGACGGCCCGGCGGCGGCCCCGGCGGTGGCGTAGGCAAGGGGCCTGGCGGCGCAGAGGGCAAGGGCGGCTGGACCAAGGGTGAGGCAGCAGGTGGCGACGGGCTCTCCGGCGGCGCAGCGAAGGGCGACAGTGCCAAGGGTGAGCGCCCCAAGGGCGAGTGGTCCAAGGCCGAAGGCGCGAAGGGCGAGTTGTCCAAGGGGGATCGCCCCCCATCGGCGCGACCTCCCGAGGGCGCAGCGCCGTCGGCTCGGCCCTGATCCTCGAGCCCCTGCACACTGAGGCCTGCGATGAAGATTTCCGAAACCTCGATCCGACGTCCGGTCTTTGCCACCGTGATGTCGCTGATGATCATCCTGCTCGGGCTGGTCTCCTTCTCCAAGCTCGCGGTGCGCGAATACCCGCGCATTGACGAACCTGTGGTCACGGTCAACACCCGGCTGCTCGGTGCCTCGGCCGAGGTGATCGAGTCCCAGGTCACCAAGACTCTGGAGGATTCGATCGCCGGCATCGACGGCATCGATATCCTCACCTCCATCTCCCGCGCCGAGCAGAGCCAGATCACGGCGCGCTTCAAGCTCAGCAAGGACCCGGATTCGGCGGCCGCAGACGTGCGTGACCGCGTCTCCCGGATCCGCGGGCGGCTTCCGGCCTCCATCGAGGAGCCGATCATCGCCAAGGTGGAGGCTGACGCCTTTCCGGTGATCTGGCTCGCCTTCACGAGCCAGAACCTCTCGCCGCTGCAGATCACCGACCTGATCAACCGGGTCGTCAAGCCCAGGTTGCAGACGATTCCCGGCGTCGCCGACGTCCAGATCAACGGCGACCGCAAGTTCGCGATGCGCATCTGGCTGGATCCGGACCAACTCGCGGCCTATCGCGTCACGGTGCAGGATGTCGAGGACGCGCTGCGTCGGCAGAACCTGGAAGTGCCCGCGGGCCGCATCGAGAGCCAGCAGCGCGAATTCAACGTCACGGCGCGCACCGACCTCAACACCGAGGCCCAGTTCGCGCAGATCACGCTCAAGGTCGTCAACGGCTACACCGTCCGCTTGCGCGACGTGGCCCGCATCGAGCAGGCGCCGGCCAACGAGCGCTCGATCGTGCGCCTGAACGGGCTGCCTGCAGTGTCAGCTGGGGTGATCCGCAACGCCACCGCCAACCCGTTGCAGATCTCCGAAGGCGTGCGCGAGGCCATGCCCAAGATCCAGCAGGATCTGCCCCCTGGCCTGAACTTCGTCGTCGCCAACGACAACTCGGTCTTCATCGACCGTTCGATCAAGTCGGTCTACCAGACCACGGCCGAGGCGGTGGTGCTGGTCGCGTTGGTCGTCTTCCTCTTCCTGCGTACCTTGCGCGCCTCGATCATCCCGCTGGTGACCATCCCGGTCAGCCTGATCGGCGTGTTCTCGCTGATGGCGCTGGCCGGGTTCACCATCAACACCTTGACCCTGCTGTCGCTGGTGCTCGCCATCGGGCTGGTGGTCGACGATTCCATCGTTGTCCTCGAGAACATCTTCCGCCACATCGAGGAAGGGCTCACGCCGTTCAAGGCGGCGATCAAGGGCGTGCGCGAAATCTCTTTCGCGGTGCTTGCGATGACGATGACGCTGGCGGCCGTGTTCGCGCCGCTGGCCTTCACGCCGGGGCGCACGGGGCGTCTGTTCATCGAGTTCGCGCTGACCCTGGCCGGAGCGGTGATCGTGTCGGGTTTCGTGGCGTTGACCCTCACACCGATGATGTGCAGCAAGCTGCTGCGCCACAACCCCAAGCCCAGTGCCTTCGACCGTGGCATGGAGCGCATACTTGTAGCGTTCACCGACATGTATGCGCAGGCGCTGCGCTGGGTGCTCGGCCACCGTTGGGTTGTCCTGCTGGTGATGCTGGGCTCAGCCGGCGGAAGCTGGTGGCTTTTCACCACCACCCGCAGCGAACTGGCGCCCATGGAGGACCGCGGCGTCATCCTCACCAATGTCACGGCGCCCGACGGTGCGACGCTCGACTACACGGCGCGCTACCTGCGTGCGATCGAGCGCATCACCGCCGACTACAAGGAGTTCGACCGCACCTTCATCGTCGCGGGCAACCCCACGGTGGCGCAGGGCTCGGCGGTGTTGCGCGCCGTCGACTGGGAGGAGCGCGACAAGTCGACCATGCAGATCGCGCGTGAGCTGCAGGGCAAGGTCGGTTCGCTGCCGGGGGTCACGGCCTTCCCGATCACGCCACCGAGCCTGGGGCAGGGCTTCCGGTCCCGGCCGGTGAACTTCGTCATCGTCACGAGCGACAGCTACGAGAACCTCTCGCGCGTGGCCCAGGCCTTCCTGGCGGAGATGGCGCGCAACCCCGGCATCGTCGCGCCCGACATCGACCTGCGCCTGAACAAGCCCGAGCTCCTGCTCGAGGTGGACCGAGACCGCGCGGCGGACGTCGGCGTCAGCGTGGACCAGGTGGCAAGGACGGTCGAGACCATGCTCGGTGGCCGCGCCGTGACGCGCTACAAGCGCGACGCCGAGCAATACGACGTGCTGGTGCAGACGACCGCCGGCGGGCGGACGACGCCGGAGGACATCGAGCGCCTGTTCGTTCGTGGCCGCAACGAGACCATGGTGCCGCTCTCGTCACTGGTCAAGGTCAGGGAGTCGGTCAGCCCGCGTGAGCTCAACCACTTCAACCAGCGCCGCTCTGTCACGATCACAGCCAATCTGGCAGCGGGATACTCACTGGGCGAGGCGCTGCAGTTCATGGACGCGACCGCAGCCAAGGTCCTCAAGCCAGGCTATGCGACCGAACTCAACGGAGAGAGCCGCGAATTCCGGGCCGCCAGCGGGGCGCTTGCGGTGGTCTTCGTGCTGGCATTGCTGTTCATCTTCCTGGTTCTGTCGGCCCAGTTCGAGAGCTTCATCGATCCCTTCGTGATCCTGCTGTCGGTACCCCTGTCCGTGCTCGGTGCTCTGGCGGCTCTGCAGTGGAGCGGGGGCACGCTGAACGTGTACTCGCAGATCGGGCTCGTCACGCTGGTCGGCCTGATCACAAAGCACGGCATCCTGATCGTGGAGTTCTCCAACCAGTTGCGCCAGCAGGGCCGGCAGGTCAGGGAGGCCGTCGTCGAGGCGGCCAGTCTGCGTCTGCGCCCCATCTTGATGACCACGGGCGCGATGGTCCTCGGCGCCCTGCCGCTGGCGCTGGCCACCGGCGCGGGCGCCGAGAGCAGGCGCCAGATCGGCTGGGTCATCGTCGGTGGCATGTCCATCGGCACGCTGCTCACCATCTTCGTCGTGCCCACCGTCTATACCCTGTTCGCGCGCAAGGCGGTTCCGGGTGAGATTGCACTTCCCGGGGACGATCAGAAAGACGGGCACGGCACGATTGCCGACGCTCCAGCGAAGCCTGTGTTGCCAGCCGCGGCCGGCGCAGGCGACTGAGCGCGGGACCACTGTTGGGCGAGCGCGTCGTGATCCGGCCGCTCAGCCCCCGATGTAGTGCATCTCGACGCGGCGAGTCCCGCTGCCCGCCTGGGCAGCCTGGGCGCTGCGCAGTTCCGAGTAACGGTCGTCGCGCTCGCCCCAGACGAGCCCGATCGCAGCCGCGATCTGTTCGTCCGTCCACGCCGAGCCCGAGCCCTCGCGGCCGCGCAGCAGCGCACGCAGGTCATGGCCCTGGGCCGCGAACAGGCACAGGAAGAGCTTGCCCTCGGTGGACAGACGGGCGCGGTTGCAATCCCTGCAGAAGGCCTGCGTCACCGAGGAGATGAGGCCGATCTCGCCGCCACCGTCGCGGTAGCGCCAGCGTTGCGCGGTCTCGCCGGGCTGCGCCGGCTCCAGCGGCTCGAGCGGGAAGACGTTCGACAGCCGCTCCAGCACCCGGGCCGAGGGCAGCACCTCATCCATGCGCCAGCCGTTCGTGCTGCCCACGTCCATGTACTCGATGAACCTGAGCACCACATCGGGCCCGTGACGCTCGCGGAAGTGGCGCGCCATCGGCACGATCTCGTGGTCGTTCGTGCCGCGCTTGACGACCATGTTGACCTTGACCGGGCCGAGCCCCGCGGCCAGGGCCGCGTCGATGCCGCGCAGCACGTCGGCCACCGGGAAGTCCACGTCGTTCATGCGCCGGAACACGGCGTCGTCCAGGGCGTCCAGGCTGACGGTGATGCGCCGCAGCCCGGCGTCGGCCAGTGCCCGCGCCTTGCGCTCGAGCAGCGAGGCGTTGGTGGTCAGGGTCAGGTCGAGTTCGTCACCTTCGGGCGTGCGCAGCGCCGCAAGCATGCCCACCAGGGTTTCGAGGTTCTTGCGCAGCAGCGGCTCCCCGCCGGTGAGCCGCAGCTTGCAAACGCCGTGGGCGACGAACAGACGCGCCAGACGGGTGATTTCCTCGAAACTCAGCAGCGAGGACTGCGGCAGGAAGCGGTAGTCGCGGTCGAAGACCTCCTTGGGCATGCAGTAGCTGCAGCGGAAGTTGCAGCGGTCCGTCACGGAGATGCGCAGGTCGCGCAGCGGCCGGCCCAGGCGGTCGGACAGCAGGCCTGAAGGGGGAGCGGCGAGCGCAGGAACGCGTGGCACAGCGGCCGCATAGCGCAGGTCTGCGAGCGGGATGACGTTGTCGCCCATGGGTCTGGATTGTGCCGTGGTACCGCCGGCCGTTGGCTCGGCGCGGGTTCAGCGACCGTCGCGCGCGAGGCTGGTGGCGGGCCTGGGCAGGGGGGGCTCGGCGGACGCGCCCTGGGCCGGCGGATCGGCGCGGCGCGCGCCCGTGAAACGCTTCTGCCAGTAGGCCTGGCGCATGTCCTCGATGCGGACGTCGGAGCCGGCGCGCGGGGCATGGATGAACTTGCCGTCGCCGATGTAGATGCCCACGTGCGAGAAGGTACGGCGCAGGGTGTTGAAGAAGACGAGGTCGCCCGGACGCAGTTCGTCGCGCGCGATGCTCTTCAGGCCCCCTGCATTCGCCTGGTCGTCGGCGCGTCGGGGCAGCACCATGCCGAGACTGATCTCGAAGACATGGCGCGTGAAACCGCTGCAGTCGAAGCCGCTGCTGCCGTCCTGGCCACCTGCCCGGTAGGGCACGCCGATGAAGTTCATCGCGGCCATGACCAGGTCGGAGGCGACGTCGCGGACCTGGCGAACCAGTTCGTTGCCGCCGCTCGGTGCTTGGGGCGGCAGCAGGCCGCGCTCGCGCAGCAGGTGCAACAGCGGGTCGGTGCCGGGCACGACGGGCTCCGGGCTGGCCAGACAGTTCGAGCCCGTCAGCATTGCGGCGCACAGCCCGAGCGCGCACGCCATGCGACTGGCGGCCCGGTGCCAGGGCAAAGAGAATGGCAGGGGGCTGCGGCGCATCGCGGGCGGCAGAATAGGCGGCTCGCACCCGGGTGTCAACGACCCGAAAGAAAGGATGACACCATGTTCAAGGCTGTTTTGCTGGAGAAGGATGCGGGCGGGTTCCGCGCTGGGCTCACGGAGCTGGACGACGCGCGGCTGCCCGAGGTGCCCGGTGGCGGCGTGCTGGTGCGGCCCGAGTACTCCACCCTGAACTACAAGGACGGCCTGGCTCTGACGAACCGCTCCCCGGTGGTGCGCCAGTGGCCGATGGTGGCCGGCATCGACGGCGCCGGCACGGTGCTGGAGAGCGGCCACCCGGCATGGAAGCCGGGCGATCGCTTCATCCTCAACGGCTGGGGCGTGGGCGAGACGCACTGGGGCTGCCTGTCACAGCGCGCGCGGCTCAAGGGCGACTGGCTCGTGCCGCTGCCGGCCGCCCTGAGCGCGCGCCAGGCGATGGCCATAGGCACGGCCGGCTACACCGCCATGCTGTGCGTGATGGCGCTCGAGCGCCACGGGCTGCGCCCTGGCACCGGAGACGTGCTGGTCACGGGGGCGACCGGCGGCGTCGGATCGGTGGCCGTGGCCCTGCTCGCGCGGCTCGGGCACCGGGTGGTCGCGGCCACCGGCAAGGCTGCAGAGGCGGCCTACCTGCGCGGTCTTGGTGCCGCGGACGTCATCGACCGGGCCGAACTGTCGGCTCCGGGCAAGCCCTTGCAGAAGGAGCGCTGGACCGCCGTGGTGGACGCCGTGGGCAGCCACACGCTGGCCAACGCCTGCGCCCAGGTGCGCTATGGCGGCGCCGTTGCCGCTTGCGGCCTGGCCCAGGGGGCCGACCTGCCAACCACCGTGATGCCCTTCATCCTGCGGGGCGTGGCCCTGCTCGGTGTGGACAGCGTCATGGCGCCCCCCGCTCTGCGCCGCGCAGCCTGGGACCGTCTGGCTGCGGACCTGGACCCTGCGCAGCTCGAGAGCATGTGCACCGAGATCGGTCTAGAAGCCGTGCTGCCGGCGGCTCAGAAGCTGATGGAGGGCCAGGTGCGGGGGCGTGTCGTCGTCAGGATCGATTGACGAGGCCGCCAGTCAGCCCTCCGAAAGTCCGCTGCGGCACAGTGACAAGGTCAGATTGGACTTGCCACAGCGAGGGGACACCATGGGCTTCGACGACTTCCACCGCCGTTCCTTGGCCGATCGGGACGGCTTCTGGGCCGAGCAGGCGCAACTGATCGACTGGCAGACCCCGCCCAGCCAGATCTGCGACAGCAGCCGGCCGCCTTTCACGCGCTGGTTCGTCGGCGGCAAGACCAATCTGTGCCACAACGCGGTCGACCGGCACGCCGCCACGCACCCGGACCGGCGCGCCCTGATCTGGGTCTCGACCGAGGTCGACAAGGAGGTGGTCTACACCTTCGCCGAACTGCAGGCCGAGGTCGAGCGCATGGCCGCCGTCCTGTGTGCGCTGGGGGTGGGGCAGGGCGACCGCGTGCTCGTCTACATGCCGATGATCCCCGAGGCGGCGTTCGCAATGCTCGCCTGCGCACGCATCGGCGCGTTGCATTCGGTGGTCTTCGGCGGCTTCGCGAGCGTGAGTCTGGCCAGCCGCATCGACGACGCCCAGCCCACGGTCATCGTCAGCGCCGACGCCGGCAGCCGCAGCGGCAAGGTCGTGCCTTACAAGGGCCTGCTCGACGAGGCCATACGGCTGTCGGCGCACAAGCCGGCCAAAGTGCTGATGGTCAACCGTGGCCTGAGCGACATGCCGATGGAGCCCGGGCGCGATGTCGACTACCACGCGCTGCGCCAGCAGCACATGGCCGCGCGCGTGCCCTGCACCTGGGTCGATTCGACCCACCCGAGCTACACGCTCTACACCAGTGGCACCACGGGCAAGCCCAAGGGCGTGCAGCGCGACACCGGCGGCTACGCGGTGGCGCTGGCGGCCAGCATGAAGCACATCTTTCTCGGCCAGCCGGGCGAGACCTACTTCTCCACCAGCGACATCGGCTGGGTCGTGGGCCACAGCTACATCGTCTACGGGCCGCTGATCGCCGGCATGGCTACCCTCATGTACGAGGGCCTGCCGACGCGGCCCGACGCGGCCGTGTGGTGGAGCCTGGTCGAGAAGTACCGCGTCACCTCGATGTTCAGCGCCCCCACCGCGGTGCGGGTGCTCAAGAAGCAGGATCCTTCAGCCCTGTCGCGCCACGACCTGAGCTCGCTGCGCGCGCTCTTTCTGGCGGGCGAGCCGCTGGACGAGCCCACCGCGAAGTGGATTGCCGAGGCCCTGGGCAAACCCATCATCGACAACTATTGGCAGACCGAGACCGGCTGGCCCATCCTGACGATCTGCAACGGCGTGGAGCAGGCACCGAGCAAGTTCGGCTCCCCGGGCAAGGCGGTCTACGGCTACGACGTCAAGCTCGTCGACGAGAACACCGGCGAGGAGCTGAAGGGTCCCAACCAGAAGGGCGTCGTCGTCATCGAGGGCCCGCTGCCGCCGGGCTGCATGCAGACCGTCTGGCGCGACGACGAGCGCTACGTCAAGACCTACTGGAGCAGCATCCCCGGTCGCCAGCTCTACAGCACCTTCGACTGGGGCATCCGGGACGAGGACGGCTACTACTTCATCCTCGGCCGCACCGACGACGTCATCAACGTGGCCGGGCACCGCCTGGGCACGCGCGAGATCGAGGAGAGCATCTCCAGCCACCCGAACGTGGCCGAGGTGGCGGTCGTGGGTGTGGCCGACAACCTGAAGGGCCAGGTCGCGATGGCCTTCGCGGTGCTGAAGGATCCGTCGTTGGCCGCCAGCGACACGGCTGCGCTGAAGCTCGAGGGCGAGATCATGAAGGTGGTCGACAGCCAGCTCGGAGCCGTGGCCCGGCCGGCGCGGGTGCGCTTCGTCACCGTGCTGCCCAAGACGCGTTCGGGCAAGCTGCTGCGGCGCGCCATCCAGGCCGTGTGCGAGCAGCGCGACCCTGGGGACCTGACCACCATCGAGGATCCGACGGCGCTGCAGCAGATCAAGGAGCTGGTGAGCTGAGAGCCGGAGCCTCCCGAGGCGGGGCTCCCCCATCCGGGGGAGGCATCTCCCCCCCCCCAACGGGTGATGGCGCAGCCGCCTGGGGCTGCAGACACTGACGGGCATCCACCGTCACCCGCCCGAAAGGATGCCCGATGCTTGCCGAACCCCTGTTTCCGGCCCCGCCTGCCTTCCCCGCGGCCTCCGGCCGTGCCTGCCCGCCTGTCACGGCTGAGGTCCGCCCCGCGCGCGTCGCTGCCGTCGACCGCCTGCGCCGCGCTTTCACGCTGGCTTGCCTGGCCAGCCCCTGGGCAGGCGGCGGCGCCCTGGCTGCGACCGGCCGCGACGCCGCACCCCTGCAACTGGCGCGCGAGGCGCCAGACGACATTGACCCGCAGGGTTGGCTCGTCAGCGAGAAGCTCGACGGCGCGCGCGCCTGGTGGGATGGCGAACGGCTGCGCTTTCGCAGCGGCATCGCCATCCAGGCGCCGAGCTGGTTCACGCAGCGACTGCCGCCCATGCCGCTGGATGGCGAGCTGTGGCTGGGACGAGGCTGCTTCGAAGACCTGGTGGGCGCGGTGCGTCGCCAGGAGCCCGACGATGCGGCCTGGCGCGAGCTTCGCTACCAGGTGTTCGACCTGCCGGGCGCGCAGGGAACGTTCGAACAGCGCGCGGCTCGCCTGCGCGCGCTGGTCGAGCGCTCTGGCTGGGTCGGGCTCGAGGCGGTCGATCAGCATGTGGTGCCCGACCGTGTGGCGCTGCGCGCCTGGCTCGACCGTGTCGTCGAAGGCGGGGGCGAGGGCTTGATGCTGCACCGTGCGGACGCCCTGTGGCGCGCCGGAAGGAGCCCGAACCTGCTGAAGCTCAAGACCAGCCAGGACGACGAGGCCGTCGTCGTCGGCCATGTGCCGGGGCGCGGCCGGCTCGTCGGGCAGGTGGGCGCGCTGCGGGTGCGCGACGCCCAGGGGCGCGAGTTCCTGCTGGGCTCCGGGATGGACGATGCCGTCCGGCGCGGCCCTCCTACGGTGGGCAGCCTGGTCAGCTACACCTACCAGGGGCGCACCGGCCAGGGCCTGCCGCGTTTTGCGAGCTACCTGCGTCAGCACCCGGCGTTTTGACCAGGCTCACGTGCCCCGGGGCGCCGGGGGGCCTCAGAGCACGTCGGAGGCGTAGTCCGCCAGGCGCGAGCGCTCGCCCCGGGCCAGGGTCACGTGGCCGGCGTGCGGCCAGCCCTTGAAGCGGTCGACCACGTAGGTCAGGCCCGAGGAGCCTTCGGTCAGGTAGGGGGTGTCGATCTGCGCCAGGTTGCCCAGGCAGACGATCTTCGTCCCCGGGCCTGCGCGCGTGACCAGGGTCTTCATCTGCTTGGGCGTCAGGTTCTGCGCCTCGTCGATGATGAGGAACTTGTTCAGGAAGGTGCGACCGCGCATGAAGTTCATGCTCTTGATGCGGATCTTGCTGCGCACCAGATCGTTCGTGGCTGCCCGGCCCCACTCCCCGGTGCCGCTGTCGCTGCGCGCCAGCACCTCGAGGTTGTCGTCGAGAGCGCCCATCCAGGGGCTCATCTTCTCTTCCTCGGTGCCGGGCAGGAAGCCGATGTCCTCGCCCACGGGCACGGTCACGCGGGTGACGATGATCTCGTTGTAGCGGCGCTCGTCGAGCACCTGGCTCAGCGCGGCGGCCAAGGTCATCAGCGTCTTGCCGGTGCCGGCCGTCCCGGCCAGCGTGACGAAGTCGCACTCGGGGTCCATGAGCAGGTTCAACGCGAAGTTCTGCTCGCGGTTGCGCGCCGTCACGCCCCAGACCGCATGACGCGCGTGCGTGTGGTCACGCAGGGTCTTCAGCACCGCGCTCTTGCCGGTGATCTCCGTGACCCGGGCCTGCAGCGCGGGGCCGCCGTTGCCGTCGTGGTGGACGAACTGGTTGATCAGCAGGCTGGGGACCACCGGGCCGCTGATGCGGTAGTGTGTGTGCCCCCCCTGCTGCCAGCTCTCCATCGTCTTGCCGTGACGATCCCAGAAATCCGCGGGCAGCGCCAGTACGCCCGTGTACAGCAGGTCGCCGTCCTCGAGCGTCTTGTCGTTGAAGTAGTCCTCGGCCGGCAGACCCAGTGCGCGTGCCTTGACGCGCATGTTGATGTCCTTCGACACCAGCACGACATCGCGCCCGGCCTGCTGCTCGCGCAGCGCCTGGACAACGCCCAGGATCTGGTTGTCCGCCTTGCCCTGCGGCAGTCCTGCCGGAAGGCGCACGTCCAGCATTGTGGTCTGGAAGAACAACTTGCCGCTGGCTTCACGGTGCCCTGTCTTGGCCAGCGGGATGCCCACGCCCGGGTCGATCGTGCCCTGGGCCGCCAGGGCATCCAGGTCGCGGCTGACCTGGCGCGCGTTGCGCGCGACCTCACTCATGCCCTTCTTGTGACCGTCCAACTCTTCCAGCGTGATCATCGGCAGGAAGACGTCGTGCTCCTCGAAGCGGAACAGGCTCGTCGGGTCGTGCATCAGCACATTGGTGTCGAGCACGAAGAGCTTGCTCGGCTGCCCGACTTCTCGGGCGCGCTGGCGTGGACGCGTGGCTGCGGACGGCTGGGAGGGCGCAGCCGCAGCCGCGGGCACAAGCACGGTTGCAGCCGTGGGCACTGCCGCGGTGACGGCTGCAGGGGTGCGGGCCGAGGGGGATGCCGCTGGGGGCGGGACTGCATGGCCGCCCGGCGACGCAAGAGCGCGCTTGCGCCCGGCGGTGGAGGCTGCGCGCCCACCTCCGCCCGCCTCCGCCACGGAAGGCGCCACGTCGGCCGGCAAGACCTCAATCTTCTGCCCGCGCCCGGAGCGCGCCGAGGCTTCGTCGGCGACCGCGGGACGGTAACCAGAAGGATCGAGCAGATCGGCTTTGCGGGACGGCGGACGGGGAAGGGGCATGGCGGGCTTCCGTCGTCGCTGACGGGGACAGGCGCCGCCTGTGCGGGAGGATCGGCGCGCGTTGGAGACAGGGCGCGGGCGCCCCTTGCTCAGGCCTCGTGCAGGGCCTGCACGGCCGAGAGTACCTCGTCGACGTGGCCGGCGACCTTGATCCCGCGCCATTCGGCGCGCAGCACGCCCTCGGCGTCGATCAGGAAGGTGCTGCGCTCGATGCCCTTGACCTTCTTGCCGTACATGATCTTGTTCTTGACCACGCCGAACATGTGGCAGAGCTTTTCCTCGGTGTCGGCCACGAGTTCGAAGGGCAACTCGAGGTTCTTCTTGAACTTCTCGTGCGAAATCATGTTGTCGCGCGACACCCCGAACACCACGGCGCCCGCGGCGGAGAACTCGTCGTGCTTGTCGCGGAACTGCATCGCTTCCGTCGTGCAGCCGGGCGTCGCGTCCTTCGGGTAGAAGTAGAGCACCACGGTCCGGCCCAGCAGGGACTGGGGCGTCACCTTGACGCCGCCGGTGGCCGGAGCCTCGAAGTCAGGAAGGGCTTTGTTGACCGAAGGTGTCATGGACATGGGTGCTCGTCACTGACGCCGGTCCGAGGCCGGCAAAACCCCTGGATTATAGGCGGGGTATTCACGCCGAGCTGGAATGCCGGCCAGTCGGTGCCAGGCGCCTCCGCCGCGGCGAGCCCCGAAATGCCAGTTGCGGCCGGGCTCAGGCGGCCGGCAGCAAGGCGGCAATGACGGCACGGTGTTCGGCCGCCAGCACGTTGTAGGTGCGGCAGGCTGCAGCCGTGTCCATGGTCTCGACGCCGACGCCGGCAGCGATGAGCGAGCGCAGCAGCGTCGGGGGTGGGAAACGCAACTTCGGCCCACTCCCGAAGACGACGAGTTCGGGCCGCAGGCCGAGCAAGCGTTCGAAGTGCGCGGGGAGCAGGTCCGAGGCGACAAGCGCTTGCCAGTCCTGCACCGCGCCCTTCCAGGGCACGACCACGCCGCCCTCGAAAAGCCGGGGACCGACCCAGACGCGGCCGGGCTCGTGCCGGGTGATCAGGTTCACGCCTTCGGCGCGGTCGGGCTGGAACTTCATGTGGTCAAATTCTAGGTTTTGCGTCGTGTGGCCGCCCGCAGCCACCCGGGAGCCCTCCTTGAAGACCATCGCCAAGTCCGCCAAGCTCGCCAACGTCGGCTACGACATCCGCGGCCCCGTGCTGGACAAGGCGCGGCAGATGGAGGACGAGGGCCACAAGATCATCAAGCTCAACATCGGCAACGTCGCGGCCTTCGGTTTGATGCCCCCGGACGAGATCGTCCAGGACATGATCCGCAACCTGCCCAGTCAGGTGGCGGCCGGCTACACCGACAGCAAGGGCCTGTTCGCGCCGCGCAAGGCGGTCGTCCATTACACGCAGGAGAAGGGCATCGCCGGGGTCTCGGTCGACGACGTCTACCTCGGTAACGGCGCGAGCGAGCTCATCGCCATGAGCATGAACGCGCTGCTGGACGCCGGCGACGAGGTGCTGATCCCCGCGCCCGACTATCCGCTGCACACGGCCGTGGTCTCGCTGTCGGGCGGCACCCCGGTTCACTACCGCTGCGACGAGGGCTCAGGCTGGCTGCCCGACCTCGACGACATCCGCGCCAAGGTCGGCCCGCGCACCAAGGCCATCGTCGTCATCAACCCCAACAACCCGACCGGCGCCCTGTACCCGGTGGACCTGTTGCGCGACATCGTCGAGATCGCGCGGCGCCACCAACTCATCGTCTTCGCCGACGAGATCTACGACAAGACGCTGTACGACGGCTCCACGCACACGAGCATCGCCTCCCTGGCCGACGACGTCCTCTTCGTCACCTACAACGGCCTGTCCAAGAACTATCGCTCCTGCGGCTACCGCGCGGGCTGGATGGTGGTGTCGGGCGACAAGCGGCATGCGCGCGACTACATCGAGGGCCTGAACATGCTCGCCTCGATGCGCCTGTGTGCCAACACGCCAGGCCAACTGGCGATCCAGACCGCGCTCGGCGGCTACCAGAGCATCAAGGACCTGGTCGCGCCCACCGGCCGGCTGTGCCGACAGCGTGATCTGGCCTACCAGATGCTGAGCCAGATCCCCGGGGTCTCGGTGGTCAAGCCGCAGGCGGCGCTGTACATGTTCCCGCGCCTCGACCCGAAGATGTACCCCATCGCCGACGACCAGCAGTTCGCCTACGAGCTGCTGGCCGAGGAGAAGGTGCTGATCGTGCAGGGCACCGGGTTCAACTGGCCCGAGCCGGATCACTTCCGAGTGGTGTTCCTGCCCAACTCCGATGACCTGACCGAGGCCATCGGGCGAATCGACCGCTTCCTGGCCCACTACCGCCGGCGTCACGCCGCGCATTGAGTTCTTGCCGCATTCCCGCCGGCCACTCGCCGACGTCGCAAAGACCTTCACATCCATGAATTCCAGCAGCCCCGCGTCCGCCCCGGTCGCAGCCTCCGCCGCTTCGCCCATCCGAGTCGGTCTCCTGGGCATCGGCACCGTCGGCAGCGGCACCTTCCGCGTGCTGCAGCGCAACCAGGCCGAGATCCGGCGCCGCGCCGGGCGCGGCATCGAGATCGCCGTGGTGGCTGACCTCGACGTTGCGCGCGCCCGCGACATCGTCGGCGAATCCGTGCCCGTCGTGGCCGATGCGCGTCAGGTCCTCGCCGATCCATCCATCGACGTCGTCGTCGAACTCATCGGTGGCTACGGCATCGCGCGCACGCTGGTGCTGGAGGCGATTGCCGCCGGCAAGCACGTGGTCACGGCCAACAAGGCCCTGCTGGCCGTGCACGGCACCGAGATCTTCGCCGCCGCGCGCGAGCGGGGCGTGGTCGTGGCCTTCGAGGCCGCGGTGGCCGGGGGCATCCCCATCATCAAGGCGCTGCGCGAGGGCCTGACGGCCAACCGCATCGAGTGGATCGCCGGCATCATCAACGGCACCACCAACTTCATCCTGTCGGAGATGCGCAGCAAGGGGCTGGACTTCGACGTGGTGTTGAAGGAAGCGCAGCGCCTGGGCTACGCCGAGGCCGACCCGAGCTTCGACATCGAGGGCGTGGACGCCGCGCACAAGGCCACGATCATGAGCGCCATCGCCTTCGGCACGCCGGTGCGTTTCGACCGCGCCCACGTCGAGGGCATCACGCGCCTGCAGGCGGCCGACATCCGATACGCCGAGCAACTGGGCTACCGCATCAAGCTGCTGGGCATCACCCGGCGCCGGCCCGAGGGTCTGGAATTGCGCGTGCACCCCACGCTGATCCCGGCCACGCGGCTGATCGCCAACGTCGAGGGTGCGATGAACGCCGTCGTGGTGCAGGGTGACGCCGTGGGCACGACGCTGTACTACGGCAAGGGCGCGGGCTCCGAGCCCACCGCCAGCGCGGTGATCGCCGACCTGGTCGACATCGCCCGGCTGCAGACCGCCGATCCCGAGCACCGCGTGCCCTCGCTGGCCTTCCAGCCCGGCGCGCTGTCGGACACGCCGGTGCTGCCCATCGACGAGGTCGTCACCGCCTTCTACCTGCGCCTGCGCGTCGCCGACGAGCCTGGCGTGCTGTCGAAGGTGACCACCATCCTCGCCGACCGCGGCATCTCGATCGACGCGTTGCTGCAGCGCGAGAGCGGGGAGGGCGAGAGCCAGACCGACGTCATCATCCTGACGCATGACACGGTCGAGGGCCGCATGCGCGACGCGATCGGCGCGATGCAGGCGCTGCCCACGGTGCTGGCGCCCATCGTCAGCCTGCGCAAGGAAGAGCTGGCCTGACCCGGCCACAGGATGCGTCAGCGATGAAGTACATCAGCACCCGCGGCGACGGCGCCCAGCGCGGCTTCAGCGAGATCCTCCTCGAAGGGCTTGCGCCCGATGGCGGGCTGTACATGCCGGTAAGCTACCCGCAGGTGGACGCGTCGACGCTCGCGCGCTGGCGCGAGCTGTCCTACGCCGGTCTCGCGTTCGAGATCCTGTCCCTCTACATCGACGACATCCCGCCCGCGGACCTCAGGCGCCTGGTCGACCGGACGTATACCGAAGCCGTGTTCGGCACGCCCGAGATCGTGCCGATCCGCGCGCTCGAGCCGGGCGTGTGGATCGAGGCCCTGTCCAACGGCCCGACGCTCGCCTTCAAGGACATGGCGATGCAACTGCTCGGCGCCCTGTTCGAGTACGAGCTCGGCCGGCGCGGTCAGACGCTGAACATCCTGGGCGCGACCTCGGGCGACACCGGCAGCGCGGCCGAGCACGCGATGCGCGGCAAGCGTGGTGTGAACGTCTTCATGCTCTCGCCGCACGGCCGCATGAGCCCCTTCCAGCAGGCGCAGATGTACGGCCTGCAGGATGCGAACATCCACAACCTGGCGGTCGAGGGCGTGTTCGACGACTGCCAGGACATCGTCAAGGCCGTCAGCGCCGACCTGGAGTTCAAGCGCCGCTGGCGCATCGGCACCGTGAACTCCATCAACTGGGCGCGCCTGCTGGCCCAGGTGGTTTACTACTTCGCCGGCTGGTTCCAGGCCACGGCAGCGGCGGCGCAGCAGGGTGAGGTGCTGCCGCGCGTCAGCTTCGCCGTGCCCTCGGGCAACTTCGGCAACATCTGCGCCGGCCACGTGGCCCGCATGATGGGGCTGCCGATCGCGCAGCTCGTGCTCGCGACGAACGAGAACGACGTGCTCGACGAGTTCTTCCGCACCGGCACCTACCGCGTGCGCTCCAGCGCAGAGACCCACGAGACCTCGAGCCCGTCGATGGACATCAGCAAGGCAAGCAACTTCGAGCGCTTCGTCTTCGACCTGCTCGGCCGCGACGGCGCGCGCACGGCCGAGCTCTTCGGCCCGGTGCTGGCGCGCGACGGCGGCTTCACGGTCAGCCCCGCGGAAGGGGCGCGCCTGCCCGGCTTCGGCTTCGTCTCCGGGCGCAGCACGCACGCCGACCGGCTGGCAACGATACGCGACACCTGGCAGCGCTTCGGCTCGATGATCGACACCCACACGGCCGACGGGCTGAAGGTGGCGCGCGAGCACCTGCGCCCGGGCGTGCCCATGCTGGTGCTCGAGACGGCGCTGCCGGCGAAGTTCGCCGCCACCATCGTCGAGGCCCTCGGGCGCGAGCCGTTGCGGCCCCCCGGACTGGAGGGCCTCGAAGACCTGCCGCGCCGCTGCACGGTGATGCCGGTGGACGTCGAGCGCGTCAAGCGCTACATAGAGACCCATGCCTGAGGCCGCAGCCACTCCGCGGGCGCCCCTGCTGAGCCTGGACGAGGCCGTCGCGCGCCTGGTCGAGGCGGCCGCGCCGTGCGCGCTCGATGCCGTCGAGGAGGTGCCGACGATCGTCGTCCTCGGGCGCACGCTGGCCGAGGACGTGCGCTCGGCGCTGGATGTGCCGCCGGCCGACAACACCGCCATGGACGGCTACGCCTTGCGCTGTGCCGATGTGCCTGCGGCAGGCACGGTGCTGCCCGTGTCGCAACGCATCCCGGCGGGCATGGTGGGTTCGGCCTTGCAACCAGGCAGCGTGGCGCGCATCTTCACCGGCGCGCAGATCCCGCCCGGCGCCGATGCCGTGGTCATGCAGGAGCAGTGCGCGGCGCTGGAAGACGGCCGCGTGCGCGTCGACACGGTGCCCGTGGCCGGGCAGTGGATCCGCCGGCGCGGCGAGGACATCGCCGCCGGTGCTGTCGTGCTCGCGCGCGGCAGCCTGCTGACGCCGCAGGCGCTCGGCCTGGCCGCCTCGGTCGGCCGGGCGGCGCTGGCGGTCGTGCGCCGCCCGCGCGTGGCCTTGTTCTCCACCGGGGACGAGCTGGCCATGCCGGGCGAGCCGCTGAAGCCCGGCGCCATCTACAACTCCAACCGCTACACGCTCAGTGGCATGCTGCAGGCGGTGGGCTGCGAGGTGCGCGACCTGGGCATCGTGCCGGACCGTCTGGAGGCCACGCGAGCCGCGCTGCGCGAGGCTGCCGAGGGCTGCGACCTCATCCTGACCTCGGGCGGCGTCTCCGTCGGCGAGGAGGACCACCTGAAGCCGGCGATGCAGGCCGAAGGCCGGCTCGACCTCTGGCAGGTCGCCATCAAGCCCGGCAAGCCGCTGGCCTTCGGCGCGGTGCGCCGGCCGTCGGGCGGGCAGGCGCTCTTCCTCGGGCTCCCGGGCAACCCGGTGTCGAGCTTCGTCACCTTCCTGCTCGCGGTGGCGCCGGTGCTGCGCGTGCTGCAGGGCCGCGCCCCGGGCGGCGCGACCGACCCGCGCACCGGCCTGCCGGCGCGGGCCGACTTCGACTGGCCGCGCCCAGACCGGCGGCGCGAGTTCCTGCGCGTGCGCCTCAACGCCGGGGGCGGGCTCGAGCTCTACCCCAACCAGAGCTCCGGTGTGCTGACCTCCACGGTCTGGGCCGACGGGCTGGTCGACGTGCCCCCGGCCACGCCGGTGCGGCGCGGCGATGTGGTGCGTTACCTGCCGCTGCAGGGGCTGCTGGCATGACGGGCCGGGGCAGCAGAATGTACCGGGATGCACCGTCGCCCCTGGGCTCCGCCTTGGGCAGGACCCCGGCATGCTGATCCGCGTGCGCTACTTTGCTTCGCTGCGCGAGGCTTTCGGGCCGGAGGCGATGGTCGACGCCTCCGGGCTCGCCACGGTCGGCGCGCTGCGGGCCCGGCTGGCTGCGGCCAGCGCCGAGCATGCGCGCCTGCTCGGCTCGGGCCGGGCGGTGCGCTGCGCCCTCGACCAGCGCCTTTGTGCCGACGACACGCCGCTGCATGAGGGGGCCGAGGTGGCTTTCTTTCCGCCGGTGACGGGCGGTTGAGCATGGCGGCGCGCATCGAGATCCGGGAGGCTGACTTCGACCTGGGTGCCGAGGTCGCAGCCCTGCGCGCCGGCGACGGCGGCATCGGCGCCGTCGTCACCTTCCTTGGCACAGTGCGCGACCGCGACGGCGCCACCGACGGCATCTCCGCGCTCGAACTCGAGCACTACCCCGGCATGACCGAGGCCTCGATCGAGGCCATGATCGACGCCGCCTTTGCACGCTTCGACATCCGTGCCGCGCGCGTCGTTCACCGCGTCGGCTGCCTGGGTCCCCAGGACCAGATCGTGCTGGTGGCTGTGTGCAGCGCGCACCGTGGACAGGCCTTCCAGGCCTGCGAGTTCCTGATGGACTACCTCAAGACCCAGGCCCCGTTCTGGAAGAAGGAAATTCGCCCCGAGGGCGCGCGCTGGGTCGATGCGCGCGTGAGCGACGATGCCGCCTTGCAGCGTTGGGGTATCGTCCAGGGCAACGCCGCGCCATGACGATCGACCGCGCTGGCGCCGACACGGACCTGGTCTGGCCGGATGAGGCCGTCGCAGCCGGCCCGGCGCAGGCCCCCGTGCCGCTCGAGGTTCCCGCGGCCGACGCCCTGCGCTCGGCCTTCGGCCGCTACGCCACCGGCATCACCCTCGTCACCTGCCTTGACCCGCGCGGCGTGCCCTGCGGGCTCACCGTCAACTCATTCAGTTCGCTGTCGCTGGAGCCGCCGCTGGTTCTGTGGTCCCTGAGGCTGCGCAGCACCAACCTGGACGCCTTCACCACCGCGCGCCACTTCGCCGTCAACGTGCTGTCCGAGTTCCACCTGGGCCTGTCGCGTCACTTTGCCACCCAGCCCGCGGAGCAGCGCTTCAGCCAGGGCCGCTGGCGTGTCGGTCTGGGTGACGCCCCGGTGCTCGAGGGCGCGGCCGCGAGCTTCGAGTGCGCGCTGCGCGGTTGGCACGACGAGGGCGACCACCGCCTGTTCATCGGGCAGGTGTGGCGTGTGACGCAGGCCGAGGGCGAGCCCCTCGTCTACCACGGCGGGGCCTACCGGCGTCTCGGGCCGCCCGGCTGACCGTGCGGCTCGGGCCTGCAACCTGACAGCCCGGGGCCGTGCAGGCCGCGGCGCCCAGGACGAGGTCCGGATGCGGCTGGCGCCCGCAGGCGCTGCCGCTCAGTTCAACACGCGTGAGGGCGTGGCCGCCGGCGGCGCCTCGGGTGCGCGCTGGGCGATCTCGATGCCCCAGTCGGACTGGGCGAGCGCGTTCTCCACGAGCTTCATCCAGCCGTTGGCCAGATCCTCACCGAGCTGGAGTTCCAGGCTGCGGCCTTGTGCATCACGCACGGAGAGCACGATCGCCCCGCGCGGTGCCTTGCGCAGGTCGATCGCGGCCGGCAGCATGGGCTCGGGCCCCAAGGGAAGCTTGGTCGCCGCCGGGTTGAATTGCGTCTTGAAGTCGGTTGACTTCAGCGCGCGCTCGCGTGCGGCCTGGGCGATCATCTCGCGCGCCTCCGGCACCGCCAAGGCGCCCGGCGCGCTGCGATCCACCGCGATGGTGGTCATCAACTGCCGCACCGGCGGCCACATGCGCATGACCATGCGTCGTGTCAGCCACAGGCCGAAGAGTTGCTCATCGCGCGTGCGCACCTGCATCAGCAGGCGGTCCTGCACCGGTTCGTACTTGACCTGGATCTGGTGGATGTCCACGCGCCGATTCTAGAGTCGGGCCATAGGCCCCCGCCTTGAAATCCCAAGCCTATCCCCCCAATTCCCTGGCAGTGATGAGGAGAACCCCATGCGCATCGACAAGCTGACCACCGCCTTCCAGCAGGCCTTGGCCGAATCGCAGAGCCAGGCGCTGGCGCGCGACAACCCCTACATCGAGCCGGCCCACGTGCTGGCCGCCATGCTGCAGCAGCCCGACGGCCCGAAGGCGCTGCTCGACCGCGCCGGCGCCAACACTGCGGCGCTGAAGACGGCCATGGATACCGCCATCGGTGCGCTGCCCAGCGTGCAGGGCGGCGGGCAGGTGCAGCCCGGGCGCGATCTGGTCACGTTGCTGCAGGCAGCCGAAAAGGAGGCTGGCAAGCGTGGTGACAACTTCATCGCCAGCGAGATGTTCCTGCTGGCCCTGGCCGACAGCAAGAGCGACCTGGGCGGCGTGGCGCGCGGCCACGGCCTGACGCGCAAGGCGCTTGAGGCCGCGATCGAGGCCGTGCGCGGCGGACAGAAGGTGGACTCCGCCGAGGCCGAGGGCCAGCGCGAGGCGCTGAAGAAGTACACGCTGGACCTTACCGAGCGCGCCCGCGGCGGCAAGCTCGACCCGGTGATCGGCCGCGACGACGAGATCCGGCGCGCGATCCAGGTGCTGCAGCGGCGCAGCAAGAACAACCCGGTCCTGATAGGCGAGCCCGGCGTGGGCAAGACCGCCATCGTCGAGGGCCTGGCGCAGCGCATCGTCAACGGCGAGGTGCCCGACACCCTGCGCGACAAGCGCGTGCTGGTGCTCGACATGGCCGGCCTGCTGGCCGGCGCCAAGTACCGCGGCGAGTTCGAGGAGCGCCTGAAGGCCGTGCTCAAGGAGGTGGCAGCCGACGAGGGGCGCATCATCCTCTTCATCGACGAGCTGCACACCATGGTGGGCGCCGGCAAGGCCGAGGGCGCCATCGACGCCGGCAACATGCTCAAGCCGGCGCTCGCCCGCGGCGAGCTGCACTGCATCGGCGCGACCACGCTTGCCGAGTACCGCAAGTACGTCGAGAAGGACGCCGCGCTCGAGCGCCGCTTCCAGAAGGTGCTGGTCGACGAGCCCAGCGTCGAGGCCACGATCGCCATCCTGCGCGGCCTGCAGGAGAAGTACGAGGTGCATCATGGCGTCGAGATCACCGACCCGGCGATCGTCGCCGCGGCCGAGCTCAGCCACCGCTATATCACCGACCGCTTCCTGCCTGACAAGGCCATCGACCTGATCGACGAGGCCGCGGCCAAGATCAAGATCGAGATCGACTCCAAACCCGAGGCGATGGACAGGCTCGACCGCCGTCTGATCCAGCTCAAGATCGAGCGCGAGGCCGTGCGCAAGGAGAAGGACGAGGCCTCGGTCAAGCGCATGGCGCTGATCGAGGAGGAGATTGGCAAGCTCGAGCGCGAGTACGCAGACCTGGAGGAGATCTGGAAGGCCGAGAAGGCCATGGCCCAGGGCTCGGCCCAGGTCAAGGAGGAGATCGAGAAGATCCGCCTGCAGATCGAGGACCTGAAGCGCAAGGGCGATTTCAACAAGGTCGCCGAGCTGCAGTACGGCCGCCTGCCGGAGCTGGAGAAGCGCCTGAAGGAGGCGCAGGACACGGAGGCGGGCAAGAAGGGCGGGGCCAAGGGCCTGCAGCTGCTGCGCACCATGGTCGGCGCCGAGGAGATTGCCGAAGTGGTGTCGCGCGCCACCGGCATCCCGGTGTCCAAGCTCATGCAGGGCGAGCGTGACAAGCTGCTACAGATGGAGGACAGGCTGCACGCGCGCGTGGTTGGACAGGACGAGGCCATCGTGGCCGTGGCCGACGCGATCCGGCGCTCGCGCGCCGGCCTGTCTGACCCGAACCGCCCGCTCGGCTCCTTCCTCTTCCTTGGCCCCACCGGCGTGGGCAAGACCGAGCTGTGCAAGGCGCTGGCGGGCTTCCTGTTCGACAGCGACGACCACATGGTGCGCATCGACATGAGCGAGTTCATGGAGAAGCACAGCGTCAGCCGCCTGATCGGCGCGCCGCCCGGCTATGTGGGCTACGAGGAGGGCGGCACGCTCACCGAGGCCGTGCGCCGCAAGCCCTACAGCGTCTTGCTGCTCGACGAGGTGGAGAAGGCGCACCCGGACGTCTTCAACGTGCTTCTGCAGGTGCTGGACGACGGCCGCCTGACCGACGGCCAGGGCCGGACGGTGGACTTCAAGAACACCGTCATCGTGATGACGAGCAACCTCGGCTCGCATCTGATCATGCAGATGGCCGGCCAGGACAGCGCGCTGATCCGCGACGCGGTCTGGGCCGAGGTCAAGCAGCACTTCCGCCCCGAGTTCCTGAACCGGATCGACGAGACCGTGGTCTTCCATGCGCTGGACCGCCAGCACATCGAGGCGATCGCGAAGATACAGCTCGAGGGCCTGCGCCAGCGCCTGGCCAAGATGGACATGCAGCTCGAGGTGGGGCCTGCGGCGCTGGCGGAACTGGCCAAGGTCGGCTTCGACCCGGTCTTCGGCGCCCGGCCGCTCAAGCGCGCGATCCAGCAGCGCGTCGAGAACCCGGTGGCCAAGCTCATCCTGCAAGGCCGCTTCGGCCCGAAGGACGTGATCCCGGTGGAGGTGCGGGGCGGCGAGTTCGTCTTCGAACGCGTCGTCCATTGAAACAGGGTGGCGGTGGCCGGGTTCGGCCCCCGCCAGGGAACGCTCAAGCCGAACCGAAGGCGGGCACGAAGCCGCTGCGCGGCTGGGTCACGGCGCCGGGGTGGTGCTGCACGAAATCGAGCATGCGCTCGATGCAGCGCTGCGCTCGCGCGCGCATCGGCTCGTCGACGTGGATCTCGCCCTCGCCACGCGCCAGACAGTCGATCACGCCCTGCAGGCTGTTCATCGCCATCCAGGGGCAATGGGCGCAGCTCTTGCAGGTGGCGCTGCGGCCAGCGGTGGGGGCCTCGAGCAGGGTCTTGCCGGGAGCGAGCTGGCGGATGCGGTGCATCAGGCCGCTGTCGGTGGCGATGATGTACTCACGGGCCATGCCGTTCACGACCGCGTTCAGGATCTGCGAGGTGGAGCCGACGACGTCGGCCTGCCGCACCACGCTCTCGGGCGACTCGGGGTGGACCAGTACCTGCGCATCCGGGTGCTCGCGCCGCATCAACTCGAGCTCCAGGCCCTTGAACTCGTCGTGCACGATGCACTCGCCGTGCCACATCAGCATGTCGGCGCCGGTCTGCTCCTGCACGTAGCGGCCGAGGTGGCGGTCGGGCGCCCACAGGATCTTGCGCCCCTGCGCCTTGAGGTGCTCGACGATGGGCAGCGCGCAGGAGCTCGTGACCATCCAGTCGGCGCGCGCCTTCACGGCCGCGCTGGTGTTGGCGTAGACCACGACCTCGCGGTCGGGGTGGGCATCGCAGAAGGCGGCGAACTCGTCGGGCGGGCAACCCAGGTCGAGGGAGCAGGTGGCCTCGAGGTCGGGCATGAGCACGCGCTTGACGGGCGAGAGTATCTTGGCCGATTCGCCCATGAAGCGCACGCCGGCGACGACCAGCGTCTGCGCCGGGTGCCCCCGGCCGAAGCGGGCCATCTCCAGCGAATCGGCCACGCAGCCGCCTGTCTCGAGAGCGAGGTCCTGCAGGTCGCCGTCGACGTAGTAGTGGGCCACGAGCACGGCGTCCTCGCGCCGCAACCACTCGGCAGCCTCGGCCTTCTTGCGCTGGCGCTGCGCCGGCGTCAGCGGCGGTGGCACCTTGGCCCAGGCGTGCGCCGTGCAGGACCCGCCCTCGGCGTCCTGCCTCGTGTAGTCGTACATCACGGCGCTCATCGTCCGCACGGCTCTTCGTCGCTGCAAGGAGCGAGATGGTAGCCCAGGCGCGAAGTCCCCGCCGCGCAAGCTTGGCGCACAATCATCCTGGATCAAGTCTGGGTGCGCGCGCCGGCCGTCCGGGGCGACTCCCGGGCCGTCCCGGACAGACCCCCTTCCCGCACGCGACCCGGCCCTTCATCCTCGAACGCATGTCCACCACCGCCGCCGTCGCCGCGCCCCTGGGGCAGGACGCCCGCATCATCGGCGTCGTCTCCGTCGCGCACGGCTCCTCGCACTTCTTCCACCTGCTGCTGCCGCCGCTGTTCCCGGTGTTCATCAGCGAGTTCGGGCTCAGCTACTCCCAGCTGGGCCTGCTGGTGAGCCTGTTCTTCCTGGTCTCGAGCATCGGCCAGGCCCTGTCGGGCTTCCTGGTGGACCGCATCGGCGCCCGAGTGGTGCTCTACGCGGCCCTGGGCCTGTTCCTGCTCGCGGCGTTGGTGGCCGCCTCCGCCCAGGGCTATGCCGGTCTCATGGCGGCGGCGCTGCTGGCTGGCCTGGGCAACGCGCCTTTCCACCCGGTGGACTTCACCATCCTGAACAAGCGGGTCTCGGCACCCCGGCTCGGCCACGCCTTCTCGGTGCACGGGATCAGCGGCAACCTCGGCTGGGCCGCGGCGCCGGTGGCCCTGGTCGGGCTGTCGGCCAGCGGCGCGGGCTGGCGCGGGGCCTACCTGGCCACGGCGCTGTGGGTGGCCTTCGTGCTGGTGCTGGTGTGGCTGCACCGCGATCTGCTCGAGGACCGGCCCGCCGCCGCACCTGCAGCGAGGCCTGACGCGATGCCTCCGGCGCAGCGCGTCGACGGCGCCGCGGCCGGTCACCCGCTCGCCTTCCTGCGCCTGCCGGCGCTGTGGATGTGCTTCGCCTTCTTCCTGTTCAGCACCTTCGCGATGTCGGCGATCCAGGGCTTCGCGGCGCCGGCGCTGGGCCAGCTGTACGACCTGCCGCTGTCGGCCACCGCTTCGGTGCTGACGGGCTACATGCTCTTCGGCGCGGTGGGCATGCTGATCGGCGGCTTCGTCAGCGCGCGCGTGACGCGGCTGGAGCTGACCATCGGCGTGGCCATGGCCGGCAGCGCGGTGCTGCTGCTGGTCGTGGCCACGGGCTGGCTGCCCGGCGCGCTGGCGGCCTTCGTCACCGCGCTGGCCGGGCTAGGCACCGGCATCGCCGGGCCCTCGCGCGACCTGCTGATCCGCCAGGCGGCGCCACCCGGGGCCACGGGGCGGGTCTACGGCACCGTGTACGCCGGCTTCGACGTCGGTTTCACGCTGGGCGCGCCGCTGTTCGGCTGGATGATGGACCGGGGCTGGCCCGCTGGCGTGTTCGCCGGCGCGGCTGGCGCCTTCGCGCTCGGGATCGCGGCGGCCGCCTGGGTCGGCCTGCGCACCGCCCCGGGCGCCCGCAAGCAAGGAGCGACGTCTTGACTGAGCTGCATTCCCCCCCCCGCCTGGCCGGCCACGCGCTGGTGGAGGCCTTGATCGCCCAGGGCGTGGACACCTGCTTCGGCGTGCCCGGCGAGAGCTACCTGGCGGTGCTCGACGGACTGCACCAGCACCACGATCGCATCCGCTTCGTGGCCTGCCGCCAGGAGGGCGGGGCCAGCTTCATGGCCGATGCGCAGGGCAAGCTCAGCGGCCGGCCCGGCATCTGCTTCGTCACCCGGGGGCCGGGCGCGTCCAACGCCGCCATCGGCGTGCACTCGGCCTTTCAGGACTCCACGCCGATGATCGTCTTCGTCGGCCAGGTCGCGAGCGACCAGCGCGACCGCGAGGCCTTCCAGGAGGTGGACTACCGCCAGATGTTCGGCCCCGGCACCCTGGGCATGGCCAAGTGGGCTGCCGAGGTGCAGAGTGCCGACCGGCTGCCCGAGTACGTGGCGCGCGCCTTCCACACCGCGATGCAGGGCCGCCCCGGCCCGGTGGTGCTGGCCCTGCCGGAGGACATGCTCACCACGCCGACCGCCGCGCCGGTGCTGCCGCGCGTGGAGCCCGCGCTGGCCTGGCCCGCGCCCGGCGCGCTGCGCGACCTGCGCGCGCTGCTGCTGCAGGCGCAGCGGCCCATCGTGATCGCCGGGGGCAGCGGCTGGACAGCGGCGTCGGTGGAGGCGCTGCAACGCTTTGCCGAGAACTGGCAGCTCCCGGTGAGCTGCGGCCTGCGCTTCCAGGACACCTTCGACAACCGGCACCCGTTGTACGCGGGCGACGCCGGCATCGGCATCAACCCGGCGCTGGCCCGCCGCATCCGCGAGGCCGACCTGGTGCTCGCCATCGGCGTGCGCCTGGGCGAGATGACGACGAGCGGCTACACGCTGCTGCAGGTGCCGCGCCCGGCACAGAAGCTCGTCCACCTGCACGCCGGGCCCGAGGAACTGGGCCGCGTCTACGCCGCAGACCTGATGCTGCAGTCCTCGCTGGCCTGCGCCGGCAAGGCGCTGGAGACCCTGGCCGCGCCGCCCGCGCTGCCCTGGGCGGAGTGGACGGCGCAGGCGCGCGCCGAGTACCTGGCCAACCAGCAGGCCACGCCGGTGACGCCGATGGACCTGGCCGCGATGATGAAGACGGTGCAGCGCCTGGCGCCGGCCGACACGGTCTACACCAACGGCGCTGGCAACTTCAGCGGCTGGCTGCACCGTTTCGTGCAGTACCCCGGCCTGCAGCACCACGGCCGCACGCAGCTGGCCTGCACCTCGGGCGCCATGGGCTACGGGTTCCCGGCGGCGGTGGCGGCGGCGCTGCTGTACCCGCAGCGCACGGTCGTCAACGTGGCCGGCGACGGCGACTTCCTGATGACGGGCCAGGAGCTGGCGACCGCCAAGGCCGCCGGCGCACAGCGCCTGGTCACCATCCTCGTCGACAACGGCAGCTACGGCACCATCCGCATGCACCAGGAGCGCGAGTACCCCGGGCGCGTGAGCGGCAGCGACCTGCACAACCCCGATTTCGTGATGCTGGCGCGCGCCTATGGCTGGCAGGCCGAGCGCGTGGACTCCACGGCGCAGTTCGAGCCCGCCTTCGCCCGCGCCCTGGCCAGCGGCGAGCCCACGCTGCTGCACCTGAAGCTCGACACCGACGTCATCACCTCGCGCACCACGCTCGGCGCCATCCGCGCGGCGGCGCAGGCGCGCCAGGCCGGGGCCTGAGCCGGGGCACCCGCTCGCCACCACCCCGCCGATACAATCCGTGATTCGTCGGGGTGTGGCGCAGCCTGGTAGCGCAACTGCTTTGGGAGCAGTGGGTCGGACGTTCGAATCGTCTCACCCCGACCATTTCACCTCCGGCCGGCCGGCCGCCCCGTGCGCAGAGCCGCCGACTGCCCGTAGCTCAACTGGATAGAGCAGCTGCCTTCTAAGCAGCAGGTCGGGGGTTCGAGTCCCTCCGGGCAGGCCACGCTGCGCTTCTTCGGCCCAGGGCCCTTGATCAGGGGCCAACGGCCTCCATCTCCAGCCCCATGGTGCAGGCGTCTCGCCTGGAGCCCACCCGGGAAGTGACCATGAACACATCCGCCCTGCTCGGGCTTGTACGCTTGCGCGTACTGTCGCTCGGCGTGTCCCTCTGTGCGGTATTCCTGTTGCCCGCGATGGCCGCCGCCGCGACGGTGCCGGTGCGCAGCGTCGAAGGCATCACGGAGTACGCCCTGCCCAACGGCCTGCAGTTGCTGCTGGCGCCGGACGACTCCAAACCGACGACGACGGTGAACCTCACGGTGCGGGTGGGCAGCCGGCACGAGAACCACGGCG
Source organism: Rubrivivax sp. (assembly GCA_044375195.1). Classification (GTDB taxonomy): domain Bacteria; phylum Pseudomonadota; class Gammaproteobacteria; order Burkholderiales; family Burkholderiaceae_C; genus Rubrivivax. The sequence continues at coordinate 37,405 of JBILNB010000011.1, read as the reverse complement.
AGACGGGCATGGCCCACCTGCTCGAGCACATGCTGTTCAAGGGCTCGGCTCGGCACTCGCGTCCCTGGGCCGACTTCGGCCGCCGCGGCCTGCGGGCCAACGGCACGACCTCGCTGGACCGCACCAACTACTTCGCGAGCTTCGCCACGAACGACGAGACGCTGGCCTGGTACCTGGGCTGGCTGGCCGACGCCATGGTCAACAGCCACGTCGCGAAGGCCGACCTCGACACCGAGATGACGGTGGTGCGCAACGAGATGGAGTCGGGCGAGAACAGCCCCGGACGCATCCTGTTCGAGAAGACGCTGGCCACGATGTACCAATGGCACGGCTACGGCCGCTCGACGATCGGCGCGCGCAGCGACGTCGAGGGCGTGGACATCGAGCGCCTGCGCGCCTTCTACCGCACGTGGTACCGGCCGGACAACGCGACACTGATCGTCGCCGGCCGCTTCGACCCCGCGCGCGTGCGCGCGATCGTCGAGGAGGCCTTCGGGCCGATCCCGCGCCCCGCGGCGCCGCTGCCTCGACTGGCCACGCTCGACCCGGTGCAGGACGGCGAGCGCGAGGTCGTGCTGCGCCGCGTCGGGGGCAGCGCCTCGCTGATGGTGGGCTACCACGGCGTCCCGGCAGCGCACCCGGACCACGCTGCCGTCGAACTGTTGACCCAGGTGCTGGCCGACGAGCCCGCGGGCCGACTGCACCAGCGCCTGACGCAGGCCGGGCTGGCCGCCCGCACCTGGGGCTGGGCGGCCGGGCTGCACGACCCTGGGTTCATCGTCTTCGGCGCCCAGCTCGCCCCCGGGCAGGACCTGGCGGCCGCGCGCCAGGCCCTGCTGCGCACGCTCGAGACCCTGGCCGACGAACCCGTCACGGCCGAGGAGCTGGAGCGCGCGCGCACGCGCTGGCTCAACGCCTGGGACCAGGGCTACACCGACCCCGAGCAGGTCGGGCTGGCGCTGTCGGAGTCGGTGGCCCAGGGCGACTGGCGCCTCGTCTTCCTGCTGCGCGACCGGGTGCGCGAGGTGACGCTGGCGCAGGTGCAGCGCGTGGCGCAGGAGCGCCTGCTGCCTGCCAATCGCACGCTGGGCAGCTTCGTGCCCACGCCGACGCCGGTGCGCGCGCCGGCGCCGGCGGCGGTGGACGTCGCCGCGCAGCTGCAGGGCTTCCGCCCGCGCGCGGCCGAGGCCGGCGCCGAGGCCTTCGCCGCCACGCCGCAGGCCATCGAAGGGCGCGTGCAGCGCGCGCAGGTGGGCGGGCTGAGGGTGGCGCTGCTGCCCAAGGGCACGCGCGGCGCCGTGGTGCAGGCCGAGCTGCAGTTGCGCGTGGGCGATGCGGATTCGCTGCGCGGGCTGGGTGTAACGGCTGGCGTGATGGCCGACCTGCTGGGAAAAGCGACGGCTGCGCGCTCGCGCCAGCGGATCCAGGACCGGCTGGACGAGTTGCGGGCCGAGGTGTCCTTCGAGTTCTCGCGCGGCCTGCTATCGGCCCAGATGCGGGCACGGCGCGAGAGCTTTCCGGCGCTGCTGGAACTGGTGGCCGAGATGCTGCGCCAGCCAGTCTTCGACGCGACCTTGCTGGACGAATCGGTGCGCCAGCAGCTGGCCGCGCTGGCGCGCGCGCGTACCGAGCCTGGCGCCATCGTGGCCCAGGCGGTCGAGCGCCACGGCAACCCCTATCCGCGTGGCGACCTGCGCCACGCCCCCAGCTTCGACGAGACCGAGGCCGACCTGCGCGCGCTCAGGCCCGAGGCGCTGCGCGCCTTCCACGCGCGCTTCGTCGGCGTGGGCCTGGGCGTGTTCACGGCCGTGGGCGACTTCGACCCCGCGGCCGCCCGCGGCGTGTTGGAGCGTGCCTTTGCCGACTGGACAGCGCCGCAGGCGCCGGCGCGCGTGGAGCGCCCGCTGTGGACGCCGCCGCCCGCGCGCCTGGTCTTCGAGACACCCGACAAGCAGAACGCAAGCCTGCGTATGCGCCAGGGCCTGGCGCTGACGGACCGCGCGGACGACTACCCTGCGCTGCTGCTGGCCAACTACCTGCTCGGCCAGGGGGGCCAGTCGCGCCTGTGGCTGCGCATCCGCGAGCGCGAGGGCCTGTCCTACGACGTGGGTAGCTGGATCGAGTGGAACCCCTGGGAGCCGGGCTCGTGGTGGCAGATCCGGGCCATCTTCGCGCCCGACAAGCTGTCCGCGGTGGAGACCGCGCTGCGCGAGGAGATGGAGCGCGCGCTGCGAGAGGGCTTCAGCGCCCAGGAGGTGGCCGAAGGGCAGGGCGCCTTGATGAACCTGCGCCGCCTGTCGCTCGCCCAGGACGACGTGCTGGCCCAGGTGCTGGCGCGCCAGACCTGGCTGGGCGAGACCATGGCTCGCCATGCCGAGATCAGCGCTGCGATCGAGGCCTTGACGCCGGAGCAGGTGGGTGCGGCGCTGCGCCGACACCTGCGGCCCGACGCCGCCGTCAAGGCGGTGGGCGGGGACTTCAGGGGGCGCTGAAGCGCGCGTCGGGCAGTGCGCTCAGGCGGCGTGCCGCCCGAGCTCGATCTTGGCGATGGCGTTGCGGTGCACCTCGTCCGGGCCATCGGCGAAGCGCAGCGTGCGCGCGTTGGCCCAGGCGTAGGCTAGCGGGAAGTCCTGGCTCATTCCGCCGCCGCCGTGCACCTGCATGGCCCAGTCGATGACCTTCAGCGCCATGTTCGGCGCCACGACCTTGATCATCGCGATCTCGGCCTTGGCCGCCTTGTTGCCGGCCACGTCCATCATCCACGCCGCCTTCAGCGTCAGCAGCCGGGCCTGCTCGATCATGATGCGGGCCTCGGCGATGCGCTCCTGCGTCACCGTCTGCTGCGCCACGGTCTTGCCAAAGGCCACGCGCGCGCTGGCGCGACGGCACATCAGCTCCAGCGCGCGCTCGGCCTGGCCGATCAGGCGCATGCAGTGGTGGATGCGCCCAGGCCCGAGCCGGCCTTGCGCGATCTCGAAGCCGCGGCCCTCGCCGAGCAGGATGTTCGACGCCGGCACGCGCACGTTCTCGAACTCGAGCTCCATGTGGCCGTGCGGCGCATCGTCGTAGCCCATCACCGACAGCGGGCGCGTCACCTTCACCCCCGGAGTGTCCATGGGCACGAGGATCATTGACTGCTGCGAGTGCCGGGGGGCCTCGGGGTCGGTCTTGCCCATGAAGATCATGATGCGGCAGCGCGGATCGCCGGCGCCGCTGATCCACCATTTGCGGCCGTTGATCACGTAGTGGTCGCCGTCGCGCTCGATGCGCGAGGAGATGTTGGTCGCGTCCGACGAGGCCACTGCCGGCTCCGTCATCGCGAAGGCGCTGCGGATCTCGCCGGCCAGAAGCGGCTCGAGCCATTGCTTCTGGTGCTCGGGCGTGCCGTATCGCACGAGCACCTCCATGTTGCCGGTGTCGGGCGCGGAGCAGTTGAAGACTTCGGGCGCCCAGGGCACGCGGCCCATGATCTCGGCCAGCGGTGCGTACTCCTGATTGGTGAGGCCGGCGCCGCGCTCGCTGTCGGGCAGGAAGAGGTTCCACAGGCCGGCGGCGCGCGCCAGCGGCTTCAGGTCCTCGATCACCGGCACCGGCGACCAGCGCTTGCCGGCCCGGGTGTTGTCCTCGATCTGCTGCGCCCAGACCGCCTCGGCAGGGCAGATGTGGCGCTCCATGAAGGCGAGCAGGCGGGCTTGAAGGTCTTGGGTCCGGGCTGAATAGCTGAAATCCATGAGGTTCTCCGTGGTGTTCTTGATTGGGGTTTCGGCAGTGCCGTGTGTTGTCCGGCCCGGTAGAGGGCGTTCGTGCCGTACTCTGCTTCGTTCAGGCCTTCTGCGCGAAAGCCCAGGCCAGCTCGGCCAGCGGCCTCGCGCCGGCGCCGGTTTCGCGGGCCTCGGCGCTGGCGGCCGTGCCGTCCACGACGCGTCGGGCGATGCCCTGCAGGATGGCGGCGATGCGGAACAGGTTGTACGCGAGGTAGAAGTTCCAGTCGGCGCGTACCGCGTCCAGGTCGGCGCGGCCGGTGCGCTCGCAGTAGCGGCGCAGGTAGTCGGCCTCTGCCGGGATGCCCAGCGCCTCGATGTGCAGGCCTGCCAGGCCGCGCCGCAGACCATGCGGGATGTGCCAGGACATGCAGTGGTAGCTGAAGTCCGCCAGCGGGTGGCCGAGCGTGGAGAGCTCCCAGTCCAGCACCGCGAGCACGCGCGGCTCTGCGGGGTGGAAGATCAGGTTGTCGAGGCGGAAGTCGCCATGCACCACGGCCACCTGCGACGCGTCACGCGCGCCGGCAGGGATGTGTGCCGGCAGCCACTCGATCAGCCGGTCCATGGCCTCGATCGGCTCGGTGACCGAGGCCAGGTACTGCTTGCTCCAGCGCCCGATCTGGCGCTCGAAGTAGTTGCCCGGGCGGCCGTAGTCCGCCAGGCCTGCCGCCGCAGGATCGACGCTGTGGAGCGCGGCCATGACGCGGTTCATCTCGTCGTAGATCGCCGCGCGCTCCGGGGGCGACAGGCCGGGCAGGGCCTGGTCCCACAGAACCCGGCCCTCGACATGCTCCATCAGGTAGAAGGCGCGCCCGATGACCGACTCGTCGTCGCACAGCGCGAGCATCGCAGGCACCGGCACGCCGCGACCCTGCAGCGCACCCATGACGCGGAACTCGCGCTCGATCGCGTGCGCAGACGGCAGCAGCCGGGCTACCGGCCCCGGCTTGGTGCGCATCACGTAGCGGCGACCGGGAGTCGTCAGGAGATAGGTCGGGTTCGACTGCCCGCCCTTGAACTGCGCCACCTGCAGCGGGCCCTGGAAGTCGGGCAGGCGGTCGGCGAGCCAGCTCGAGAGCGCCTCGACGTCGAAGGCATGGGAGGCCGCCATCGGGCGGGTGCCGGTGAACTGCTCCATCGAGGGGTCGGGCTCCTGGGTTGTCGGGAAGGGTTGGCGCGGCGCCGCGCTCCCGCCGCGCCATCGCGGCGATGGGCTGCATTGTGCGTCCGCGCCGTGCGGTCTCCCGCCGGCGCCGACATCGGCGGGGGTGCGTGCTAGAGTCATCCGGCCATTGAACACGCGCGGCCCGACGGGTCGCTGAGCATGCCTGAGCGTTTCCTCCCCTCCCTCGCGTGCTGGCTGGCCCTGTGCGGCGCAGCCTTTCCGGTGCGTGCGCTCGATTTCGGGGCGGGCACGTCCTCGGCGGTGCTCGGCGCGCCCTTGGCCTTTGAGGTGGCGCTGAAGCTGGCCCCCGGCGAGGAGATCGATCTCCGTTGTCTGGCGGCGGATGTGGCCATGGGCGGCGTGCCCGTGCCGGCCTCGGCTGTCTCGGTGGGCTTGCGCAAGGCCGGGGGGGACACTACTGTTCAGGTGCGCACGGCCTATGTCGTGCACGAGCCGGTGGTGGCGGTCGTCGTCTCGGTGGGCTGCCCGGCGCGCCTGACGCGGCGCTTCACCGTGCTGGCCGACCCCCCTGCCGCGCAGACGGCCGGGGCATTGCCGGCTTGGCCGGGGGACGCCCTGGCAGCGGGCGCCGTGGTCAGGTCAGCACCGGTCGCCGCCCGCGCCGTGACGGAGCCCCGACGCGCCTCCGGAGCTTCGGTTGCCCAGACGGCCGGCGCCGCCCCGGCGGCGGCCGCAGTGTCGACGTCCGGTGCGGCAGCCCCTTCCGCGCCGGCACCCGCCGCGCCGATGCCGGGCGAGGGACGTCCCCGGCTCGAGGTCGGTGCGCCCGTGAGCCGGCCGGCCGAAGCCTCACGTTCGACAGCGGTGGTTGGGGCACCCTCCGCCGGGCCGGGCATTGCTTCGGCACCTGCCGCGGCGGCCGCCCTTGCCCCGGCACCGGCGACGGGGACATCGGCCCCCCTGGCCGTGGGCGCTGCGGCGTCGGTGCCCGACGCGGCCGCGGCTGACCAGGCGCGGGTGCAGGCGCTCGAGGCCAGCCTGATCGCCCTGAGAGTCGAGTCGCGCCAGCAGCGCGAGAGCCTGGCGCGGCTGGAGTCGGCGCTGGCGGCGGCCGAGTCACAGTCCCGCATTGCCTGGATGGCGGCCGCACTGCTGGGGGGCCTGGCGGCGCTTGCATCAGCCTTGTGGTTACGGCGCCCCCGCGGCGAACCGGTTGCCGGTGGCCGCTGGCAGGCGGCATGGCCCGGCGCAAGCGGCCCTTTGGCGGCCGAGCCCCGACTGGGCGTCGCCGAAACACCGCAGCCTGCTACCGAAGGACGCGCTGCTGCAGACGCACCGGCCGACGGCGGCGAGAGCGCGCTCCGGGCTGCGCCTGCGGCTGCGACCGAGACAGTGCCGCGCCCCGGCGGCGCCTCGGCGGGCGCACCGGGGCAGGGCAATGGCTGGAGCCTGCCGCCCGACCCGGCGGACGACGCGGACGTGCCTGCGGTCGAGCGCACCAGCCTGATGGCCCCGTCATCGACCTCGGTGTCTGCGCCCTTGCACGCGGTGTCGATCGAGGAGGTGCTCGATCTCGAGCAGCAGGTCGAGTTCCTCACCGTACTGGGCCGGGAGGACGCGGCGATCGACCTGCTCGTCGAGCATCTGCGCAAGACCGGTGGTACGCACCCCACCCCCTTCCTCAAGCTGATGGAGATCCATCGCCGGCGGGGTGAGCGGGAAGCCTACGAGCGGGTCCGCGCCCGCTTCAACCAGCGCTTCAACGCCGTTGCTGCCGCCTTCGGTGCCGCACCTGCGCCGGCGCGCGCGCTGCAGGATGACCCCGCCTTGATGCTGCGTATCGAGCGCGCTTGGACCCGGCCGCTGGACGCGATGACGCTGCTCGAGAACCTGATGTTCCGCGGCGAGGGTCGCGAGCCGCTGCCGATGGCCGCGCTGGAGGAGGTGGTCTTCCTGCACGCGCTGGCGCGCGACCTCGATCGGCACGCTGGGCGCCCGGCCATCCTCGTGGACGTGCTACTGCCCCTGGAAGACACTGTCACCGCAGGCGGCGCTTCCTCCGATCCGGCACCGGACGCCGGGTCGGACCGGGGCAAGACGCCGAAACGCCGGCGTGCGGCGGCCACAGGCGGCCTGCGCGTGCGCAAGCGCGAGGCTCAGGTTGGCACATCGGCCAGGGGGCAACGCGGGTCCGCCGCGGACGCGGCCACGGTGGACGTTCTGCTCGAGGACCTGGCCAGCGCAGCTTCGGCGGGCATTGCGCCGCCGGCGTTACAGGCGCCAGCCGGCGACCCCTGGCCCTCGATCTCGGACACGGCTTTCGACGTGGGCGGGTTGGAGATGGAACCGCTGAGCCCCCCGCCGGACGGCAGGAGCCCCCGCGGCAGTTCCTGAGCTTGCGCTCGGGACGCGACGCCCCTGGCGGCGCTTCAGATGCGCGCCAGCCGGTCCAGGGCGGCGTTCAGCGTTTCGTCCCGCTTGGCGAAGCACAGGCGCACGATGCCCTGCTCGAAGCCGCCGCCGTAGAACGCGGACAGGGGAATGGCCGCCACCCCGACCTCGCGCGTGAGCCACTGGCAGAACTCGGCTTCGGGGAGCGTGCTCACGGCGCCGTACTCCACGCACTGGAAGTAGGTGCCCGCGGTGTGCAGCGGCGCGAGGCGGGTTCGCCGCAGGCCCTCGAGGAACAGGTCGCGCTTGCGCTGGTAGAAGGCGGGCAGGTCCCGGTAGGGTGCCGGGTCGGCCATGTAGGCCGCCAGGCCGTGCTGCACCGGCGTGTTGACCGTGAACACGTTGAACTGGTGCACCTTCCTGAACTCGGCCGTAAGGCTGGCGGGCGCGGCGACGTAGCCGACCTTCCAGCCGGTGACGTGGTAGGTCTTGCCGAAGCTCGAGACGACGAAGGCACGTTCGGCCAGGCCCGGCACGGCGGCCGCGCTCACGTGCGGCTCGCCGTCGTAGACCATGTGCTCGTAGACCTCGTCGCTGATGAGCAGCACGTCGGTGGGCGCGAGCAGCGCGGCCAGCTGCTCCATCTCGGCGCGCGTCCAGACAGTGGCGCTCGGGTTGTGCGGCGAGTTCACCAGGATCGCCCGCGTGCGCGGCGTCAGCGCCGCGGCAATGGCGTCGAAGTCGGGCCGGAAGGTGCGCGGCGTCAACGGCACACGCACCACCTTGCCCCCCGCCAGCTCGATGTTCGGGACGTAGCTGTCGTAGCAGGGCTCGAGCACGATGACCTCGTCGCCCGGATGCACGCAGCACAGGACGGCAGTGATGATGGCCTGGGTGGCGCCGGCGGTGATCGTGATCTCGCTGCCCGGATCGTAGCGGTGGCCGTACAGCGCCTCGATCTTGGCGGCCACGGCCTCGCGCAGGCTGGGAACGCCGGCCATGGGCGGGTACTGGTTCAGGCCGGCGCTCATGGCCCGGCTCACGTGCTCCAGCAGGCGTGGATCGCAGTCGAAGTCCGGGAAGCCCTGGCCCAGGTTGACCGCGCCGCGCTCGGCCGCAAGCGCCGACATGACGGTGAAGATGGTGGTGCCCACCTGGGGCAGGCGGCTTTCGAGGTGGGGCGTACGCGGTGCGTTCATCGTTCTCGGTGGGGTGGCGTTCGGCAAGGAGCTAACGGTAGCGCACCAGCCAGCCGAAGGCGGCCAATGACAGCAGAAGATAGACGATGCTGGGCGAGGCCGCCGCGATCCAGGGTGTCCAGTCGCGCAGCAGTCCGAGGTGGCCCGCGAGGTGGTTGGCCAACACGAAGCTGATGCCCAGCATGACGCCGCCGAAGACCTTCAGGCTGACGCCACCCGCCCGGGCGTGGAGGTAGGCGAAGGGCAGGGCGAGTGCCGCCATCACGAGGCAGGACAAGGGATAGAGGACGCGCTTCCAGAAGCGGATCTCGTAGCGCTGCGCCGCCTGCTCCTGTGTGGCGAGGTGACGGCTGTAGCGCCAGAGGTCCGGCGTCGACATCGTGTGCAACGGCATCACGGCGGCGCCGACGACCGCTGGCGTCAGCGAACTCGCCCACGCCATGGCGGGTACCGTGGAGGTACGGACCCCGCCGCCGGCCGCGGCGGCCGGCCAGTCGGTCAGCGACACCTGCCGTAGCTGCCAGCGGCCCTCGCGTTCGACGTCGGCCACCACGGCCTCGATGCGCCTCAGCAGCCGGTTGTCGGCGTCGAACTCGAAGATGCGCAGATCGTGCAGTTGCCCGTCGGCCGACGCTCGCGCTACGTGCACTGCCGAACTGCGCGCCTGGGGCGCCGAGCCGGTGTTGTCTTTCAGCCAGGTGCCCGCACCCGCCGAGGCGCCGCCGCCCGTCGTAAGGGTCACCGAAGCCCGTTCCGCACGCGGCACCACCCACTCGCCCCAGGCCCAGGTGAGTGCGCCGAAGACGGCGCCAGGCAGCAGTAGCAGAGCCAGCGCGCGCGCCGGCCCGAGGCCGGCGGTGCGCAGGATCGTGAACTCCGAGGCCTGGGCCATGCGAGACAAAGCGTAGATGGTGCCGATCAGCACCGCGATCGGGGCCAGTTCATAGAGGTTTCCCGGGGCCTCGAGCAAGGCGCGCAGGGCGGCGAGAGCCAGGGTGCCGCCGCGGCGCGCGGCGGACGACAGCTCTTCGACGAAGTCGATGAAGAAGAACAGGGCGAGAAAGGCCGCCAGCACGAAGGCGACTGAACCGGCGATGTCCCGGTATAGGAGTCTGCGAACCGTCTTCATCGGCGCGTGGGCCACATGGAGGGCAGGCGCAGCGTGGCGCCGCGGTCGCGCCACCACAGCAGCGCGAGACCGATCGCGAGCAGGCTCCCGTGCAGGCCGGCGAGTGCGGCGAACAATCCAATCGACCCGCTGGCGACCCAGGACTTGCTGAGGTTGACGAGGTTCAGCACCACGACGAAGGCGAGCAGGGCCATCAGCAGGTTCCAGTTGCTGATGCGGCGCGTGCGCACCTCGGACAGGCCGGCGCCGAGGACCACCAGGTTGACGGCGGCGAAGATCAGGCCGAAGCGCCAGGCAAGTTCGCCGTCGTTCACCGGGTCTCGCTCGCGCATCAGCGCGGAGGTGGGCTGCGCCTTGACCGGGCGCTGCCCGGCGGTGCGCGAGCCGTCCTCGTCGAACCAGATCCGGTAGCTGTCGAAGCGTGCCAGGGACTTCTCGCCCGTGGCGCTGTCGACCTCGTTGCGCTGGCCCCGCTCGAGGACGACGTGACGGTCGCCATCGGCCTCGGTCTCGAGGCGGCCGGTGCGGGCGGATGTGAGGCTTTCCGTGCTGCCCGAGCGCGCGACGATAAAGACGTTGCGGGCCTGTGGACCGCCGGCGCTGTCGCGCTCGACGAAGAAGACCCGGTTGCCGTCGGCCGAACTCTGGAACAGGCCGGGCGAGACGCGCGAGACATCCGAGCGCTGTTCGTGGCGCTCGCGCAATTCCTGGGTCTGCGCGTTCACCCAGGGCCAGCCCCACACCGTCAGCACCGCGATCAAGGCCAACATCGGCGCGGCCGTCCGCGCCAGGCACTTCGTCAGCGTGAAGATCCCGATGCCGCTGGAAAACCATACCGGCATCTCGCTGTCGCGATACCAGCGGCCCAGCGTCAGCACCACGGCCACGAAAAGCGACAGCGTCATCATGGTCGGCAACTGGCCGAGGGCGGCGAAGCCGAGCAGCAGCACCACGTCCTGCGGCGCCGCCGAGCCGCTCGCGGCCTGACCGAGCATGCGCACGAGCAACATGGTCAACACGATGGTCAGGACGACGAGCAGCGTGGCGGCGAAACTCCGCCCCAACTCTCGCCGCAGGGAGGCATCGAATAACATCGGACCGGGTCTTTGACGGGAACGGGATTATGGACTTCGACACTCAGGCTGCCGCATCGTCGACTTGGTCGCGCGTGGCGGCCGATGCACTTCTCGTGGTGCTGCCGGCGGGCACCTTGCCCACCAGCCTGGACAAGACGCTCGCCGCGCTGGCGCAATCGCTGGTGGCCGCCGGCGACCTGGAACTGACAGCTGGCAAGGTGCAATGGCTGCACCGCGCCGGCCGGGTGGCTGCTCCGCGCCTGGTCTTCAGTGTGGCGGCCGATGGCTCGGCCCGGGCATTCATGAAGGCGGTGCAGGCGGGCCTGGCGGCGATCAAGGGCGGCGGCACGCGCCACCTGGCCGTCGGCATGGCGGGCCTGTCCGCGGCCTGCGGCCCCCATGCCGAGGCGCTGGCGCAGGCCGTGCTGGATGCGGTCTACGTCTACCGTCACACCAAGCCCAGCGCTCCGGCCGCGCCGGTGCTGGAGAAGGTGACGTTGCTGTGCGATGCGGCTGCCCAGCCGGACGCGATTGCCGGCCTCGAGCGTGGCCGGGCGATCGGCGAGGGTGTGGCGCTGGCTCGGGAGTACGCCAACCGGCCGGCCAACCACTGCACCCCGACGTTCCTGGCCGAAGAGGCGCTGCGCCTGGGCAAGGCGCTCGGGCTGAAGGTGGAAGTGCTGGAGCGCAAGCAACTCGAGCAGCTGGGCATGGGCTCCTTCCTGGCCGTGGCGCAGGGTTCGGCGGAGCCGCCGAAGTTCATCATTGCGCGCTGGCAGGGCGCCGGGCGCAAGGACGCTCCGGTGGTGCTGGCGGGCAAGGGCATCACCTTCGACACCGGGGGCATCTCGCTGAAGCCGGCAGCCGAGATGGACGAGATGAAGTTCGACATGGGCGGTGCGGCCAGCGTGCTGGGCACCTTGGCGGCGCTGGCGCGCCTGAAGGCCCGCGTCAACGTCGTCGGCCTGATCGCCGCCACCGAGAACATGCCCGGCGGCCGCGCCGTCAAGCCCGGTGACGTGGTGCGCACGCTCTCGGGCCAGACGGTGGAGATCCTCAACACCGACGCCGAGGGCCGGCTCATCCTGTGCGACGTGTTGACCTACGCCGAACGCTTCAAGCCTGCGGCGGTGGTCGACATCGCCACGCTCACCGGCGCCTGCGTGATCTCGCTCGGGCACCTGCGCAGCGGTCTGTTCAGTCCCGATGACGCGCTCGCGGCCGAGCTGCTGCAGGCTGGCGAGCAGGCGCACGACCCGTGCTGGCGCTTGCCGCTGGACGACGAGTACGGCGAGGCCTTGAAGAGCAACTTCGCTGACATGGCCAACGTCGGCCCGCGCCCGGGCGGTGCGATCACGGCGGCCAAGTTCCTCCAGCGCTTTGCCAAGGCCTACCCCTGGGCGCACCTGGACATCGCCGGGACGGCCTGGAAGTCGGGTGCGGCCAAGGGCGGGACGGGCCGGCCTGTCGCGTTGCTGGTCCGCTTCCTGCTTGAGCGTGCGGTGCACTGAAGTTTGCCTCGTGGCCTGCTGAATGGCTCCGGCCTTCGCGCTGTCTCGACGTCATCGTGACCTCAGTTGATTTCCACACGGGCGTCGAAGAGCCTGTTGGCTACCTGTGCCGCTTGCTGCAAAAGGCGTCGTCGCACGGTGCGAGGGTGCGCATGTGTGCTCCCGAGGCCGCGCTCCAACTGCTGGATCGCGCCTTGTGGACCTTCGATCCCCAGGGCTTCGTGCCGCATGTCCTCCTGCATGGCGCCTTGGGGGTGAGCCCGGCGCTCCATCGGACCCGCGTCTGGCTGACCCCTGCGCAACTGCCCTGGCCGGACGATCTGCCGGGGTGCGATGTCCTGGTGCGCTGGCAATGCCCCTTGACCGCTGGGATGGGCACCTGGCCACGCGTTCTGGAAGTCGTCTCCAGGGATCCCGCGGAGCAACAGGTTGCACGCGCGCAATGGAAACAGTACGAACGTGAAGGCCTCGTGCTGCGACATCACCCTGCTGATCGAAGGGCATCCTGATCGCCTAGGCGCTTTCCCTATTCGCTGGGCCTTTCTCTTTCGGGTATCGTTTCGAACGTCTTGTCAATGACGCGGGGCAGTCATTTGCGGCTCCCGCTTCCCCCCACTTCAAGTCCAGGAGATGATGATGAAGAAGCGATTCCTTGCCTCCGCGCTCGCGACCTTGCTCATGGCTGCGGGCGTACACGCCCAGCAAGAGGTCAAGCTCGGCGTGTTCTTCGGCTTCACCGGACCTCTCGAATCGATCACGCCGAACATGGCTCGCGGTGCCGAACTGGCCATTCGTGAGGTCAACAATGCCCGGGGCATCCTCAACGGCAGTCGAGTCACGGCCGTTCGCGCGGACTCCACTTGCGTCGATGCCGCGGCGGCCACCGCTGCGGCGACCCGCCTCGTGACGGTCGAGCGGGTGAGCGCCATCGTCGGCGGTGACTGCTCCGGTGTCACGGGCGCCGTCCTGCAGAACGTGGCTCGACCCAACGGCATCGTCATGATTTCTCCTTCGGCGACCTCGCCTGCGCTGACGACCGCGCAGGACGACGGGCTGTTCTTCCGCACTGCACCGTCCGACGCTCGTCAGGGCGAGATCATGACCGACGTGATCCGTGCCCGTGGCATCAACTCGGTGGCGATCACCTTCACGAACAACGACTACGGCAAGGGGCTTGCGAACAGTTTCGCCAACGCTTTTCGCGCTGCTGGTGGACGCGTGACGATCATGGCTGCGCATGAGGACAACAAGGCAGACTATTCGGCCGAGGTCGGTGCCCTTGCGGCTGCCGGAGGCTCCGCTTTGGTGGTTGCCGGCTATGTCGACAAGGGTGGACGCGGCATCATCAGGTCTGCGGTCGACTCGGGCGCGTTCAAGACCTTCGTGCTGCCCGACGGCATGGTGGGCGAGTCTCTGATCGGCGCCATCGGTGCGCCCCTGAATGGTTCCTTCGGCCAGATCCCCGGGACGGACAGCCCTGGTGGAGTGCGCTTCAACGAATTGGCCAAGGCTGCCGGTTTCGACGGCACGTCTTCTTATGCGGCACAGGCCTATGACGCGGCGGCCCTGATCATGCTGTCGATGGAAGCCGCCAAGTCGTCGCGCAGCGCTGATTTCAAGGGCAAGGTCATGGAGGTGGCCAACGCTCCCGGCGAGAAGATCTTCCCCGGTGAGCTGGCCAAGGGCCTCGAGATCTTGCGTCGCGGTGGCCAGATCGACTATGTCGGCGCGACTGCGGTCGAACTGGTCGGTCCTGGCGAATCGGGCGGCAGCTACCGTGAGATCGAGATCAAGGACGGCAAGATCACGACCGTTCGCTTCCGCTGATATCTCACTGCGCCCCGCGTACCAGGAGAGACCCGCCACCCAGGCGGGTCTTTTCCTGTGCGTATGACCCACCATGCTCGTCGTAGAGAACTTGCGCAAGCAGTTCGGCGGTTTCAAGGCCGTCGATGGTGCCAGCCTTTCCATTCGAACCGGTTCGATCACCGGCCTGATCGGGCCCAATGGCGCCGGGAAATCCACCTTGTTCAACGTCGTGGCTGGCTTGCTGAGACCCGACGGTGGGCGTGTGTTGCTCGATGGCCAGGACGTCACGGGCCTTCCCCCGCACCGTCTGTTCCGCAAGGGCCTGCTGCGCACCTTCCAGATCGCGCACGAGTTCGGCTCGCTGAGCGTCCGCGAGAATCTGATGATGGTGCCTTCGGGTCAGTCGGGCGAGACCTTGTGGCAGACCTGGCTGATGCGTGGCCGCATCGCCGAGGAAGAGCGGGCGCTGGCGCGGCGCGCCGATGAAGTGTTGGAGTTCCTGACCCTGGGTCATCTGGCAGACGAGAAAGCGTCTCGCCTGTCCGGCGGCCAGAAGAAGCTCCTGGAACTCGGGCGCACGATGATGACGCCTGCGCGAATCGTCTTCCTCGACGAGGTCGGCGCGGGTGTCAACCGCACACTGCTCAACACCATCGGCGACGCCATCGTCAGGCTCAACCGGGAGCGGGGCTACACCTTCTGCGTCATCGAGCACGACATGGACTTCATCAGCCGCTTCTGCGACCCCGTGATCTGCATGGCGGAGGGGCGCGTGCTGGCCGAGGGAAGCGCTGAGTCGATCAAGCGTGACGAGCGCGTCATCGAAGCTTATCTGGGCACCGGTTCGCGCCACCGGGTCAAGACCGAGTCGACTGCGTCTGCATGAGCCCGCCCGACCTGATGCTCTGCGGCGCCGAGATGGTCGGCGGCTACGGGGGTACGGACATCCTGCACGGTTGCACCATCGGCGTGGCACGTGGTGAGATCGTCGTCATCGTCGGGCCCAACGGTGCGGGGAAGTCCACCGCGATGAAGGCGCTGTTCGGCATGGTTCCTCTGCGCCGTGGCAGTGTCACGCTCGAAGGGATCGACATCGGCGTGCTCACACCGCAGGACCGCGTGGCCCGCGGCATGGGCTTCGTGCCCCAGACACAAAATGTCTTTCCGTCGATGACCGTCGAGGAGAACCTTGAGATCGGCGCCTACCTGCGGCGTGACGACCTGACGGCGACACTTGATCAGGTGTACACGCTATTCCCGGTGCTGGCCCAGAAACGAAGGCAGGCCGCCGGGGAACTCTCCGGGGGTCAGCGCCAGCAGGTAGCCGTCGGACGGGCCCTGATGATGCGTCCTCAGGTCTTGCTGCTGGACGAGCCCACTGCGGGAGTCAGCCCGCGCGTGATGGATGAGTTGTTCGACCGCATCGTCGACATCGCCCGCACGGGCATCTCCATCCTGATGGTCGAGCAGAACGCGCGTCAGGCGCTGGAGATCGCGGACCGCGGCTATGTGCTGGTCCAGGGACGCAACCGTTTCTCGGACACCGGAGCGGCTTTGCTTGCGCAGCCCGAGGTGCGACGCTCGTTCCTGGGGGGGTGACGATGGATCTGCTCAATGCCCTCGTCGTGTTCGCGAACTTTGCGCTGGTGCCGGCCGTCGCCTACGGCAGCCAGCTGACCCTCGGCGCGCTGGGTGTGACACTGATCTATGGCGTCTTGCGCTTCTCCAACTTTGCACATGGCGACACGATGGCCTTCGGTGCAATGGTGGCTGTCCTTGGGACCTGGGGGCTGCAGGCGCTCGGCGTCTCGATAGCGCCACTGCCGACGGCGCTTCTGGCGCTTCCACTGGCCATCGTCGCGACTGTGCTGCTCGCGCTCGGAACAGATCGCGCGATCTACCGTTTCTACCGCCGTCGCAAGGTGGCGCCGGTGGTTCTGGTGATGGTGTCGATCGGCGTGATGTTCGTCATGAACGGGTTGGTTCGCTTCGTCATCGGCGTGTCCGACCGCAATTTCGCGGACGGCGAGCGTTTCGTGTTCACAGTGGCCCAGTTCCGAGACTTCACGGGTCTGCAGGAAGGAATGTCGCTGCGCACGAGTCAGGTGATCACTGTGGCGACCGCTGTGGTGCTCGTGGCGGGTCTCTTCGTGTTTCTGAACCGCACCCGCGCTGGCAAGGCCATGCGCGCCTTTGCCGACAACGAGGATCTTGCGCTGCTCTCCGGCGTCCGGCCCGAGAGGGTGGTGGCGCTCACGTGGGCCATCGCCGCCATGTTGGCTGCGACTGCGGGAACGCTCTATGGCCTGGACAAGAGCTTCCAGCCCTTCACCTACATGCAGCTCCTGCTGCCGATATTCGCTGCCGCCATCGTGGGCGGACTGGGCAGCCCGCTCGGCGCCATCGCCGGCGGGTACCTGGTTGCTTTCGCCGAGGTGACGGTCACCTACGCCTACAAGCGTGTGCTCGGCCACCTGCTGCCCGAGAGTTGGATGCCCGAGGGCCTGGCCCAGTTGCTTTCGACGGACTACAAGTTCGCCGTGTCATTCGCCATCCTGGTCCTGGTGCTGCTCTTCAGGCCCACCGGACTGTTCAAGGGGAGATCGGTATGAGCGATCACGATCGCTCCGAGGCGAACGTCCAGGCGGGCGACGGCGCCGCTTCCAGGCAGCTCGGCTTGCCGGTACAGCGCTTCTGGGCGCTCGACCGCCGCGATGTCGCGATCGTGACGCTCGTTGCTGCCTTGTTCGTGCTGACCGGGGTGCTCCAGAACTGGGTGCTGGCCCTGACCATCCTGAACATGGCCATCATCTCGGCCATCATGGCGCTGGGTGTCAACATCCAGTGGGGTTACGCCGGGCTGTTCAACGTCGGTACGATGGGTTTCGTGGCACTCGGAGGGCTGGCAGCCGTGCTGGTGTCGATGCCGCCAGTGACGGCGGCCTGGCAGGCGGGAGGCTCGCGCATCCTCCTCGGGCTGGCGTTGTTCGTCGGTGGCATCTTCGGCGCCGTCCTGCTCTGGAACCGGCTGCGCGGCCGTCGGGTTCGCGGGTTGGCTGTGGCGGGAATGCTGGTGGCCGCCTTGTTCGCCGGAAGAGCCGTGCTCGATCCCGGCGTGGCAGCGGTGGAGTCGGTGGACCCGGCATCCACGGGGTACCTGGGTGGGCTCGGCTGGTCTGTCCTGCTCTCCTGGCCGGTGGGCGGATTGCTGGCGGCTGTCGCAGCATGGGTGATCGGGAAAGTGGCACTGGGGCTGCGGTCGGACTATCTGGCGATCGCCACCCTGGGCATCTCCGAGATCGTCATCGCGGTATTGAAGAACGAGGATTGGCTGACGCGCGGTGTCAAGGATGTGACAGGCCTGCCGCGGCCGGTGCCCACCGAGGTGGACCTGCAGGCCGACCCCGCCTTCGTCGGGCTCGCGCAGCAGGTGGGAGCCGATCCGCTCGTGGCCTCGATCGTCGCGGTGAAGCTGGCTTACGCCTTCCTGTTCCTTCTGCTGCTGCTCGGCTTGCTCTGGCTGAGCCAGTGCGCCCTTCGTTCCCCCTGGGGGCGAATGATGAGAGCGATCCGCGACAACGAGGAAGCGGCTGGCGCCATGGGCAAGGACGTCTCCGGACGACACCTCCAGGCCTTTGTGCTCGGTTCTGCCGTCTGTGGAATTGCGGGTGCCATGATGACCACGCTGGACGGTCAACTCACGCCGGGAACCTACCAGCCGCTGCGCTTCACATTCCTGGTCTGGGTGATGGTGGTCGTGGGTGGATCCGGAAACAACATCGGCTCGGTGGTCGGCGGCTTTCTGATCTGGTTCTGCTGGGTGCAGGTCGAGCCGCTCGGGCTCTGGCTGATGTCTGTGCTCACCGCCGGTCTTCCGGAAGGGAGCACTCTGCGCGCCCACCTGCTCGAGAGCGCAGCGCACATGCGGCTGCTGACCATGGGAGCGATCTTGCTCCTGGTTCTGCGTTTCAGCCCGCGCGGACTGATTCCGGAGCGCTGACTGCCTGCGGCGGCGACCCTGGCCTCGCTCTTGCGGCCGGAATCTAGAATCTTCGTTTCCCCAGCACCAGTCGAGGCTCCGCATGCCCAGTACCCGTCGTCGCGCGGCGCCTGCAACAGCCGAGGCAGCACATGCCGGCCCGCGCGTGCTGAAGAAGTATCCCAACAGGCGCCTGTACGACACCCGCACCAGCAGCTACATCACGCTGGTCGAGGTCAAGCAGATGGTGCTGGAGGCGGAGCTCTTCGAGGTGCTCGACGCCAGGACGGGCGAGGATCTGACGCGCAGCATCCTGCTTCAGATCATCCTCGAGGAGGAGACCGGCGGCGTGCCGATCTTCTCCACCCAGATGCTCGCGCAGCTCATCCGCTTCTACGGCCATGCGATGCAAGGGGTGATGGGCGCCTACCTCGAGAAGAACCTGCAGACGTTCGTCGACCTGCAGGCCCGCATGATGGAGCCCGCCAAGAGCCTGTACGGGGCGCCTGCGGCCAGCGCCGAGGCCTGGACGCAGTGGCTGCAGGGCCAGAGCCCGGCGCTGATGCAGAACCTGATGGGCGTCTACCTGGAGCAGTCCAAGCAACTCTTCGCGCAGATGCAGGAGCAGGTGCAGAAGAACTCCGCCAGCCTGTTCGCCGGCATGCCCGGATTCCCGCCCAAGCATGACTGATGCCGCCCATCCGGGGGCAGGCCCGGCGCCCACCGTCGGCTTCGTCTCCCTCGGCTGCCCGAAGGCGCTGACCGACTCCGAGCTCATCCTCACCCAGCTCAGCGCCGAGGGCTACGCCACGAGCAAGAGCTACACCGGCGCGGACCTGGTCATCGTCAACACCTGCGGCTTCATCGACGACGCCGTTCGCGAGAGCCTGGACACCATCGGCGAGGCCCTCGCGGCCAACGGCCGAGTCATCGTCACCGGCTGCCTGGGCGCCAAGACCGGCGCCGACGGTGGCAACCTGGTTCTGCAGGCGCATCCCAAGGTGCTGGCCGTCACGGGCCCGCATGCGACGCAGGAGGTGCTGGACGCCGTGCACCAGCACCTTCCCAAGCCGCACGATCCCTTCGTCGACCTGGTGCCTGAGGCGCGTGCCCAGTTCCGGGGTGCGGCCGGCATCAAGCTGACCCCGCGGCACTACGCTTACCTCAAGATCAGCGAGGGCTGCAACCACCGCTGCACTTTCTGCATCATCCCCTCGATGCGCGGCGACCTGGTCTCGCGGCCGGTGGGCGAGGTCCTGAACGAGGCTCGGGCGCTGTTCGAGTCGGGCGTGAAGGAACTGCTGGTGATCAGTCAGGACACCAGCGCCTACGGCGTCGACGTCAAGTACCGCACCGGCTTCTGGGACGGCAAGCCTGTCAGGACCCGCCTGACCGAGCTGTGCGAGAAGCTCGCGGAGCTGGCCGAGCCGCACGGGGCCTGGGTGCGGCTGCACTACGTGTATCCCTATCCGCACGTCGATGAACTGCTGCCCCTGATGGGTGCAGGTCGCATCCTGCCCTACCTGGATGTCCCCTTCCAGCACGCCCATCCCGATGTCCTGCGCCGCATGCGGCGGCCGGCCAGCGGCGAGCGCAACCTGGAGCGCCTGGCGCGCTGGCGCGAGGCCTGCCCGCAGATCGTGGTGCGATCGACCTTCATCGCCGGCTTCCCAGGTGAGACCGAGGCCGAGTTCGAAGCCCTGCTGGACTTCGTCCGCGAGGCCGGCATCGACCGGGCCGGCTGCTTTGCCTACTCGCCCGTGGGGGGTGCGGCGGCCAACGAACTGCCCGGGATGCTGCCCCAGGCCGAGCGCGAGGAGCGCCGCGCCCGCTTCATGGCCGTGGCCGAGGCCGCGTCGGCCGAGCGCCTGCGCCGGCGCATCGGCAGCACGCTGCAGGTGCTGGTGGACCACGCGCCAGCGCTGGGCCGGCGCGGCGGACGCGGGCGCTCCTACGCCGACGCGCCCGAGATCGACGGTCAGGTGCGCCTGCTGTCGCCGGCCAAGGCCTCGGTGACGCTGAAGGTGGGCGAGTTCGTCCGTGCGCGTGTGGTCAATGCCGAGGGCCATGACCTGGTCGCGCAACCCCTCTGAGCCGGGTCGGTCCGCCCAACCCTCTGTTTCGAAGGCCGTCATGAACCGTTCCGACGAGGTGCCCGGCCCGGGCCCGGCTGCGCTGGACCCCGCGACGCTGCAGATCCACCACCCTTACGAGCCGCCGCTCGGCTTCGCGGCTGTCGTGCCGCCGGTGCACAAGGCCTCGACGGTGCTGTTCCGCGACGCAGCCGCGCTGCGGGCGCGCTCGTGGAAGGGGCGGGACGGCTACGCCTACGGGCTGCTGGGCACGCCGACGACCTACACGCTGGAGCAGCGGATCGCCACGCTCGAGGGCGGCACGCACTGCGCGCTCACGCCCAGCGGCCTGACCGCGATCTCGCTCGTGAACCTGGCGCTGCTGCAGGCCGGCGACGAGGTGCTGCTGCCAGACAACGTCTACGGGCCCTCGCGCGACCAGGCGCAGACGATGCTGGCGGGCTTCGGCATCGGTCACGCCCTGTACGACCCGCTGCAGCCGCAGAGCTTGCGCGCGGCACTGTCGCCGCGCACGCGCCTGGTCTGGATCGAGCCGCCAGGTTCGGTGACGATGGAGTTCCCGGACATCCGCGCCCTGGTGGAGGCCACGCGTGGGTCGGGCGTGCTGTGCGCGCTGGACAACACCTGGGGCGCGGGCGTGGCCTTCGCGCCCTTCGAGCTCGGCGTGGACGTCTCGATGCACGCGCTGACCAAGTACCCGTCGGGTGGCGCCGACGTGCTGATGGGTGCGGTGGTCACGCGCGATGCGGCGCTGCACGAGCGCATCCTGCGGGCGCACGCGGTGCTGGGTCTGGGCGTGGCGGCCAACGACTGCGAGATCCTGCTGCGCTCGCTGCCGACGATGCGCCTGCGCTACGAGGCGCACGACCGCGCGGCGCGCGAGCTGGCGGCCTGGCTCGCCATGCAGCCCGCGGTGCGGCGCGTGCTGCACCCGGCCCTGCCGGGCGCGCCGGGCCACGAGCACTGGCGCAGCCACTGCAGCGCGGCAGCGGGCCTGTTCTCGCTGCAGTTCGATGCCCGCTTCGGGCATGCCGACGTGGACCGCTTCGTCGACGCGCTGCGACTCTTCGGCCTGGGGGTCTCGTGGGGCGGTCCGATGAGCCTGGCGGTGCCCTATGACCTGACGGCCATGCGCGGCCCCGCGTCGGGGCTGCAAGGGCCGCTGGTGCGCCTGTCGATCGGGCTCGAGGCGGTGGAAGACCTGCGCGCCGACCTGGCGCAGGCCCTGGCCAGGGCTTTCGGCGCGTGAACGCCGCTTGACCTCCTCAGCCCGCGGCGGGCGAGGACACCTTGTGGCGCATCAGGCGCTGCTTCTCGCGGTCCCAGTCGCGCTTCTTCTCGGTCTCGCGCTTGTCGTGCTGGGCCTTGCCCTTGGCCAGCGCGATCTCCGCCTTCACGCGCCCGCCCTTGTAGTGCAGGTTCAGGGGCACGAGCGTGTGGCCCCTCTGCTCGACCTTGCCGATCAGGCGCCGGATCTGGTCCTTGTGCATCAGCAGCTTGCGCGTGCGGTCGGCCTGCGGGTTGACGTGCGTGGAGGCCTCGCGCAGGGCGTTGATGCGGCAGCCGATCAGGAAGAGCTCGCCGTCGCGCACCAGCACGTAGCCGTCGGTCAGCTGCACCTGCCCCGCGCGGATGGCCTTGACCTCCCAGCCCTCGAGCACGATGCCGGCCTCGAAGGTCTCGTCGATGTGGTAGTCGAAGCGCGCGCGGCGGTTCTCGGCGATGTGGGGTGTGGTGGCCATCGGACCGCGGGGGGACCCGGTCTCTACAATCAAGCGATTGTATGAAGCACGTCAAGAGGTCCGTCCTGCTGTGGTACTCGCCGCGCGAGATGTACGACCTGGTGACAGGCATCGAGAGCTACCCGCACTTCCTGCCCTGGTGTGATCGCGCCGAGGTCCTGGAACGCAGCTCCGACGGCGTCACGGCGCGCCTGGGTCTGGCCTATGCCGGGGTGCGTCACGCCTTCACGACGCGCAACGAGCACAAGGCGGGCGAAGAGGTGACCGTCCGTCTGGTCGACGGGCCGTTCTCCGTACTCGACGGTGTCTGGTCCTTCCGTCCGATCGGGGCGCCGGGCGCCGACAGGCCGGCGTGCAAGGTGGATCTGGAACTGCGCTACGCGTTTTCGAGCAAGGCGCTGGAACTGGTCGTCAGCCCGGTCTTCGATCGCGTCGCCAACACGCTGGTGGACTGTTTCGTCGAGCGGGCCGAGCAGGTCTACGGCGCGCGATGATCCACGTCGAGGTTGCCTACAGCCCGGCGCCGCGCCAGGTCGAGATCGTCGAGTTGGCCCTGCCGCCCGGAAGCACGCTGCAGCAGGCCTTGCAGGCCAGCCGCCTGCTCGAGCGTCACCGCCTCGACGGCACTGAGGTGCAGGTGGGCATCTGGGGCCGGCGCCAGCCGCTGCAGGCCGAACTGCGTGACCGCGACCGCGTGGAGATCTACCGGCCGCTGCGCTGCGACCCCAAGGAGGCGCGCCGCCAGCGCTACCGCGAGCGACCGCCCGCGCGCAGGCCGCCGGTGCCACGCGGCTGAGCGGCCGGGTTCGCGGGGGATGAAGGTGCCCCGCGGGCGCTTCCTATAATTTCCTTTTGTACGGAGCGGTCTTTCATGCGCCTACTCGGCAAAGCGCTCACCTTCGACGACGTCCTGCTCGTGCCGGCGTACTCCCAGGTGCTGCCCCGCGACACGGACCTCTCCACCCGCCTGTCGCGCAACATCCGCCTGAACCTGCCGCTGGTGTCTGCGGCGATGGACACCGTGACCGAATCCCGCCTGGCGATCGCGATCGCGCAGGAGGGCGGGGTCGGCATCGTGCACAAGAACCTGAGCCCGCGCGAGCAGGCGGCCGAGGTGGCGCGCGTCAAGCGCTACGAGTCGGGCGTGCTGCGCGACCCGATCACGGTGGCGCCGGACACCACCGTGCGCCAGGTGATCGGCCTGTCGCGCCAGCATGGCTTCTCGGGCTTCCCGGTGCTGGAGGGCAAGACGGTGGTGGGCATCGTCACCAACCGTGACCTGCGCTTCGAGGCGCGCCTGGACGCCCCGGTGCGCGAGGTGATGACGCCGCGCGAGCGCCTGGTGTGGGTGAAGGAGGGCGCCACGCTCGACGAGGGCAAGGCGCTGATGCATCGCCACCGCCTGGAGCGCGTGCTCGTCGTCAACGACGACTTCGAGCTGCGCGGGCTCATGACGGTGAAGGACATCACCAAGCAGACGAGCTTCCCGAACGCCGCGCGCGATGCGCGCGGCCAGCTGCGCGTGGGCGCGGCGGTGGGCGTGGGCGAGGGCACCGAGGAGCGCGTGGAGCTGCTGGTGCGCGCCGGTGTCGACGCCATCGTCGTCGACACGGCACACGGCCACAGCCAGGGCGTGATCGAGCGCGTGCGCTGGGTCAAGCGCAACTTCCCGCAGGTGGACGTGATCGGCGGCAACATCGCCACCGGGGCGGCGGCCACGGCCCTGGTCGAGGCTGGCGCCGACGCGGTCAAGGTGGGCATCGGCCCGGGTTCGATCTGCACCACGCGCATCGTTGCCGGCGTGGGTGTGCCGCAGATCACCGCCATCGACAACGTGGCCACGGCGCTGCGGGGCAGCGGGGTGCCCTTGATCGCCGACGGCGGTATCCGCTACTCGGGCGACGTCGCCAAGGCGGTGGCCGCCGGCGCCAGCACGGTGATGATGGGCGGCGTCTTCGCCGGAACCGAAGAGGCGCCGGGCGAGGTCATCCTGTATCAGGGCCGCAGCCACAAAAGCTATCGGGGCATGGGCTCGATCGGCGCCATGAGGGCTGGTTCGGCCGACCGCTACTTCCAGGAGAGCGACGAAACAGCCAACCCCAACGCCGACAAGCTGGTGCCCGAGGGTATCGAGGGCCGGGTGCCCTACAAGGGCTCGATGGTGGCGATCATCTTCCAGATGGCGGGCGGCCTGCGCGCCGCGATGGGCTACTGCGGCTGCGCGACGGTGGAGGACATGCGCTCGCGCGCCGAGTTCGTCGAGATCACGGCAGCCGGCATCCGCGAGAGCCATGTCCACGACGTGCAGATCACCAAGGAAGCCCCGAACTACCGCTCCGAGTGAGCGTGGGCCGCACATCCTTGTGACGTCACTTCCCGCTGTCTCCAGCCCGCCGCAGGCCGCGGCGATGCGCTTCATCATGATGGTGGTGCTCATCGACATGTTGGCGGTGGGCATCATCGTGCCGGTGCTGCCGATGATGGTGGGGCGCTTCACCGCCGACCCGGCCGAGCAGTCCGCCTGGTACGGCGTGGTCACCGTCTCCTACGCCCTGGCTCAGTTCGTCGGCGCGCCCCTGCTCGGCGCCCTGTCCGACCGGTTCGGGCGGCGACCGGTGCTGCTGCTGGGCTTCTGCGGGCTGGCGATCAACTTCTTCACCACCGCGGTGGCGACCTCGATCGCGATGCTCGTGGCCTCGCGCGTCGTCGGCGGGGTGATGCAGGCCAACGCCGCGGTGGCCAACGCCTACGTGGCCGACATCACGCCGCCGGAGCAGCGGGCGCGCCGCTTCGGCCTGCTCGGCGCGATGTTCGGCCTGGGCTTCATCCTCGGACCCGTGCTGGGCGGGCTGCTCGGCGGCATCGACATCCGGCTGCCCTTCTTCGTGGCCGGCGCGCTGGCGCTGCTGAACCTGGCCTACGGCTGGTTCGTGCTGCCCGAGTCGCTGGGCCCCGATCGCCGGCACGCGGTGGACTGGAAGCGCGCCAACCCGCTGAGCGCCTTCCGGCAGCTGGCGGCGTTGAAGGGGGTGGGCCTGCTCGTGGGCGTGCTCGCGCTCACGGCGCTGGCGCAGTTCGCGCTTTACACGATCTGGGTGCTCTACGGCCAGTTCCGCTTCGGCTGGGGGCCGACCGAGAGCGGGTGGTCGCTGTTCGCCGTGGGCGTGGTGTCGGCCGTGGTCCAGGGCGGCCTGCTCGGGCGGTTGCTGCGCGTGTTCAACGCGCAGCGCCTCGCGATGCTGGGGCTGGCCTCGTCGACGACCGCCTTCACCCTCTGGGGCCTGGCCACGCAGGAGTGGATGATGTACGCGATCATCTTCGCCAACCTGCTCGGCGCCACGGTCACCGCCGCGCTCCAGGGCCTGGTGTCCGGCGCCGCCGACGAGAAGAACCAGGGCCGCACGATGGGGGCGGTCAGCAGTCTCAACAGCCTGGCTGCCGTGGTGGCGCCGGTGTTCGCCGCGCCGCTGCTGGCCAGCGTGTCCCACCTGCCGGCGCAGGACTGGCGCCTGGGCCTGCCGATGTTCTTCTGTGCCGCGCTGCAGGGCGCGGCGCTGCTGCTGGCGGTGCTGCACTTCCGCCGCCGGCCCACCGAGGCGCCCGCCGCATGAACCACGACAAGATCCTGATCCTCGACTTCGGCTCGCAGGTCACGCAGCTGATCGCGCGCCGGGTGCGCGAGGCCCACGTCTACTGCGAGATCCACCCGAACGACGTCTCCGAGGCCTTCGTCCGCGAGTTCGCGCCCAAGGGGATCATCCTCTCGGGCAGCCACGCGAGCACCTACGAAGACCACGAACTGCGCGCGCCGCAGGCGGTGTGGGACCTCGGCGTGCCCGTGCTTGGCATCTGCTACGGCATGCAGACGATGGCGGTGCAGCTGGGCGGCACCGTGGAGTGGAGCGACCGGCGCGAGTTCGGCTACGCCGAGGTGCGGGCGCGCGGCCACACGCGGCTGTTCGACGGCATCGAGGACTTCCGCACGCCCGAGGGCCACGGCATGCTGAAGGTGTGGATGAGCCACGGCGACAAGGTCACTGCGCTGCCGCCCGGTTTCAAGCTCATGGCCAGCACGCCGAGCTGCCCCATCGCCGGCATGGCCGACGAGGCGCGCGGGTACTACGCGGTGCAGTTCCACCCCGAGGTGACGCACACGGTGCAGGGCAGGGCGATGCTCGAGCGCTTCGTGCTCGGCATCTGCGGCGCGCGGCCGGACTGGGTGATGAAGGACCACATCGCCGAGGCGGTGGAGGCCATCCGAGCGCAGGTCGGCGACGAGGAGGTGATCCTGGGTCTGTCGGGCGGGGTCGATTCGAGCGTAGCCGCCGCGCTGATCCACCGCGCCATCGGCGAGCAGCTCACCTGCGTCTTCGTCGACCACGGCCTGCTGCGCCTGGACGAGGGCGACATGGTGATGGAGATGTTCGCGGGCAAGTTGCATGCCCGGGTGGTGCGCGTGGACGCGAGCGAGCTCTTCCTGCGTGAACTCACTGGCGTGAGCGACCCCGAAGCCAAGCGCAAGGTCATCGGCCGGCTCTTCGTGGACGTGTTCAAGGCCGAGGCCGCGAAGCTGAAGGCCGGCGGCGCGGGCCACCGGGGAGCGACCTTCCTCGCCCAGGGCACGATCTACCCCGATGTCATCGAGTCCGGCGGCGCCAAGACCAAGAAGGCCACGACCATCAAGAGCCACCACAACGTGGGCGGCCTGCCCGAGCAACTGGGCCTGAAGCTGCTGGAGCCCCTGCGCGACCTGTTCAAGGACGAGGTGCGCGAGCTCGGCGTGGCCCTGGGCCTGCCGCCGGAGATGGTCTACCGCCACCCCTTCCCGGGCCCCGGCCTGGGCGTGCGCATCCTGGGCGAGGTGAAGAAGGAGTATGCCGATCTGCTGCGCCGTGCCGACGCCATCTTCATCGACGAGTTGCGCCGCACCGTCGACCCCGCCACCGGCAGGAGCTGGTACGACCTGACCAGCCAGGCCTTCGCCGTCTTCCTGCCCGTCAAGAGCGTGGGCGTGATGGGCGACGGCCGCACCTACGACCACGTCGTCGCCCTGCGCGCCGTGCAGACCAGCGACTTCATGACCGCCGACTGGGCGGAGCTGCCGTATGCGCTGCTGAAGCGCGTTTCGAGTCGCATCATCAATGAGGTCAGGGGGATCAACCGAGTCACCTACGACGTGAGCTCGAAGCCGCCGGCGACGATCGAGTGGGAATAGGGCTTTATCTCGCCCTTCGAGAGTCAGATAGGTCCCAGGGCGCCGCCCATAAGGGGCGATCCATGCCTGTCCCAGTGGAAGACCGCTCTGACGGGCGCAACGCTGCTCCGGGGAAGGAGCTGCAATGCGGGAGGTGCCCCCAGCGGACAATGGCCCATGTCCCGCCCTGACCCCTCGTTCGACATCCTTCCCCTGCCGCCGCTGCTGCAGGCCACGCTGCAGCAGCTGGGCTACCTGACGATGACGCCGATCCAGGCGGCCAGCCTGCCGCTGGCGCTGGCCGGCCGTGACCTCATCGCCCAGGCCCGCACCGGCAGCGGCAAGACCGTGGCCTTCGCGTTGCCGCTGCTGGCCAAGCTGAACCCGCGTCGCTTCGCCGTGCAGGCGCTGGTGCTGTGCCCCGCGCGCGAACTGGCCGACCAGGTCGCGCAGGAGATCCGCCGCCTGGCGCGCGCGGAGGACAACGTCAAGACGCTCACGCTGTGTGGCGGCAGCCCCATCCGCAACCAGCTGGCCAGCCTGGAGCACGGCGCGCACATCGTGGTGGGCACGCCGGGGCGGGTGCTGGACCACCTGGCGCGTGGCACGCTGGTGCTCGAGGCGCTGACCACGTTGGTGCTGGACGAGGCCGACCGCATGCTGGACATGGGCTTCGCCGACGACATCGCGCAGGTGGCCGAGCACTGCCCCAAGGCGCGCCAGACGCTGCTGTTCTCCGCCACCTACCCCGAGGGCGTGGCCCAGCTCGCCGCCCGCTTCCTGCGCGAGCCGCAGACGGTGACGCTGGCCGAGCGCCACGCCGCCGGCCAGATCCGCCAGCGCTTCTACGAGGTGGCCGACAGCGAGCGCCTGCACGCCGTGGGGCTGCTGCTGCAGCACTTCAGGCCCGTCAGCACGCTGGCGTTCTGCAACACCAAGCAGCAGTGCCGCGACCTGGTGGCGGTGCTGCAGGCGCAGGGCCTCGTGGCGTTGGAGCTGCACGGCGACCTGGAGCAACGCGACCGCGACCAGGTGCTGGTGCGGTTCGCCAACCGCAGCTGCAGCGTGCTGGTGGCCACCGACGTGGCCGCGCGCGGGCTCGACATCGCGCAGCTGGAGGCGGTGATCAACGTCGACATCAGCCCCGACCCCGCCGTGCACACGCACCGCGTGGGCCGCACCGGCCGCGCCGACGAAGCCGGCTGGGCCTTCAGCCTGGCCAGCATGGACGAGATGGGCGCCGTGGGCCGCATCGACGAGATGCAGGGCACGCCCGGCGCCTGGCACCCGCTGTCCGAGCTGACGCCGCCGGCCGGCGCCGAGCCGCTGCGCCCGCCTATGGTGACGCTGCAGATCCTGGGCGGCCGCAAGGAGAAGATCCGCCCCGGCGACGTGCTGGGCGCGCTGACCAAGGACCTGGGCCTGCCCGCGGCGCAGGTCGGCAAGATCGTCGTCAACGACTTCTCCACCTACGTGGCCGTGGAACGCAGCGTCGCCGACAAGGCCTTGCGCGGCCTGAACGCCGGCAAGGTGAAGGGCCGGTCCGTGAAGGCGAGGCGATTGTGAGCGCGCATGGCCGCTCCAAAGCGCTCACACCGGAGCGCGCCAGCGCGGAGGTTGCCTGATGAGCGCGCATGGCCGCTCCAAAGCGCTCACACCGGAGCGCGCCAGCGCGGAGGTTGCCTGATGAGTTCTTTCGCAGCCCTGGGCCTCTCCCCCCGGCTGCTGCGTGCAGCCGCCGAGCTGGGCTGGACCGAGCCCACGGCCATCCAGGCTGCGGCCATCCCGCCCGCGCTGGCCGGGCGTGACGTGCTGGCCACTGCGGCCACCGGGTCCGGCAAGACGGGGGCGTATGCCTTTGCGGCGCTGCAGCGTATCGATGGCATCGCGCGCCCCAGCCCGCGGCGCCCGCGTGTGCTCTTGCTGGTGCCCACGCGCGAGCTGGCGGCGCAAGTGTTCGAAGCCCTGCGGCAGGTGGAGGGCTTCCTCAGCGTGCCGGCGAAGGTGGTGGCGCTGTACGGCGGCGTCTCCATCAACCCGCAGCTGATGGCTCTGCGCGGCGGTGCCGACGTCGTCGTCGCCACGCCCGGGCGCCTGCTGGACGTGGCGGACAAGAACGCGCTCGACCTGTCGGGCCTGCACACGCTGGTGCTGGACGAGGCCGACCGCCTGCTCGACGGCGGCTTCGCCGACGAACTGGCGCGCGTGCTGGCGCTGCTGCCGGCGCGGCGCCAGAACCTGCTGTTCTCGGCCACCTTCCCGCCCACGGTGGAGGCCCTGGCGCAGCGGCTCCTGCACGACCCCGTGCGCGTGGACGTGGGTCACCAAGCCGCGGCCGTGGCGGCCATCGCCGAACGCGCCATCGCCGTGGACGCGGCACGGCGCACGCCGCTGCTGGCCCGGCTCATCGCACAGGAGGGCTGGCCGCGCGTGCTGGTCTTCGTCGCCACGCGCTACGCCTGCGACCACGTGGCCGACAAGCTGCGCCGCGCCGGCCTGGCGGCGGCAGCCTTCCACGGCGACGCCAGCCAAGGCGCGCGCACGCAGGCGCTGGCCGACTTCAAGGCCGGGCGGCTGCGCGTGCTGGTGGCCACCGACCTGGGCGCCCGCGGCATCGACATCGCCCAGCTGCCCGTGGTCGTCAACCACGACCTGCCGCGCTCCACGGTGGACTACGTGCACCGCATCGGCCGCACGGCGCGCGCCGGCGCGGCGGGGCTGGCGGTGAGCTTCGTCAGCGCGGCGACCGAAGCGCATTTCCGCCTGATCGAAAAGCGCCTGGGCCGGCGCGTGCCGCGCGAGCAGGTGCCGGGCTTCGAACCGACCGAGACCGCAGCGCCTGCACCTGCCGTCGGCGGCGTGAAGGGCCGGCGGCCGAGCAAGAAGGACAAGCTGCGCACCGGTAGGTGAACCTCCTGGGGCAGGGCTGGACCGCTGTGGAGTCAGACCGTCGCTGTCGTCGGGTGTGCCATGGCGTATCGCGCCTTGCCCATCCGCTTGGCCTGGTACATTGCCTCGTCCGCCCGTGCCAGCAAGGCTTCGGGCTCGATGGCCGGGGCTCCCTCGGTCACGGTCGACGCACCAGCTTGCCCAGCCCTTGCGCCGTGGCCCGCCGCCCATGCGACGCCGATGCTCGCGCTGACGGTGAACTGCTCGTCGCCGATCTGGCACGTGGGCTCCAGCGCGGCCAGCAGTTTCTGAGCGAGCGCCAGCGCCACGGCTTCAGCCTCCACGCCCTCGCAGACGATGACGAACTCGTCTCCGCCGTAGCGCGCCACCAGGTCCGACTCCCGCACCTGATCGAGCAGGCGCTGCGCGACGCACGTGAGCAGGCGGTCTCCCACCGCATGGCCGCGTGTGTCGTTGACGGTCTTGAACCCGTCGAGGTCGATGAGCAGCAGCGCCAGTCCCCGGCCCGTGCGGCGGGACCGCGCCAGCGCCTGCCCGAGGTGCTGGTCGAGGTGCGCCCGATTGGCCAGGCCCGTCAAGCGGTCATGCAGTGCGGCGGCCTGGGCCTGTTCCTTGGCAAACCGCAGCGCCTGGATGCGGCCGGCCAGCGCCAGCGACAGCAGCATCATCTCGATCACGGATCCCCACTGCAGGCCGTATGACGTGAGGACGTTGGTGGGCAGCAGGTCGAGTGTCCTCAGGCCGTAGGCGACGAGCCCGACCTGGAAGATCGCTGTGGCGAGCACGAACATGCGCGCGCCTGGCCGCTGCCGTACCAGCGCCAGCGCCCCCACCACGATGGCGAGCAAGGCTGCCGAGGACCCGAGCACCGCCATGGCGATCACGAAGAAGGCTCCGCCCGGCAGCAAGGTCCCCACGATGGCGATGGCCAGGGACGCCAGGGCCAGCGCCTGCAGGACCCGGTCCAGCCACGGGGCCCAGTGGCGCACCTGCAGGAACTCGCGCATGAAGGCCAGGGCGAAGAAGCCGTAGAGCGCAAACCCCAGCAGCGGAACCCGGTCGGCCACCAGCGGGGAGTGGGGCCACAGGAACTGGTGGCCGAGGCCCAGCGTGCCAAGCATGCCCAGCGCCAGGGCGGCCGTGTTGGCCACGTAGGCCAGGTAGACACGGTCGCGAACCGACACGTAGAGCAGCAGGTTGTAGACACCCAGGGCCAGCAGCATGCCGAAGTACAGCGCATGCGCGGCGTAGACCGCCTGGTCGTGTGCGTGCAGGGCCTGCGCCTCCCAGAGCCTCAAGGGCACCGTCAGGCTGCCGCGCGAGACGGCGCGCAGGTAGACCACCGTCGTCTGCCCCGGCTCCAGGCGCAGCGGGAAGACGAGATGTCGGTGCGGCCAAGGACGCGCGCCGAACGGCAGCAGGTCGCCGGCGACGAGATGGACCCGCCCCCCCCCGATCGACGGCATGGAAGTCGACCCGGTCCAGCTGCGGATAGGCCACTTCCAGCAAGGTCAGCAGGTTGCGCGTCGGTTCGGTGCGCAGTTCCAGGCGCAACCACCACGCCGAGGACGTGAAGCCGAGGTTCAGGTCGCCCGCGCCGGAGGCTCGCTGGAAGGCGCCCGCGCGGGCCAGCGCCTCGACCTCCTCGATGCCCAGACTCCCGGTGGAGTCCTCCAGGATCTCGACATGGGGCCGAAGCGACAGCGACTGCAGGTCCTGCGGGACCAGGGCCGCCGCATGCGCCGGTACCCAGCAGGCACAGAGCACCAACAGAAGCCAACAGACGAGCCGGCGCATGCCTGAACCCCGGTCACACCGGCACAGCCTGGAACACCCGCCTTCGACCGCCTAGCGGACTTCGTCGGGCAATTCGATCTTGACCGCGAGCACCTCGAAGTCGTCCTGCTTCTCCAGGCTGACCCTGATGTCGTCGGGGGAGATCTTCACGTACTTGGAGATCACGGCAACGAGTTCCTGCTGCAGCTGCGGGAGGTAGTCACCGCGGGACAGGCCGCGCCCCGACCGCTCGTGCGCCAGGATGATCTGCAACCGCTCCTTGGCGACCGTGGCGGTCTTCTTCTTCTCGCCGAGGAAGAACGACAGGAGGGACATGCGGCTCACCTCCCGAACAGGCGCTTGAAGAACCCGGGCTTCTCCGCCTGGGTGAAGCGCATCGGAACCTGCTCGCCCAGGAAGCGGCTGATGACGTCGCGGTAGGCTTCACTGACGTCGCTGCCCTTGAGGTGGATGGCGGGCACGCCCTGGTTGCTGGCGTCGAGGACGGTCTCGCTCTCGGGAATCACCCCGATCAGCGGGATGCGCAGGATCTCCTGCACGTCTTCCAGCGACAGCATCTGCCCGCCGACCACGCGCGTCGGGTTGTAGCGGGTGATCAGCAGGTGCTCCTTGATCGGCTCGTCGCCCTCGATCGCGCGCCGCGTCTTCGAGGCCAGGATGCCGAGGATGCGGTCGCTGTCGCGCACCGAGGACACCTCGGGGTTGGTGACCACCAGGGCCTCGTCTGCATAGTGCATGGCCATCAGCGCGCCGGTCTCGATGCCCGCAGGCGAATCGCAGACGATGTACTCGAAGCCCATCTCGGCGAGGTCCTTCAGGACCTTTTCCACGCCTTCCTGCGTCAACGCCTCCTTGTCACGCGTCTGGCTCGCGGCCAGCACGTACAGGTTCTCGCACTGCTTGTCCTTGATCAGGGCCTGGTGCAGGTTCGCCTCGCCGTGGATCACGTTGACGAGGTCGTAGACGACGCGCCGTTCGCAGCCCATGATCAGGTCGAGGTTGCGCAGTCCGACATCGAAGTCGATGACGGCCGTCTTGTGCCCGCGCAGCGCCAGGCCGGAAGAGAAGCTCGCACTGGTGGTGGTCTTGCCGACCCCGCCCTTGCCGGAGGTGACGACGATGATCCTGGCCATCGGGATGGTTGTCCTTGTGAGGGGTTCGAGAAAAGGTGTCGGGTCTGTCGTGGAAGTCGGGCTTGGGGGAATGACTCTCAGGCTCTCAGGCCCCCAGCCGCTCGAGCAGGAGTTTCTCCCCCTCGAGCCTGACCTGAGCCGGCTGGCCCAGCACGGCCGCGGGCAGCGGTGTCTCGGTGGTGCGGTAGATGCCAGCCACGGAGACCAGCTGGGCCTCCAGGCAGGTGGTGTAGATGCGCGCGCCGGTGTCGCCCCGGGCGCCGGCCATCGCGCGGCCGCGCAGGGGCGCATACACATGGATGTTGCCGTCGGCGATGACCTCCGCACCGAAGCTGACCACGGCCAGCACGACGAGGTCACTTCCGCGCGCGTAGACGCGCTGACCCGAACGCAGCGGCTTGTCGACGACCAGCGCGGGGCTGCGCGCCGGGGCGGCCTCGGGCGCGGCTGCGGGCGGGGTTTCAGGCGCGGGCACCGGGGCGCTCGAGGTGGCGGCCGCAAAGGGCGCCGCGTCCAGGGCCTCCGCCAAACCCGCCGCCCGCGCGGCGGCTGTGTGCGCGCTGCTGCCGCCCTGCACGGCAACGGGCCACATGCGGAAGGCGCGCAGGCGCTCGGCGATGCCGGCCACGTCCAGCGCCTCGTCGGCCTCGCGCAAGGGGCTGAGGTCGATGACGACCGGATCGCCATCGAAGAGCCCGCCCTGGCCGAAGCGGGATGCCAGGGCGGCCTCCAGGGCGCCGAGATCTGCCGTCTGCAGGCGCAGCGCCGGCAGCGTCCAGGCGGTGCTCTTCAGGTCGAAGGCGGGCTTGGCGGGCGAGGGCGGGGGCATGCAGTGGTGTGGGCGCGGCGCGCGGCAGGAAGGGGCGAGAGGTGACCGGCGCGCAGTGTAATGGGCGCGCGGCCTGCTGCCTGGTGGCCGCCGGCCACGCGGCGCGCCTCCGTTCGGGGGCGGGTTAAGCTGTCGACCTGTGACCGACGCCGCGCCATCGCCATTGCCCCCTCCAGCTGCAGGCCCGCAGCCTGAGGAGGAAACACTGATGCGGCTGGCCCTCGAGCAGGCCCGCCTGGCCCGGCAGGCCGGAGAGGTGCCCGTGGGCGCCGTGGTCGTCGTGCGCGACGGCTCGGTGCCAGCGGGCTGGCGCCTGCTGGCCGTGGGGCACAACCAGCCGATCGGCGCCCACGATCCCACGGCGCATGCCGAGATCGTCGCCTTGCGTGCCGCCGCCTCCGCGCGCGGCAACTACCGGCTGCCCGACTGCGAGCTCTACGTCACGCTCGAGCCTTGCGCGATGTGCTCGATGGCCTTGCTGCATGCGCGGGTGCGGCGCGTCGTCTATGGCGCCGCCGACCCCAAGACCGGTGCCGCGGGCTCGGTGCTGGACGTCTTTGCCCAGCGCCAGCTCAACCACCAGACCATCGTGCGCGGCGGCGTGCTCGGCGAGGAGTGCGGTCAGTTGCTGCGCGATTTCTTCATCGCGCGGCGCGCACGCA
This sequence comes from Rubrivivax sp., assembly GCA_044375195.1. Lineage (GTDB taxonomy): Bacteria > Pseudomonadota > Gammaproteobacteria > Burkholderiales > Burkholderiaceae_C > Rubrivivax. Next base: position 3,064 of record JBILNB010000011.1, on the reverse strand, counting down.
GGCCCGCCGTTGCCGAAGGGGATGGACGATGACAACGCCGATGCCGCTGACCGTGTTCTCGCCCTCCGGCGTGGTGGCCCAGCCGCCCGCCTTGCGGCGCGCGGTGCGGCGTCTGCGCGAGAGCGGTTTCGATGCCCGGCTTGATGCCTCCGCGCTGGCGCGGCACCAGCGCTTTGCCGGGGACGATGCCACGCGCCTGGCCGCGCTGCACCGGGTGGCGAGCGAGTCGCCTGCAGTCGCCATGGCCAGCCGCGGCGGCTATGGCCTGTCGCGGCTGATCGACGCGATCGACTGGCCCCTGGTCGCGCACAGCGTCGAGCGCGGCACGCGCTGGGTCGGCTACAGCGATTTCACGGCCTTCCACCTGGCGCTGCTCGCGCACGCTCGCCAGCCCAGCTGGGCGGGCCCGATGGCCTTGTCCGGGTTCGGGGGCGAGGAAGTGGATGACGTCACGGCCGCGTGCTTCTGCGAGGCCATGTCGGGCGAACTCGAGGCCGTGGGCTTCCGCACCGAGCCCGGGTTCGACGGGCTGCAGGCGCGCGGCGTGCTGTGGGGCGGCAACCTGGCGATGGTCTGCAACCTCTTGGGAACACGCCACCTGCCGCGCGTGCGCGGCGGCATCCTGTTCCTGGAGGACGTGAACGAGCATCCCTACCGCGTGGAGCGCAGCCTGCTGCAGTTGCACCAGGCCGGCGTGTTGGAGGGTCAGAAGGCGGTGCTGCTGGGGGCCTTCACGGCCTGGCAGCCTTCGCCGCTGGACCGCGGCTACACCTTGAAGGGCGCGGTGGCAGCGCTGCGCGCCCGAACGAAGGTCCCGGTGCTGACCGGTCTGCCTTTCGGCCACGTGGCCACCCACGTCAGCCTGCCGGTGGGGCGCCGCGCCGAACTGGCGGTGCAGGGGCGCGAAGTCCTGCTGGGGTGGTGAGGCCGAGCCAGGCGGCTTGGCTCGGGGGCCAAGCGCTCTCAGCCGCTCACTTCGGCGGCAGTCGGATCGCGCCGTCCAGGCGGATGACCTCGCCGTTGAGCATGTCGTTCTCGATGATGTGGCGCACCAGCCTGGCGTAGTCCTCGGGGGTGCCCAGACGGCTCGGGAAGGGCACGCCCGCGGCCAAGGCGTCGCGCACCTCCTGCGGCATGCTGAACAGCATCGGGGTGCCGAAGATGCCGGGCGCGATCGTCATGTTGCGGATGCCGTTGCGCGCCAGGTCGCGCGCGATCGGCAGCGTCATGCCCACGACCCCGCCCTTGCTGGCGGAATAGGCCGCCTGCCCGATCTGGCCGTCGTAGGCGGCGATGCTGGCGGTGGAGATCAGGACGCCACGCTCGCCGGTGGGCTCGGGCACGTTGCGGCACATGGCCTCGGCGGCGAGCCGGATCATATTGAAGGTGCCGACGAGGTTGACCGCGATCGTCTTCTCGAAAGCGCCCAGCGGATGTGCCCCGTCGCGGCCCACGGTCTTGACGGCCGGCGCGATGCCGGCACAGTTGACGAGACCCGCGAGCTTGCCCAGTCCCAGCGCGGCCGCGACCGCGGCGCGACCGTCGGCCTCCTGACTGACGTCGCAACGCACGAAGGCGCCGCCGATCTGGCTGGCCACCGCCTGCCCCTTGTCAACCTGGAGATCAGCCACGACGACCTTGCCGCCGCAGGCTGCGAGCATACGGGCCGCCCCTTCGCCCAAGCCGGAGGCGCCACCCGTCACGATGAATGCCTTGCCCGCGATGTCCATGTGCCTGCTCCGTCGTCCCCGCCTGCTTCAACCTGCCAGGGCTGCCATCGCCCGGGCCGTGATCTCGTCCACGGCGCCCTCACCGGAGATGCGCGCGTAGCGCGGCGCTTGTGCGCCTCCGCTGGCGGCCCAGGCCGAGTAGTAGTCGACCAGCGGCCGGGTCTGGGCGTGATAGACGGACAGGCGCTTCTGCACCGTTTCCTCACGGTCGTCGTCGCGCTGAACCAGTGGCTCGCCGGTGACGTCGTCGCGGCCCTCGACCTTGGGCGGGTTGAACTTGACGTGATAGGTACGACCCGAAGGCAGGTGCGCGCGCCGCCCGCTCATGCGCTCGACGATGGCGCTGTCGGGGACGTCGATCTCGAGCACCGCGTCGAGCTTCACGCCGGCGGACTTCATCGCGTCGGCCTGGGGGATGGTGCGCGGGAAGCCGTCGAACAGGAAACCGCGCGCGCAGTCGGGCTGGGCGATGCGCTCCTTGACGAGGCCGATGATGATGTCATCGCTGACGAGTCCGCCTGCGTCCATCACCTTCTTGGCGGCCAAGCCCAGCGGCGTGCCTGCCTTGACCGCCGCGCGCAGCATGTCGCCGGTGGAGATCTGCGGGATGCCGAAATGGGCGCAGAGCTGCGTGGCCTGCGTGCCCTTGCCCGCGCCGGGCGGCCCCAGAAGGATCAGTCTCATGGTCGTCCTCGGTTCTGTGCTGATGGAGCCGGGTGGGCACGGGACCGTCCGCGCAGGCTTGAACCGGCTCTCGGGCGCTTCCCACCGCAGCCACAGGAGGTTACCACGCGACCCTTCGTGGAGCTTGCACTGAACTCAGGGGTGGCCCGTGGCTTCGGCGGCCACGAGCGCGCGCACGCGCTCCAGGTCCTCGGGCGTATCCACGCCGGTGGCTGGAGCCTCGTGCGTCACGTGCACGACGATGCGGTGGCCGTGCCAGAGCACACGCAGCTGCTCCAGCGCCTCGGTCTTCTCCAGCGGCGCCGGCTTCAGCGCCGGGAAGCCGCGCAGGAAGCCGGCCCGGTAGGCATACAGGCCAAGGTGCCGCAGCGGCGCCGGGTGGGCGGGCAGTGCGTCGCCGGGGCCGTCGCGCCAGAAGGGGATGGGCGAGCGGGTGAAGTACAAGGCCCGCTGCGCGGCGTCGAGCACCACCTTGACGACATTCGGGTTGCGCCATTCGGCCACATCGCGAACCGGGTGCGCGACGGTGGCAACGACGCATTCGGGCCGCTGCAGCAGCAGCTCGGCGCAGCGGCTGACCAGGCCAGGCGGCAAGAGCGGCTCGTCCCCCTGAACGTTGACCACGACGTCGTCGCCGTCCAGGCCGAGCT
>JBILNB010000164.1:0-2939 GCA_044375195.1 Rubrivivax sp. | reverse complement strand
CTGACGCAGATGATGAGAAGGGCTCAAGGGCGTGCGCTGACGCCGATGATGAGAGGGTCTGAAGGCCGCGCTTTGCCGCGACACTTGCCGCATGACGCCGCATCGATCCCACTCTTCGGCAGAACCGCCATCAGGCGCCGCCTCCCCCGCAGCCCACCCCGCCTCTCCCGCATCCCACCCGGCGACGGCCTCACCCCACCCCGCCGCGGCCACGCCCGCCATCCCCGCCCGCGCCGTCACGTTGCTGGTGGTGCTGACGCTGGTGTGGGGCACAAACTGGCCGGTGTTCCCCTACGCGCTGGCCGAGGTCTCGGTCTGGACCTTCCGCGCCTTCGCGCTGCCAGCGGCCGGGCTGACGCTGCTGGCGGTGGCGCGCGCACGCGGGCTGTCACTGGCGCTGCCGCGCGAGGACTGGCCTACCGTCGTCGCCGCGAGCTTCTGCTACCTGACCGTTTGGAACGTCGCCAGCGCCTACGCCGCCGTGCTGCTGCCTTCCGGGCAGGCGGCCATCCTCGGGTTCACGATGCCGCTGTGGGCGGCGCTGCTGGGTTTCGTCTTCATGGGGCAGCGCCTGCCGGGCCGGCTGCTCGCGGCCCTGGCGCTCGGCGCGGGCGCCGTTGGCCTGCTGATGTGGCGCAGCCTGCCGGCCTACGCCAATGCGCCCGCCGGCTTTGCGCTGGGGCTGCTGGCGGCGGTAGGCTGGGCGGCTGGCACGCTCATCCTCAAGCGCCGCCCGCCCAGCGCGCCGGCGCTGGTGCTCACGGGCTGGCAGCTGGTGCTGTCCAGCGTGCCCATCGTGCCGGCCGCCTTCGTCCTGGCTGAGGGCCCCTGGTTCATGCCCTCGTGGCAGAGCCTGCTCGCCATCGCCTACGTCACCTGGATGCCCATGACCATCGGCAACCTGGCCTGGTTCTCCATCGTCGGGCTGCTGCCGGCCCAGGTGGCGGGCCTGTCCTCGGTGATGGTGCCGGTGGTGGCCATGATCTCGGGCGCCATCGTGCATGGCGAGCCCCTCGGCCCCGCCCAGCTCGGCGCCATGGCCTGCTCTGCCGGCGCGCTGTGGCTGGCGCTGCGGCCGGCGAGGCGCTGAGGCCCACGCCGACCGGGCATGGCCCCCCCCTACCTACCCCCCTGCCCGCTCACCCCTCCTGCCCGCTCACCCCTCCTGCCCGAAGCGCGCCTCCAGGTAGCCCAGCAGCGTCCTGATGGTCTGCGCCTCGCCGCCCACCGGGCGCCCGGGGCGGGCGGTGTCGTTCCATGAGAAGAGGTCGATGTGGACCCAGTCCAGGCCCTCGGGCACGAAGTCGTCCAGGAACAGCGCCGCGGTGATGGCGCCGGCCATCGGGCCCTTGCCGGTGTTCACGATGTCGGCGATGTCGCTCTCGATGCTGGCGTGGTAATCCTTCCACAGCGGCAGGTGCCACAGCGGGTCGTGCTGCGCCAGGCCGCGGTCCACCAGCTCGCGCGCCAGGTCCATGCGGCGGGTGAACATCGCCGGCAGCTGCGGGCCCAGCGCCACGCGCGCCGCGCCGGTGAGCGTGGCCAGGTCGATCATCAGCTCGGGCTTGCCCTCGGCGCCGTAGGCCAGCGCGTCGCACAGGATCACGCGGCCCTCGGCGTCGGTGTTGCCGATCTCGATGTGCAGCCCCTTGCGCGTGCGGAACACGTCGCCCGGGCGGAAGGCGTTGCCCGCGATCGCGTTGTCCACCGCCGGGATCAGCAACTGCAGCCGCACCGGCAGCTCGGCCGCCATCACCAGCGCCGCCAGGCCCAGCGCGTTGGCCGCGCCGCCCATGTCCTTCTTCATCCAGCGCATGCCGTCGGCGGGCTTGATGTCCAGGCCCCCGGAATCAAAGCACACCCCCTTGCCCACCAGCGTCAGGCGGCGGTGGCGCGGGTTGCCCCAGTTCAGCTCGATCAGGCGCGGCGCCCGGCTCGAGGCCCGGCCCACCGCGTGCACCGCGGGGAAGCCCGCCTCCAGCAGCTTGTCGCCCACCACCTCGCGCACCTTGGCGCCGTGGGCGCGTGCCACCTTCTTCACCGCCAGCGCCAGCTCGGCCGGGCCCATCTCCTCGGCCGGGGTGTTGACCAGGTCGCGCGTGGCGGCGATCGCAGACGCCAGCAGCGCGCCGCGCGCGGCCTGCGCGCCCGGGGCCAGCATCAGCTCGGCCGGCTTGCGGCGCGGCGCCTTGTAGCGCGCGAAGCTGTAGCCGCCCAGCGCCCATGACATCGCCGCCGCCTGCGCGTCGGGCGCCAGCCCGGCCTCTCCCAGGCGGTATCGCCCCTCGGGCAGCGCCTTGGGCAGCGCCGCCAGCGCGTAGGGGTGCGCCGCCGCGCGCACCCCGGCCCACACGGCCTCGGGCCGCCCGTCGGCGCCGGGCACGAGCGCGTGCGTGTCCGGGCTGCCGTCGAAGCCGATGGCCTGCAGCCAGGCCCGCGCCGCCGCCGGCAGCGCCGCCGCATGCGCCTGGAACGAGGCGCGGTCGGTCAGGTGGATGGGCGTGGCGCCCGCGGCGGGCTTCTTCAGGGTCAGGGTCATGGCGTGGGGTGATGTGAGTTCGGGGCCGCGCGGGCGAAGGCTGGGGCCTGCCGCTGCGGGGGAGCGCGTGCCTCTGGAAGACGACGCAGGCGCGAGTGTGCCCTGTGGCGCCACGGACCGGAGCCCTGGAACCAAGTGGCACGGAGCGCGGGCTTGCCTCCCCTTCCCCCTGGCGGGGGAGGGGCAGGGGGAGAGGGGGAAAAGCGCCGAGGTCTCGGCATGCCCCCCTCTCCCCAACCCCTACCCAGGAACCTCCTCGTGAGGCTGGCTTGTAGTGCCGCCGCACTGCCTGTCTCCCTCATGCTGCCGCAGGCGCTTTCACCAGCTGCATCCCGAACTTGCTCGCCAGCTTGGACAGCGTTCGCTGTTGACTGACGACGGCGCGCTGCTCGTACTTCTG
>JBILNB010000047.1:0-37016 GCA_044375195.1 Rubrivivax sp. | reverse complement strand
TCCTGCCAACGGGTGCCGACGGCGCCGGCTCTATACCCCGTCCCCGATCACTTCAGGTGGGGGAGTTTGAGGTGGCCACAGGTGGGGGAGTTTGGGTGGCCATCGGGGTTGCCACGCCCCTCTCGTGACCAGCGCAGCTTGCGAACGCCCCCGGTACCCTGGATCAGGGCGCCCGCGCTGGGATGCGCGGCGAGGTACTGGACGATTTCCTTGCGCTCGTCCTCGCCGAGCAGTTTGTCCGCCACACGCAGGTACGAGGGCAGCTCCGCAACGGTCAGCAACTGCCGCGCAGTCTAATCCATTGGATCACTCGACGGAGACGTGTGAGGTAGCTCGGGCCGGGCCAGCGCGTGTGGAGCGCGGGGCGCGGCTGCCGCTGTTACGCTGGCTCACTCCGATGGGGGGACCATGGAGGGGTGCCGCCGGCCGATGCGATCGGGCCCTCAGACCCTCACACCACCGTCGCCAGCGCCCGCCGCGCCTCGCCCTCATCCATCCCGGTGCGCCGCGCCCAGTCAGCGACCTGATCGTCGCCAATCCGCCCGACGTTGAAGTACCGGGCCTCGGGGTGCGCCAGGTAGAAGCCGCTGACGCTGGCCGCCGGCGTCATCGCCAGGCTCTCGGTCAGGCCCATGCCGATCTCGGCGGCCTTCAGCACCTCGAACATCTGCCGCTTGACGCGGTGGTCGGGGCAGGCGGGGTAGCCGGGGGCGGGGCGGATGCCTCTGTATTTCTCGGCGATCAGCTCCTCGTTGGACAGCGCCTCGTCCGGGGCATAGCCCCAGAACTCGGTGCGCACGCGCTGGTGCAGCCGCTCGGCGAAAGCCTCGGCCAGGCGGTCGGCCAGGGCCTTGAGCATGATGGCCGAATAGTCGTCGTGGTCGGCCAGGAACTGGCGCTCCTTCTTCTCCACCCCCAGGCCGGCGGTCACGGCGAACATCCCGACGTAGTCGGGGCGCACGCCACGTGGGGCGACGAAGTCGGCCAGGCAGCGGTTGGGCCGCTTCACGCCGTCGACCACCGGGCGCTCGGTCTGCAGGCGCAGCGGTGACCAGCGCAGCAGCACCTGCTGGCGCGACTCGTCGGCGTAGACCTCGATCGTGTCGTCGTCCACGGTGTTGGCCGGCAGCAGCGCCGCCACGCCGTGGGCCTGCAGCCAGCGGCCCTCGATCAGGCGCTGCAGCAGACGCCGCCCGTCGCTGTAGACGCGCACCGCCTCGGCGCCGACGACCTCGTCGCGCAGGATCGCGGGGAAGGGCCCGGCCAGGTCCCAGGTCTGGAAGAAGGGGCCCCAGTCGATGCAGGCGGCCAGCTCGGCCAGGTCCTGGTTCCTGAACACGCGCCGGCCCAGGAAGGCCGGGCGCGGCGGGGTGTAGGCGGCCCAGTCGACGGGCGTCTTGTTGGCGCGCGCGGCGGCCAGGCTGACCAGCGGCGTGACCTTGCGGCTGGCGTGCTGCTGGCGCACGCGCTCGTACTCGGCGTTGAGATCGGCCACGTACTTCGCCGCGCGCTCGTCGGACAGCAGGTCCGAGCACACGCCCACGCTGCGCGAGGCGTCGGGCACGTAGACCACCGGGCCCTCGTAGTGCGGCGCGATCTTCACCGCGGTGTGCACGCGGCTGGTGGTGGCCCCGCCGATCAGCAGCGGGATCTTCTTCAGCCGGAAGTGCTCGTCGCGCTGCATCTCGGCGGCCACGTGCTGCATCTCCTCCAGGCTCGGGGTGATCAGGCCCGACAGGCCGATGATGTCGGCGCCCTCGACCTTGGCCTTCTCGAGGATGTCCTGGCACGGGACCATGACCCCCATGTTGACGACCTCGAAGTTGTTGCACTGCAGGACGACGGCAACGATGTTCTTGCCGATGTCGTGCACGTCGCCCTTGACGGTGGCGATGACGATGCGGCCTTTGGCGCGCGTGGCGAGGCCAGCGCCTGCCTGCGCGTTCTTCTCGGCCTCGATGTGCGGCAGCAGGCGCGCCACGGCCTGCTTCATCACGCGCGCGCTCTTCACCACCTGTGGCAGGAACATCTTGCCCGCGCCGAAGAGGTCGCCCACGACGTTCATGCCGTCCATCAGCGGGCCCTCGATCACCTGCAGCGGCCGGCCGCCGGCGGTCTGCACCTGCTGCCAGCACTCGTCGGTGTCGGCGTCGATGAACTCGGTGATGCCGTGGACCAGCGCGTGGGACAGGCGCTGCTCCACGCTGCCCACGCGCCAGGCCAGGCGCGCGGAGTCATCGCGCGCCGCGCCCTTGGCGCGCTCGGCGATCTCGATCAGGCGCTCGCCGGCGTCGCGCCGGCGGTTCAGCACCACGTCCTCGACGCGCTCGCGCAGCTCCGGGTCGAGGTCGTCGTAGACGCCGATCATGCCGGCGTTGACGATGCCCATGTCCAGCCCGGCGCGGATGGCGTGATAAAGGAAGACGGTGTGGATGGCCTCGCGCACCGGCTCGTTGCCGCGGAAGCTGAACGAGACGTTGCTCACCCCGCCCGAGACCTTGGCCCCGGGCAGGTTGGCCTTGATCCAGCGCGTGGCCTCGATGAAGTCGACGGCGTAGTTGTCGTGCTCCTCGATGCCGGTGGCGATCGCGAAGATGTTGGGGTCGAAGATGATGTCCTCGGGCGGGAAGCCGACCTCGTCGACCAGGATGCGGTAGGCCCGGGCGCAGATCTCGGTCTTGCGCGCGTAGGTGTCGGCCTGCCCCTTCTCGTCGAAGGCCATCACCACCGTGGCCGCGCCGTAGCGGCGCACCAGGGTGGCCTGGCGCTTGAACTCCGCCTCGCCCTCCTTGAGCGAGATCGAGTTCACGATGCCCTTGCCCTGGATGCACTTCAGCCCGGCCTCGATCACCTCCCACTTCGAGGAGTCGATCATGATGGGCACGCGCGCGATCTCGGGCTCGCCGGCGATCAGGTTCAGGAAGCGCACCATCGCGGCCTTGCTGTCGAGCATGGCCTCGTCCATGTTGATGTCGATGACCTGGGCGCCGTTCTCGACCTGCTGGCGCGCGACCGCGAGCGCCTGCTCGAAGTCGCCGTTGAGGATCATGCGCGCGAAGGCCTTCGAGCCCGTGACATTGGTGCGCTCGCCGATGTTGACGAACAGGCTGCCCGCGCCGATGCTCACCGGCTCCAGGCCGGACAGGCGCATCGGCAGCACGGCGGGAAGGGCGACGGCCTCGGAGGCGGCGTCGGGGGCGGGATCGGCGGCGCGGATCATGCTCATGCACTCGAAGGGATCGGGTGGACGAGCGCCGTTGCCGGCCGCGGCGCCTCGGGCGGCCGCGGGGTTCCGAGCCTGGTGGCCCGTGCCGGGCCATCGCAACGCTCCTCGGAACGAATTCGATTTTAGGTCGCCGGCGCCGCCGGGCTGACGCGTCGGGTCAAATAGCGGGCATGATCGAGACGGCACCCCCGCCCGCCGCCGCGCCCTGGCTCGTGGCCGACATCGGCGGCACCAACGCCCGCTTCGGCTGGGTCGACACGCCGGGCGCGCCGGTGCGGCACGTGCGCACGTTGCCCACGGCCGGCCACGCCGGCCCGGCCGAGGCGGCGCAGGCCTACCTGCAAGCTCTGCGCGCGGAGCTCGGCGGCGCCTGGCCGGCGCCGCGCGCCGCGGCGATCGCGGTGGCCACCTCCGTCACTGGCGACCTGATCAGCTACACCAACGGGCCCTGGCGCTTCTCGCGCGCGGCGCTGCCGGCGGCGCTGGGCGTGCGCACGGTGCGGGTGCTCAACGACTTCGAGGCCCTCGCCCTGGCCTTGCCGGGCCTGCGGCCGGGGCAGTTCCGCGCCCACGCGCAGCCGCCGCAGCCGCGCGGTGTGCTGGCCGTCGTCGGGCCGGGCACGGGGCTGGGCGTCGGCGCCGCGGTGCAGACGCCCGTGGGCTGGCAGGCGCTGCCCGGCGAGGGCGGGCACGCCACGCTCGCCCCCACCGACGACGAGGAGTCGCGCCTGCTCGGCCAGGTGCGGCAGTGGCACGCGCATGTCTCGGGCGAGCGGCTGCTGTCGGGCATCGGGCTGCCGGTGCTGCACCGCGCGGTCTGCGCGCTGGCCGGCGCGCCCGATCCGGGCCTGTCCACGCCGCAGGTCATCGAGCGCGGGCTGACCGGCGGCGACGCGCTTGCGCGCCGCACGCTCGGGCACTTCTGCGCCCTGCTGGGCGGCTTCTGCGGCAGCGTCGTGCTGACCCTGGGCGCGCGGGGCGGCCTGTACATCGGCGGCGGCATCGTGCCGCGCCTGGGCGACTTCTTCTTCGACTCGGCCTTCCGCGCCCGCTTCGAGGCCAAGGGCCGCTTCAGCGCCTACCTGGCGCAGGTGCCCACCGCGGTCATCATCGACACCGAGGTGGCGCTGCAGGGCGCGGCCGCGGCGCTGGCGGGCGGCGACGGCTGACCTGCCTCAGGCTCTCACCCCATCAACACCCGCGCCGCCTCCTCGTAGCGCTGCGCCGTGGCCCGCACCACCTCGGCGGGCAGTGCTGGCGCCGGGGCCTGCTTGTTCCAGGGGCGACCGTCCACCTGCGCCTGCTCGAGCCAGTCGCGCAGGTACTGCTTGTCGTAGCTCGGCGGGTTGGCGCCCTCGCGCCAGGAGCCCAGAGGCCAGAAGCGCGAGGAGTCCGGGGTCAGCACCTCGTCCATCAGCGTCAGGCGGTCTTCGTCGTCGAGCCCGAACTCGAACTTGGTGTCGGCGATGACGATGCCGCGCTGCAGTGCGTAGGCGGCGGCCTCGGTGTACAGGCGCAGCGCCACGGCACGCACCTCGGCGGCGCGCTCGGCGCCGATCAGCGCGGCGGCCTGCTCGAAGGCGATGTTCTCGTCGTGCGCGCCGGCCTCGGCCTTGGTGGCGGGGGTGAAGATGGGCGTGGGCAGGCGGCTCGCGTTGCGCAGGCCGGGCGGCAGCGCCACGCCGCAGACGGCGCCGTGCTCCTGGTACTCCTTCCAGCCCGAGCCGGCGAGGTAGCCGCGCACCACGGCCTCGATGGGCAGCGGGCGCAGGCGCCGCACCAGCATCGAGCGGCCGCGCACCTGGGCTGCCTCGTCGGGCGCGACCACGCTCTCGGGCGCCTGCCCGGTCAGGTGGTTGGGCACGATGGGGGCCAGGCGGTCGAACCAGAACAGCGCCATGCGCGTCAGCAGCGCACCCTTGCCCGGGATGGGCTCGCCCATGACGACGTCGAAGGCCGAGATGCGGTCGCTTGCCACCATCAGCAGCCGGTCGGTGCCGACGGCGTAGTTGTCGCGCACCTTGCCGCGCGCCAGCAGCGGCAGCGAGTGCAGGCGGGACTGGTGCAGAGCCTGGAGGGTCATGGCAGGCGGCGCTCGGGGGTGGGAACGCAAGGCATTGTGCCCCCCGGGTGGACCGCGCACGGGTCTTGCATGCATCACTCGCCCGCCGCGGCGAGCGGGCGCGCGCACGGCGCACGCTCACGGCGTGGCGCCTCCGAAGTCGCGATACTGCCGCCTGCCGAGGATGACGATGCCCAGGACGACCCCCCGCAAGACTGCCGCTGCCCGGACCCGGGCGCCCGCCGCCGCGCCGGCCACACCCCCGGCACGCGCCGCCCGGCCAGCTTTCCCCCCCGGCGGCATGACCCCGGCCGAGCGCGCGGAGTTCACGCGCGTCTGGAAGCGCGAGCTCGGCCAGCGCAGCGACGCCGGCAGCGCCGCAGCGCTGTCGCACGCCGCTGCGGTGGCGGCGCGCACCGTGCTGGCCGACCGCTGGGCCTCGACCCAGGCGGCGGATGCGCGCCGCAGCGCCCAGCGCCGCGTGCACTACCTGTCGATGGAGTTCCTGATGGGCCGCGCGATGCACAACGCGCTCGCGGCGCTGCAGGTGGACGAACACCTGGCCGAGCTGCTCGGCCCGCAGGCGCCGACCCTGTCCGCGCTCGTCGCCCACGAGCCTGACGCGGCGCTGGGCAACGGTGGCCTGGGCCGGCTCGCGGCCTGTTTCCTCGACAGCTTCGCCACGCTCGGCCTGCCGTCCTTCGGCTACGGCCTGCGCTACGAGCACGGCATGTTCATGCAGGTGATCCAGGACGGGCGCCAGATCGAGCGCCCCGACGACTGGCTGCGTCACGGCAGCCCCTGGGAGCTGATGCGGACCGAGCTGCGCTACCACGTCGGTTTCGGCGGCATGGTCCAGACCAGCGGCCGCCACCGGCGCTGGGTGCCGGGCGAGGTGATCGTGGCCCAGGCCTTCGACTTCGTCGTGCCCGGCCACGGCACGCGCCACGTCTCGACGCTGCGGCAGTGGAATGCCCAGGCCTCGCGCCCGATAGACCTCGAGACCTTCTCGCGCGGCGAGCACGCGGCCGCGGCGCGCCACCTGCACGACGCCGATGCGCTGAACTGGGTGCTGTACCCCGACGACAGCACGCCGGCCGGCCGCGAACTGCGCCTGCGCCAGGAATACTTCCTCGTCAGCGCCTCGGTGCAGGACATGCTGGCGCGTCATCTGCGCGAGCACGGCGAGGTGCGCAGCTTCGGGCGCCTGAACGCGGTGCACCTGAACGACACCCACCCGGCGCTCGTGCCGGCCGAGTTGATGCGCCTGCTTGTCGACGAGCATTGCCTGGAGTGGGACGAGGCCTGGGCCGTGACGCACCAGGCCGTCAGCTACACCAACCACACGCTGATGCCCGAGGCCCTGGAGACCTGGAGCCTGCCGCTGTTCGAGCGCATGCTGCCGCGCCATCTGGAGATCGTCTACGAGATCAACGCCCGCTTCCTCACCGAGGTGCGCGCGCTCCACCCTGGTGACGAGGCGCGCGTCACGCGCATGTCGCTGATCGACGAGAACGCCGAGCGCCGGGTGCGCATGGGCGCGCTCGCGGTGGTGGCCTCGCGCCGCGTCAACGGTGTGTCGGCGCTGCACTCGCAGCTCATGGTGCAGACGCTGTTCCGCGACTATGCCGAGCTCTGGCCCGGGCGCTTCCTCAACGTCACCAACGGGGTGACGCCGCGGCGCTGGCTGCAGCAGGCCAACCCCGGCCTCGCGGCGCTGCTGGACCGCCACATCGGCACCGGTTGGCGCAGCGATCTCGGACAGCTCGCGCCACTGGCGCGCAAGGCCGGGGGCAAGCGCATCGGGCAGGAGTTCCTGGCCGTCAAGCGCGCCAGCAAGGAGCGGCTGGCCGCGCATGTCCGGCGCGAGCTGGGCTTCGCGGTCGACCCGGCGAGCCTGTTCGACGTGCAGATCAAGCGCATCCACGAGTACAAGCGCCAGTTGCTGAACGTGCTGCACGTGGTGGCGCGCTGGCAGGCCATTGCCGCCGACCCGGGCGCCGGCTGGCAGCCGCGCACCGTGGTCTTTGCCGGCAAGGCGGCCAGCGCCTACGTCGCCGCCAAGGAGGTGATCCAGCTCATCCACGACGTCGCCCGCGTCGTGAACGCCGACCCCCGCACGGACGGCCTGCTCAAGGTCGCCTTCGTGCCCAACTACGGCGTGAGTCTGGCCGAGCTGATCATCCCCGCGGCCGACCTCTCGCAGCAGATCTCCACCGCCGGCACCGAGGCCTCGGGCACCGGCAACATGAAGTTCTCCATGAACGGCGCCTGCACCATCGGCACCTGGGATGGCGCCAACATCGAGATGGCGCAGGCCATGGGCCCGGAGCAGATGTTCGTCTTCGGCCTGCGCGCCGAGGAGGTCGCGCGCTTGCGCGCCGAGGGCTGGGACCCGCGCGCGCGCGTCGACGCCGACCCGGCGCTGCGCGCCGTGCTCGACGCCATCGCCGACGGCACCTTCTCCCACAACGAGCCCGCGCGCCACCGCGGCCTGGTGCAGCAGCTGCTGCAACGCGACCCCTACTTCCTCACCGCCGACTTCGCCAGCTACCTGGCCGCGCAGCGTGAGGTCGACGCGCTGTACGCCCAACCCGCCGCCTGGGCCGAGCGCGCGCTGCGCAACATCGCCGGCATGGGCGGCTTCAGCGTCGACCGCACGATCGCCGACTATGCGCGTGAGGTCTGGGCGCCGCCGGCGTGAGCGTGTGTCGCGTGCCCTGCATTCCCGGTCAGCACACCCCGCGTATGACGTTGTGAATGACGATGCTCCCCGAAGCCGACCTCCACGCGCTGCTGCAGGCCCGCCACCCGGACCCGTTCGCGGCGCTGGGCCTGCACGCCGATGCACACGGCGCGCTGTGGGTGCGCGCGCTGCTGCCGGGGGCGGCCGAGGTCGCGGTGCTCGAGGCCGGCAGCGCCCGCGCGCTGGCGGTGCTGCCGCGGCGCGACGCGGCGGGCTTCTTCGAGGGCGAGGTGCCGCGCCGGCGGCGGCGCTTCGACTACCGGCTGCGGGTGCGCTGGGAGCACGGCGCCGAGGGGGAGTACGACGACTCCTACCGCCACGCGCCGCTGCTGGCCGACGCCGACCTGCACTACCTGGCCGAGGGCACGCACCTGCGGCCCTTCGAGGTGCTGGGCGCGCACACGCTGACCCTGGGCGAGGGCGCGCTGGCCGTCGAGGGCGTGCGCTTCGCCGTCTGGGCGCCGAATGCGCAGCGCGTGAGCGTCGTCGGTGACTTCAACGCCTGGGACGAGCGCCGCCACCCGATGCGCCACCGCGGCGGCAGCGGCGTGTGGGAGCTGTTCGTGCCGCACGCGGCCGAGGGCGACCGCTACCGGTTCGCGATCCGCGCCCACGACGGCCGCGCGCTGCCGCTGAAATCCGACCCCTGCGCGCGCGCCGCCGAGGTGCGCCCCGACAGCGCCAGCGTCGTCGCGCCGCCGCTGCCGCCGCGCCACGTGCTGCCGCCCGGCCGCGCGCAGGCCAACCGGCGCGACGCGCCGGTGTCGATCTACGAGGTCCATGCCGCCTCGTGGCGGCGCGGCGAGGGCGGGCGCTTCCTCACCTGGGACGAGCTCGCCGCGCAACTGCCGGCCTACGCGGCGGGCCTGGGCTTCACCCACGTGGAGCTGCTGCCCGTCAGCGAGCACCCCTACGACGGCTCCTGGGGCTACCAGACGCTGGGCCTGCACGCGCCCACCTCGCGCCACGGCCCGCCCGAGGGCTTCGCGCGCTTCGTGCGCGCCTGCCATGCCCGGGGCCTGGGCGTGATCGTCGACTGGGTGCCGGCGCACTTCCCGACCGACGCGCACGGCCTGGCGCAGTTCGACGGCACGGCGTTGTACGAGTACGCCGATCCGCGCGAGGGCTGGCACCACGACTGGAACACGCTGATCTACAACTTCGGCCGCCGCGAGGTGCGCAACTTCCTGGCCGGAAGCGCCTTGTACTGGGTGGAGCGGCAGGGCGTGGACGGCCTGCGCGTGGACGCGGTGGCCTCGATGCTGTACCGCGACTACTCGCGCCGCGACGGGCAGTGGGTGCCCAACGTCCACGGCGGACGCGAGAACCTGGAGGCGATCGCGCTGCTGCGCCACGTCAACGAGGTGCTGGGCGCGCAGTGCCCGGGCGCCATTACGCTGGCCGAGGAATCCACCGCCTTCCCCGGCGTCTCGGCCCCGGTGTCGGCCGGCGGGCTGGGCTTCCACTACAAGTGGAACATGGGCTGGATGAACGACACCCTGCGCTACATGCAGGAGGACCCCGTCCACCGCCGCTGGCACCACGAGCGCATGACCTTCGCGCTGATGTACGCCTTCAGCGAGAACTTCGTCCTGCCGCTGTCGCACGACGAGGTCGTGCACGGCAAGCGCTCGCTGCTCGGGCGCATGCCGGGTGACGAATGGCAGCGCTTCGCCAACCTGCGCGCCTACTATGGCTTCATGTGGGGCCACCCGGGCAAGAAGCTGCTGTTCATGGGCCAGGAGTTCGCCCAGGCCGACGAGTGGAGCCACGAGCGCGCGCTGCCCTGGGAACTGCTCGCGCACGAGTGGCATGCCGGCGTGCAGCGTCTGGTGGGCGACCTGAACCGGCTGTTGCGCGAGCAGCCTGCGCTGCACCGCCAGGATGGCGAGGCCGCGGGCTTCGAGTGGGTCGAGCCCGACGACCGCGAGCACTCGGTCTTCGCCTGGCTGCGGCACGCTCCCGGGGCCGCGCCGGTGCTGGTGGTCTCCAACATGACGCCCGTGCCTCGCGCGGGCTACCGCCTGGGCGTGCCGGCGCCGGCCGGCGGCGGCCCGACGGCCTGGCGCGAGGTGCTGAACACCGACTCCGCCCACTACGGCGGCAGCAACCTGGGCAACGGCGGCGCCCCGCTGCCCGCCGAGCCCCAGCCCTGGCAGCGGCAGCCGGCGTCCGTCGTGCTCACGCTGCCGCCGCTGGCCACGCTGTTCCTGGTGCCAGCCTGAGAGCCTCCCATGCCCCTGTCGGTACCCAGAGTGCGCAGAGAAACCGTTTGGGCCGAGCCTGCACCCGTTCGGGCTGAGCCTGTCGAAGCCCTCCGCGCGCACTTCGACAGGCTCAGTGCGAACGGTGGCGCGGGGTGAGCGCAACCATGGGTTTCTCATGAGCCTGAGATCGCGCCGCCACGCACCGACCCTGTGAACCACGCTCCACCCCCCGCCCTCGACCCTGGCCGCGACGAGCCGATGGGCGCGCACGCGCGCGACGGCGGCGTGAACTTCGCCGTGTTCTCGCAGCACGCCACGCGCGTGCAGGTCTGCCTGTTCGATGCCGCCGGCACGCGCGAGCTGCGCCGGCTGGACCTGCATGGCCCGCACGACGGCATCTGGAGCGGCTTCCTGCCGGGCGCCGGGCCGGGGCTGGTCTACGGGCTGCGCGCGCACGGGCCCTATGCGCCCTGGGCCGGCCACCGCTTCAACCCGCACAAGCTGCTGCTGGACCCCTGCGCGAGCGAGGTGCTCGGCCGCTTCGAGTGGGCCGACGAGCACCACGGCTACCAGCGCGGCCACGCCGACGGCGCGGCGTCCTTCGACGCGCGCGACAACGCGGCCACGGCGCTGAAGGCGCGCGTGCCGGCGCCGCCAGCCGCCGACGCCCCATCCCGCCCGCCCGCCCCGCGCCACGCGGCGGCTGACGTGGTGCTCTACGAGGTGCACGTCAAGGGCTTCTCGATGCGCCACCCCGGTGTGCCCGAGGCCCTGCGTGGCACCTGGCTCGGGCTGTCGCACCCGGCCTCGGTGGCGCACTTCCGGCGCCTGGGGGTGACGACGCTGTCGCTGCTGCCGGTGCAGCAGCACCTGGACGAGTTCGGTCTCGCGCAGCGCGGCCTCGTCAACCACTGGGGCTACAACACGCTGGCCTTCAACGCCGCCGACCCGCGCTTCGCGAGCACGGCCGCGCGCGCCGACCCGGCGGCGGTGAACGCCGAGTTCCGGCGCATGGTCGACGAGCTCCACGCCGCCGGGCTGGAGGTGGTGCTGGACGTCGTCTACAACCACACCGCCGAGGGTAGCGAGCTCGGCCCGACGTTGTCCTTCCGCGGCCTGGACCATGCCGCCTGGTACCGGCTCGACCCGGTGGACGCGAGCCGCTGCGAGAACCTCACCGGCTGCGGCAACACGCTGAACGTGGCGCACCCGCGCGTGGCGCAGTTCGTGCTGGACTCGCTGCGCCACTGGGCCGGGCCCATGGGGGTGGACGGCTTCCGCTTCGACCTCGCGCCGGTGCTCGGCCGTGGCGCGCACGGCGGCTACGACCCCCAGGCCGGCTTCTTCACCGCGCTGCTGCAGGACCCGCTGCTGGCGCGCAAGCGCCTGATCGCCGAACCCTGGGACCTGGGCCACGCGGGCTACCAGCTCGGCCGCTTCCCGGGCCGCTGGCTGGAGTGGAACGACAAGTTCCGCGACACGGTGCGGCGCTACTGGCTGGACGGGCGTGTGGGCCGGGGCGAGTTCGCGCGCCGCTTCACCGCCTCCAGCGACGTCTTCCACCACGGCCAGCGCCTGCCGCTGGCGAGCGTGAACTTCGTCGCCGCGCACGACGGCTTCACGCTCGCCGACCTCACCAGCCACACGCGCAAGCGCAACGAGGCCAACGGCGAGGGCAACCGCGACGGGCGTGACGACGAACTCAGCGCGAACTTCGGCGTCGAGGGCCCGAGCGACGACCCGGTGGTGGCGCAGACGCGTCGGCGCGTGCGGCGCGCGCTGCTGGCCACGCTGCTGCTGGCCCAGGGCACGCCGATGATCGCTGCCGGCGACGAGCTCGGTCATACCCAGCACGGCAACAACAACGCCTACTGCCAGGACAACGCCACCACCTGGCTGGACTGGGAGCGCGCCGACGAGGACCTGATCGATTTCGTCGGCCAGGTGCTCACGCTGCGCCGCGGCGACAACGCCCTGCACCACGCGCGCTGGTTCCATCCGCCGCCGGCGGCGCCGGGCGAGCGTGTGCTGGCCTGGTACGCACCCGAGGGGCATGCGATGCAGGTCGACGACTGGCACGACGCGCCGCGCCGCGCCTTTGCCTGCCACATCGACGCCATGCCGGCGGGCGGCCGCGCCAACGGCGGCGAGTGCCACCTGTGGCTGGGGTTCAACCCGGGCCCGGCGTCGCGCGCCTTCAGCCTGCCGCCCCCGCCCGTGCTGGCCGCGGGCGCGCCCGCGGCCTGGGCGCTGGCGCTCGATTCTTCCGGCGTGCTGCCCGCCGGGCCGCTGCCGCCGCAGGCGACGTCGCTGGAGCTGCCGGCGCACGCCCTCGTGGTGCTGCGCTGCGCCGCCGCCGCGGGGGCCGTCCCCCTGCCTGCCCC
Source organism: Rubrivivax sp. (assembly GCA_044375195.1). Lineage (GTDB taxonomy): Bacteria > Pseudomonadota > Gammaproteobacteria > Burkholderiales > Burkholderiaceae_C > Rubrivivax. The sequence continues at coordinate 24,391 of JBILNB010000047.1, read as the reverse complement.
CATCCCCCTCACCCCCGCCCCGCGATGAACCTGCGCCAGCGCGCCAGCGGCATCCTGCTGCACCCGACCTCGCTGCCCGGCCCGCACGGCAGCGGGGACCTCGGCTACGAGGCCTGCCACTTCGTCGACTGGCTGCAGGCCTGCGGCCAGAAGATCTGGCAGTGGTTGCCCACCACGCCCATCGGGCCGGGGTTCTCGCCCTACCAGAGCGTGAGCGCCTTCGCCGGCAACCCGCTGCTCGTGGCCCTGGAGCCGCTGGTGCAGCGCGGCTGGCTCGACGCGCCGGCGCTGCGCGAGCGGCCGGCGGCCTTCGACGCGCCGCGTGTGGATTTCGAGGCCGTCGTCCCCTGGCGCATGGCGCGGCTGCGCGCGGCGGCCCGGGGCTTCACCGACCGCGCCACGCACGAGGACCGCGACGAGCACGCGCGCTGGTGCGCCGCGCAGGCCGGCTGGCTGGACGACTACGCGCTGTTCATGGCGCTGGAGGCCGCGCACGGCGGCGCGCCCTGGTGGCAGTGGCCCGAGCCGCTGGCCGCCCGGCGCAAGGGCGCGCTGCAGGCGGCGCGGCGCGAGCACGCGAAAGAGATCGCCTTCTGGTGCTTCGTGCAGTGGTGCTTCGACTCCCAGTGCGTCGCGCTCAAGCGCTACGCCAACGACCGCGGCGTCGCGCTGATGGGCGACCTGCCGATCTTCGTCGCCCATCACAGCGCCGACGTCTGGGCCCGGCCGGACCTGTACCACCTGGACTGCGACCACCAGCCCACCGTGGTGGCCGGCGTGCCGCCCGACGACCTGGGCCCGCTCGGCCAGCGCTGGGGCAACCCGCTGTACCGCTGGGACCGCATGGCCGAGGACGGCCACGCCTGGTGGACGGCGCGCGTGCAGCGCGCGTTGCACCAGGCCGACGTCTTCCGCATCGACCACTTCCGCGGCTTCGCCGCCTACTGGGAGATCCCGGCCGACCGGCCCGACGCGCTGCAGGGCCGCTGGGTCGAGGGCCCGGGGCGCGCGCTGTTCGACGCGATAGCGCGCGCGCTGGGCGCGCTGCCCATCGTCGCCGAGGACCTGGGCCTGATCACCCCCGACGTGCATGCCCTGCGCGAGGCCTGCGGCTTCCCGGGCATGAAGGTGCTGCAGTACGCCTTCGGCGGCGACGCCACGCACGAGTACCTGCCGCACCGGCACGAGCCCCGCTGCGTGGTCTGCACCGGCACGCACGACACCGACACCGCGCGCGGCTGGTGGGACGCGGCCAGCGAGCGCGAGCGCCATTTCGCCGGCACCTACCTGGCCTGCGGCGCCGACGACGTGCACTGGGCGCTGATCCGCAGCGCGCTGAACTCCGTGGCCGACACGGCGATCTTTCCGCTGCAGGACGTGCTGGGCCTGCCGAGCGCCCACCGCATGAACGTCCCCGGCACCATGGGTCCCCCCAACTGGACCTGGCGCTTCGTCTGGGCCCAGGTCGGCCCCGAGCCCGGCCGCGTGCTGGGCATGCTGACGGCGGCCAGCGGGCGTGGGGCCTTCGGGTTGCTGGGGGGGTGAGGCTGCTGGAATCCAGCGCCTCGCTCGCGTCGATGCCCCAGATGGTGCTTGCAGAAGCGCCTTGAAGAGCGCCTTTGGAGGTGCTAGGATGAGCTCCACTCAAGGAGCGTCACCGTGGCACACCTGCTGTATGCGCCGGTCGCGGCCAGCGTCACCGAACTCAAGCGCGACCCGATGGGCACCGTCCAGGCGGGCGACGGCGGGCCGGTGGCCATCCTCAACCGCAACGAGCCGGCCTTCTATTGCGTGCCGGCTGCCGCCTTCGAGGCCTTGATGGAGCGCCTGGAGGACCTGGAGCTCAACGCCCTGGCCGATGCCCGGGCGGGTCAGGCTGAGGTCGCGGTGTCGCTCGATGAGCTATGAGCTGCGCTTCAAGGAAGAGGCCCTGGCCGAGTGGCGCCGGCTCGACGGCAGCGTGCGCGCCCAGTTCAAGGCCAAGCTTGCCGAGCGCCTGGACCACCCGCGCATGCCGGCGGCGCGCCTGCACGGCCACCCGGACCGCTACAAGATCAAGCTGCGCGCCGCGGGCTGGCGCCTGGTCTACGAGGTGCGCGACGCCACCGTGACGGTGGTCGTCATCGCGGTGGGCAAGCGAGCGCGCAACGCGGTCTATGCGGCGGCAGCGCGGCGCGACTGATCAGCCCACCCAGGCTTCGCTGCGCCGCCACAGCTCGGCCGCGAGCGCCTTGTCCTGCGCCAGCGCGCTTGGTGTGCGTGGGGCGCTGCGGGCGTAGTACAGGCCGGTCTCGGCGGCCCGCTCGGGGGCGAGCGCGCAGTGCAGCGTGGTGCGGGCCCCTTCCTCGGGCCCGATCATGCGCCGCGTCATCAGCCAGCGCAGCGGCTGCGGCACGCGGCGCCAGATGTCGCTCGCGACCACGCCCGGGTGCAGCGCGTACGTGGTGACGCCGGTGCCCTGCAGGCGCCGGCCGAGCTCGGCGCTGAACAGCACGTTGGCGAGCTTGGAGGCCGAGTACTCGGGCCAGCCGAGCAGGCTGCGCTTGGGCGCGCGCAGGGCGTCCCAGTCGAGCCCGGCGGCGCGCTCGTGCGCGCGGCTGGCCACCGTCACCACGCGCGCCGGCGCGCTGTCGCACAGGCGCGGCAGCAGCAGCTTCGTCAGCAGGAAGTGCCCGAGGTGGTTGGTTCCGAAGGCCATCTCGAAACCCTGGGCCGTCGTCCCGCTGACCGCGGCCAGGCCGGCGTTGTTGACGAGCAGGTGCAGCGGCAGGCCGCGGGCCAGGAAGTCCCGCGCGCAGGCGCGCACCGAATCGAGGTCCGCCAGGTCCAGCGCCAGCCAGTCGGCAGGCACGCCCGGCGCCACGGCGGCGATCTCCTCCAGCACCGGCCTTGTGCGCGCCGGCGAACGGCAGGCCAGGAACACCCGGTACCCGGCCCGCGCGAGCTCGCGCGCGGTCACGCGGCCGATGCCGGTGTTGGCGCCGGTGACGAGGGCGATGGGTGGGGTCGTGGGCATGGTGATGTGCTCGAACGGATGGGGCGCGCTGCCGGAAGCGCCAGGCGGCACGGCGGCATGCAGATCCGATGTTATGGGCTCGGACCGCCGCACCGGGCTGGCGTGGTCTCGTTAAGCTTCGGACGGTGTCTTCCGCTCCCATGACCCCCGCCAGCCTCGCCCGCATGCTCGCCCTGGCCGCGATCTGGGGTGCGTCCTTCCTGTTCATGCGCGTGGCGGTGCCGGTGCTGGGGGCGGAGTTGCTGGTGCTGCTGCGCACGCTGCTGGCGGCGCTGTTCCTGGCGGCGGTGGCGCTGGCGTGGCGGCGGCCGCTGCGCTGGCGCGCGCACGCGCGCCATTACCTGACGCTCGGTCTGCTGAACTCGGCGCTCCCCTTCGTGCTGTGGGCGCACGCGGCGGGCGCGCTGCCGGCGACGCTGCTGTCGGTGCTGAACGCCACCGCGCCGATCTGGGGCGCGGTCGTCGGGGCGGCCTGGGCGCGGCGCTGGCCTGCGGCGCCGGTGCTGGGCGGGCTGGCGCTCGGGCTTGCGGGTGTGGCGGTGCTGGTGGGCGTGGAGTCGCTGGCGCTGCCGCCCGGCGCCGGCTGGGCGGTGGTGGCGGCGCTGGCGGCGTCGTTCTGCTACGGCTTGTCGACCACCTACGCGCGCACCGCCCCGGGCGTGGAGCCGCTGGCCAACGCCCAGGGCAGCATGTGGGCCGCGGCGCTGTGGATGCTGCCGCTGTGGCTGGCCACGGCGCAGCCGGTGCCCGTGCCGTCGCCTCCCGTCGCGGGCGCCGCGCTCGCGCTCGGCGTGGTCTGCAGCGGCGTCGCCTACCTGCTGTACTTCCGGCTGCTGGCCGACATCGGCCCGGTGCGCACGCTGACCGTCACCTTCCTGATCCCGGTCTTCGGCACCCTGTGGGGGGTGCTTTTCCTCGGCGAGTCCGTCGGCTGGCACACGCTGGCCGGCGCGGCGCTGGTGCTGGGCGGCACGGCGCTGGCCAGCGGCTGGCGCTGGTCGCGCGCCGCGGCCGGCGGGGCCGGCGGCGCGTGACGGCGGGCGGCTCAGCGCCGCGCCACCGCCACGCCGGCGGGCGCCACGTCCAGGGCCGCGTCGATGCCCAGCGCCGGGTTGCCCACCAGGCCCTCGGCGCTGACGGACAGCACCGTGAAGCGCCCGGCCGGCGCGCCCGCTGCCGCCGCGCAGCGTGTCAGCACGCACTGCCCGGCGGCGTCGGTGGTGCAGGCGGCAGGGCCGCCGGGGGAGAAGACGCCGCTGACGCGGGCCCCGGCGACGGCGCCTGCCCAGCCGCTGCCGTCGTGCGCCTGCACGGTGGCGGCCAGGCGCGCGCGCCGCCGGCCGTCGGCCAGCGCCTCGGGCGCCAGCGGGGCCAGGGCGCTCAGCGCTACCGACCAGGGCCGCGGAGCCCCTGGCGCCAGCGCGTACAGCAGCGGCGCCGCCGACCCGACCGTGCCCTGGTCGACGGCGTGCGGCGTCGCGGCCTGGACGATGAAGCGCCTGACATCGGCCGGCGTGGCCTGGGGGTTGGCCTGCAGCGCGAGCGCGGCCACGCCGGCGGCGTGCGGCGCGGCCATCGAGGTGCCGCTGAGCGTGGCCGCGGCGTCGGACGCGGTGTGCCAGGCCGAGGTCACGCCCGTGCCCGGCGCGTACAGCGCGACGCAGGGCCCGTGGTTGGAAAAGGGGGCGCGGCTGTCGGCGGCGGTGCTGGCCGCCACGGCCAGTGCGGCCGGCTCGGAGGCGGGCGAGCGCGAGCACGCATCGACGGCGGCGTTGCCGGCCGCCACGACGACCGTGACGCCGCGCGCCGCCAGGGCCGCCACCGCGGCGTTGAAGGCCGGCGAGTAGGCGGTGGTCAGCGAGAGGTTGACCACCGCCGGCCCGGCCCCCTGGGCGGCCACCCACTCCAGGCCGAGCAGCACGCTGCTGAGCATGCCGCTGCCCTGGCAGTCCAGCACGCGCACCGGCACCAGGATCACGCCCTTGGCCACGCCTGAGCGGCGTCCGCCCAGCGTGCCTGCGACATGGGTGCCGTGCCCGTGGCAGTCGCTGGTGCCCAGGCCGTCGTCGACGAGGCTATGCCCTTGCCCGACCCGCCCTTCGAAGTCGACATGCGTGGCGAGGATGCCCGTGTCGACGACATAGGCGCTCACGCCCGCGCCGGTGGCGCGGTAGCGGTAGCCGGCGTCCAGCGGCAGCGCGCGCTGGTCGATGCGGTCCAGGCCCCAGGGCGCGGCGGCCTGCAGCGCCTCCGGCGGCGCACCGGACGTCTCCAGCGCCACCGCCACGTCGGGCTCGACCGAGGCCACGGCCGGATGGCGCCGCAGCGCCTGCGCCGCGCTGGCGCTCAGCATACCGACAAAGCCCGGGAACAGCCGTTCGTAGGCGCGGGCGGCGACCGCCCCGTGCGCGGAGGCGATCTGCGCCGGCAGCGCCGCGGTCGCGCCAGCCGGATGCAGGCGGACGATGTAGCGCGCCGGGGGCCCGGCATCCACGGGCGAGGCCGTGGGCGGCGCCTGTGCGGCGGTGTGCGCCGGGCTCCACAGGGCGGGCAGGGGCAGGCAGCACAGGGTGAGCAGCAGGGCCTTGCAGGCCCTGCGCGCGGTCGCGGTCCGGGTGGTCTTCACAAAGGCGGGGCCGGGGCGGCGCCGACAGTGCTGGCGCAAGACCGGCGCCTGTCGACCGCAGCCCCGGTGTCGAGCCGAGGGACTCCCATCCTCGGGTTCGCGGCTCAGCCCTGAACTGCCCACGCTCAGCATCGCCGCCGGCCCGGTGGCGCCGGGCTGCGCAGCCGCAGCTTTGCGACGGCGTCGAAGCGGCTGCGTCAGCGCCGCAGCCGCAGCAGCGCCACGCCCGAGGCGATCAGCAGCGCGATCCCGCCCCAGGCCAGCAGGTTGGGCACCTCGCCCCAGACCAGCCAGCCCAGCGCCACCGCGGCGACGAGGGCGCTGTAGCGGAAGGGCGAGACGATGGCGAGGTCGCTGCCGCGCGTGGCGGCGATCGTCAGCGCATGCCCGGCGGCCAGGAACACCGCCGCCGCGGCGAGCTGGCCCCACTGCAGGGTCGACATCGGCGCGAAGCCGCCGTCGGCAGCGGTCATGAGCGCGGCCACCACGGTGACCCCGAGCGTGGTCGACAGCGTGATCCCCATCGACGAGACCTCGCCGGCGATGCGCGGGGTGACAAGGTCGCGCGCGGCATTGAACAGGGTCGCCAGCACGCACAGCCAGGCATAGGCGTTGAAGCCGCCGGGCCCGGGCTGGACGACGAGCAGCACGCCGGCGAAGCCCGCGCCGATCAGCAGCCAGCGCCGCGCCCCCACGCGCTGCCCGAGCACCGGGCCCGACAGCAGCGCGATGACCAGCGGCGTGGCCATGTTGATCGCGGTCGCGTTCGCGATCGGCAGATGGAACAGCGAGATCAGGTAGGTGATGGTGGCCAGCGCGTCCAGCAGCGTGCGCAGCAGCACCCAGCGCCCGAACACGTGGCGCACCGGCACCGCGCCGGCGCTGGCGCGCGCCACCACCCACACCAGCGCGGTGGCCATGAGGCCGCGCACCAGGATCAGCTGACCCGCCGGCAGGTTCTCGCTGACGACCTTGACGAGCGTGTCGTTGACGATGAAGGCGGTCATCGCCAGCACCATCAGTTGGATGCGGTGGCGGGTGCCGGGGTCGGTGGGGGTGGTGGGCACGGGGTGGGGTGGGCTGGGGGCGGCCCGCAGGCGCATCGGAGCAGACGCATCAGCTTAGCCAGACCAGACTAGAATTGTGCCCGAGGAACATCCCCGCGGCAGGGACACCAAGATGCAGCCGGTCAATATGCTGGAAGCCAAGTCCACGTTGTCCCGCCTGGTCCAGGCGGTGGAGGAAGGCCGCGAATCCGAGATCGTCATCGCCCGCAACGGGCGTCCGGTCGCGCGCCTCGTGCCGCTGGAGCGGGCGCCGGTGGCGCGCAGGCTCGGGGTGGCCCGTGGGCGCTTCACCGTGCCCGATTCGATCGACACGCACAACGCCGAGGTGGCGGCGCTCTTTCTCGGCGGCCCGGGCAGGTGAACCTGCTGCTCGACACCCACGTGGCGCTCTGGGCGATCGCCGACAGCCCGGCCCTGCCGGCGGCGGGCCGAGCGCTGATCGCCGACCCGGGCAACGAGGTCTGGGTCAGCGCCGTCAGCGTCTGGGAAATCGCCATCAAGCATGCGCTCGGCCGGGGGGACATGCCGGTCTCGGGTGAGGAGGCGCTGCACTGGTTCGGCGAGGCCGGCTACCGGCTGTTGTCGATCACGCCTGCGCACGCCGCGGCCGTGGGAGCACTGCTGCCGCACCACCAGGACCCCTTCGACCGCCTCCTCGTCGCCCAGGCCCGCGCCGAGCCGCTGCGCTTGGTGACGCACGACGCGGCGGTGGCGCGCTATGGGGCGGAGATCCTGCTGATCTGAGGCCGGGTCCAGCCCGGGCGGGGCGTTGTTGGGCGGGTCGGGCTTGTCGTGGTGCAGGCTTGCGGGTGCACCGTGTTCCTGTCGAAGGTCGTCGTGCATGCGGCGTCGCTCGCGCCAGCCTCTCGCGGGCCCTCGGGCCAGGGCGACCCCCTCCGCTCATGTCCTCCGGGATCGGCCTGAAGGCCGACCCCTCCTCCTTCACTTCGCTGCGGGGGTCGCCCAGGCCCGAGGGCTGGCGGGCATCTCGGTGCGCGGCCTGCCCTGTGGATGGGCCGATAGCGGCAAATGAGCGGAGCGCGGTGCCAGGTCCCGCCGGGCTTGCCGCCATGAGGCAGGCTTGCCTGCGTACCGCGTCCCGGGCGAAGGTCGTCGTGCTGGTCATCGGCGCTCTGCGAGCCCCATCGGTGAGGCTTGGACGCCGCGACCGCGTGCCTCGAGGCGGTCTCTCTACGTCGGTACAAGCAAGGTGACTTGACTGCGCGTGAGCAGCTTCCTGAAATCCCGATCGAAGGTCACGAGGTGCTCCCCCCGGTGCGCCACAGCCGCAGCCAACCAGGCATCGGGCAGATCGTTGCCGGTCAGCGCCTTGTCGAGGCAGAGCTGCCTCAACTTCGACCACTCCGGGCCCAAGGGCGCCAGTTGCACACCGGGTGCGGCCAGGAGCGCATCGAGGAACGCCACTGCCTCCTGGGTCGGGGTGACAGACCGGAAGATCCTCGAGCTCGTGACCAGCCGCAGGAAACTGGCCAGCACCATGGGCATCAGCGTCAATGACGCACCGGTCCTCGAGGCGCTGATCGCTTCCTCGAGCCATTCGCGCGCAACGGCATGATGCGGGTGGTCGCTGCGCGAAGCGGCGACCAGCACATTGACGTCAGGCGTCATCGTCGAGGGCCTCGAGCAGCGCCTTGTTGCTCAGCGGGTTCACGCCCTCGACCAGACCGCCGCGGCCCTTGAACACAGGAAGACGAACCTTGCCGTGCGGCGTGGAAGTTGCCCGCGCGCGAAGGCGCAGCTGAAGACCTTCCTCGATCAACCGCGTCAGAGTCGTGCGCTGTTGGGCCGCCATCGCCTTGGCATCGGCGAGCAGTTGATCGTTCAGATCGAGGGTCGTCTTCATGACTTGAGTGTACAGATTTCTGTACTCTGCCCGTGAGGAGGCGGGGGGCGTTTCGATCTTTGTGCCAGCCGCTCGCGGGCCCTCAGGCCAGGGCGACCCCCTCCGCTCATGTCCTCCGGGGTCGGCCTGCGGGCCGATCCCTCCCCCTTGACTTCGCTGCGGGGGTCACCCTGTCCCGAGGGCTGGCGGGAGTCCGGGCGCGCGGTCGGTCTCTGGGTGCGCCAGGCCCCGACGGGCTCGATACGATGAGTGACATCGACTGAGGGTGCGACCCGGGCAGAGGTTCAAACCGGCGTCTTGGCCAATTCAAAGCCCTCGTCCAACCAGCCGGTGATGCCGCCTGCCATGATCTTCACCGGGCGGCCCAGCCGCGCCAGCCGCAGCGCGCCGCGGGCCGCGCCATTGCAATGCGGGCCGGCGCAGTAGGTCACGAACAGGGTATCGGCCGGCCAGGCTGCCAACTTGCTCTCGACGATCTTTCCGTGCGGCATGTTGACGGCGCCGGGCACATGGCCCTTGGCAAAAAGCGCGGGGGAGCGCACATCCAGGAGCACGAAGTCGGGGCCGCGTGCCAAGCCGTCATGCACGTCCCAACAGTCTGTCTCGAAACTGAACTCAGCGGCGAAGTGTGCTTCGGCCAAGGCAGCCGGGGCAGCGGGGATCGCGGTCACTTCAGTGGGCATCTGATGAACTCCGAGGAATGGGTGGCCCATGGTGCCGCGCGGCTTGGCGAGCCACAATTGGCGAAAATGACAGTTATCGCCAAGAACGTGCCAGTCGGGAACACGACCACTGGGCCGCTGGTGGTCGCGCCGGTCTACGACGGCCTGTGCACGTTCGAGTTCGCCATTGCCGCCGAGGTCTTCGGCTTGGCCCGCCCCGAGATGGGCGCGGGCTGGTACCGCTTCGCCAGTGCCGCAATCGAACCTGGTCCGCTGCGTGCCCACGGTGGTCTGCGCGTGACGACTGACGGAGGGCCTGAGTTGCTGGATCAGGCTGACTTGATCGTCATGGCAGGCTGGAAGGGCATCCACGTGCCGGTGCCGGAAGCGCTCGCGTCACGCCTTCATGCGGCCTGGGAACGCGGCGCGCGGCTGGCATCCATCTGCTCTGGGGCTTTCGTACTTGCAGCCACCGGCCTGCTGAACGGTCGCCGGGCCGCCACCCATTGGCGTTATGCGGATGCCTTGCGTCAACGCCACCCGGCCATCGATGTGAATGCCAACGTGCTGTATGTCGAGGAGCAGCGCGTCTTCACCTCCGCAGGCAGCGCCGCCGGGATTGACCTCATGCTGGATCTGGTGCGCAGCGACTTCGGCATCGAGGCTGCCAACAGCGTCGCACGGCGATTGGTCATGCCGCCGCATCGAAGCGGTGGCCAGGCTCAGTTTATCGAGCGGCCGGTGCCGGTCGATCATGCCAACCGACTGGCCGGCATGCTCGAGATGGTGCGCTCCGATCTCAGGGCACCATGGAGCGTGACGCATATGGCTCATGCCGCGGCCATGAGCTCGCGCACCTTCCTGCGACGTTTCATCGAGTCCACCTCCCAGACGCCCGGCCAATGGCTGATCGCCGAGCGCGTGGCCGAGGCGCAAAGGCTGTTGGAAGCCAGCACCCTGCCGGTAGAACGCATCGCCACCGAAGTGGGCTTTGGTAGCGTGCAGGCCCTGCGACATCACTTCCGGGCTCGGCTGGGGCTCGCACCTCGGGATTACCGCCGGGTGTTTGCCGGGCGGAGCTAGCCCTCGAGCAGAACCCAAGGGTCGGGCATGCGATCGGTATGCCCCGGAGTCCGTGGGCGCGAATGCCCGCATGTGGCCGAGTGGAGACAACTGGAACGTCGCCCACGAACAGCAGGCGACCCGAGATCGCCGTCCGCAGGGCTCGCTGCGGTGCGGGCTTGCGTGGGCGGCGTACTCCGATAGGGGGGTTCTCGTGCGCGGTGTGGGCGTTCATTCAAGCCGCTCGCGGGCCCTCGGGCCAGGGCGACCCCCTCCGCGCATGTCCTCCGGGCTCGGCCTGGGGGCCGACCCCTCCCCCTTGACTTCGCTGCGGGGGTCGCCCTGTCCCGAGGGCTGGCGGACGCTCGGGTCCGCGGACTTTCCTGTCGGTGCGCCAAAGCGGTCGCCGCCCGGTGGGGCCTGGCGCCGTGCGCAGCGAAGTAAAGGAGGAGCCATCGGCCAGCAGGCCGATGGCGGGGGACATGAGCGGAGTACGATGCCAGGTCCCGCCGGGCTTGCCGTGGTGCAGGCTTGCGCGGGCGTGACCGGCCCCCACTGCGCAAGAACCGGATCGCCACCGCCTGCCGCCTCTGCCACACTCTGGCGCGCACTACCGCTTCGAGCCCCGCCCGGTGGCGGTGGCGCGCGGCAAGGAGAAGGGCTGCGTGGAACAAAGCATCCGCTACATCCGCGACAACTTCTTCGCCGCGCGCACGTTCGACAGCCTGGACGACCTGAACGCGCAGGCCCGGGCCTGGTGCGCGGGCGCGGCCGCGCAGCGCCGCTGGCCCGACGACGAGCGCCTGAGCGTGGGCCAGGCCTTCGATGCCGAGCGCCCGCGCCTGCCGGCGCTGCCCGCGCAGGGCTTCCCCGCCGCGCAGCGTGTGAGCGTGGCCGTGGGCAAGACCCCCTACGTGCGCTTCGACCTGAACGACTACTCGGTGCCGCACACCCACGTGCGGCGCCACCTGAGCGTGCTCGCCGACGAACAGTGGGTGCGCATCCTGGACGGCGCGCTGGAACTCGCCGTACACCAGCGCTGCTGGGACCGCGGGCAGCGCATCGAGCGCGCCGAGCATCTGCAGGCGCTGGTCCAGCACAAGGCTCGGGCACGCACGCACCGCGCACAGGACCAGCTCGTGATCACCGTGCCCGGCTGCGCCGAGTTGCTGCAGCGCGCGGCCGAGCGCAACCACAACCTCGGCACCGTCACCGCCGCCCTGCTGCGGCTGCTCCAGCAGTACGGCCAGAGCGCGCTGCAGACCGCGGTGCGGGAGGCGCTGGAGCGCGACGTTCCCCACCCCAACGCCGTGCGCCTGGCCCTCGAGCGCGAGCGCCGCCACAGTGGCCAGCCTCCGGCGGTGGCGGTGTCCATGCCCGAGCACGTGCGCCGGCGTGACGCCCCGGTGAAGGCCCACGCGCTGAGTTCCTACGACCTGCCCACCCCCGGGGCCGACGCTGCTGAGCCCGACACCCCCGCGCCGACCCGAGGAGACCGCGATGGATGAAGTCGCATTGGCCAGCCTGCGCGCGCAGGCTGCCTCGCTCAAGCTCAACGGCCTGCTCGCCCACTGGGGCGAGGCCACCTCGCGGCCCGAGGGCGTGGGCTTCGTGGGCCAGATGCTCGCGTGGGAGCAAGCCGAGCGCGGCACGCGCAGCCTGCTGCGCCGCGAGCGCAGCGCGCGCATCGGGCGCTTCAAGTCCATCGCCCACTTCGAATGGGACTGGCCCAGCAGCATCGACCGCAGCGCCGTCATGGACCTGATGGGCCTGGGCTTCATCAAGGACGCGAGCAACGTCGTCATCGTCGGCCCCAACGGCGTGGGCAAGTCCATGTGCGCGGCCAACATCGCGCACCAAGCGGTGCTGGCCGGCCACACGGTGCTGTTCGTCAACGCCGCGCACATGCTCGGCGAGCTCAGCGCCCTGGACAGCGACTCCGCCCTGCAGCGCAAGCTGCGCCGCTACGCCGCCCCGCAACTGCTGGTGATCGACGAGATCGGCTACCTGTCCTACGGCAACCGCCACGCCGACCTGCTGTTCCAGCTCATCAACGCCCGCTACCAACAAAAGAGCACCGTCATCACCACCAACCGCGCCTTCGGCGAATGGGGCGAGATCTTCCCCAACGCCGCGTGCGCGGTCTCGCTCGTGGATCGGCTGGTGCACCACTGCGAGGTGGTGCGCATCGAGGGCGAGTCCTACCGCCGCAAGGAGGCCCTGGAGCGCCAGCAGCAGCGCCAGAGCGAGCGTGCCAGCCGCGGCAAGGCCAAGCCGGCGGGGAAGGCCGCATGAGCCGCCGCCGTCCCTGCGGCCACACCTGCGACTGCGGCGTGCTCGCCGCCGCTGCCCACTGGACGCCCGAGCAGGCGCTGGCCGCCTACGAACTGCTGACGGAGCTGCAGCAGGCGCTGTGGAAGCTGCAGGGCCCGCAGATCCAGCAGGCCTGGCGCGAGCAACTGCTGCCGCAGCAGGCCCTGCCCGGCCTCGACCCCGGCGAGCCCTTCTGAGGCGCTGAGATCGCGCTGACGCGCGATCGGATGCAGCAGGCCGCGCCGGCTGCCGCCGCGGGGCCACGACGCCACCCCTCGGGAACGGTTGCGCGCCTGCGCGTGAGCCCCATCCAGAACGCGGCGACCGCGCTCGTGATGAACCGCGGCCGTCGTCAGCCCCGGCCCGGCACTTCCATACCCACCGCAACAGACCGCAGGTCCTGCCTCAGTTCGCTGCACATCCGCTCCAGACGGGTAGCCGGACTTCGTGATGAACGCCGGAAACCGCGTCCTCGCGATCACATAAGGGCGGATCTACGTGAGCGGCAACATCCAGCGCCGCACCATGTTCGGGTTAAGGCCGTTGGTCAGCGTAACCGCCGATAGCGACACACCCGGCTGGCGGTACGCCGAAACGATCTGGGCCTTGAACGAAGCGGTGTGCCGCCTGCGCGCGCGCCGCCCGGGAAGATGGATTGCATCCGAAGTGTCCACGTGTCCGCCATGAAGTTGAGCGGACACCAGCATCCTGGAACCCTCTCCTGCCTTCAAGATGGATTGGCCGGACGCTAACGCAGATCCTGCAGCGCAGGCGCAGGAAGCCGTGGGCCAGGATGCCGCATTCCAGGAAAGTATCGAATTCATCGGTGATGAACCGAAGCAGCGCGGCGCCGGTGCTGGCCCCGGCATAGGGGATGAAGCCTGGCGAATGCCACCGCAGCGCGTTTGCCTTGACGAGATGAAGCAGACCCCGACGTTGCCGATGGGGCGCTCTGCGGACCTTGAAGCCCGTAAACACCGCGACGCCAGCCGACCTGTCGGAGTCAGGCCCTTGACCGGGGCCATCGACCAGACGCGGCGCTAAGTCGACACCCGGATGACCAGCGCGCCGTACGGGTGCACCGTTGCCACTTCGTCCCGCCCCAGTAGCAGGGTCGCATCGACTTGCCGAATGATGGCCGGGCCCTCGATGACCTGACCCGGCGACAGTCGAGCACGCTCGTAGACCGGCGAGTCGACAAAGCTCCCATCGATACATACTGCCTGTCGTCCAACTGTGGCCGCCTGCTGCTCCTGCCCATCCTGTAAAGGAGGACGCGTTGGTGCGGGCAGTCTCCCCGTGGCGGTCACCCGCAGTCCCACCAGCTCGATCGGAGTGCGCTCCAGGGCAAAGGAATAGAGCTGACGGTGCAAGGCGTGGAACGCTGTCGCCAGATCCATGGCCGCCGCCCTGCTGACGGTCCGATCGGACCAGGGCACATGCAATTCGAAGCCCTGATGCTTGTAACGCAGTGCAGCTTCCCATTCGACCCTGCGATCTGCCAGAGGCACCTGCTCAGACTCGAGCCAGGCATCTGCCTCGGCCTGCATCTCATCGAATCTTGCCTTGATGGCATCCGTGTCCAGCGATGCCAGGGCTTGCAGACAGGTCCTGGAGAACTCACTGCGCAACGACGAGACTGTCAGACCTTGCGCGGACAGAACGCCGGGGGCGGGCGGCACCACGATCGTCGGGATACCCAGCAATCGAGCCAGTTCGCCACCATGCAGTGGCCCTGCGCCGCCGAACGGAAGCAGAACGAAGTCGCGCGGATCGAGGCCTCGCTCGATCGAGACGAGCCTAATGGCGGCCAGCATGTTGTTGTTGAGCACGTCGATGATCCCGGCAGCCGCCTCCTCGACACTGAGGCCCAGGGGAACGCCGATCTTCTCTGCAATCCCCTTTCGTGCCGCTGCGCGATCGATACGCATCGCACCGTCAAGCAAAGCCTCGGGAAGATGCCCCAGAACCAAGCGCGCATCGGTTACCGTGGGCTCCACCCCGCCTCGTCCGTAGCAGATCGGCCCCGGCAGGGCACCCGCACTTTCGGGGCCTACCTCGAGGGTTCCGGCCGCCGTGACCCGGGCTATCGATCCACCGCCGGCACCAATGGTGTGGATGTCTACCATCGGCAGGGTCATCGGCCACGGGCCGACTTGGCCCTTGGTCGTCACGCCGGGGCGCCCCTGCTGGATCACGCAGATGTCGGCCGAGGTTCCCCCGACATCGACGGTGATGACGTTGCGGAAGCCGGCCAGGCCCGCTTCGTGAACGGAGCCAATGACTCCGGCCGCCGGCCCGGACAACGCAGTCTGGATCGGCTCACGTTGAATCGTCGCCGCGCCGGCGACGCCCCCGGAGGATTTCATCAATAGTAGGGGCGCGTCGATGCCAGCCGCCTTCAACTCACCTTCCAGGCGTGCCACGTAGACGGCGACCAACGGCATCACATAGACATTCAGAATCGTGGCCGTCGCCCGCTCATACTCCCTGAACACGGGCAACACTTCGGATGAGATCGAAACCATCGCATCCGGGATGACTTCCTTGACGATTCGCCTGGCCCGCAGTTCGTGCTCCGCATTTGCGTAGCTGTGCAGGAAGCAGATGGCTACGGCGCGAATCCCCTGCGCCTTCATGGCCGCAGCCGCTGCCCGCACATCGGCTTCGGACAGTGGCATCAACTCGTTGCCAAGGGCATCGTGCCGCTGGCCGACCTCATGGATGAATCGGGGCGCGACGGCGCGTCGAGGCTTCACCCAGGAATAAAGATTGGCCTTGCGCGGAATGTCGTGCCGACCGATCTCCAGAACATGCCGGAATCCGCGGGTGGTCAGCAACGCCGCCCTGGCCCCGCGCATCTCGAGGATTGCATTCGTCGCCACCGTCGTCGCGTGGGAGACCTGAGCCACTTCCATCGGGTGCCGGCGTGCTAGCGCGAGCACCTCGCGTATGCCTCGGATGAAGCCCTTCTCGAAACCGGGCGGCGTCGTTGGGGTCTTGATCGTCCACGTGGCACCCGTCTCACGGTCGACCATCACGACATCGGTAAAGGTGCCACCGACATCGATGGATATGGTCAGCGTCTTCCTGGGGATAGAGTCGGACATCATGGTCACCATGCTTCACTCACCTTGGGCGTCGATAGGAGTTCGGGTCCGTCGTTTCGGCCACCACCCGTTATCGCAGGTGCAGAGGCCATTCAGCGGGTACGCGGATCAGTTCATCGCATCCACATAGGTGCCGTTATGGAATAGCTTGGTCGGGATGCGGTGGCCGGCCCGTAGCGCCAGCGTCGCTGCCAGATCGACTTCATGATCTGAGTCCGTGAGCACCACGCCATAGTCATCCCGTGCTGAGGACAACGACACGAAACCATCCAGCACGTCATCGCGGACCTGTTCGGGTTCACGATCGTAGGGGTGCCCCCATCCGCCGCCCCCGCCGGTCTCTATCCGCAGGACATCGCCGCGCCGCAGCACCAGTCCGTCGTTCATCGGCCCGAGCAGACGTTCGTCGGCGCGTCCCGGATTAACGATGATCCGCCCCGGACGGCCACACTGTCCCCCGGCTGTGCCCCATGGGGGGCTGTTCGGCCCTTCGATGCGCGCAGAACAGAGGGCCTGTGGCGCGAGCACCTCGACTTCCCGAAAGACACCGACCCCACCCCTCCAGCGACCGGGGCCACCGGAATCCAGGTTCACTCCGTACGAAACGATCCTGGCGGGGTAGCCCATCTCGATGAACTCGACCGGGTAGTTCTCCTGCGCTACGAAGTACACGGCATCGATACCGTCTGCGGTGGGACGGGCACCATAGCCTACCGCGACCCCGTCGGTCAGCAGGAAGTTCTCGCCCTGATCGTTCGTCCCGCTGAGGTAGTAGATTGAATAAGCGTTGCTTGCCGCTGGCGCCTGGCCGCCGGTGGCGGTATTGACGATCCCCAGAATGGCCTGTTGCAGCTTGACGAAGGTCGAGCCCCGCAACCCCAGCGGTGCGGGATGGCGCGGCGACAGGATGCTGCCGGAGCGCAGTCGGACATGCACCATTGTGTCGATCGTGCCCTGATTGATGAGAAGTCCCTTGTCGTTGCGCGATGCATAGAGTCCGAGAGTCATCATCGGTACGGCCGGACTCATCAGGAAGTTGATCGGGCCGCGCGCCTGGTCCGAACTTTTGCTCGTATCAAGCCGTATCGTCCCGTCTGCTGCCACATCCATCTCGAGCGAGATGTCGAACGGCCCGTTCCCACGTCCATCGCTATCAACTCGATCGACAAAGTGGTACTTGCCGGGCTTGAGCAACTCCGCGACTCGACTGCGGGTCAACGCCGAAGTCTGCTCGCGCGACCTCTCCAGCGCGCGATCGACGACCTCGACACCGTACTTTGCATAAAGCTCACGGATTCTGGTCGCGCCCAGACCCACTGCGGCACCCAGCGCACGCAGGTCGCCATGCACCATGGCTGGGAAGCGCGAATTGGCGGCGAACAAGGCGACCAGGTCTTCGTTCAACTGTCCCTTCGAAACCAAGCGGACCGGCGGAACGATGGTCCCTTCATGAAAGATGCTCTCAGCGAGTGAGGACAGAGTGCCTGGACGTAAGCCGCCGATGTCGTTGAAGTGTGCCCAGCTCAGCGAATAGGCGCGCACCCGCCCTTGCACGAACACCGGCGCGATCAGGACCTGGTCGGGCGTGTGGGAAACCGCGCCGTTGGATCCATAACAATCGTTGTACCAATAGATGTCGCCATCGTGCATGGCATCAGGGGCGAATCGATCCAGTACAGGCTTGATCATGTCGCCCATCAACGGGAGGCTCGCGCTGTGCACCAGCGCACCTTGCGCGTCGAAGAACCCGATGAAGTAGTCCTTCTTCTCCCGGATGAACGGTGACATCGATGTGCGATCGAGCAGCGCCGTCATCTCGGACTGCGCGGAACGGATCGCTCCCTTGACCACCTCCAGAACAATGGGTTCGCGATCGAGCATCGACTCGTCGGACGTCAAGCGAGAGGGCATTGCGCTCATCCGGGCTCCTTTGGTCTTCTACGTCGGTTCATCCCGATCCGTTGTTCGAGGCCGACCTCGGTCCCACTATACGGGGCGAAGACGCCTGCCTCAACGGCCGGCCAGCCCTTCTGGGCCGACCATCCCTTACCATGCCGGCAGCTGTCTTGGCTACGGCGAAAGGAAGTCTCATGAGCAAGGCCCGCGAGTTTCGAAGGGCATGGACGTCAGGGCGGCTGCAAATCGCCCCAGGTGCCTACGACTGCATCACCGCTCGGGCGGTCGAACGGGCGGGATACCCGGCGGTCTACATGTCTGGCGCGGGCACTGCGGCAGCGGCAGGGTTCCCGGACTACGGCCTCCTGACCATGACCGAGATGGTCTCGAACGCCAGTCGCATGGCTGCCTCGATCCAGGTTCCGCTGATCGCCGATGCCGACACCGGCTTCGGCAATGAGCTCAATGCGGTCCGTGCGATCCGGGCTTATGAGGCTAATGGTGTCGCCGCGATTCATGTCGAGGATCAGGTCTTTCCCAAGAAGTGTGGTCACCTGTCCGACAAGGCTGTTGTCCCGATCGAGGACTACGTGGCGAAGATCCGCGCGATGGTCGCAGCTCGCACCGACCCCGACTTCACGATCATTGCCCGCAGCGACGCCCGGGGGCCCCACGGCCTGGACGAGGCCATTCGACGTGTCAACGCGGCACTCGATGCAGGTGCCGACATTGCGTTCGTGGAGGCGCCGCAGACGATAGACGAAGTCTTACAAGTGCCGAGGCGCGTGCACGGGCCATGTCTCCTGAACGTGGTCTGGAACGGCAAGACGCCGGACTTGTCGTTTCAAGAAATCGAGAGCGCCGGTTACCGCGTCGCCATACTGCCGGGGGTCCTGCTGGGCGCAATTCTGGAGTTGTGCGACGAACAGATGCGGGTGACCACGAACTCAGGAAGGCACGCACCAGCAGGTTCCGCTTCGCCGCAGCAGTTCTTCTCCAAACTGGGGGCCGATGAGTGGGACCGCGTCGCCCGAAGCGCGCGCTGATCCCAAGCAGCTTGTGTTCCTTTGCTGGTCACTTACTTAGGCTCGTAGTTCAGAAGCCTGACCGCCTTCTTGTACTTTTCGAACTCGACTGAAAACGCAGTCTTCCACTGATCTGGCGTTCCGCCCGAGACTTGCCCCCCCGTGAGATCCGCCATTCGGGCCGCAAAGGCCGGATCCCTGACGATCGCGTTGATCTCGGCGTTGAGCTTGGCGACCACCTCGGCAGGCAGTCCCTTGGGGCCTGACAAGCCTGTCTTGAAGACTGTGCCGGTGAACTGGGGCTGAGATTCGACGATGGACGGCACGTTGGGAGTCAGGGCCGAACGCGTAGGAGCGAACGTGCCAAGGAGCTTCACGGTCCCTGCTTGGACATGTGCCTTGAGAGCCGGATAGGACGCTGCGCCCAGCTGCACTTCGCCGGCCAGTACCGCCGTCGTCGCCCGGCTCCCACTGGGGTAGTTCACCGACGTGACGTCGATCTTGAGGGCGTCGAAGACCAGGGCTGCATCCAGCATGTTCCCGACGCTGGCCGAGCCCATGTTCAGCTTGCCGGGGTTCGCCCGGCCATAGGCGGCCAGTTCGGCCAGGTTGGAGAAGGGCATCTTGCTCGAGGTATACAGGTACGCCGGCGAGTCGACCAGCGTGCCGATATGGGTCAGGTCGTTGATCTGGTCGAACTTGAACGCCCGCAGGATCAACGGGCCGATGGCAAACGGTGCACTGGTCACCAGCAGTGTGTGGCCATCGGGCGTTGCCTGGGCGATGTGGTTCAAGGCGATCAGCGTCTCGGCACCTGGCTTGTTCTCGATCACGACCGGTTGACCCACGCGCTCCGACAAGCGTCTGCCGAACTCGCGCGCGATCATGTCGTTCCCACCACCTGCGCCCGCTGGTACCACGATCGTGATCGGCTTGGACGGAAACGCCTGCGCATATCCGCTGGCAGACACCAGTGCACCGATAGCCAAGAAGATGGTCGGGATCAGATTTCTCATGTGTTACGTCCTTGTGGTCGAACCGTCGAAGCAACAAAAACATTACCCGATCGATGTGCGACTGTCAATTTTTTCGCTCGCCCGTGTCGCCTTGGTGTGAGGCGGGCGCACTGGCAAACCGTCGCGCTAAACTGCTTTGGTACGACGGTCATCGCTTGTCCGCGGGATCGCCGGAACGCAGAGAGGTGCAGTCATGACTGGCGGGATGCCGGCGACAGGAAATCCCAGGACCTTGTTCGACAAGATCTGGGATCAGCATGTCGTCATGGAGCGCGAGGACGGACAAACGCTGCTCTATGTAGATCGCCACCTCATCCACGAGGGCACTATGGAGCCGTTCGCGACGCTCGCCAGGCGCGGCCTGTCGGTGCGTCGAACCGATCGCACGTTCGGCATGGCCGACCACTTCGTTCCGACCTTTGCCGGGCGCACTGCCGACAGTGTTGTCGATCCCGAAGCACGGGCGATGCTTGACTCCATCGAGAAAACGGCAGTCGAGCAGGGCATCACGGTTTATCGCCTGGGCGACCCTCGGCAAGGCATCGTCCACGTAGTCGGGCCGGAGCAAGGCTTGACCCTGCCTGGCCTGCTGATGGTCTGCGGCGACAGCCACACGGCCACCCATGGCGCATTGGGCGCGCTGGCCTTTGGGATCGGCTCCACCGAGGTGGCGCACGTCCTGGCGACCCAGACCCTGTGGCAGCGGCGCCCGAAGTCCATGCGGATAAGCCTTGACGGCGTTTCCGGCGCCGGAGTCACGGCCAAGGACCTCATCCTTGCCATCATCGCCCGCATCGGCGCACAAGGCGCTGTCGGGCACATCATCGAGTATGCGGGAGCGGCGGTACGCAGGCTTTCGAGCGAAGGCCGGATGACCCTTTGCAACATGTCCATCGAAGCAGGCGCGAGAGCTGGCATGGTAGCCCCCGACGACACCACCTTCTCCTACGTCGCGGGGCGCGCGCACGCACCGCAGGGTGACGCCTGGGAACGCGCTCTTCGCGCATGGCGCGACTTTCACACGGATCCCGACGCACGATTCGACCGGGAGGTCCACCTTGACGTGGCCGACGTCGGCCCAATGGTGACCTGGGGAACCTCCCCGGACCAAGCGGTATCCATCGACGGCCGTGTGCCCGATCCGGCCAGGGCTGCCGATTCAGCTCAGCGTGCAAGCTGGAATGCGGCGCTCGACTACATGGGACTTGAGCCGGGAACCCCGATGGATGCCATCGAGGTGAACCACGTGTTCATCGGCTCATGCACCAACAGCCGCATCGAAGATCTGCGTCTTGCCGCCCAGGTGGTGGCAGGCCGCAGCGCCCGAGTGCCCGCGTGGGTTGTCCCGGGCTCCGGACTGATCAAGCGGCAGGCGGAGGCGGAAGGATTGCATCGCATTTTCCGGTCAGCCGGGTTCGAATGGCGTGAGCCGGGCTGCTCGATGTGCGTGGGAATGAACGGCGAGATCCTGGCGCCTGGCATGCGATGCGCGTCGACGTCCAACCGAAACTTCGTCGGCCGGCAGGGAAAGGGCGTGCGCACGCACCTGATGAGCCCCGCCATGGCGGCAGCCGCAGCGATCAACGGGCGGTTGGCCGATGTCCGGCCCATGATTCCAGGCCGTTGATCATGGAGCGATTCGTCCCGATAGACGCGAAGGCCGTCCCGTTGCGGCAGGCCGATATCGACACCGATCAGATCATCCCTGCGCGCTTTCTGCAGAAGCCAAGGGAAGCAGGACTGTCAGACTATCTCTTTCGCGACCTGCGGTTCGATGATCTGGGTATCGCACGTACCGACTTCATCCTGAACAGGCCCGAATACGCCGGGGCACGGGTGCTTGTGGCTGGCCGAAACTTTGGCTGCGGTTCGTCGCGCGAAACGGCAGTCTGGGCCCTGAAGGACTACGGCTTCCGTGTAGTCATCGCGCCTAGCTTCGGGGACATCTTTCGCAACAATTCTTTCGCCAACGGGCTACTGCCGATCGTCCTGGCCAAGGATGTCGTGGAGGACTTGCAACAAACGTTGGAACTGCACCCCGGCGCGCACCTGCAGGTCGAACTGGAACGCAGCGAGGTCGTAGCGCCCGGCGGGAGAATCCTGGGATTTGAGATTGATGCGTTCCGGAAGCAGTGCCTGCTGCAGGGTCTCGACGAACTCGGGCTTACTCTCTCGCTGGAACCTCACATTGCGGCCTTCGAGCGAAGAACAGCGCAGGATCGCCCCTGGCTGTGACCTGATCTCGCAGGCTCGTCGACCGAGCGCGTCACCGTAAGCACCGGCACCGCCACCATCCAGCATGACCACAGGAGCAAATCGTGCCCAGATTGCGTGTTTCCGACATCGAGATGCACTACGAGGAGGTTGGCGAGGGCCCTCCGCTGCTGATCACGACGGGTTGGGCTCGGGCCGAGCGGGCCTTCCTGCATCACCGGGAACTGCTCGCTAAGGAGTTCCGATGCATCAGGCACGACCATCGCGGGATCGGCGCGAGCGATGCGCCGGACGCGACCTACACGATCGAGGTCATGGCGGACGATCTGGCGGGACTGCTGGAGGGGCTGGACATACCTCGTTGCCGCGTCCTCGGCGGCGGCGGCATGGGAGCGCTGGTGGCGATGGAGTTGGCCATACGCCATCCTGGGAAGGTCTCCGCTTTGATGCTGGGTTCGCCCAGTTTGAAGGTCGATAACTTCCTTCGGGAGATCATGCAGATGTGGAAGGACCTGCGCAGACTTGACCCTGTCTTGTGGGCACGTGAAGTGACGTTCTGGTGCTATACGCCGGAGACCTTCAACTCAAGGCCGGAGATCACGAGCGCCGGCGCACGGGCCCGTGCTGGAGAACAGACGTTCCTTCAACCCTGGGCGTTCGATCGGATCGTCGACGCTTATTGCGCCTATGACGCGACCAGCCGGGCCCACACCATCTCCTGCCCCACCCTGGTCACGACTTCCGGCGAGGCAGACCTGATCACCGGCCCGCGCTTCGCGCAGGAGGTTCACCGGTCGATCCCTGGTTCCAAACTGCATGTGTTCGAAGGGACGTCCCACAATCACTGGGTGGAGCGCTTCGATGACTGGTGGTCGGTGACGCGTGACTTCTTCAGGACTCACGGCGACACCTGAGCGTGTAGGGCCGTACCGGGGATCTTCCATCGCCCCGATGACTTAGCCTCCAAGACACAGCGTATCCTGCTCCAATGGCAGCTTCGATAATGTGTACCCCTGTCACCGTTTTCTTCATGGGCTACGCCCTGCCGTCGATGGCCGTGTCCTGGATGGGGGGCGGAGATCAGCGGTAAAGGGTTCCTGGCCGCGCTGATCTAAGCATGCCTTGTGCTCGCATAGCGCGCACAGCAGCGGCGGTGCCGCCAGGATCCTCACGCCTCTGACGACGGTCACCGTCGGCCCTTCGCTCGTTTGTCTGCCGCCACCCTACGCTTTGCCGCCGCGATGGGGGCCATTCACATGCGCCCAGAAGGACGACTTGCGCGCGTGGCGGGCGCGGATCTCCGCTTCGAAGGCGTCGTGGGGCGGCAGGGGCAGCAAGCTGGCGCCGGCGCTTGCGATCTCCCGCAGCCGTGCCCAGTAGCGCGCCGCATGCCCGTAGGCGCGCGTGTTGGCACGGTCCAGCACGTCCTTCAGCAGGGCCCCCTAAGTTCGTAAACATTCGGTGAGCCCGTTGATGGTGACGGCTATACGGCCAGGACGGACCTAAAGTCTTTGCGCAGCGGGTAGAGCCACACGTCCTTGGTTGGGAGCTGGGCGGCGTGATCGGTGCTGGTCTTGCCGCGCCCGGTGGTGCGTCCGACGAGTTGCCAGTTGGCCGCCCGGTAGCAGGTGCCCTTGTGACGCGGGCTCTCGACGAAGGTCTCCAGCAGCACTGGGGCGAAGCCATAGCGCTGCTGCCAATCGGCGGACAGACGACGCGCCGCCATGCCGAGCACCTTGGAGGCCAGGCCAAGGCTGTGCACCCAGGGCAGGATCAGGAACCGGGTGTTGTTGACCACCCGGTGCAGGTGGCTGCGCCGCTGCGCATCGGTCCAGCCCACGTAGCGCTCCCGGTCAGCCAGCTTCCAGGCGGCAGCGGCGAAGCTGATCAGCGCCACGAGTTGATCGCCCGCGTGGATGCTGTATCTCAACTGATGGCCCGACATCGGCGTGTAGCCCAAGTAGTGGTAGCGGGCCATGGTCTCGTTCCACAGCCTGGAATCGGGGCCGCGCCCTTGCACGATGCGCATGTTCAGCGGTGCGAGCTCGTGCACGGCCGCGGTGATGGCCGGCTTCGGATCCGACAGCACCGTGGGCGCGAAGCACGCCCGCCGTCGCGGCTGGCGGATCTGCGACGGTGGCAGCTCAATCAGCGCGTCGGCCTGCAGCCGCAGCAGGGTGACCCGGCAGGCCATCTCGCACAGCCGCCCGTCCGTGCCGCGCCAGTCCAGCGCCTCGCAGATGACGCGCGACAGCGGCGTTCGCTTCATGCCCGGGTGACACGCGATGATCCGAACGACCGCGAGCGGCTGGAGCAGCTGTGCCGCTACATCACCCGCCCCGCGCTGTCGGACGAACGGGTGCAGCTCAACGCCGCCGGGCAGGTGGAGCTCGAGCTCAAGACGCCGTGGCGTGATGGAACCACGCACCTGGTCATGAGCCCGCTGGAGTTCATGCAGCGGCTGGCCGCGCTGGTGCCACGGCCACGGCTGCACCTGATCAGGTTTCACGGGGCGCTGGC
>JBILNB010000163.1:0-2943 GCA_044375195.1 Rubrivivax sp. | reverse complement strand
GTGCTCGAGCAGGCCGAAGCGCTGGAGCGCCAGATCGCCGACCAGGAGGGCCTGGCCGGCCCCATCCGCATCGGCGTGGCCGACACCTTCGCCATGACCTGCGGCTCGCGCCTGATGCGCGAGATCGAGACGCGCTACCCCCAGGCCCGGGCGGAGTTGCGGGCCGACTTCAGCGTCCGCCTGGACGCCTCGCTGCGCGCGGGTGAGCTCGACATCGCCGTGCTGACCTGGCCCACGCCCGACCCGCTGGTCCACATCGAACCCCTCATCGACATGCCGCTGCAGTGGGTGGCCAGCCCGCAGCGCCTGGGTGACCTCGCGCCCAGAGGCCGGCGCCGCGCCATCGGCCCGGCGGACATCGCCCACCTGCCCATCCTGACCAACCCCAGTCCGTCGAACCTGTACGTCAGCATCGCCGACTGGTTCAGCACCGCGGGGCGGCAGCCCGGGCGCCTGATCACCTGCAACAGCCTGGGCATCATGGCCCGCCTGGCCTGCGATGGCACCGGCCTGAGCCTGCTGCCAGTGGGCATCCTGCGCGAGGAGATCGGCACCGGGCGTCTCGTGATCCTGCCCAGCAGCCCGCCCATCGCGCCGCACCAGGCCTCGGTGGCCTACCGCCGCGACATGCCGGGCAGCAGCCTCGCGCAACTGGCGCGGCTGATCTCGGAGATCGCGCACGACAGCGAGCTCGCGCATTACCGGCCCACGTCTTGACTTCACCGCCTGCGTTCAACCGCTCGGCGCCGCCCTCGCCCTGATCCTGCCGGCGTCCCCTGCACCCTGCTCCAGACAAGGAAAGCCCACGTGATCCCGCACGACACCCCCTTCCTCGCCCTCGACGCAGACGCCTTCGAGCGCAACGTGGCCCGCCTGGCCGATGTCGTCATCGGTCGGCACCGGAAGCGCTGGCGCCCGCACATCAAGGGGCTGCGGGCCGCAGAGGCGGCGCGTGCCCTGCTGGCGGCCGGCGCCTGCGGCGTCACCTGCTCCACCGTGGGGGAGGCCGAGGCCATGGTCGCCGCCGGGGTGGCCGAGGTACTGGTCGCCAACCAGGTGGTAGGTGCAGGGGCCTGCGCGCGGCTGGCCAGCCTGAACCGCGGTGCGCGCGTGCTGAGCGCGGTCGACAACCCGGCCCAGCTGCCCGGGCTGGCCGCTGCCGCGCGGACAGCGGGCGTGGTGCTGCCGGTGCTGGTCGAGCTTGACATCGGCCTCGCACGGTGCGGCTGTGCGGGCATCGACGAGGTGCTGTACCTGGCGCGGCAGATCGCCGCCCTGCCGGGCTTGCGCTTCGAGGGCTTGACGGCTTGGGAGGGACACACCGTGCGCATCACCGACCCGGCGTCCAAGGCGGCAGCCGTGGCCGCGGCGCTCGGCAAGCTGCAGGAGGCGGCCCTTGCCTGCGCCGCCGCGGGGCACGCGCCCGCCATCGTCAGCGCGGGGGGGACCGGCGATGTGCAGCAGGCCGCCGAGGCCGCCGGCGTGACCGAGATCCAGGCCGGCGGCGGCGCCTATGGCGACCTGCGCTACCGCGGCGAGTTCGGCGCCCCGGTGGAATGCGCCTTGACGCTGCACACCACGGTGATCAGCCGGCCGACGCCGCGGCGCATCGTCTGCGACGGCGGCTTCAAGGCCGTGGCCGCGCAACCCGCGCCTGCGCCCCGGGGCCTGCAGGGTGTGCAAGGCGTGCGGCTGAATGCCGCCCACACCATCGTCGAACTCGCGCACGACAGTGACGCGCCTGCCATCGGCGAGCAGCTGGTCTTCGACATCGGCAGTGCCGACGGCACGGTGTTCCTGCACGATCGCCTGCACGTGTTGCGCGCCGGCGAGCCTATCGCCACGTGGTCGCTGCGTCTGGCAGGCTGATCGCACACCGCGCCGGCGAGCAGGCCACTTCGGCCGAGGCTCGCCCAGCCATCGCGAGAAGTGGCCTCAGGACGAGACCAACACCCCCGCCGCCCGCCCGAAGGCCGCGAACGCAAAGTCCACGTCGGCCTCGGTGTGGGCGAAGGACAGGAACAGCCGCCCCCAGCCGCCGGGCATGGTCAGCACGCCCTCACGGCGCAGCGCGGCGTGCAGCGCCGCCGAGCGCTCGGGCTGCAGCAAGGTCTTGGCCGCCTCGTAGCGCGTGGGGGCCTGAGGCACGAACCACAGGCTGAAGACGCTGCCCAGGCCTGAGGTGCTGAGCGGAATGCCCGCGCCCGCGAAGGCGGCGCGTAGGCCCGCGGCCAGGCGCTCGCCGCGCTGCAGCAGCGCCGCGTAGTCGGCGCCCTCCAGCACCTCGCAGGTGGCGAGCACGGCGGCGGTGACGAGCGGGTTGCCGTGGTAGGTGCCGGCGCGCGCGACGCGGCCGTCCTCCACCGGCTCGAAGGCGCGCGCGGTGCCGAGCACGGCGCCCACGGGCACGCCGCTGCCGATGGCCTTGCCCAGCGTCGCGAGGTCGGGCTCCAGACCCATGCGCAGGCTGCTCGGCCCCGGGTGCAGGCGCATGCCGGTCAGCACCTCGTCGGCGATGACCAGCGCGCCGTGGCGGCGGCACAGGCGCTGCAGGCCCTGCAGGTAGCCCGCCTCGGGCATCAGGCAACCCGCGTTGGCCAGCACCGGCTCGACCAGCACCGCGGCGATGTCGTCGCGCTCGGCGAACAGCGCCTCCAGGTCGGCCAGGTCGTTCCAGCGCACCAGCGTGACGCCGTGCGCGAGCGGGCGCGCGCCATGGAGGTCGGCCTCGGCGCTGCCGGTCCAGCCGAGCGCGACGTCGTCGTACCAGCCGTCGTAGCCGGCAGCGATCTTGGCCACCACCGTCCGGCCGGTGGCGCGCCGGGCGATGCGGCAGGCCAGGTGCACGGCCTCGCTGCCGGTGGAGACGAAGGTCGCGCGCTGCAGCGGCCCGGCGTGTCGGACCAGCGCCCTTGCCGCCGCAGCCTCGCCCGTGTGCGTGAA
>JBILNB010000162.1:0-2975 GCA_044375195.1 Rubrivivax sp. | reverse complement strand
CGCGGCAGGCGCCGCCCTGCAGCAGCGCGAAGACCAGACCCGGTTGCTCCAGCGTGCCGCGGTTGATGCGTGAGCGCATGCGCAAGGCGCGGTGCCAGCCGCGCACGAGGGCCGGGCGCTGCTCGGCTGCGTCGAACTCGGGGCGCCAGATCAGCGAGGCGTAGCCGAAGACCCACAAGTCGCCGCAGCCGCCCCACTGCCCGAGCAGGCGCTGCAACATCGCCTCGGGGTCACGGGCGTCGGGAAGGGCGGCGTAGGACGGGTGCGCAACCATGCCGCTGCGCATCATAGGGCCGTGCTGCAGGCTTCAAAATGAAACTTAGTTACCTCAAAATGAGGATAAGGTTACATTTGCGGGGCGCGCGCGATCAGTGCATTCCGCGCATCCCCGACCCCCGCACGAAAGCCCCGACATGAGCACGCCGCCCCTCCATCCCCGCGTCGCGCAGGTGACGGCCCGCATCCGCGAGCGCAGCGCCGCCGGTCGCGCCGCCTACCTGGCCCACGTGGAGCGCCTGGCCGGCCGCGCGCGCGGCAGCGACCGCCTGGGCTGCGCCAACGTGGCGCACGCCGTGGCCGCGCTGCCGGCCGCCGACAAGCTGCGCATCGTGGCCGAGCGCCGCCCGCACCTGGGCATCGTCACGGCCTACAACGACATGTTGTCGGCGCACCAGCCCTACGAGACCTACCCCGGCCTGATCCGCGACGAGGCGCGGCGCCAGGGCGCGACGGCGCAGGTGGCCGGCGGGGTGCCCGCGATGTGCGACGGCATCACCCAGGGCGAGCCCGGCATGGAGCTCAGCCTGTTCTCGCGCGACACGATCGCCATGTCCACCGCGGTGGCGCTGTCGCACGATGTCTTCGATGCCGCGCTGCTGCTGGGCGTGTGCGACAAGATCGTGCCCGGGCTCCTGATCGGGGCGCTGCACTTCGGCCACCTGCCCTGCGTCTTCGTGCCGGCGGGCCCGATGAGCACGGGCCTGTCCAACGCCGACAAGGCGCGCGCGCGCGAACTCGCGGCCCAGGGCCGGGTCGACCGCGCCGAGCTGCTGGCGGTGGAGGGCGCCGCCTACCACGGGCCCGGCACCTGCACCTTCTACGGCACCGCCAACAGCAACCAGATGCTGCTCGAGGCCATGGGCCTGCACGTGCCGGGCACGGCCTTCGTGCACCCGCACGCGGGCCTGCGCGAGGCCCTGACGCGCGCGGCGGTGCGGCAGGTGCTCGGCATTGTGCGCGGCGGCCCGCGCTTCCTGCCGATCGGCCGCCTCGTCGACGAGCGCGCGATCGTCAATGCGATGTCGGCCCTGCTGGCCACCGGCGGCTCGACCAACCACCTGATCCACTGGGTGGCGGTGGCGCGCGCCGCGGGCATCGTCATCGACTGGAACGACTTCTCCGAGCTCTCCAACGTCGTGCCGCTGCTGGCACGCGTGTATCCCAACGGCGAGGCCGACGTCAACGCGTTCCAGGCGGCGGGCGGGCCGGGCTTCGTGCTGCGCGAGCTGGCGCGCGCGGGCCTGCTGCACGCCGACGTCGCGACGGTGGCGCCCGGCGGCATGCCGGCGTACTTCGAGGTGCCGGTCCTGGCGGATGCCGTCGAGCCGGCGGCGGCTGCAGTGCAGGCGACCGCGGCCGCGCCCGCGCGGGCTGACCCGGCGTTGAGCTGGGCGCCGCTGCCCGAGGCCCCGGGTGACGAGACCGTGCTGCGCACCGCCGACACGCCGTTCTCGCCCACCGGCGGCCTGCGCCTGCTGACGGGCAACCTGGGTCGCGCCGTGATCAAGGTCTCGGCCGTGCCGGCGGACTGCCATGTCGTGCAGGCCCCGGCCCGGGTCTTCGACAGCCAGGAGGCCCTGCTCGCCGCCTGCGCCCGGGGCGAGCTCGAGGGCGACGTCGTCGCCGTGGTGCGCTTCCAGGGGCCGCAGGCCAACGGCATGCCTGAGCTGCACAAGCTCACCCCGCCGCTGGCCGTGCTGCAGGGGCGCGGCCAGCGCGTGGCGCTGGTCACCGACGGGCGCATGAGCGGCGCCTCGGGGAAGGTACCGGCGGCGATCCACGTCGTCCCCGAGGCCCTGGCCGGCGGCCCTTTGGCGCGCGTGCGCGACGGCGACATCGTGCGCGTGGATGCCGTGGCCGGCACGCTGGATGTGCAGGTCGAGCCGGCGCAGTGGGCTGCGCGCGCGCCGGCCGAGCGCACCCCCGAACAGGCGGAGGTCTCGGCCCACGGCCTGGGCCGCGAGCTCTTCGCCGGGATGCGGCGCCAGGTGCGCAGCGCCGAGGAGGGCGCCGTCACCTGGCTCTGATCTTGATGCCGGCCGAGGGAGATTTCTTCTTCCTTGCCGAAAATGCAAGCAAGATTGTCGAAATCCATTGATCCTTCAGGAACGTCTTCGATGAACACGCTCGAAATCGCCACTCACGGCCCCGTCATCCCCGTCATCGTGCTGCACCGCGTGGACGACGCCGTGCCGCTGGCGCGCGCGCTGCTGGCCGGGGGCGTGAAGGTGCTCGAGGTGACGCTGCGCACGCCGGTGGCGCTGCGCTGCATCGAGGCCATCGCTACGGCCGTGCCCGAGGCTCTCGTCGGGGCCGGCACGGTGCGCTCGGTCGCCGACGCGCGCGACGCGCTCGCAGCCGGGGCGAGCTTCGCCGTCAGCCCCGGCTACACGCGCGAGGTCGGCGAGGCCTGCGCCAACCTGCGCCTGCCGCTGCTGCCGGGCGTGGCCACCGCGAGCGAGGTGATGCAGGCCCAGGCCGGCGGCCACCACTTCGTCAAGTTCTTCCCCGCCACGGCGGCCGGCGGCATCCCGATGCTGAAGGCGCTGGCCGGGCCCTTCCCCGACGTGGCCTTCTGCCCCACCGGCGGCATCACGCCGCAGACCGCGCCGCAGTTCCTGGCCCTGCCCAACGTGCCGGTGTGCGGCGGCTCCTGGCTGACGCCGGCCGACGCCATCGCGCAAGGCGACTGGGCG
>JBILNB010000161.1:0-2980 GCA_044375195.1 Rubrivivax sp. | reverse complement strand
TCGATCAGGGCACCATCGGCAGGGATATCCCCTGCGCTCCCCCTGGCCGCGGCGAGGCCTCGGCCTCGACACCGGGGGGCGGCGCCTGCGGGCGCAGCGCCTCGATGCGCTCGCGCAACTCACGCCCGTCCAGACGCGTCAGGTCCACCGCGGCCGACCACTGCACGCGCTTGGCCGTCTGCGCCGGCAGCGCATGCCGCACCGATCCCAGCATCGAGTTCGAGGCGATCAGCACCAGCGCGTCGCAGCGGCCGCCCCGCACGCCGTCGGCCAGGTGCTGCGCCAGCTCGTGCGCAAAGCGCTCGTGCTCGCGCTCCTTCAGGCTCGTCCTCGGCTCGAAGCTCACGCTGCCGATGTGGCCCTTGCTCGCGCGGCCCAGGTTGCGATAGGCCAGTGATTCGGCGCGCAGGCGCAGCGCCGGGTTGGCCCAGGACTGCAGCGGCACCAGGCGCCCGTCGTCGGGCCGCTCCTGCTCGAACAGCCGGGCGCGCGAGCCATCGGCCACCAGGATCCAGGTCGGTCTTGCCATCGGTATTGCTCCCTGCGCCGGCCCACCCGGCGCCTGCAGACCAATGTGGCCCGGCACCCGCGGCGCGCCTTGCGCGCGCTCAAGTCGCCGGCCGCGGCCCGGCCGAAGATCCCGACCCATCCCCAGCTTGACCGCCGCCCCGGGAACGGGCGGCCCACCCAGGAGAAGACCCCCATGAACCTGCAGACCCCCCCGAGCAGTGCCACCGCCTCCGCGGTGCGCAAGTCCGACAGCGAACTGAAGAAAGACGTGCTCGCCGAACTCGAATGGGACCCGGAGATCAACGCCGCCTCGGTCGGCATCGGCGTCAAGGACGGCGTGGTCACTGTCAGCGGCCACCTCGACACCTATGCGGAGAAGTTCGCGATCGAGCGCGCGCTGCGCCGCCTGCCCGGCGTCAAGGCCGTGGCGATGGAGGTGGACGTGACGCTGGCGCCGCAGCACCGCCGCAGCGACAGCGAGATCGCCACCGCCGCCGCGCACGCGCTGCAGTGGCAGGCCCGGGTGCCGGCAGACCGCCTGCGCGTGACGGTCGAGCACGGCTGGGTGCACCTGGCCGGCGAGGTCGACTGGGAGTTCCAGCGCCGCGCCGCCGAGAAGGCCGTGCGCCCGCTGACCGGTGTCGTGGGCATCAGCAACGAGATCACGCTCGCCGCCAAGGCCGCGCCCACCGACCTGTCGTCACGCATCGAGCAGGCGCTGCAGCGTCAGGCGCTGCGCGAGGCCCGTCGCATCGACGTCGCCGTCGACGGCAGCAAGGTCACGCTGCGCGGCAAGGTGCACTCCTGGCAGGAGCGCGACGCGATCCAGGGCGCGGTCTGGGCCGCCCCCGGCGTGCGCACCGTCGTCAACGAGCTGAACGTGACGGCCTGAGTGGCGGGCCGATGAGGCCCGGGCCTCTGGAAGGCTGAGCGTCCTTCAGCCGCGCCGCGCCCTGCGAACGAACCAGCCCGACCCGAGCCCCGTTTCAAACCGCAGCCATGGCTCGGGCCATCGCTGGATATGAAACGACGAGACGGGATGCTGCGGTGTCCAGGGCGGGCGTGGAGGAAAGGCGCTCAGCCTGTCAGGTGCCGCCGATGACCGAGACGCCCGGCCCCACGAGCAGTTGGGCACGCTGGGCCTCGTCGGTCCAGACCTCATAGGTCGTCCCGTTGTCGCTGAAAGTGCCGACATGGGCCCAGCCTGTGTCCGCCAGCTCGACCTGGTCGCCTGCGTCACCGCTGACCATGACCTGCCCGAGCGCATCGTCCACCGCCGGGTTGCCGTCGATGTCCCACTGCAGTTGCGACATGTCGAGCACGTCGGCCGCGGTGATCTTCAGCGTGTTGTTCCCACTGCCGGTCAGGTCGATCTTCTCGACGCTGTTCACGGTGCCCGCCTGCAGTGCGGTGAAGTCCAGGACGACCCCTGCGCCGGAGACCTGCAGCGTGTCGAGGCCCGCGCCACCGTCGATGGACGCGGCCGGGGTCTGGGCCGTCAGGGCCTGGATATTGGCGGCATTCAGCACGAACACGTCGTCGCCCGCCCCACCGTACATCACGTCGGCACCGCCGCCACCGTACATCGTGTCGTTGCCGGCGCCGCCGGCGAAGATCTCCGACTCATCGGTCGTCGTGGAGCCCGGCCCGTTCAGCGTATCGCTCTCCGCCGTACCCTGGAATTGCGGCGGGCGCATATCCACGGCCTGCACGCTCTGCAAGGCCGCGAGACTGGTGTTGCCCGCGCTGTCGGTGGCCGCGCCCGCCGCCACGTCCACCGTCAGGTTACCCAGGAATCCGTCCGTCGGCGTCACCTCCAGTGTGTAGATGGCACCGCTGCCCGCGAGCGTTCCCTTGGTGCCGTTCGACACGTTGACATCGGCCACGGTGAACCCGGAGACGGCTTCGCTGAACGTGAAGGTATAGACGATCGGACCGCCCGTGACGTCAGCCGTGGCAGCCGGCTCGTCGTCGGTGATCGCCAGCGTCGGCGCCTTCATGTCGACGGCCTGCACGCTCTGCGTGACCGCGAGACTGGCATTGCCTGCCAGGTCGCTGGCCGCGCCAGCCCCGACGCTCACCATCAGGTTGCCCTCGAAGCCGGCCGTCGGCGTGACCACCAGTGTGTACAAGTTGCCACTGCCCGAGAACGCGCCCTTGCTGCCGTTGACCACCGTCACGTCGTCGGCCGTGAAGTCCGTGACCGTCTCGCTGAACGTGAAGGTGTAGGTGATCGTGCCTCCGGCGATGTTGCCGGTGCCGGCTTCGTCGTCGCTGATCGCCAGCGTCGGCGCCTTCATGTCGACGGCCTGCACGCTCTGCGTGGCCACAAGGCTGGCGTTGCCCGCGCTATCGCTGGCTGCGCCCGCGGCCACGTCGACCGTCAGGTTGCCCTCGAAGCCGGCTGTCGGCGTGACCACCAGTGTGTACACGTTGCCGCTGCCCGAGAACGAGCCCTTGCTGCCGTTGA
>JBILNB010000046.1:0-37424 GCA_044375195.1 Rubrivivax sp. | reverse complement strand
CGGCGGCGGCGATGGCCGCGGCGACGCCGTCGACCACCGGCAGGCCCAGTGCCACGGAGAGCGTGGGGCCCAGGCCGGTCAGGCCGCCGGAGGCCAGCAGGATGGCCTCGGCGCCGTCCTCGGCCACTGCGGCGCGCGCGGTGTCGATCAGGCGCCGCATGGCCTCCTCCCCGGCGCTGGCGGCCTCGGCCACGCCGATGCCGGCGGCGCGCACCGTGGCGAGCGGCCCGGCGCCGTGGCGCTGCATCAGCGCGCGGATGCCGGGCACGGCAGCGTCGAAGGTGGTGACGACGGCAAAGCGCGGCGAGAGCGCGTGCGCGGCCGCCAAGGCCGCCTCGCAGGTGCCCACCACCGGCACGGACACCAGGGCGCGCGCGCCCGCCAGCGCCAGATCGTCGAAGCAGGCCAGCACGTAGGCGTCGTAGCCGGTGGCTGCGCGGCTTCCGATCAGCGCGAGGGTTTCACGCTCGGCCAGCTCACGCTCGACCGCGGTCTCGATCGAGTGCGGTCCCTGCGGGGGGTTGACCACCTCCATGCGCAGCGCCGGCGACTCGAAGCCGGCCGCTGCCGCGCGCACGCGCCGCGTCACCACCGGGTTGGTGTTGGGGTTGACGACCAGCACCTGCTGCAGGGGGCCTGCCGCGTGCCCAGCCAGGAACCCGGCGGACGCCACCCTGCTCATCCGCCCGACATCGACTCGGGCAGCCACAGCGCGATCTGCGGCCAGGCGATCAACAGGCCGACGAAGCCGATCATGATGAAGACGTAGGGCAGCGAGCCGCGGACGACGTCACCGAAGCTGCCGCCGTCGCGCCGCAGCCCCTGCACGACGAACAGGTTCATGCCCACGGGCGGCGTGATCAGCGCGATCTCGCACATCACGACGATGAAGATGCCGAACCACACCGGGTCCACGCCCACGGCCACGACCATGGGCACGGCGATCGGCACCGTCAGCACCAGCATCGACATGGCGTCCATGAACATGCCGAGCACGACATAGAACGCGGTCAGCAGCGCCAGCAGCGTGTACGCGCTCAGGCCGAGCGATCCCACCCACTGCGTGACCGCCTGCGCGGTGCCCAGCATCGACAGCGTGACGTTCAGCAGCAGTGCGCACACGATCACCAGCACCACCATGCCGGTCGTGCGCGCCGACTGGCGAAAGCAATGCTCCATCAGCGCCAGGCTCAGGCGCCCCTGGCGCCAGACGAAGAACAGCGCCATCATCACCCCGAGCGCCGCCGACTCCGTGGGCGTGGCCAGGCCGCCGTAGATGCTGCCCATGACGACCAGGAAGATGGCCGCCGGCGGCAGCAGGTGGCGCAGCAGGCGCAGCTTCTGCGCCAGCGGCACGTCGGGCGCCGTGTCGGCGGCGCCGGCGTTGCGGTGCGCGACGAAGATGTACAGCGAGAACAGCGCCGTGAGCAGCAGCCCTGGCACGACACCGGCGATGAACAGCTGCCCGACCGACACGTTGGCCAGCGAGCCGTAGACCAGCAGGTTCACGCTGGGCGGGATCAGGATGCCCAGCGTGCCGCCGGCCGCCAGCGAGCCCAGCGTGGCCTGCAGCGGGTAGCCGCGCTGGCCGAGTGCCGGCAACGCCACGGTCGCGACCGTGGCCGCGGTGGCCACCGACGAGCCCGAGGTGGCCGAGAACAGCGCGCAGGTGCCGATGTTGGTGTGCAGCAGGCCGCCGGGCAAGCGGCCGAGCCAGACCGCGAGCACGTCGAACATCTTGTCGGCGATGCCGCTGCGCAGCAGGATCTCCCCGAGCAACATGAACAGCGGGATCGCCGTCATCACCGAGTTGTTCAGCGTGCCCCAGACCACGCTGCCCATCATCTCGATGAGCGGCATGCCGAAGGCGAGGTAGCCACCGACCGTGCCCACCGCGACGATGGCGAAGGCCACGGGCAGGCTCAGGAACATCAGGGCCAGCATCGCGGCGAAGCCCAAGGCAAGGACGAGGATGCTCATGGCCAGGATCTCAACGCCGCTTCAGGTCTTCGAGTTCGGCGCGCAGCTCGTCCTCGACCGTCTCCGGCCCGAGGGCAGGCGTCACTTCGCGCCAACGCCCCTGCGCCAGCAGCCGCATCAGTTGCCAAAGCAGGGCCAGCGCCGGCACGACGAAGGCGAACATCGCCGCCAGCCACACCGCTTGCGGGTAGATCAGCGGCGTGGCCCACGGGGTCTGGGCGATCGACTGGTAGGCCTGGGTCTCGAGCACGGTGCGCACGCTGAAGATGGCCAGGAACACGGCCAGCGCCGCGAGCGCAATGACCGCGGCCGCGTCGAGTGCGGCCCGCGCCCGCAACCCCAGGCCCTGGTACAGCAGATTGATGCGGATGTGGGCGCGGTCGATCAGCGCCACGGCGAAGGCCAGTGGCGCGCCCACCGCGATGGCGTATCCCGAGAGCTCGTCCACGCCGCCGAGCGACACCGAGAACAGCTTGCGCACCAGCGTCTCCACCGTCACCGCCACCGACAGCAGCAGCATCATGACGCCGAAAATCAGGCTGGCAGCGCGCGCATAGCCTTGCACCAGACGCTCCCTGCAGTGCTGCGGTCAGAGACCGGCGCCGACCGTGGCCTTCCAGTCGGCCTCGCAGGTCGGGTTGACGGCGTTGCACTGGCGCGCCCAGACCGGCAGAGAGCGCTCGTTCAGCGCGCTCTTCACCGTGGCCAGGTCGGCCGGCGTCACCGGCACCGTGGTCAGCTTGTAGGGCTTGCCCAGCGTGCACGGCGTGGCGCCGGCGTTGCAGCGCATCGCGTCCTCGTACAGCTCGGCCGAGTAGGCCCAGATGTCCTTGACCAGGCCGTCCACCGCGGCCTGCAGCTTGGCCTGGTCGGCCGGCGACATCTGGCGCCAGGTGTTCAGGTTGATCGCATAGCCGTTGACGGCCAGCTGCAGCGCCAGCGGCAGCACGGTCGTCGCGGCCTCGGGCCAGCCGCCGGAGTTGGCCGACGCCGGGCCGGTGATGGCGCAGTCGACGACGCCGCGGGCCAGGGCCTGCTGCACCTCGCCGAAGGGCATGGGCACGCCGGTGGCGCCGAGGCCGGCCATGAAGTTGGCGCTGTTCTGGTCGCCGACGCGGACCTTCAGGCCCTTCAGGTCGGCCAGGCCCTTGATGCGCGGCTTGCAGAAGATCACCTGCGGGCCGGCCGGCCAGACGCCCAGCAGCTTGGCGTTGAAGTTGGCCTGCAGGCGCTTGTCGACCGTGGCGAAGTAGGCCGCGGTGTTCTTGCGCCCGGCCTCGAAGCTCGGGTTCAGGCCGACGAGGTCGAAGCCCAGGATGGTCGGCTCGTCGCGGCTGACCTGCGGGCCGCGGATCGAGACGATGTTGAACAAGCCCGAGCGCAGCACGCGCAGGCCGTCGGTGTCGGGGATGCCGGCCACGTCGACGGGCACGTACTGGACGCTGACGTTCAGCCCGGTCGCGGCAGCCAGCTTCTCGAAGAAGGGCTGTTCCTTGTTCTTCTGGATCAGGCCCGAGCCCACAGGCTGGCCGAGTACCTTGAGTTGCAGCGGCTGGGCCTGGGTGGCACCGAACGCGAGTGCCGCGGCGGCGGCGCAGAGGAGGCGGATGGACATGGCGGTTCCTTTCGTGGCGGCATGCCGGCGCACCAGCTTGGGCACCGACCGGAGGTGAAACGCAAGTTTCTTGCCAACTTCTGTGAAACTCTAGTTTCTTATGGAGCTCCTGTGCAACCCCGGGTTTACCTGGGGGTGTCTTCCCCATCGCCACCGGGGGGACGGCCCGCGACCGGTGCGACGCCCGTGCCTGGTGCGCACCGCTCCGGTGCGTCGGGGCGGTGGAGGCGCGCAGGATGCGCTGGGTCCCACGACCGACCGGGCGCGCCGGGCGCGCTCAGGTTCTCAGAGTTCCTCGAGCGCCTCGTTCAAGGCCTCGATCTCGCGCAGGCGGCTCCGCCCCGTCGCGCCGGCCTTCTCGATCGCACGTGTGGCCAGCAGGTGGCACACCGCGGTGACGGCGACGTGGTTGAACAGCGGGCCCGGGGCCAGCGAGTGGCAGCGGAAGTGCCAGTGCGCGCCCGGCAGCGGCGCGACGCCCTCGTCGGTGATGTAGAGCAACCGCGCGCCGCTGCGCTGCACCGCCTTCAGCAGGTTGTCCATTTGTGCGACGCGGCGGCGCAGGCCGAAGACGACGACGAGGTCACGCGCCTGGACGCTGACCAGGTGCTCGCCCAGCGTCTGCCCGCCGCCCGGGATGGCGACGATCTGCTCGACCACCTGTGTCAGCTGCCACTGCAGGTAGCTGGCAAAGGCGTGGCTGCTGCGAAAGCCGATGACCCAGACCTTGCGCGCCGCGAGCAGCGCCTCGGCCACGGCGTCGACCTGCGTATCGCCGATGGCCTGGAAGGTGGCCTCGAGGTTGGCCATGCCCTGCAGCACGTGCGCCTGCGCCGAGCGCACGCTCGAGGCGTCCGAGGCCGAGGTCAGGAACAGGCGCGAGCCGGTCTGCCGCTCGGACCGCGCATGCCGGCGCGCCGCCTCGTAGCTCTCGTAGCCCAGGCGCTTGACGAAGCGCGAGACCGTGGCCTTCGACACCTGGGCCAGCTCGGCGAGCTCGGAGCCGGAGTAGCTGGCAAGTTCGCCCGGGAAGTCGCGCACGAACTCGCCCAGGCGCCGCTCTGCCGGGTGCAGCGTCGGCAAGGCTTCGCGAACGCGGGCGAGGAAGGGCTTTTCCTTCGGAGGCATCGGGGCGCAGCGGCGTGGCAGGGTCGGGCGGGGGCGCGGGGCCGGATGGTACGCCCGCGCCACCTGCGGCGCCCCGCGCGCGCACCGACAATCCGTCTCGATGAACACGGATGCCCTTTTCACCCCCGTCGACCTCGGCCACGGCCTGGTCCTGCCCAACCGGGTGCTGCTCGCGCCGTGCACGCGCAACCGTGCCAGCGCCGAGCTCGGCCCTTCGGCGGGCGCGGCGGCTTACTACGCCGCGCGCGCCGACGCCGGCCTGCTCGTCACCGAGGCCGTGCTCGTCACGCCAGAGGCCCAGGGCTACCTCGACACGCCCGGGCTGTTCCTCGACGAGCACGTCCCGGCCTGGCGCCGCGTCTGCGACGCCGTGCATGCACGCGGCGGGCGCATCTTCGCCCAGCTCTGGCACACCGGGCGCCTGGCGCACAGCCACTGGGCACGCGCGCAGCCGGTGGCGCCCTCGGCGGTGCTCGACCCCATCCTGCGCCGCCAGGCCGGCGGTGTGGAGCTCTACAACGAGATGCCGCGCGCCCTGGCCACCGAGGAGGTGCCGCAGGTGGTGGAGCTGTTCCGCGCCGCCGCGCGGCGCGCGCACGAGGCGGGCTTCGACGGTGTCGAGATCCACGGCGCCAATGGCTACCTGATCGAACAGTTCCTGCGCGCGCACACGAACCGCCGCACCGATGCCTGGGGCGGCACGCTCGAGGGCCGGCGGCGCTTCGCGCTCGAGGTCGTGCAGGCCTGCGTCGGCGTGTGGGGCCCGGGTCGCGTCGGCCTGCGCCTGTCGCCGGCAGCCTACTTCGGCGAGATGCGCTGGACCCCCGGCGACAACGAGGTCTATGTCGAGCTGCTGCGCCGTGTGCGCGGCATGGCGCTGGCCTACGTCCACACCGGTGTCGTCGATGACCGCGTCTACGACGAACTGGGCTGCACGTCGAGCCAGTTCCTGCGCCGGCACTGGGACGGCGTGCTCGTGGCCAACGGCGCCTACACGCCGCAGCGGGCGCAGGAGGCCGTGGCCGCGGGCGCCTGCGACCTTGTCTCCTTCGGCCGCAGCTTCATCGCCAACCCGGACCTCGTCGCGCGCCTGCGCGAGGGCCGGCCGCTCGTCGAGTACCGGCCCGAGATGACGAAGGCGCTCGAATGAACGGCCTCGACCCGCTGCCGGCCGACCCCGGCCCGATCACGCGCCACGGCTGCCGCGTCGGCGCGCGCTGGCTGCACTACCGGCGCCTGGGCGCCGGGCCGCCGGTGCTGCTGCTGCACCAGACGCCGCAGTCCTCGCAGACGCTCGAGCCGCTGATGCGGCTGCTGGCCCCGCACGCCACGGCGCTGGCGGTGGACACGCCGGGATTCGGCCTGTCCGACCCGCTGCCCTGGGACGACTGGCGCATGGCCGACCTGGCCGACGCGATGGCCGGCTTCCTCGACGCGCTGGGCATCGGCCAGGTGGCGGTGTGCGGCCAGCACACCGGCGCCTCGATCGGCGCGGAGCTGGCGCTGCGGCACCCGGGGCGCGTCAGCGCGCTCGCCCTCGACGGGCTGCCGCTGTTCACTGCCGAGGAAGCGGCGAGCATCCTGCCGCACCAGCTCTACCGTTTCCAGCCGCAACCCGAGGGCACGCACCTGATGTGGGCCTGGTCGCGCTTCCGCGACGGCTGGCTGTTCTTCCCGTGGTCGCAGCGCGACCGCGCGCACCGGCGCGTGCTCGACCTGCCGGGCCCGGAGCTGATCCACCGCATGCAGGTGATGGAACTGCTGCGCTCGCGCGAGAGCCACCTGCGTGTCTACCCCGGGGTCTTCGTCTGGCCGGGCGCCCAGGTCGTCGCGGCCCTGCCACTGCCCTTGTGGACGGGCACGACGGCCGACGACCAGCTCTTCCCGCACCTGCAGCGCCTGCCCGCGCTGCCGCCGGGCTCGCGTGTGGAGCCGCTGCCGGCCGGCGCGCGCGCCCAGGTGCTGCAGGCGCAGGCGCGGTGGGTGCTCGCGCGGCTGCCGGCCGCCGATGCGCCGCCCTCGCCGCCGGCCCTGGCGCACTGGGCTGGGCCCGATGGCTGCGGCCGCGCCTTTGCCGAGGGCCTGTCGGTGCACGGCCTCGGCCTGGACCGGCCCGGGCCGGCGCGCGTGCTGCTGCACGGCGCGGGCGGTTCGGCGCGCTGCGAGCTGCGGCGCTGGCAGCAGGCCGCGGGCGATGGCGAGCCGGCGGGCCCGGTGCTTGCCATGGACCTGCCGGGGCATGGGGATTCCGGCGGACGGGTGCTCGAGCCTGCCGCGGCCGCCCGCCCGCTGGCGGCCGCGCTGGCCGCACTGGGCTGGCGCGAGCTCGAGGTGCATGCGCGCGGTTACGGGGCTGCCGTCGCGGTCGAGTGGGCCTTGCAGGCGGCCCCGGCCGACGCCCCGACGCCCGCGCTGCCTTGCCGCCCGCGCGCGCTGCACCTGTCGGAGCTGGCGGCGCGCGGCGCGGACGAGCGCGCCCGCTGGCGCGAGCGCTACGCCACGCCGATCGAGCCGGCCTGGGACGGCAGCCACCTGGTGCGCCTGTGGCACGAGGTGCGCGACCGCGAACTCTTCCACCCCTGGTTCGAGCGCAGCCGCGCGAACATCCGGCCGGTGGAGCCGCGCCTGGACGCCGAGACCCTGACGCAGGCGGTCTTCGCCGCCCTGTGCTGCGAGGACTGGGTGCGCGCCCATATGGCCTGGCTGGAGTGGGATCCTGCTGGCCCGCGCGGTGTGGCTGCGGCCCGCGCCGCCGGCCTGCCCGTGCACCTGCATGCGGTGCCAGGCGACGGCTGGGCGCAGGGCCTGGAGCGGCTGCAGGGGGTACCGGGCTGAAGGCCCGCGCACGCTGGCCCGGGCCCGCCTACACCTCCGGCGGCAGCGCCGCCAGCAGCTCTGCCGTGTAGGGGTGCTGCGGCGCCGACCAGACGGCGTCGGTCTCGCCGATCTCGACGATGCGGCCGTGCTGCATCACGGCGATGCGGTCGGCCATGCAGCGCACCACGCGCAGGTCGTGGGAGATGAACAGCAGTGCCAGGCCGAGGTCGCGCTGCAGGTCTCGCAGCAGGTTCAGGATCTGCGCCTGCACCGAGACGTCGAGCGCCGACACGGGCTCGTCGCACACCAGCAGCGCGGGCTCGACCGCGATCGCGCGCGCGATCGCCACGCGCTGCCGCTGCCCGCCCGAGAGCTCGTGCGGGTGGCGCTGCGCCACCTCGGCGGGCAGGCCCACGCGCTCCAGCAGCACGGCCACGCGCTCCCCGGGGGCCTGGGGCGACGACGGCGCGTGCAGGCGCAGCGGCTCGGCCAGCTGGGCGCCGATGCGCTGGCGCGGGTGGAGCGAGCCGTAGGGATCCTGGAAGACCATCTGCACGGCGCGCGCCAGGCGCTGCCGCGTGCGCGCGTCGCGCCGGGCCGGGTCCATGCCGCTGACGCGCACCTCGCCCGCGCGCGGGGCCAGCAGCCCGCAGGCCAGTCGCGCCAGCGTGGACTTGCCGCAACCCGACTCCCCCACGAGGCCGAGCGCCGCGCCGCGCCCGAGCTCCAGCGACACGCCATCCACGGCCAGCGCGGCGTATGCCTCGCCGTAGCCGTGGCGGACGTCAAGCATCGACAGCGCGGGCGCGGGGTCAGCCATCGGCGCCTCCGCGCGCCGGACCGGCCGGCGCCGCGTCCGTCGCCAGCCAGCAGGCGCTGGCGCGGTCCGGGCCCGTCGGCATCAGCGGCGGCAGCTCGGCGGTGCAGCGGGGGCCCGCCTCGGCGCAGCGCGGCGCGAAAGGGCAGCCGCGCCGCCCCGGGGCTGGGGCGGCCACCGTGCCCGGGATCTCCTGCAGCCGCTGCGTGCGCGGCAGGCGGCCGCTCGGCCGGGCGCGCAGCAGGCCGCGCGTGTAGGGGTGACGCGGCGCGCGCAGCACCGCGTCCGCCGGGCCCTGCTCCATCAGGCGCCCGCCGTACATGACGAGTGCGCGGTCGGCCACCTGCTGCACGACGCCGAGGTCGTGCGTGATCAGCAGCAGCGCCAGCCCGCGCTCGCGCTGCAACTGCTGCAGCAGCCTCAGGATGCCGGCCTGGACCGTCACGTCCAGCGCGGTGGTCGGCTCGTCGGCGATCAGCAGCGCCGGGTCGCAGGCCAGTGCCATCGCGATCATGACGCGCTGGCGCTGCCCGCCCGAGAGCTGGTGCGGGTGCTGGTCGACGCGGCGCTCGGGCTCGGGGATCTGCACCTGGCGCAGCAACTCGACGGCACGCTCGCGCGCCGCCGCGGGTGTCAGCGCCAGGTGGGCGCGCAGCCCTTCCACGATCTGCGCTCCCACGCGCATCACCGGGTTCAGCGAGCTCATCGGCTCCTGGAAGATCATGCCGATGTGCCGGCCCTGCAGGCGGCGCCAGGCCGCGGGCGAGAGCCCGCGCAGCGCCTGGCCGTCGAAGCGCGCGTCGCCCGCCACCCAGCGCACGCCGGCGGGCAGCAGCCCCGCGATCGCCAGCGCCGTCAGCGACTTGCCGCTGCCCGACTCGCCCACCACGGCCAGCGTCTGCCCGCGCTGCAGGTCGAAGTCGACGCCGTCGACGAGCGCGGCGCCGTCGCCGCGCTCCAGGCGCAGCCCGCGCACCTGCAGCAAGGGTGCCCCGACGGATGCCGGGCCGCTGCCTTGGGATGTGCCCGCCTTCATGCGGGCATGCGCGTGTTCAGCGCGTCGTTCAGGCCGTCGCCGAGCAGGTTCAGCGCCAGCACGCTGAGCATGATGGCCAGTCCGGGCACCACGACCAGGTACCAGCCGGCACGGAAGTCCGAGCGCCCGAGGCCAACCATCGTGCCCCAGGAGACGACGTTCGGATCCCCGAGG
Organism: Rubrivivax sp.; assembly: GCA_044375195.1. GTDB lineage: Bacteria > Pseudomonadota > Gammaproteobacteria > Burkholderiales > Burkholderiaceae_C > Rubrivivax. Next base: position 27,857 of record JBILNB010000046.1, on the reverse strand, counting down.
CCGAGGAAGGCGAGGCCGGATTCGATCAGGATCGCGCTCGCCACCATGATGGACGCGCTGACGATCACCGGCGGCATCGCATTGGGCAGCATCTGCGTGAGCACGATGCGCGCCGGCGGCATGCCCATCAGGCGCGCGGCGCTGACGAAATCGGCCTCGCGCAGGCGCATGAATTCCGCCCGCACGAGACGTGCCACGGTGGGCCAGGAGATGAGCGCGATCGCACCGACGATCGAGCCCACCGAGGGCTTGACGATCAGCACGACGACGATGGCCAGCAGGAAGGGCGGCACCGTCTGCACCGCGTCGGTCAGGCGCATCAGGGCGTCGTCGACCCAGCCGCCGCGGTAGCCGGCGACGGCCCCGACCACGAGGCCCACGCTCAGCGCCGCGGCCGTGGCGGCCGCGCCGATCAGCAGCGACACGCGCGCCCCGTGCAGCAGCCCGGCGAGCAGGTCGCGGCCGAGGGCGTCGGTGCCGAGCGGGCGCAGCGGGTCGGTGCCCGGCCAGGTCATCGGCGCGCCCACCGTGACCCAGGGGCCCTGCGGGTAGAGCAGCGGGCCCAGCAGCGCCATCGCCGCCACCAGCGCGAGCAGGGCCGCCCCCGTGACGAAGGAGGCCGAGCGGGCGAGGCGGTGGCGGAGCGTTTGCATCCCGTCGGGCCTTCAGCGCAGGCGGATGCGCGGGTCCAGCCGCGTGTACAGCAGGTCCACGGCGAGGCTGACCGCCAGCACGAGCACCGAGCTGAGCAGCAGCACGCCCATGACCAGCGGCACGTCGCGCCTGAACACGGCCTCGAAGGCGAGCCGGCCGATGCCCGGCCAGCCGAAGATGGTCTCGACGATGACCGAGCCGCCCAGCAGCGAGCTGACCTGCAGCCCGGCCATCGTGACGATGGGCAGCAGCGCGTTGCGCCCGGCGTGGTGCCAGACCACGCGCCAAGGCGCGAGCCCCTTGCTGCGCGCGGTGCGCACGTGCTCCATCGGCAGCACCTCCAGCATGGCCGCGCGCATGAGCCGGGTGTAGATGGCCACGTAGAACAGGCCGAGCGTCACCGTGGGCAGCACGAGGTGGCGCGCCAGGTCGACCCCCCGCAGCCAGGCCGGGCTGTCGTCGTAGAGCGAGCTCATCCCCGCCATCGGCAGCCATTGCAGCTGCACCGAGAACACCAGGATCATCACGATGCCCACGAGGAAGCCGGGCGTGGCGTAGAACAGCAGGGCGAGCACCGAGATCACGCCGTCGAGCCAGCGCCGCGCCCACAGGGCCGCGGCCATGCCCAGGCCCACGCCGAGCACCACGGCCAGCCCGATGGCGCTGAGCATCAGCAGCGCCGTGGCCGGCAGGCGCTCGGCGATGAGCAGCCACACGGGCGCGTCCATCGAGTGCGCGTGGCCCCAGTCCAGCGTGACCACGCGCTGCAGGTGCAGCAGCAGCTGCACGGGCAGGGGCCGGTCCAGCCCCAGCTCGCTGCGCAGCTGCTGGACGAACGCCGGGTCCGAGGCCTGCGATTCGCCGGCGATGACGTCGGCCACGTCGCCGGGCGCCATGTGCAGCAGCAGGAACTGCAGCACGATGACGATGCCCAGGACCACGAGGGCCTGGGCCAGGCGACGCAGGACGTAGCGCAGCAGCGCCATCAGGCCCCCGCCCTGCGCAGGCGCGTGCGGTGGGCGGGGCAGGCCCGGCGCAAGGCGCTCAGGCTCTCAGTTCGGAGCCAGCCAGACGTCGGCGAAGCCGCCGTAGACGCCGTCGGCCAGCGTCGCGTGGTTGCGCACGCGCTTGTTGAAGACCGTGAACTGGTCGATCGCCACCAGCGGGATCACCGGCAGCTCGGTGGCGAGGATGCGCTGGATCGCAGCGAAATGGCGCCTGCGCACCAGCGGGTCCTGGTTGACGGAGGCCTGCTCGAAGTACTGGTCCAGGTCGGCGTTGCGGAAGTGCGTGCCGTTCGTGAAGGGCGTGCCGGGCACGATGTTCTTCGACGAATAGGCGCGCTGGATGCCGATGGAGGGGTCGGACGCGTTGGTCAGCGCCGAGAGGTTGATCGCCCAGTCGCGCCCGGTCCAGATGCGGCGCACCCAGGTGGCGAAATCGGTGGAGCGCACGTCGGCGTCGATGCCGATCTGCGTGAACTGCTGGCGCACGTACTGCGCCACCTTCGGGTACTGGTCGCCGAAGGGCACGAAGTCGATCGTGAGCTTGAATCGCTTGCCGTCGGGGCCGCGCTTCAGGCCGGCCTCGTCGAGCAGCTGCTCGGCCTTGCGCAGGTCGTAGGGGTACTGCGGCACGTCGTCGGTGTGGGCCTGGCGCAGCCCGTAGTGCACCGGTGAGGTCGCCACGCGGCCGAACCCCATCCAGACGTTGTCGAGGATGAACTTGCGGTCGATGGCGTGGGCCAGCGCGCGCCGGACCTCTGCCCGGCCGACGATGGGGTGCTGGGTGTTGAACTCGGCGAAGGAGACCGTCGAGTCGAAGTGGTAGCCGTCGGTCGTCAGCGCCAGGTGGGGCAGGTTGCCCAGCCGGCGCGCGTCGGAGGCCGCCACGGTGCTGTGGAAGACCATGTCGACCGCGCGCGACTCCACCGCGGCGCCGCGCGCCTGGGTGTCCGGGATGATGCGGAAGACGATGCGGTCGAGCAGGGGCTTGCCAGCCTCGAAATAGTTCGGGTTGCGCACGAGCACGATGCTGTCGCCGCGCCGCCACTCGCTGAACATGAAGGGCCCCGTGCCCACCGGTCGGCTGTTGGCCGGGTTGCGGCGGATGTCGGTGTTGTCGTACAGGTGCGCCGGCAGGATGGTAGCCGTGGCCACCGGCAGCGCCGACATCAGCGCCGCCGCGGGCTGGCGCATCACCAGCACCGCCGTATGCGCGTCCGGCGTCTGCACCGCCTCGACGTTGGCGAAGGTGGTGCGCACGAGGCCGTTGTTCGGCCCGAAGCCCTTCATGATCGAGAAGGCGACGTCGGCCGAGGTGAAGTCGCGGCCGTCGTGCCACTTGACGCCCTTGCGCAACTTGAAGGTGATCGTGCGGCCGTCGGGCGCGACCGACCAGGACTCGGCCAGGTCGGGCTGCATGTTCATCTTCAGGTCGTACCTGACCAGCCCGCTGTAGATCTTGCCCGCGACGATCTTGACCTGCTGCGTCGTGTCGATGGCCGAGTTCAGGTGCGCCGGCTCGGTGGGCAGCGCGATCGTCAGCGTGCCGCCGCGGACGGGGGCCTGGGCCTGGGCCTGGGCCGACAGCAGGTGCAGCGAGGTCCATGCGGCCAGCAGCAGCTTCGTCGTCGTGCGCATCGAGGGGGGCTCCTTGGATCGTGGACACGGGCTGCGCCTGGGTCGCGCAACCATATTCAAAAATGCTAGCACGCAGGGGGTGCTTGCGTACAATTTGAGGGCTCCTGGGAAACCCTTCCTTCAGGACGTCGCAGTCTCGACCGGTGAAAAGTATGCAAACCGCCCCGACCGCTTCAGACGCCGTCGACCTGGATCACGTCGGCTTCATCGTGCCGGAGCTGGGCGCCGCGCGCGCTCTGTTCGAGGGCCTGGGCTTCATGCTGACGGCGCGCGCCGACCACACCCGGCGTGACGCCGAGGGCCGGGTGGTGCCGGCCGGCAGCGCGCAGCATTCGGTGATGCTCGACACCGGCTACATCGAGCTGATGCAGATCACCGACCCCCTGGCCGGGCACCAGCTCACGCCGGCCATGCGCGAGCGCTTCGGCCTGCACGTGCTGGCGCTCGGCACCGGGGACGCCGCAGCCTGCCACGCGGCGCGCCAGCAGGCGGGCCTGCCGGTCGGCGCGGTGATGGACTGGTCGCGCCCGGTCAGTACGCCTGAGCGCTCGGGCCTGGCCCGCTTCCTCTACTTCGACACGCGCTGGAGCCCGGGGGATCCGTCCTACGTCTGCTGGGTCCAGCACGCCACGCCGGAACTCGTGCGTTCGCCCTCGCTGCTGCGCCACGCCAACGGCGCCACCGCCTTGCGGGACCTGCGCTACGCCGGGCCGCGCGCGGCGCTGCGCGCGTGGGGGCGTCGCCTGGTCCAGGCCGGTGCCGTCGCCGCGGCCGGCTTCGACGGCTCGGGGCGCTTGAGCCTCGGTGAGAGCTGGATCGAGCTTGTCCCCGACGAGGCGATGGCGCGCGTGCTGCCGGTTGGCCTGACGATCGCCTTTCCCTCACTGGCGCCGCTGCAGGCCGCGGCGCAGCGGCTGGGGCTGGCGGCGGCGGCTGAGGGGCCTGACACCCTGAGCATCGACCTCGGCCCGGGTTTCGGCCTGACGCTGCTCGCGGTGGTGGAGCCCGCGCCGGCCCCGGCCGTGCGCCCCTGAGGCCCCGCGCCCGCCCGCCCAGTTTTCAGCCCCTCTCCCGCGAGGGGGGAGGGGAGCAAGGGCCGCGCTCCGTGCTTACTGGTTCCGGTGCGCACACGGCCCGGCGGCATCGGGGCTGAACGGGCGGCTTGTAGCCCAAGCCGAGGGTGTCAGCCCGCCTGCTGCGCCCACCACGCGTCGACCACCTCGCCCAGCGTCGGCGTCCAGGCCTCGGGCTGGGCGCAGGCGTGGGCGAGGACGCGCTCGAACATCGCGATGCGCAGCGGCGCCCCCATCACCCAGGGCCGGACGCAGAAGTGCAGCAGCCGGGCCGACTGCCGGGCATCGACGGCGAGCTGGTCCAGCGCCTTGACGAAGTGGTCTTCCATCATGTCCAGGTTGCACATGCGGTTGATCAGCACCGTCTGGTCGTCGAAGTCGGCCCACAGCGGCGTGGCCACCAGGCGCCCGGGCGTGCTCATGCGGTAGGGCTGCTCGTCGTTGGCCCAGTCGCTGAGGTACTCCACGCCGGCCTCGCCCAGCAGCTGCGGGGTGCGCGTGGACTCGCTGTAGTCGGCGCCGAACCAGCCGCGGGTGGCGATGCCGCAGGCTTGCAGGCGCTGCAGGGTCTGCGCGATGTAGTCGCGTTCCTCCTCCAGCCCCATGGCGCTGGTCTGCGGGCGCGTGACGCTCAGGCCGTGGGCCACGAACTCGGCGCCGTCGGCGCGCAGCCCGTCGACCAGGCCGGGGTAGTCCTCGGCCGTCAGCGCGTCGATCGCCACCGTCGGCCGGATGCCGTGCCGGCGCAGCGCGTCCAGCAGGCGGAAGATGCCCACGCGGTGGCCGTACTCGCGCGTGGAGACGCGTGAGATGTTCGGGAACTCGCGCGCCAGGCCGCCGCCGACGCTGCGCAACTGCGGCCAGCCGGGGGGCAGCGGGTCCTCGTAGGACTCGAGCACGATCAGCGGCACGACCGCGAGCTGGCGAGCGCCGGGCCAGCGCAGCGGCTTGCGCGCGGGCCAGGGCTGCCAGGGCAGGTGCGGGTGGTCGTAGCCGGTGCGGCGCTGCGCCGGCCAGGGGCCGCCGTCCACCGGCGTGGTCGCCAGGGCGGCCTTTGCAGGGCCCGGCGCCGCCACCACGGTGCGCCGCGCCGCCTGGCGTGCGTGGTAGCCCTCCGCGAAAGCGAGCTGCTCGTCGTGGTGGTGGTCCAGGAAGTGTTGCGCGATCTCGTCGCCGGTGGCGAACCACACGCCCTCGTGGCGGCAGACGTGGTCCAGCACCTGGCGCAGGTGGCCCACGTGGTGCGGCTGGCCGATCTGGTAGGGGTGCAGCGCGATGCAGTAGACGCGGCCGCCGTCGGCGCTCTCGTCGTAGAGCCGGTCGAAGGCGTCGATGCAGGCCTGCACGAAGTAGCGCCCGCCATAGGGCCGGCCGTCCCACAGCGGGGCGTCGTTCAGGTCGTAGGAATAGGGCAGGGAGATCAGGCGCTGCCCCGGCACGACGATGGGCACCGGCACGTCGTCGTGCACCCAGTCGGCGTGGTAGCTCAGCCCGGCCTCGGCGATCAGGCGCGGGGTCAGCGCAGTGTTCGTGATCGCCGGCGTCAGGATGCCCTTCAGCGCCTGGCCCGTGTGGCGCGCGAGCGTCTCGACGTTGTCGCGGTAGAAGGCGCGCTCCTGCGCCTCGTCCATGCCGTAGAGGAAGCGCGTGTTGTACAGGCCGTGGCTCATGACGCCCCAGCCGCGGTCGCGGATGAGCTGCGCGATCTCCGGGAAGTGGTCCAGCAGCGCCAGGTTCAGCGAGGCCGTGGCGCGCACCGGGTACTCGCGCAGCACCTCGTCCATTCGCCAGAGGCCCACCCGGTTGCCGTAGTCGCGGAAGCCGTACTCGCGCACGTCGGGGTGCGAGGGCACGCGGTCCCAGGTCTCGCGCCCCACCGCCTGCGGCGGGGTGTATTCGTAGAACTCGACGTTGGGCACGATCCACACCGCCAGGCGCTTGCCGCCGGGCCAGTGCACGGGCGGGCGCTCGGTGACGGGGACGTAGCGGACGAAGTCCTTGATGGAGCGGGGCGCGGGCGTGGGCATGGGCAGGGATGAGGCAGGTTCGTGCGGGGGAGGGGAGGGCTCACGAGAACCCATTCGCAAGGCCTCTCACCATACCCGCTCGCACTGAGCTTGTCGAAGTGCGCGCGAGGGGCTTCGACAGGCTCAGCCCGAACGGTATTTTTGCGAACACTCCGCACCGACAGTGGTGTGGGAAGCTCTCAGGCGGTCGGTGGTCAGTGGTCAGTGGTCAGCGGTCAGTGGTCAGTGGTCAGTGGTCAGCGGTCAGCGGTCAGCGGTCAGCGGCCAGGGCAGGGCGCGCGCGTCGGGCAGGGTGCCGATCGACCACAGGGCGTCGAGCAGTTCGCCGGCCTGCGCCTCGCCGATGCCGGCGTGCGCGGTGCAGCCCATGAACTTCGCGCCGACCTGCGCCGTGTCCAGCGGCCGGTCGGCGTGGCCCAGCGGCCGGCGGACCTGCGGCGAGGCAAGCTCGCGGCCGTCGTCCAGGTGCACGAAGACCTGGTCGAAGGGCGCGGCGTCGCGCCAGCCGGGCTCGAAGTCCTCGGTGGTCTCGATGCGCACCGCGGCCATCAGGCGCTGCATCAGCGGCTCGCGCACGACCTCGTCGCGCAGTTCGGCAAATCCCACCTGCCCGTGCACCAGGGCGCAGCACAGCGCGAACTCGAGGCTGAACTTGGCCTGCAGCGCGTCCTGCGGCAGGTGGTAGGGCATCACGGCGGCGTGCCGCACGCTCACGTGGGCCACCAGCGCGCGCACGCGCTGCGGGTCCACCGCCTGCGCCTCGCGCAGGCCCAGCATCGCGTCGATGCCGCGCTGCGCGGCGCCCACGACCGGGTAACGCTTGAGGTTCAGCCGGTACTGGCGGATGCGCCACGGGGCGCCGGCCGGGAAGGGCGTGTCCAGGTCGACCCGGCCCTGGGGCGAGAAGGCGCGCAGCATTCCGCGGCCGCCCTCGATGGCCGTCGCGCTGGCCTGCAGGCCGTGGGCGGCCAGCGTCGCCGCCTGCACGCCGACCTCGGCCGCGCGCCCGCCGTGGTAGGGCTTGGCCATGGTGCCGAAGTTCTCGAACACGCCGCCGGCACTCGAGGCGGCGAGCGCCAGCGCGTGCCGGGTGCGCTCGGCATCGAGCCCCCAGACCACCGCGGCGGCGACCGTGGCGCCCAGCGTTCCCAGCACCGCCGTGGGGTGCCAGCCACGGTCGTAGTACAGGTCCTTCTCGCGCCCGAAGGCGTCGGCCCAGACCTCGTAGCCGGCGATGTAGGCGCGCAGCGCCAGCGCGCCGGGCACCGGCCGCGTGCCGGCCTGGGCCGCAGCCAGGATGGCGGGCACCAGCACCGCGCTCGGGTGGTTGGAGAAGGCGAAATCGTCGTAGTCCATCGCGTGCGCCGCGGTGGCGTTGACGCAGGCCGCCAGCGCCGCCGGCGCGCGCTGCGCGCGCCCGGCCAGCGCCGCCTGCGCTGCCCCGCCCTGGGCCGCCGCCCAGCCGGCCAGCACGTCGACGACGGGCTCGCGCGCGCCTGCGAGCATGACGCCGATGGCGTCGACGAAGCCGGTGGTGGCGGTGTGCAGGGCCTCGTCGGGCGGGGCGAGGGTCGCGGCAGTGGCGGCGAAGTCGGCGTAGGCCTGGGTCAGGGGGGTCATGAGGCCGGACGATAAACGATGGCGGGCCGGGGCGGCTGAGCGCGACGGCCGCCAGGCGCTGAAGCCCGCGCGGCCTCGGCCCGGCGGCGTGCCCTCGGCCCTCAGGCCCTCAGCGCACCAGGTTCTCCACCAGTGCCGCCATCCCCATGCCCGAGCCCAGGCACATGCTGATGACGGCGCGGCGGCCGCCGGTGTCGGCCAGGTGGTGCATGGCCGTGATGGTCATGCGCAGGCCCGTGGCGCCTGGCGGGTGGCCGATGCTGATGCCGCCGCCGTAGAGATTGGTGCGCGCGCGCGGGATGCCCAGTTCGCGCTCGGCGTGCAGGTTGACGACGGCAAAGGCCTCGTTGATCTCGAAGTAGTCGATGTCGGCGACCGTTAGGTCCTGGCGCTGCAGCAGGCGCTGGATCGCGGGCACGGGGCCGGCGCCCATGATCTCGGGCGGCACGCCCACGACAGCCCAGTCCACCAGCCGGGCTTCGGCGCGCACGCCGGCGGCCCGCGCGGCTTCGCCGTCGGCCACCAGCAGCGCGGCCGCGCCATCGGTCACGCCGCTGGAGTTGCCGGCCGTGACCTGGCCGCGCCCGTCCTTGCGGAAGGCCGGTTTCAGCGACGAGAGCTTCTCCAGAGTCACCTGCGGGCGTGGGAACTCGTCGTGCTCGAACAGCCGCGTGGCGCTGCCGCGGCCCCCTGCGGGCACCTCGATCGGCGCGATCTGCCGCGCGAGGAAGCCCGAGGCCATGGCCGCGCCGGCGCGCTGCTGGCTCATGAGGCCCCAGGCGTCCATGTCCTCGCGCCGGTAGCCGTGGCGCTCGGTGAGGTTCTCGGCCGTGTCGCCCATGAGCTCGCGCGTGAAGGGGCAGCGGTAGATGTAGTCCAGCCCGTCGACCAGCGTCACCGGCCCGCGCCCGGCGCCCCAGCGCATCTCGTGCGCGAGGTAGGGCACGCGCGAGTAGTTCTCGCCCCCGGCGGCGACGGCGATCGCGCTGTGGCCGGAGCTGATCTGCTGGGCGGCGCTGACGATGGCCTGCAGCCCGGTGCCGCAGGCGCGCACGACGCCGAGCGAGGCGCTCTCCTCGGGCAGGCCGGCCGTCAGCGCGACCTTGCGGCTGATGAACAGGCCGTCGTGGTCCACCGGCGCGGTGTTGCCGAAGACGAGGTGGTCCACCTGCGCGGGCTGCAGCCCGGCGCGGGCGATGCAGGCCTGGACGGCGTGCACGCCCAGGACGTGCAGCGGCACGTCGCGCAGCGACTTGCCGAAGTCGCCAAAGGGGGTGCGGGCGCCGGCGGCGAGGACGATGTCGGGCATGGGCATGACGCGGCAGGGGCGATGGGTCAGGGCTAACGAGTATAGGCAGAACAGCAACTTAGAAAAACAATCGTTTGGCCAATACGGGAAGAGATGCAGGAAGAAAGCAAGCTCTGATGTCCGAGGTCTACGTGATCGGCGCGTCCTGCATGGCCTTCGGCAAGTATGCCGACATGGGCTTCCAGGCGCAGTGCCGCTTCGACCCCAGCGTCGAGCAGGTGCTGGCAAACCGCGAGGCGGGAGTTGGGCGCGCAGTGCCGCTCCCAAGCGCTTGTCCCGGAGCGCGCAGCGCGGAGGTCAGTCCAGTGAGTACTGTGGCTGCGCCGGTCATTGACTGGCAACCCGAGGGCCCGGCCACGCTGGCCGGTCCCTGAGCATATGGACAGGCGGCGACGGCAGCTGAGACGGTTTGCCCGTACCGTCGACGCGCGACCGGGCCATGGCGGACGCGTCCGACGGAGCCCTTCTCCGAGATCGAGTCGCCCGGTGAACAGACCTGGATTCATTCCATGGTCTCGTGGGCATGCACGGCTTGAGGCATCACGGCAAGCGCGCATGATTTTTTCAGGAACAGGAGCAGATGAATGAAGGATTTCAGCGTACCGGTCAATCGTCGGCAGTGGCTGGGCGTGGGCCTGGCGGCCACCGGCGGCCTGAGCAGCCTGAGTGCCTTGGCGCAGTCTCGCTGGCCTGACAAGCCGATCAAGTTGGTGGTCGGCTTCCCGCCGGGTGGTGCGACGGACGTGGTCGCGCGCATCGTGGCACAGCCCCTGGCCGATGTGCTCGGCGTGTCGGTGGTGGTCGACAACCGCCCCGGCGCGGCCAGCAACGTCGCCATGGCCGAGGTGGCCCGCGCCCCGGCCGACGGCTACACCGTGCTGGTCGCGCCCACCACGGTCGAGTCGGCCAACCCCTTCCTGTACAAGACGCCGGTCAACCCGTCGACCGATCTGCTGGCGGTCGCCGGCCTTTGCCGCTTCCAGTTGCACATGGTCGTCCGCCCGAGTTTCCCGGCCAAGGACGTCTCGGAGTTGATCAACCATGCGCGCAGGAATCCCGGAAAGGTCACTTACTCGTCCGCCGGGGCTGGTACCACCCCCCACCTGATCGGCGAGCTGTTCCTGCAGCAGGCCGGAATCTCGGCCGTCCATGTGCCCTACAGAGGTTCCGCGCCGGCCCTGCAGGCGGTGATGGCCAACGAGGTCGATTTCGTCATGGATCCAGGGATCGCCTTTCCGCATGTGCGCGCCGGCAGGGTCAACATGTTCGCGGTGGCCAGCCCGAGCCGGTCCAGGCAGTTTCCCGAGATTCCCACCCTCGGTGAAAAGGGGGTCCCCGGGATTGACTACGACACCTGGGCCGGGTTGTGGTTGCCCGCCGGAACGCCCGATGACATCCGGGCCCGGCTCTCGAGGGCCGTCTCCCAGGTGCTCACGCAGCCGGATGTGCAGAAGCGCATGCAGGCGCTCAGCGGCGAGGCGGTCTACATGGACTCGCCCCAGTATCGTCAGATGCTCACCCAGGAGACAGCCGCCTTCTCCAGCTTGATCCGAAACCGCAAGATCCTGGCCGAGTGAGGCAGCGGGTGGCCCTGCAGACTCTGCACGACGCGTTCGCCCAGTCACGCAGGCAGGCGCCGGACCTGCCCTGCCTGGCCGAATCCGCGCTGGGTGGCGGCCGGATCTGGACGTACGAACAGGCGGGCCGGGTCGTCGATGAACTGGTCGACCTGTATGCGGGTCGAGGCTGGTCGAGGGGTCATCGCGTGGCGCTGGCCGTGGGCAACCACCCGCGCCACTTCTTCCATTTCCTGGCCCTCAACCGCCTGGGCGTGTCGATCGTGCCGCTCAATCCGGACTACCGAAGCGCGGAGATTCGCCATGCCCTGGGCTTGACCGGCGCGGGCATGGCGATCTGCCATCGCGATCGCCAGCCCTTGCTGCTCGAGGCCATCGCGGCCGACGATGCGCTGGCAGGCACGGCCGTCGTGTCGATCGATGACCTGGCCGGCGGCATGCCTGCCGCGCCCCGAGCCCCTGGGGCTGGAGGCGATCCTTTGGCGGCGGAGGCCGCCATACTCTTCACCTCCGGCACCTCGGGGCGTCCCAAGGGTTGCGTCCTGAGCAACGAATACGTCCTGGGCGCCGGTGCCTGGTATCGCGACATGGGGGGCTTGCTGTCGTGGCGTGAAGCCGAGGATCGATTGCTCAACCCGCTGCCGGTCTTCCACATGAACTGCAGCATGGTGTCCTTCCCGGCCACCTGCCTGACCCGAAACTGCCTGATCATTCCTGACCGCTTTCATGCCAGCACGTGGTGGGAGGATTGCGTCAAGTCCCAGGCGACGGCGATTCACTACCTGGGCGTGATGCCGCCGGTGCTGTTCAAGCAGGAACGCGGTGATTGGGAGCGCCGGCACCACATCCGCTTCGGCCTGGGTGCGGGCTGCGATCCCACGCTGCACGGCCCCTTCGAGGAGCGTTTCGGCTTCCCGCTCGTCGAGGTCTGGGGCATGACCGAGACGGGTCGCTTCCTGGGCAACCATCACGACCCCAGGCAAACCCACACCCGTGCCTTCGGGCGTGAGCAGCCGCCCCTCGAAGTCCGCGTGGTGGACGCGCAGGACGAGCCGGTGGCCGTGGACGCGGTCGGCGAGTTGCTGGTCCGCGCCCAGGGCGATGATCCGCGCAGGGGCTTCTTCTCGGCCTATCTCCACGACGAGGAGGCCACCGAGAAGGCCTGGCGAGGAGGATGGTTCCACACCGGGGATGTCGTGCGGCAGGACGCCACCGGCATGCTGTACTTCGTCGACCGCAAGAAGGACATGGTGCGGCGTTCCGGGGAGAACATCTCTTCGGCCGAGGTGGAGGCGGTCCTGGCCATCCATCCGGCGGTGCTGCGGGTCGCCATCGTCCCGGTGCCCGATGCCTTGCGCGACGAGGAAGTGATGGCGGTGGTGGTGCCGGCACCGGGCGCGCAGCCTGACGAGGCGACGGCCAGCGCACTGGTGAGCCACTGCCTGAGGGAACTGGCCTACTACAAGGCGCCCGGCTGGGTGCTCTTCAGGGTCGAGTTGCCCACCACTCCCACGAACAAGATCCAGAAGAACCTCATCTTTGCCCCCGGTGGTGATCGTACCGAGGGTGCCTGGGATTGCCGCCCGATGAAGAAGCGCTCGTGAGCGCGCCGGGGCCGGGCCGCGCCCGGCCTTCCCGCTCGCGCCAGTGGCGAGGACGATCCCGGGAATGGGCATGGCGCGACAGGAATGACCGATCAGGGCTAACCAGTATAGGCAGGCCAGCGGCTTAGAAAAACAATCGTTTGGCAAACACGAACATGGGTGGAGGACGTTCCCAGATGTCGGAGGTCTACGTGATCGGCGCGTCCTGCACGGCCTTCGGCAAGCGTGCCGACACGAGCTTCCAGGCGCTGGCCCGCGAGGCCTACCTGGAGCTGCTGGACGATTGCGGCCTGGGGGTGGGTGACGCCGGGCTCGTCGAGCAGGCCTGGTTCGGCAACTGCGGCATGGGGCAGTGGGGCCAGGGCGGGATCCGCGGCCAGGTCTGCTTCACGCCGCTGGTCGAGGAGGGCCTGTTCCCCGAGCGGGTGCCGATGATCAACGTCGAGGGTGGCTGCGCCACGGCCTCGTTCGCCTTCCACGGGGCCTGGAAGGACGTGCTGTCGGGGCAGGCGAGGGTCAGCCTGGCCATCGGCGTCGAGAAGCTCGTCAGCCCTGACGACCCGGCGCGTGTGCCCGCCATCTTCGCCACGGCGATCGATCAGCTCGAGCCCTGGCGCTGGCGTGAGTACTACGCGCGCGCCGGCGAGGTCGCGGGCAAGCCCTTCGAGACCGGCCCGGGCCGCACGCTGTACATGGACACCTACGCGATGCAGGCGGCCTGGCACATGAAGACGCACGGCACGACGCAGCGGCAGATCGCCGTGGCGGCCTCGAAGAACCACCACCACGGCAGCCTCAACCCCAAGGCGCAGTACCGCTTCGAGCTCAGCGTCGAGCAGGTGCTGGCCGACCGCGAGGTCAGCTGGCCGCTCACGCGCGCCATGTGCTCGCCCTTGGGCGACGGCGCGGCGGCGGCATTGCTGTGCTCCGAGGACGCGCTGCAGGACTTCCCGGCTGCCGCCCGCGCCCGCGCCGTCAAGGTGCGCACCAGCCAGCTCTCGGGCGGCAAGTACCGGCGCCTGGACGAGCCCGGGCTGTCGCGCGTGGCGGCGCAGAAGGCCTGGCGCGCGACCGGCCTGCAGCCGCGGGACATCGACCTGGTCGAGCTCCACGACGCCACCTCGTTCAGCGAGATCTACCAGCTCGAGATGCTGGGCTTCTGCCCCGACGGCCAGGGTGGCCCCTTCGTCGAGTCGGGGGCCACGGCGCTGGGCGGAAGCCTGCCTGTCAACGTCTCCGGGGGGCTGGTCTCCAAGGGCCACCCGGTGGGCGCGACGGGCCTGTCGATGGTCTGCGAGGTCGTGCAGCAGCTGCGCGGCGAGGCCGGCCCGCGCCAGGTGCCCGGCGCGGCGCTCGGGCTGGTGGAGAACGGCGGCGGCGTCATCGGCTTCGACGAGGCGGCCTGTGCCGTCCACATCCTGGAGAAGGCGCGATGAGCTTGGCCGAGACGCCGGTCATCGACTGGCAACCCGAGGACCCTGCCACGCTGGCCGACCCCTACCCGCTGTTCGCGCGCATGCGCGACGAGGACCCCTGCCACTGGAGCCCGCGCCTGAAGAGCTGGGTGCTGACACGCTACGACGACGTGCGCACCGTCTGCCTCGACCGGGAGCAGCGCGTCTCCTCCGACAGGCTGCGGCCCTATTTCGAGACCCTGCCCGCCCCCGAGGCGCAGCGCATCGCCCAGATCGTGCGCTACCTGTCGCAGTGGATGGTCTTCAAGGACCCGCCGGACCACACGCGCCTGCGCCGCCTGCTCGGGCGGGTCTTCCACGCGCGCGCGTTGCAGGCCATGCGCCCGCAGGTGGAGGCGATCGCCGCGCAGCTGCTCGACGCACTGGACGGGCGCGAGGAGTTCGACGCCATCGCCGACTTCGCAGGCCCGCTGCCCTGCCTCGTGATCATGGCGATGCTCGGCGTGCCGGCGGCGGACCTGCCGCGCATCAAGCAGATGAGCGACGACATGGCGCTGTTCATCGGCTCCTCGCGCACCAGCGCGGCCAAGTACGAGGCCGCCGAAGCCGCGACGGCGGAGATGGCGGCCTACTTCCTGGCGCTGATCGCGCAGCGCCGGCGTGAACCGCGCGCGGACATGCTCAGCGAACTCGTGAACCTGCGCGACGACGACGGCAGCGCGCTCGGCGACGACGAGCTCGTCGGCAGCTGCATCATGCTGCTTTTCGCCGGCCACGAGACGACGACGAACCACATCGCCAACGGCCTGTGGTCGCTGATGCGCTTCCCGGGGGAGATGGCGCGCCTGCGGGCCGACCCGGGGATGGCGGCGCAGGCGGTCGAGGAACTGCTGCGCTACGACGGCCCGTCCGGCGCCCAGGTGCGCGTGGTGCGGCGCGCGCACGAGCTGCACGGCCGCGAGCTCGGCGAGGGCCAGCGCGTCTTCATCATGCTGAACGCGGCCAACCGCGACCCCCGCGCCTACGCGGACCCCGACCGCCTCGACCTCGGCCGCCAGGGGCCGCAGCACCTCACCTTCGGGCTGGGCCTGCACATGTGCCTGGGCTTCCCGCTGGCGCGCACCGAGGGGCAGGCGGCCTTCCCGGCGCTGCTGGCGCGGTTCCGCTCCATCGAGCCGGTCTCGTCGGCGCCCGAGTGGATCAACTCGCTGGTCTTCCGCGGCATGACGGGCCTGCCGGTCAGGGTGAGGCGGGCGTGAGCACGGCCGCGCCGCAGCCCCTGCTGAGTGCCGAGGCCGTGCACCTGGGCTTCGGCGGCATCCAGGCGCTGTCGGGCGTCTCGCTGGAGGTCAGGCCGGGCGAGATCACCGCGGTGATCGGCCCCAACGGCGCGGGCAAGACCAGCCTGTTCAACACCCTGTCGGGCTTCTACCGGCCGCAGCGCGGCAAGATCGTCTTCGAAGGGCGCGACATCACCCGGGTCAGCCCCGACCGGCGCGCGGCCATGGGCCTGGCCCGCACCTTCCAGAACGTCGCCTTGTTCCGCGGCATGACGGTGCTCGACAACATCAAGCTCGGCGGCCACGCCCGGCTGCGCGCCAATCCGCTGACGGCCATGTGCTACCTCGGCCCGGCGCGGCGCGAGGAGATGGCCCTGCGGCGCGAGATCGAGCGCGAGGTCATCGACTTCCTCGAGATCGACCACATCCGCCACCAGCCGGTGGCCTCCTTGTCCTACGGGCTGCAGAAGCGGGTCGAGCTGGCGCGCGCGTTGGCGATGCGGCCGCGCCTGCTGATGCTGGACGAGCCGGTCGCGGGCATGAACCGCGAGGAGACCGAGGACATGGCGCGCTTCATCATCGACATCCAGGAGGAGCGCGGTGTCACGGTGCTGCTGATCGAGCACGACATGGGCCTGGTGATGGACATCTCTCACCACGTCGTCGTGCTGAACTTCGGCCGCGTCATCGGCGAGGGCACGCCGGCGCAGGTGCGCGCCGATCCCGAGGTCGTGCGCGCCTACCTGGGCGAGACCGCGTCGCGGAGGGCTGCATGAGCCCGGGCTTCGACTGGATCGCCCTGGCGGAATTCGCGGCCATCGGGCTGCTGTCAGGCGGGCTGCTGGCGCTGATCGCCCTGGGCTTCGTGCTCATCTACAAGGGCACCGGCGTCATCAACTTCGCGATGGGCGAGTTCATGCTGCTGGGCGCCTACTTCTTCTACACGGCGCGCGTGATGTGGGACCTGCCGACCTGGCTGGCCCTGGCCTGCACGCTCGCGGCCGTGGCGGGCTGCGCGGCACTGGTCGAGCGCTGGCTGCTGCGGCCGCTCGCCGGGCAGAACGTGATCTCGGTACTCATGGCCACCATCGGCCTGGCCAGCGCGCTGCACGGCGGCGTCGAGGCGGTCTGGGGCGGGCGCAACTACGAGATGCCGCAACTGCTGCCGCGCGCGCCGCTGCTGCTGGGCGACGTGCTGATCCCGGGCAAGGTGCTCTGGAGCTTCCTGCTCGCGGCCTTGGTGATCACCGCGTTCACCGTCTACTTCCGGCGCTCCCGCACCGGCGTGGCGATGCGCGCCGCCGCGAGCGACCCCGTCACCGCCTACCTGATGGGCATCGACGTGCGCGCGATGCAGCGCCTGACCTGGATCTACGCCGGGCTCGTGGGCGCCATCGCCGGCATCGTCGTCGCGTCGATCACGAGCCTGTCGCCGGCTGTCGGCGTCACCGCGCTGGGCGTGCTCGCCGTCATCATCCTCGGGGGGCTGGACAGCATTGCGGGGGCCATCGTCGCCGGCCTGATCATCGGCCTGCTGGAGAGCCTGACGGCCGGCTACCTCGGCGGCAAGGTGCGCGACATCGTGCCCTACGTCGTCGTGCTCGTGATCCTGCTCGTGCGGCCCTACGGCCTGTTCGGGACGCGGCGCATCGAGCGCCTGTAGTCCCGCCTCCACGGACACCGCCATGCGCATCCGCGACTACCGCCAGAGCTACGAGCACGACGAGTCGCTGTGGCCCACGCGCGTGCAGCAGGCCTGGCTCGTGCTGCTGCTGCTGGCGCTCGCGGCCTTCCCGCTGCTGGGCGGGGGCTACCTCGTCAGCCTGATGTGCGTGCTCGGCATCCACGTCATCGCCGCCACCGGCCTGAACATCATGACCGGCTACACCGGGCTGATCTCGCTCGGGCACGCCGCCTTCATGGGCGTGGGCTGCTACACCGCCGCCTGGCTCGCGCAGCGCGGCGTGCCCTTCTACGCGGCCCTGCCCGCTGCCGGCCTGATGGCGGCTGCGCTCGGCACCGTCGTCGGCCTGCCCAGCCTGCGCATCAAGGGCCTGTACCTCGCGGTGGCCACCCTTGCGCTGCAGTTCCTGATGGTCTACGTCTTCCGCGAGTGGGAGCCCGTCACGGGTGGCGTACGCGGCGTGAACGTGCCCGCGGCCACCTTCTTCGGGGTGCCGCTGAACACCGACGCGCGCATGGCCTGGCTGATCGCCTTCTGCGCCGTGGTGCTGCTGATCGGCGCGCGCAACCTGCTGCGCACGCGCGTGGGCCGCGCCTTCCTCGCGATCCGGGACAAGGATATCTCGGCCGAGGTGCTGGGCATCAACCTGCTGCGCTACAAGCTCACCGCCTTCGCGATCGGCACCTTCTATGCCGGCGTGGCCGGCGCGCTGCTGGGCTACTTCTACCGCGCGATGACGCCGGAGTACTTCACGCTGCAGTTGTCGATCTTCTACCTCGCGGCCATCATCGTCGGCGGGCTGGGCAGCCTGCTCGGCACCGTGCTCGGCGCCCTGTTCATGACGCTCGTGCCCGAGATCCTGCGCGCCGGCGTGGGCGTCGTCGCGCAGTGGGCGCCGCGCGCCACGGAGGTCCTGTCCCCGGTACAGCAGGTGGTCTTCGGCCTGCTGATCATGGGCTTCCTGATCTTCGAGCCGCACGGCCTGCAGGAGATCTGGCGCCGCATCCGAAGGTTCTTCCACCTCTGGCCTTTCAGGGCCTGATCCAGTTCCCCGCCCCCCCACCCACCCACCGCGAAGGAGACCCCGATGAAGCACTCCCTGCAAGCCCCCGGCGACCCCACCCGCCGCCGCCTCGTCAAGGCCGGCCTGGGCGCGGCCAGTCTCTCGGCGCTGCCGCTGACCTCGGCGCTGGCCCAGAGCGGCGAGATCGTCGTCGGCGCAGCCCCGCCGATCACCGGTGTGTTCGCCTTTGCCGGCGTCGGGCTGCACCAGGGCCTGGGCGACTACTGCGAATGGCGCAATGCCAACGGTGGCGTGGCCGGCCGCCGCCTGCGCTACATCGGCGAAGACTCCGGCTACAAGATGGACCAGGCGATGTCCGTCTTCAAGAAGATCATGGCGGCGCACCGGCCCCCGGTCTTCTATGGCGACTCCACGGCCTGGGCCAAGGCCGCCTCGGTCGAGGTGAGCCAGCTGGGCACGACGCTCACCTCGAGCCCGTCCTTCGCCTCCGACCTGGCCGACCCGGTCAAGGTGCCCTACTACTTCATGGCCGGCCCGACCTACGAGGCCATGATCGAGATCCAGCTCGAGTACATCAATTCCCAGGCCCGGGCCGGCGGCAAGCCCTCCGTGGCCCTGGTGTACAGCGACACCGAGTTCGGGCGCGACCCTATCGAGGGTGCCAAGCGGCACGCGCAGAAGCTCGGCATCCCCATCGTCCAGGAGATCGTCACCAAGCCCGGCGCGGTGGACGTCTCGGCCGAGGTCTCCCGGCTGCGCCGCGCGCGCCCCGACTACGTCATCTTCCACGGCTACGTGCTCGCGCCCATCCCCGAGTTCATCAAGCAGATGAAGGAGGCGGGGATGAACTTCCGCGCCATGGGCACCATCTGGAGCATGGACAAGACCACGGTCGACGCGATGGGCGCCGCCGCCGAGGGCTGGATGGGCGTGATGCCCTACCGCTACAGCTACGACACCGCGGGTGCCCGCACGATGCAGGCGATCAAGGACCACGCCGCGAAGGTGCGGCCGAACATGGCCTATGTGCCCTTGTTCTACACCCACGGCTGGCTCGTCGGCTCGATCTTCTGCGAGGTCATGGAGCGCTGCCTGCGCGCCGGTCAGACCCTGACCGGCAACAACATGAAGGCGGCGCTGGAGTCGATCCGCAACTGGGACACCGGTGGCATCATGGGGCGCCCCGTGTCGCTCGCGCGGCACCAGATCCCGATGGGCCGCATCTACCAGTACGACAGCGCGAGCAAGCTGCTGCAGCCGGCCAGCGACTGGATCACGATGGAAGGCTGACGGCCCGACGCTGCGCCATGGCGCCCCCCTCGACACCCACGACGGACGACCGCGCGGGCGGGCCTGCCCCGCCGGCCTCGGCGGCGCAGGCCCCCGGCGCGGAGCCGGCACCCGCGCTCGCGCTCGAGAACATCGAGGTCGTCTACCACCACACGGTGCAAGTGCTGCGCGGCCTGTCGCTGGCCGTGCCTGAGGGGGGCATCGTGGCGCTGCTGGGCAGCAACGGCGCGGGCAAGACGACGACGCTGAAGGCGATCTCCGGCCTGCTGCCGCTGGAGGTCGGCCAGCTGCGTTCGGGCGCGATCCGCTGGCGCGGGCAGCGCATCGACGAGCTCGAGCCGCACCAGCTCGTGCGGCGCGGGATCGCCCACGTGCGCGAGGGGCGGCACGTGTTCGAGGACCTCACGGTCGACGAGAACCTGGTGGCCGCGAGCTATGCGCTCCAGGGCAGGCCGGGCGCCCCGCGTCCCGACACCGGGCTGATCTACGAGTACTTCCCGCGCCTGAAGGAGCGCCGCCAGCTGCGCGCGGGCTACCTCTCGGGCGGCGAGCAGCAGATGCTGGCCATCGGGCGCGCCCTGCTCGGGCAGCCCGCGCTGATGCTGCTGGACGAGCCTTCGCTCGGCCTCGCGCCGCTGGTCGTGCAGGACATCTTCGACATCATCGCGCGCATCAACCGCGAGCAGGGCGTGGCCATGCTGCTGGTCGAGCAGAATGCTGCGGCGGCCTTCGGCATCGCGCACTACGGCTACATCATGGAGAGCGGCCGCATCGTGATCGACGGCCCGACCGCGCGCCTCATGGCCGACTCGGACGTGCAACGCTTCTACCTGGGCTACGGCGACGGCAGCAGCGAGCTCGCGAGCTTCCGCGACGTCAAGCACTACAAGCGCCGCAAGCGCTGGCTGTCGTGAGCGCCGGTCTCGACATCGGCCTGCTGACGCTGCCGCAGCAACTGCGGCACTGGGCGGCCACGCGCCCGCACGCGGTGGCGCTGCGCCAGAAGGAATACGGGATCTGGGAGCCCGTGACCTGGGCCGGCTACGAGCAGGCGGCGCGCCATTTCGGCCTGGGCCTGCGCGCCCTGGGCCTGCCCGAGGGCGGGCATTGCGCCATCATCAGCGAGAACCGCAAGGAATGGGTCTACGCGCAGCTGGGCTGCGGCATGGTCGGCGCCGTGCCTGTGGGCGTGTACCCGACGTCGCCCGCGGCCGAGGTCGAGTACCTGCTTCAGGCCAGCGACGCCGCGGTGGTGGTCTGCGAGGATCAGGAGCAACTCGACAAGGTCCTCGAGGTCCGCTCGCGCCTGCCCGTGCTGAGGCTGATCGTCGTCGTCGATCCCAAGGGGCTGCGACGCTACGACGTGCCGGACCTGCACGTCTTCGACCAGGTGCTCGAGCGCGGCGCCGCGTTCGAGCGCGAGCGAGCCGGTCTCGTCGCGGACTGCCTGGCGCGCCAGCGCATGGACGACACCGCGCTCATGGTCTTCACCAGCGGCTCCACCGGCCGGCCGAAGGCGGCCATGCTGAGCTACGGGAACGTCAGCGCGATGGCCGCTGGGGCCGACGCCATCTACCGCTGCAACCCGCAGGACTCGACCGTGTCCTACCTGCCGCTGTGCCACGTGGCCGAGCAGATCTATTCGGTGGACCTGCCCCTGCGCTCGGGCGCGGTGGTCAACTTCGCCGAGAGCCTGCGCACGGTGCAGGCCGACCTGCGCGAGATCGCGCCCACGCTCTTCCTCGGGGTGCCGCGCATCTGGGAGAAGCTGCACGCCTCCATCGAGATCAAGATCCGCGAGGCCGGCGGGCTGCGGCGCAGCCTGTACCGGCGCGCGCTCGCCGCCACGCTGCCGCTGGCCGACGTGCCGCCGGAACGGCAGTCGCTGGCGCAGCGCGCCCAGCGCGGCTTCTGGTACCTGCTGGTGCTGCGGGCCCTGAACAACTTCATCGGCCTGCGCGAGTGCCGGCTCGCTCTGTCGGGGGCGGCACCCATCGCCCCGGACATGCTGCGCTTCTTCCGCGCCTTGGGTGTGCCCATCCGCGAGGGCTACGGCATGACCGAGACCGCGGGCGTGGCCACCGTCCAGCGCGGCCCCGATTCGCCGCTGGGCACGGTCGGTGCCGCCGTGCCCGGCGTGGAACTGCGCATCGCCGAGGACGGCGAACTGCTCGTGCGCGGGCCCACCGTCTTCAAGGGCTACTGGCGCAACGAGGCCGCCACGCGCGAGGCCGTCGACGCCGAGGGCTGGCTGCACACCGGCGACGTGGCGCAGCAGGTCGGTGACGAGATCCGCATCGTCGACCGCAAGAAGGACATCATGATCACCGCGGGCGGCAAGAACATCACGCCCAGCGAGATCGAGAACGCCCTGAAGTTCAGCGCCTACATCAAGGAGGCCATCGTCGTGGCCGACCGCCGGCCCTACGTCAGTGCCCTGATCCAGATCGACTTCGAGACGGTGGGCAAGTGGGCCGAGGAGCAGGGCGTGGCCTACACGCACTTCCGCAGCCTGGCCGGGCATGCGTCGGTACGCGCGCTCGTGCAGTCCGAGGTGGACCGCGTCAACGCCCGTATGCCCCAGGTGCAGCACGTGCGGCGCTTCCACCTGCTGACCAAGGAACTCGACCATGACGACGGCGAGGTCACGGCGACGATGAAGATCCGCCGCGCGAGCATCGCGATGGTCCATGCCGATGCGATCGAGGCCCTCTACGCCGGGGCGCGCGACTGAGGCCGCGGACACGGAAGCTTGCACGGAAGGGGATGGCGGGATGGGCGAGATCAGGTTCGACGGCGAAGTCGCCGTCGTCACGGGCGCTGGCGGGGGGCTGGGGCGTGCCCATGCCTTGGAGTTCGCGGCGCGAGGCGCGGCGGTCGTCGTCAACGACGTGGGCGGGCGGCTCGACGGCGGTGGCGGCGATCCGTCCCACGCTGCCGCCGTGGTGCGCGAGATCGAGTCGGCCGGTGGCCGCGCGCTCGCGAACGGGGACGACATCTCCACGCCCGAGGGTGCGCGGCGCCTGGTCGATGCCGCCCTTGCCGCCTACGGCCGGCTCGACGTGCTGGTCAACAACGCCGGCATCCTGCGCGACCGCACGTTGCACAAGATGGCGCCCGAGGATTTCGAGGCGGTCGTGCGCGTGCACCTGCTCGGCTCGGCCTGGTGCAGCCGCGCCGCCTGGCCGGCGATGCAGGCGCAAGGCCAGGGCCGCATCATCATGACGACCTCCGCGGCCGGCCTGTACGGCAACTTCGGGCAGTCCAACTACGCCGCCGCAAAGCTCGGCGTCGTCGGCCTGATGCAGGCGCTCAAGCTCGAGGGCGAGCGCCACGGCATCCGCGTCAACGCGGTCGCCCCGGTGGCCCTGACGCGCATGACCGAAGGGTCGGGGTTCGGCGGGCTGCTCGAGCAGGCCCGCCCCGAGCAGGTGTCGGCGGCCGTGCTCTACCTGGCCTGGCGCGAGTGCAGGCTCAGCGGGACGGTGCTCGCCGCGGGCGCCGGGCATTACGCGACGGTGCGCATCGTCGAGGGGCCCGGGCTCACGGCCCGCCCCGGCGAGATCGGCCCCGAGTTCCTCGCGGATCACTGGGACCGCATCTCCGGCGCCGAGGGCGCTCGGGCCTACGGCAGCGTCGGCGAGGCGCTGCAGGCCGTCTTCGGCGCCGCATGACGATGGCCGAGGACGACGCCGGGATGCCGAACCGCGCCGCCCTGGGCGGCGGGGTGCGGGCCGAAGGCGCCGGACTGCCGGCGCGCGTGCCCCGCGTCCACAACCGGCATGCCGCGCTGATGGCCGCGGCCGCCTCGGTGTTCCGGGACCATGGCTACGGGCTGACGACGGTGCGCGACATCGCGCTCGCCACGGGTATGACGGCGGGCGCGATCTACTACCACTACCCCTCGAAGGCCGACCTCCTGCGCGCGGTCTACGAGGACGCGGTGCGGGAAGCGAACGCTGCCTTCGAGGCCGCCGTCTCGGGCGCCGCGGACCCCTGGGAACGCCTGGAGCGCGCCGTGGCCGCGCACCTGGAGATCATGCTGGGACGGACCAAGGGGGGGCCGGCCTTTGCTGGGGTCTTCGTGAAGGTGCAACCCCACGACTTCCCGCCCGAGCACCACGCGGCGCTGACGGCGCTGCGCAACGGCTACGAAGACCGCTTCCGCGCCTTGATCGAGACCTTGCCGCTGCGCCGCGGGGTGGACCGCTCCCTGTTGCGCCTGCACCTCGTGGGCTCACTGAACCACGTGCCGATCTGGTACCGGCCGCAGGGCCGGCTCGCGCCCGGCACGATCGCCCGGCGCATCGTGGGCATGCTGCGCGCGGGTGTCGAGGCCGCGCCGGCAGGAGCCTGAACATGCCCGGTCTTGACGCGGCCGCGCTGCTGCGGCGCCCGCTGCCCACGGTCAGGCAAGGCCATGCCGCGCGGGATGCGGTGCTCTACGCGCTGGGGGTGGGCGCCTGCGTCGGGGCCGATGACCTGGACTGGGATCACCTGCCCTACGTGCACGGCGAACCGCCGCGCGTGGTGCCCACGTTCTGCACGGTGCTCGGCGACCCGGGCTTCTGGATGAGCGCGCCCGACACCGGGCTGGATTGGCGCCTGCTGGTGCACGGCGAGGAGTCCGTACGCTGGCTCGCGCCCATCCCGGCCGAAGGCGAGGTGATCGCGCAGCACCGTGTCTGCCGTGTCGAGGACCGGGGCGCGCAGCGGGGCTCGGCCTTCGTCGTCGAGCGCCTGCTGCGGGACGCCGCCGGCGGTCAGACGCTGGCCGTGATGCGCACCACCGTGATGGCACGCGGCAACGGCGGATGGACCCCCGCCGGCATGCCCCTGATGGCGCTCGGCGAGCCGGCCGAGCCGGCACCGCCGCCGCTGCCACAGCGCGCGCCGGACCGCGTCCTGCTCGTGCCCACCGACCGCCGGGCGCCGCTGCTGCACCGCCTCAACGCCGACCCCAACCCGCTGCACGTCGACCCGGTGGCGGCGCGTGCCGCCGGTTTCGAGCGCCCGATCATGCACGGCATGTGCACCTTCGGCACGCTGGCCCTTCATCTCGTGCAGGCCTGGTGCGGCGGCGAACCCGCGCGCTTGGAGGCCTTGCGCGCCCGATTCACGGCACCGCTGTACCCCGGTCAGCGCCTGCGCTGCGAGTTCTGGCAGCAGCCCGAGGGCCTGCGCTTCCGGGTCGGCGTCGATGGCGCGGGCACCGTCGTGCTGCAGGACGGCTGGGCGCGCCTGCGCGAGCCGGACACCTCCGCCGCCGGCCGTGCGGGTCCAGCGGATCCCCCGGCCTGAACACCCCGTCCCAGGCCGGTCAGCCGGCCCCAGGAGATCCACCATGCCGAACACCCCGCTGCTCCCGCAGTCCACCGCCGAAGGACCGGCCGCTCGTGACGACGCCCGCGGCGAGGGCGGGGCGGCGACCCCCTGGGTCACGCCCGAGCACGAGGCCTTCCGCGCCACGGTGCGGCGCTTTGTCGCCGAGGAGATCACCCCCTTCCATGCCCAGTGGGAGCGCGAGGGCCAGGTGCCGCGCGCGCTGTGGCGCCGTGCCGGCGAGCTCGGGCTGCTCTGCCTGACCATGCCCGAGGAGTATGGCGGGGCCGGGGTCGACTTCGGCTTCAGCGCCATCGTCGTCGAGGAGATGGCTCGCGCCGGCGCGACGGGGCCGCTGTTCTACCTGCACTCCGACATCGTCGCGCCTTACATCCTGCACTACGGCACCGAGGCGCAGAAGCGGCAATGGCTGCCGCCGATGGCGCGCGGCGAGATCATCGGCGCGATCGGGATGACCGAGCCCGGCGCCGGCAGTGACCTCGCCGCCATCCGCACCCGTGCCGTGCGCGAGGAGGCGCCCACCGAGCCGGCGGGCTGGCAGTGGCGGGTCGATGGTCAGAAGATCTTCATCTCGAACGGCCAGCTCGCCGACCTCCTGGTGCTGGCGGCGAAGACGAACCCGGCCGCGGGCGCGCGCGGCGTGAGCCTGCTGCTCGTCGACACGGCCCGGCCGGGCTTCGACCGCGGCCGCCGGCTCGAGAAGCTCGGCATGCATGCGCAGGACACCTCGGAGCTCTTCTTCAGCAACCTGCGGCTGCCCGCGGATCGACTGCTGGGCGAGGAAGGCCAGGGGTTCCGCTGCCTGATGAACGAACTGCCGCAAGAGCGGCTGCTGGTCGCGATCACCGCCGTCGCGGCCATGGAGTCGGCCATCGACTGGACCCGGGACCACCTGCAGCAACGTGAGGCCTTCGGCGCGCCGCTGGCCCAGCGCCAGGTGCTGCGGCACCAGCTCGTGGACGCGCATGCCGACACGCGGGTCGCGCGCGCCTTCCTCGACGACTGCATGTGGCGCCACCTCGAAGGCCGGCTGGACACCGCCACCGCGTCGATCGCCAAGTACTGGTGCTCGGAGATGCAGTTCTCAGTGCTCGACCGCTGCCTGCAGATGTTCGGCGGCTACGGCTACATGCGCGAGTACCCGATCGCCCGCGCCTGGGTCGATGCCCGGGTGCAGCGCATCTACGGCGGCACGACCGAGATCATGAAGGAGATCGTCGCGCGCGATCTGTTCGGCGGGCGCGCCTGAGAGCAGGGTCCGCGCCTTGGGCTCCGTGGCGCGCGCCGGGACGCATGGGGGAAAACTTCTCAGGCTCTCAGGGGCCCCCTGCTTAGAATCCGGCCAGACGTGACAGAACAATGCCGGGCTTGCCCAGCGTGGCCACCGGCAGCCAGGAGACTCTCCCTTTGGACGCATGGCAGTGGTCGGCCGCCGAGGCCAGCGCCCGCATGGCGCAGGGCGCCCTCAGCAGCGAGGCCTACGTGCGGGCCTGCCTGGACCGGATCGCCCAGCGTGAAGGTGACGTGCACGCCTGGGCCCACCTTGATGCGGATGCAGCCATCGCCCAGGCCCGGGCACGCGATCGCGAGCCGCGGCGCAGCGTGCTGCACGGCATCCCTGTCGGCCTGAAGGACGTGATCCGCACGCGCGACCTGCCGACCACCTTCAACTCCCCCGTCTACGAGGGCGGGCTGTCGGCCGCGGGCGGCAACGCAGCCTCGCCGCTGGCCTTCCCGCCGGCGGAGGACGCCCACTGCGTGGCCGTGCTGCGGGCGCTGGGTGCCGTGATCCTGGGCAAGACGCAGACGCTGGAGTTCGCCTGCGGCGGACGCTTCCCGCCCACGCGCAACCCCTGGGACCAGGCGCGCACGCCCGGGGGTTCGTCGTCGGGCTCGGGTGCGGCGGTGGCCGACGGCATGGTGCCGCTGGCGCTGGGCACGCAGACCGGCGGCTCGACGATCCGGCCGGCCGCGTTCTGCGGCGTCTTCGGCATGAAGCCGACCTGGGGGCGCCTGCCGTTCGACGGGATCAAGAGCTTCGCGGCCCACCTCGACACCGTGGGCCTGTACGGCCGCAGCGTCGACGACCTGCTGCTGCTGTGGCAGGCCTGGGGCCTTTCCGAGCCCGACGAGGACGCGCGGGCTGTCGGGCCGGCGCGCGCGCTGCGCCTGGGCGTGTGCCGCACGCCGTACTGGGACCAGGCCGAGCCCGCCGCGCAGCAGGCCTTCGAGGGCGCGCTCTCGCGCCTGTCGGCCGCGGGTGTGACGCTCGTGCCCTGCGAGCTCGGGCCGGAGCACGCGGCCATCAACACCTGGCAGGACGAGATCATGCAGGACGGCGGGCGCAGCGCCTTCCGGCCCGAGATGCTTGCCGCGCCCGCGCTGCTGCACGAGGAGTTCCAGCGCAAGCTCGGCAACCACCTCGGCCTGACCCCGGCGCGCCTGCGCGCCGCGCTGGACGCGGTGGCGCGCTGCCGCATGGACTTCGAGCGCGCGCTCGACGGCCTGGACGGGGCGCTCACCCTGAGCGCGCCGGGCGTGGCGCCCGTGGGTCTGCACACCCAGGGCCTGGCCGTGTTCAACCGCCTGTGGACGGCGCTGCAGGTGCCCTGCGTGAGCCTGCCCGTGCTGTGGAGCCCCGAGGGCCTGCCGCTGGGCCTGCAACTCGTCGGCCCGCGCTACGAGGACGGGCGCCTGCTCGAGGTGGCTGCCCGCGTCGCAACCCTCTTCGACCCCCCCCGCCACCCATGGAACTGATCGACCGCCGGGCCGAGCCCGACCTGCCCACCCAGCGCGCCGACGCGCGCCGCGCCTTCCGCGTCATGAGCGCCGGTGGCGTGGCCATCCTGCCGTTGTCGGTGTCGTACGCGATCTTCGCCCACACCGCGCTGGGCGTCGAGCGCATCTACGCGCTCAAGAAGCGCCCGCAGACCAAGCCCAACGGCGTGATCGGCAACTGGGACATCTTCACCGAGGTCTTCGAGGTCGGCGAGCGCGACCGCAGCCTCGTGAAGTGCCTGACGCTGGACCACGACCTGCCGCTGTCGGTGGTGGCGCCGTTCCGCGCCGACCACGACTGGCTGCGCACGGTGGAGTTCGGCGCGCTGCGGCGCTCGTCGAAGAACGGCACGATGGACCTGCTGATGAACGCGGGGCCGCTGCACAACGAGCTCGCGCGCATGAGCCTCGAGGGCTGCCGCCCGCTGATGGGCTCCTCGGCCAACGTCTCCGGCACGGGCAGCAAGTTCAGGCTCGAGGATCTGGAAGCGCCGCTGTGCGAGGGCTGCGAGCTCGTGCTCGGCTACGGCACCTCGC